>NZ_FUXU01000051.1 GCF_900167155.1 Enterovibrio nigricans DSM 22720 | reverse complement strand
CATGAGACTACGACGATTGATGGGTGTAGCCGATCAGATCGTAGCTTCTAGATTTAGTTCCATCGATTTAAGCAACAAAGCCTATCGAATTGAGTAATCACTATGGTGTTTTTCTCTTTGTTCGCTTGATGAATGCGACCCAAATACGTGTCGCAATCATCAAGCGGAATATACGATTGATAAAGTCGATAGGGCTGAAGCGCAATAATGAAAGATATAGTAATGGCGGTCATCCAAATAGCTCGCTGAATAAACTGCCAACGGTCTTTTTTCTGCATAATCATGGGAAAGCTCCTCAGATATATCGGCCACTAATTGGTGCCTTTCTTTCGGTTGATTTTCACAACCGCATATACAACCAATGCCATTCCGATGGCATGCCAGAGCGTGAATGCTTCATCCAACAAAGTAATCGCGAACACTGCTGTGACCGCAGGGCCGATATTGCTTGTTAGGCTGAGGGTTGAAGCAGTCAGTCTCGCCATGGACGCAGCCACAAAGTAAGACGGAAGAACCGTACAAAAAATGCCAATACCTATCCCAAGAACAACCAATTCAGATGGCATGGCGGAAAACTGCGCGTCCTGCCAATGGTGTTGTGCCATGATGACCACTCCGGCGCTACCCATTCCAATACTGGTAAAAAGCTGGGCACCAATCTTCCCGATGACTTTTTTACTTAATACAAGGTAAACCGCGAAGACAAGTGCAGACGCGACAGCGAGAGCACTACCTAGCCAGACTTGTGAACCAAAGGATTGGAAGTCGTGCATTACAATCATGGCGACGCCCACATACCCAAGAAAAATAGAGGTAAAGGTGCCTTTCTTGGGCGTCTCTTTCAGGAATACCCAAGAAATCATCACCACAAATGACGGGAACAGAAAGATCAGCAATCGCTCAAGCTGTGCTGAAATATATTCCAGCGCCACGATATCCAGCAGTGAGGCAAAGTAATACCCAAGTATCCCGACAGCCGCTGCCTGCAGACCATATTGCTTCACTTTGCTTCTTTCGCCGGGATCTCGGCATAGCCAGAGCAATATCGCCAGATACACAGGAAGTGAGGATACGGCACGTAAGCTCATGATTGACGTTGCATCGCCGCCAAGCGCATACGCCAATTTAATGAGTACAGGTTTCATGGAAAACAGGGCTGTGCCAATTAGCGCATAAATAATGCCTTGGCGATATTGAGAGGTTGGATGATCAGTGACGGCGGCGTCGTTCATAACTCACTTCCTTGATGTTTGGCTCAATGTTTTGTGCGTTGAGCTGGGTAAAAACAAGGCTGTGAGAAAAACGATATCCGGCTGTTTAACTCACAGCCGGGCACATGTATCTCTACCGACTGCGGGGCATAAGGAGTAGTAGCCAAAGTGGTAGAGATGGAAAACGCATAAGTAACTCTTTAATGTTGATGAGTTTTTAAACTAAAGCATTGAGAAATTAGATGCAACCGTTCGTTTACAAATAATCAATATGGCGAGTCATCAGAGGATTACTGCTGAATTAAACAACGATGCATGATGTTCAATTACCTGTGCTTTCAACGTGTCTTTAAACTGACTGAACAAGTAGGATCTTCCTGCATCAATGCCCATCTTGTAACCTTCATCTAGTTTTGCTTTTTTCATCGTAAAGCGTCCAATGCTAAATTGTTCGGGTGGGGCGATTACGTGAATGGTGCAATCTGTGGGTGGATGTTTAATAAAATTCAGCGATTGATTATAGCGATCTGCTCGTTCTCGCATGGCTTCAGCCAGAGTAGGGTGTTTTTTCAGTAAGTGGTCCATCAATCCCGGCAACTTCATCGGTGACATTTCATAGCTTTCAGGGTGAGAAAGAATAACCGTGATGTCTCTGGCTCCTCGTCGATACGCTTCAATCACAGGAATTGAGTCAGCAACGCCTCCATCGGTGTAGCAACCGCCGGAAAAACACGGAGTAGGGCGATACGCAATGGGTAGTGCTGCTGTTGCCTCAAGAACATGAGGCAAATTGTCCTCGTTTACCCAATAGTAATCAGCGTTTCCTGAGTCGATGTTAGTGACTGCAGCCAAAAGAGGAATGGAGCGAAACATGGCGTTGGTATCAAGTGGGAAGCGGCGCAGTGACTCATCAAACAGCCATTGCACATCAATCAAGTTACCACCGCGAACAAAACGAGCAGGATTGAAGAAATCAGAATGTGTTGCCAGCTCAGTGATAACTTGATAGCTACGCTTAGGTTGCCCTGCGAGATACCCCAGAAGGTTTGATGCACCAGCGGACACGCCTACTGCAAAATCGAACGGTTTGTAATTAACGTCCAAAAAGGCATCGAGTACGCCACTGGCAAAAATGCCTCTCATTGCGCCGCCCTCTACCACCAATGCGCGTTTACTCTCCATGCATACTTTCTCTATGTTATCTGAACGTGGAGTAAGCATACGAATCCAGCCACTCGTTGGAAAATCGCTAGTATCTATTCTATCAATAGCTGTTTCTTATTAAATTGCCTTCGCCAACAGCATTGATGTGTGGGATTTTTGAACAATTCATCGTAAGGTAAGATTTTCCGCATATCGGTGCGGAGGCTTGGACGTTTTAATGACAAAGACAGAGGATGGTTATGTCACTGGAAGCTGTAACAGATTACTTCTCGCCACTGGGCATGGCAAATCGTATTTTGGTGATGGAAAAATCAACGGCAACGGTTGATGAAGCTGCTGAAGTGCACAAGGTAGACCCTGACCAAATTGCAAAAACACTGTCTTTTAAGGTCAATGAAACGCCGATCCTTATTGTGGTGTCAGGTGCTTCCAAGATCGACAACAAGAAGTACAAACAGCATTTTCAGAAGAAAGCGAAAATGCTAACTGCAGAAGAGGTGCTTGATGTTACAGGCCATGCTGTTGGCGGAGTTTGTCCGTTTGGTTTGCCGAATCCTGTTGAGGTGTTTTTAGATATCTCATTGAAAAAACATGAGGAAGTTATTCCCGCTGCAGGGGCTCAGAATTCAGCGATTAGGCTTACCCTGCCAGAACTAGAAACCCATTCACTGGCCATGGCATGGGTGGATGTTTGTAAGGACTAGGCGATAATTATCCGTCGCGTTGATTGCTATTGGTATCGTGCGGCAGTAATAAACTCCCCAAACGACTCGCACCATACAATGACGGTATTGAACTGAGAGGGATCGACTCCTACAGGGACGTTTACCAAAAAGTTATCGAAGGTTTTTACGTCGCCAACTTGCAACATTTGAGGTTTGACGCGTTCGAAATCGGTTTCGGTCTCAATAAACTCTGGTGAGAGATAAAGCTTATAATCAGGGCCCGGAGCCAGCTCGCCCATCAGTGAGATTGTGTTTGGGCCAATAGAGACTCTCCCTTCGCCCCAGTGAAACGTATCGCTGTCTTTAAGATCTTTTCGGAACTCGCCGGTATACGTCGCGCTACTCGCCGTGGACTCTATAAGCTCTACCGATGGGCCTTCTGGCGCAATCAAAATGGGAAGGGCGTAGATACCTGCCGCAAATCCAATGATAAGCGCGAAACCATGGGTAAATATTGAAATAATCAGCTGACGTGGGGTCATGAAGTTAAGTCCTTTTTAGCTTCAATGTTCTTCGCAATAACTATAAACCTACCATTCCTTTACGCAGCGCAAGAGACTAAAAAGCCCGTTTTAGAATGTAAAAACGGGCTTTGCGTCAATAATCTCAAAAATTAGAGTCGACTAAGCACAGATAGGCTCTGCCACTTTCACGACTAACTTGCCGAAGTTCTTGCCTTCAAGCAGGCCAATAAACGCTTCAGGCGCACTAGCCAGTCCGTCGACGATTTGCTCTTTGTACTGAATTTGCCCTTTCGCTAACCATGCAGACATGTCTTGTGCAAACTCGTCATAGCGATGTGCATAGTCATCAAAAATGATGAAGCCTTGCATCTTAATGCGTTTGATAAGCAAAGTCGCCATCAGCAGTGACATGCGGTCTGGGCCCGCAGGTAGCTCTGTTGCATTGTATTGTGAGATCAAGCCACAGACAGGCACACGCGCACCCGTATTCAGTAGTGGCATCACGGCATCAAATACCTTGCCACCGACATTCTCGTAGTAAACGTCGATACCTTTGCTACAGGCCGCGGTAAGCTGTTCTGCAAAGTCATCCGCTTTGTGGTCAATACAGATATCGAAGCCTAGTGTTTCAACTGCATAGCGGCATTTTTCTTCACCGCCAGCCACGCCCACTACGTTGCAACCTTTGAGCTTGGCAATTTGTCCAACCGTTGCTCCGACTGGGCCAGTTGCTGCCGCCACGACGACCGTATCTCCTTCTTTAGGCTGGCCAATATCCAGTAAGCCCATGTACGCGGTGAAACCTGGCATTCCCATAATGCCAAGCGCAAATGAAGGATGGCTAGGCTGTTTACCCAGCTTCAGCAAGCCTTCTCCGTTTGATACTGCGAAAGATTGCCAGCCAGTGTATGCCAATACCCACTCGCCTATTTCCAGGTCAGCATTCAACGAGTCTTCAACCTGACAGACGGTAGCACCAACCATGACATCGTCAAGCTCAACCGGATCAGCGTAAGACTTAGCGTCGTTCATACGGCCACGCATGTATGGGTCTAAAGAGAGGTAAATCGTTCGGAGTAACACTTCGCCTTCTTTAAGGGTAGGGACGGATTGAGTCTCTACTCGGAAGTTATCGGTAACAGGCGCGCCAACAGGGCGGGAGGCTAGGACAATTCTCGTGTTTTCAATAAGAGCTGACATTGTATTATTCCTTTTGGTTTTAGCACCACTAGACCAGTCGTCTAGTCATTGCGTAAAAAAATCCGCCAAAACAATATGGCGGTTTCGGCCGGCGGTGTTGTGCCGACATTGATTAAAACGGATGATGACCTTTGAGCAGTCTTTCAGTGGTATCCAAAGCCTGCTTCATGGGCTGTGTGCTTTGATTGAGCTTGCTCATTAAGCTTGCACCAATCCACATATGATAAAGCTGATTCGCTGTTGATTTGGCGTCGGAGATTTGTATAGAGCCATCGTCAATACCTTGTCGGATGCTAGTTTCTAGCATGCTGATCACTTGATTTGCACCGGCGAGCAAGGACTGCCGCATTGCATCAGAAAGGTCAGAGACCTCAGCACTGAGTTTGACAACTAGGCAGCGTTGGCTGCCGCAAAGACCGTCATTGACTTCTATCCATTTGTGCCAGTAAGTCATGAGTTTGTCGAAACCAGACAAAGAGGGATCGCAGAACAAAGTGTCGAGTCGCGCTGCATATTGCGAGAAATAGTCTGCAATCAGTGCTTCACCAAATTGTTCTTTGGATTTGAAATAGTGGTAGAAGGAGCCTTTAGGCACACCCGCGCGACTAAGCAGTTGAGAAAGGCCGACGTTAGAGAAGCCTTTCTCAACAATCAATTGGTAACCAACGTCCAATATGAGTTGGCGTGTGGATTGAGTTTCAGTATTCATGCGGATACCATAAATCAAATTAGACCAGTCGTCTAGTGTGTTTGCTAAGATGAATTTTTGAGGTCTCTATGGGGGAAATCGCATCGATGCGGAGAATTCGATATACTCACTGTCCAAGCATTTTTACCATGCGGTCATCACGTCGAAAGGAATAGACAATTGTTTGGAATAGAAAATTTGTGGTTATTTGTCCTGTCAGGCATTTTGCTTAATTTAGTTCCTGGCCCCGATTCACTCTTGATTGCGGGCCGTGCTGCAACACAAGGATTCAAAGCGGGCTCTGCGGCTGCGTTTGGGATCGGTTCTGGAACGCTCGTTCATATTGCTGCCGCAGCGTTAGGGTTTTCTGCGGTGTTGGCAACGTCAGCAACGGCGTTTACGGTAGTTAAAGTGATTGGTGGTTTATACTTAATGTATATGGCGTTTAGTATGATTCGCGCCAGTCAAAGCAATGAAGCTTCTGACAACAAACCGTTAAAGCCTGTTCCTTTGCGTAAAATCTATTATCAAGGCCTTATCACCAACGTATTTAACCCTAAAATAGCAATTTTCTTCCTCGCATTTGTTCCCCAATTTATTTCCCCAGAAAGTGATAATAAGGCACTTGCCTTTTTCGTCCTGGGCTTGATTTTCAATTTCAATGGCATGATTTGGTGCCATATTATTGCTTGGGCATCGTCATCGATCAGCAAGAAGGTCAAGCTTAGTAAACAATTCAAAACTTGGCTTTCTAGGGCAACGGCGGGGTTATTTGGTGCCTTTGGGATCCGTTTGTTGGTGTCGACACAAGGTTAGTGAGCCAACTATTCGTGCTTGAGTATATAATGGCCAAAATTTCTGATTATTAGTATGAACGACCCATGGCTGTTTTAGATATTCTTACCGCTTCAAACCCAAAACTTAAGCGTCGCGCTGAAAAAGTAACGGACTTTGACGCCGTGCAACCTCTCGTTGACGACCTTCTTGAGACCTTGTACACCACAAGCAACGGGGTAGGCCTTGCTGCCATGCAGGTCGGCCGCCTGGAAGCGGTGGTTGTTATAGATATCTCAGAAGAGCGTGACCAGCCACTTGTGTTGGTTAATCCGGTTGTTGAGCAGGGACAAGAAAAAGTAATGGGGCAGGAAGGCTGCTTGTCAGTGCCTGATTACTATGCGGATGTGGAACGTTTTTCTTCGGTTGTGGTTTCAGCACAGGACCGCAACGGAAATCCTATCACCATTGAGAGCGATGACTTTCTGGCGATTGTTATGCAGCACGAAATCGATCACCTGAATGGCACCTTGTTTATCGACCACCTGTCATCACTAAAACGTCAAATGGCGATGAAAAAGGTGAAGAAGTACGAAAAAGAGTTTGCTGCTCAATAAGTGCTTATCAAACAGATAAAAAGGCCGCTTAGCGGCCTTTTAACTATCTTCAATTCCAAGGTCAGATATTCACTTCCTTGACGGAGAAACGGCCGTTGTCTAACGGTCGCTTGAGTTCTTCTTTGTTATCGAAGTTAATTTTATTCAAATCCACTTTTTTAATTTGGCTGTCGTTCATCGTTTTGTAATAGAACACGCCTTTGGCTTGGTCTGTGACTGACGTCCATTGCGTTGCGCTTGGTAAATCTGGCATGTGCTCACGGTACGCTTCGCTGAATTCGGTGCCGATAGGAATATCGAAATTATTCAGAATATGAAACGCCTGAGAGACGGCTTGTTCAGACGTTTTCGATTCCGGAGCTGTGTTGACAAAGAACGCTGCGCGTACGAATCGTGACGGCGGTGTGATGTCACCGGGCAAGCCTAGGAATCCTGACCCAATACCAAAGGATTTGGCCTCAATGCCCCCAAATTTTTGCGGTGCACTAGAACCGGGGTGCAAGTTGATGTAGTTATTCAGGTTAGTCACTTGCCAAGGGAATGTAGGCGAGTTCGTCAGCACACCCACTTCATTGTCGTAAATGTGTACCTTTCCGTTATCCATGATTTCGATAACAATGTTGTTGCCTGCTTTGTCGGTTACTCGCCAGTGCCCAGTTGGGGAAGGCTGCCCGTTGGCATCAATGTAAACAGGTACGATATCGATGGAATTCATCGCCGTTTTCACTTCATCGACGGTCTTGAATTGAGATAGCATCCAGCGAACGAAATCCATATCCGTAATGCTGTTAGCACGATCTTTCGGGTTGTACGCTTGTAGTGACCCATAGCCTTTGAAGTAGAAAAGACCAGCTGTTAACCCCTCTTCATTGACGCCTTCACCAATGAAGGTATCGACACTCACTGAAATTCCTACAAACCCGTACTTACTTTTCCACGTCAGTCCTTTCTGTTGGTCAGGCATGGTGGATGTGAAGGTGTGATCACGAGGCGAAACAATCAATTTACTGTTGAGATCATTTTCACCCCACTCGATGGTACGCGCGTGTACATGTTGGTCAGAAACAGTGGAAAGTGAGATACCTGTACAAGCAGAAGCGGGTGTCATTGCGTTGGCAGTAAGCAACAGGGCAAGAAGCGTCTTTTTCATCTTATTATGTCCATCTAAAAGAGCGGCGTTGGTTAGAATTTTACGCCCTTTGTGGTGACAAACAATGGTAGTAAACATTGTTTGTATGCTGCGGGTCTTCATGTGGCCTTGTTAATCAATTCGCGGTTACTCGGCAATGCCTTTTAGACTCACTTCTCGATAATTAGGGTCATTGCCAATGTCAGGTTGTGCACTTGGGTAGATAGCGAGTTTAATCATCTTCGTCTTGAAAAGTACGCGCTTATTTAAACTTTGCGGTAACAAGATTAATTCGAGCGCCAGGAGAAAGAATATGAAGTTTCTTGAGTTGAAAGTCCCGCCAGTGGCACTGGTTTTTCTATTTATTGCGTGGATGTGGTGGCTTTCGGCACGTGCCGGAATTTTGGGTATTGACCACGCCCCAAGATTGGCTGTGTTTTCTTTTCTAACATTCGTGTCGGCAGGCATATGTCTTGCGGGTGTATTAGCGTTTAAAGCCCAGAAAACGACGGTAAATCCAATCAAGCCAGAATCGAGTTCCAGTCTGGTGCAAAGTGGCATTTATCGATTTACTCGAAACCCAATGTATCTGGGAATGGCACTGTTTCTAGTGGGCTGTGGGGTTTTCTTTGACAGTGCTTACGCCATTGCTTCCGTGCTGTTATTTGTTTTGTATATGACGAAATTCCAAATCCAACCTGAAGAGTCGGCACTAACAAAGATATTTGGTCAGGCATTCATTGACTACATGCGTACGACGCGGCGTTGGCTCTGATGTTCTCGGTATCATATGCATCTGGGATGAGTATAAAAAAGCCTGCTGTAGCAGGCTTCTATGATGTTTCGTTGTGAGCCTAAGCTAAGCACTAAGCACGGCACGGAGGGCTTGTTGAACCTCTCCGTCGGATGCGTCGCGAGAAACAGTGAATGAGCGATATGTATCACCTCGACCAAATGAACGATCGATTTCTGCAAGACAATGGATCACGCCACCATCAAGGATAAACGAGAGCTCGATCTCTTTTCGGTTAAACATGGCACTGTTTCTAAATTCAAGTTCTTGGTAGCACCCAGAGCGCGACATAAAGCCATTACCACGAAGTTGGCCTTTTTCTACATCGGCTTTCACCATGGAGAAACCTTCTCGCTCAATGGTATCAATGATGCGCTGCACGACGGGTAATGGACGAATTTCGATGTAGTCTCGGTCTTTTGGATCTAATGCAAAATCAATGTCCAGAGATGTCTCTAGCCATACGTGGCTTTGGTTTAGTTTGGCATTGATGGCGGTGATAGGGGCTTCATCATGTAGTTTCAATTCAAACGGCACTTCTTTCGTTTCGCCGGGTTGCACTACCAATGGGTCATTGGCGTGAATATGCCCCAGCACAAACGGCTGGTAGCTGACACCAGAGTCAGATTCCACTTTTACTTCGGTACAAAGTTTTAGGGCAATGGCATCTACTTGCTGTTCTACATCACCACCTTTGATGTGAACCGTGCCTTTTAACGTTTCCCCTTGATAGAGTGACGCGTTGGCGACAATGGTGTCTACGGTCGTTGCGCCAATACCGAGTGACGCTTTCAACTTTTTGAACATGCTGATTGTTCCTTGTTAAATCCACAAAACCTTGTTTACACAAACTCCACGAAGGGTGCAAGGCACAGGGTTAAGAAAACCGAGGTAAGTTTGTCATTAGGCGGCGATTGAAGGCACACCGCTGTGGAAACGAAACGTGTCGTCAGGCGTTAAAATCAGCTCTGCTTCTTTTTCACCAATCACTTTAACGCGATCACTGATGTTGCTGCCTGCAATCGCTTCCGCCAATTTTAAGTAATCTTGATAGTGGCGCGCTTCAGAACGAAGCAAAGAGATATAGAACTTGCGTAACTCTTCATCGAGATGCGGTGCGATTTTAGCGAAACGTTCACACGAGCGTGCTTCGATATATGCACCGATGATAAGTTTATCGATGAGCGTAGCTGGCTCGTGAGTGCGAACAATTGACATCAAACCACGTGCATAACGTCCAGCATGGAGTGGAGAATAAGGCATCTTTCTCGCATCCATGATTTCGATAACTTGCTCGAAATGGTGGAACTCTTCCTTAATCAGTCGAACCATTTTGTCGATCAAGTCCTGACTATGCTCAAAGCCTTCTTTCGGTTTTAACGTTGCGCTTAAACCGTTTTTTTTCGCATGGAAAATACCCTCGCGTACGCCTCGGTAGACGAAATCCTCGTACGGCTTTGCCCACTCAAGTAATAAACCGCTGCTGGTGGCATCGATTGCGTACTTGCGAATCAGCCACAATGCCGTCTGGCTGGCTTTTAACTCACAGTTGGCGTGGTCACGCAAAAGGATAGTTTCATTTTCTGGTTTGATGGCTTCATCGATCCAAGCTTGCGGCGTTTCGCAATGCAAAAATCCACGGACAGGTTGAAGTAAATTTTCTAGTTCTAGGCTTAACGACATTGATAGTTCTGATTATTTAACGTGTTGAGACTGGCGATTATAACGTGGAGCCCAGTGGGGATAAACACTACTGACAGGTTCTGTCAGTAGGTGTCAGTAACCTTCTCTCAACCCCACACAAAAGGAGAGAACATCATGGAAAATATTGTTGAAACCGTTAGATTCAAACTGAAAGAGGGCGCCAATGAGGCTAAATTTCTGGCTGATTCAGAAGCAACCGTGTCTTTTGTCACGCAAAGCGCCGGATTCCTTTACCGCTCGCTAAGCGTTGATGAAAGTTCACAAACGTGGACGGATATTACTTACTGGGACTCGATGGAAAATGCAAAAGCAGCTTATGATGACTTTATGAATCATGAATCTGCGAGGAACATGATTTCACATATAGAGGAAGAATCAGTTGTGATGTCCCATGAAACCCTCAAAATGAATGTTATGAGTGATTGCGCACAATCCGCTTAACGGGAATGAATAATGAGTAAATCGGAGCGTTTTTTTGAGTTGTTGACCTTGCTGCGTAGTAAGCGTTACGCAGTGACGGCGAAAAACTTAGCTGAAGAGTTAAGTGTCAGCGAACGTACGATTTACCGAAATATCTAGTCCCTGCAAACGTCTGGAGTGCCTATAGAAGGAGAGACGGGGATTGGATATTTGCTTGGAAAAGGCTCCCATTTACCTCCATTGATGTTTACTGAAGAAGAGATGTTGGCCCTCGAACTTGGCATGCAGATGGTTCGAGCGTGGTCGGATAAATGCCTCTCTGTCGCTTCAGAGTCGGCCTCGCGAAAAATACACTCTGTATTGCCAGATCATTTGAAAGCGCAGCTTGAGACCTTTCCTTTAGCTGTACCCTCATTCTTTGCTCATAGCGAAACAGCATCATGCAGCGAGCTCTTGCGTGAAGCCGCTACCCTTAAACGGAAAATCCGTATGGATTATGAAACAGGAGAAGGCGTGTGTACTTCGCGTGTTATTCAGCCTCTTGGACAGGTTTACTGGGGGAAGGTCTGGACGCTCGTTGCTTGGTGTGAATTAAGGAATGCCTATAGGAGTTTTCGTGTTGATAGAATCCAGCATGTAGTTTTGCTGGATGATGATTTTGAATTAAGCGACAACAAGAATTTCCAGCACTATATGTCACTGTGTGATGATTCCGAGAATGAAGTTCAAGAAAAGCATGGGTCGTAACGTCCTATGCCGACCAGAAAAAGATGACAAAAAAGCGAGCTATAAGGCTCGCTTTTTTTATTAATCGACGGGTGAATGATGTTGGGTATTAACCCAGTAGGTCATCCGCTACTTTATAACTCGGATCTTCGATGTGGTTGATTTCGACCAAACTACCCGCTTTGGTGAGTAGTGCTCGACAGTCTTGAGATAGATGACGAAGATGCAGCGTTTTACCTGCTTTATTATAGCGCTCTGCCAAGGTGTCGATTGCTTCAATGGCCGAATGGTCTGCAACGCGAGATTTTTCGAAATCGACAATGACATCTTGAGGGTCGTTAGTCGCATCGAATAGCTCTAAGAAATTAGCGACTGAACCGAAGAACAGAGGACCGTTCACTTCGTACACTTTAGAGCCTTGCTCATTAGTATAACTAGAAGCAAAAATGTGCTTTGCATGCTCCCATGCAAACATCAGTGCGGACACGATGACACCCACGATGACCGCAATCGCAAGGTCAGTTAATACGGTAACGACTGTAACGAGCACGATGACAAAGAAATCACGTTTAGGTACGCGGCGAGCCAGTTTAAACGTTGCCCACTCGAACGTACCAATAACGACCATAAACATTACACCTACCAGCGCAGCCAGCGGGATCATCTCAATCAGTGAAGAGGTGAATAGGATGAAGCAAAGTAGCGCAATTGCTGCCACGATACCGGACAAACGACCGCGACCACCAGAGTTCACGTTGATCATCGATTGGCCAATCATGGCACAGCCGCCCATCGCACCAAATACTGAACACGTTACATTGGCTACACCTTGTCCCATACATTCGCGATTACCGTGCCCGCGTGTCCCTGTCATTTCATCAACAACGGTCAGCGTTAGCAGTGATTCAATCAATCCAACGGCAGCCAGAATCAACGCGTAAGGAAGAATGATGTAGAGCGTTTCCAGGTTGAAAGGAACGGTTGGGAACGCAAACGTTGGCAAGGTTCCTGCCAGTGTTGCATTTTCATCACCGCTCATTGAACGTAAGAAATCAACGACGTTGCGAGTATCCAAATCCAGAAGTACCACTGCCGCCGTCACACCGACGATCGCGACCAAAGAGGAAGGTACTGAGGTAGTCAGTTTTGGAAGGAAATGTATGATTGCCATCGTGATAGCGACAAGACCCAGCATGAGGTACATCTGCTCGCCTTGAAGCCACTCCATGTCACCATTCGCACCTGGCACTTGGAATTGCCCGAGCTGAGCAAGGAAAATTACGATCGCAAGGCCGTTAACAAAGCCAATCATTACAGGGTGGGGAACCATGCGAATAAATTTACCGAGCTTGAATACGCCAGCTGAAATTTGAATCAAGCCAGCAAGCATAACGGCCGCAAAGAGGTATTGAATGCCGTGCTCAGCAACAAGGCTGACCATAACAACCGCCATTGCACCTGTTGCACCTGAAATCATGCCGGGACGACCGCCCAAAATGGACGTTAGCAGTCCCATAATGAATGCAGCATAGAGGCCAACCATTGGGTCGACACCTGCAACGAAAGCGAAAGCAACAGCTTCAGGCACGAGTGCCAGCGCAACTGTTAATCCCGACAATACGTCGTTTTTCACAGAGTGTTGTGGAAACTTGGGAAATTCAAACATCGTATTGGGTTACTTCTTAATTATTAAGTTATTTGACTATTCAATATACCCAAGCTTTCTAACACATACCGTCATTAGGTGGCTTGGGTATATTACCAACATGTCTAATCATCTAATCAGTCGTGCATATGCAATTTATTAAATACAGTATTGTTCTGTTTTGGTGTTAGCCCACCATTTTCTGCACTCATAACTCCACTTTCGCGATGAATTCAGCACAAATTTTGTTTAGATGTTTAATCACATTGGCATAACGCCTGCGAATACTACCTAAAAGTGTGATTTTGTTCAATGTTGGTGATGTTTTTGTGAACGATCTAGGTGGTTTTTTCAATAAGTTACAAAGAAAAATCGTTACACGTCGAAAGAAGAAGGTTGTGTGTGTAGTACAAATTGGAGAGATAAAAAAAGAGCCATGACAGGGCATGGCTCTTCTTCAATGACTAATTATCGGTTAAGAGTAATTAGGCTTTGTCGCAGGTGCAGCGGCACGGTTTGTTGCCGTTTCACTACCTGCTTGCTTGGTTTTCTCATGCTCAGAGCGGAACTCAGCAATCGCAACGTTGATTGGCGCGTCACTGTTTTCCGGTGCCGGAGCTTTAGCCATCGGTGCGGTTACACAGCTATAACGAACCACTGGCGCTTTTGCAGGTTTCGTTGGTTCAACTGCTGCAATTTCGCTAGTGTTGATCGCTTCCTTAACGTCGGCCTTTTCAGCAACATCGTCAGACTTCGCTTCGACAACTGCTTCTTCGGCGACTGTTTCTTCAACAGCTTCAACAACGGGTGCTTTAACGGCAACTGGTAGCTCTTCACTCAGTGCATCGGCACCTTCTGATTTCGCTTTTTCTTCCAGTACAGTTGGTGCAGAACGGCGCGCGATCACTTTGCCCATTGCCATTTCTGGGAATGCAACACCACCATGTTTAGGCGCGTTTACCGCCGCTACTGGTGCTTCTTCAACAACGGGTGTTTCAACCGTGACTTCTGCAACAACAGGTGCTTTTGCCGCCGCTTTTGACGGCCACACTTTGCCCATCGCCATTTCTGGTGATGCTACACCTGACTTAAGAACAACGTTCGCACGTTTTTCCACAACAGATACTGCGGTTTCCATCATGTCGAGTTGGTCAAGAGCATGCTCAGTAGTGACTGATTCATTGTCTTCACGGTTACTGCGACGACGGCGTTGGCCGCTTGCACGAAGGTGGCGCGGAGAACGGCGGTTGCGGCGTTTTTCTTCACGCGGCTCGCCATTTTCGTTCGTTGAGCTTTTCTCGAACGTGTCTACGGTAGGCTCTTCTGCTTTCGCTTCAGATGCCATTGCTTTGCCCATTTCTTGTAATGGGTTAGCTGCAACGGTCACGTCTTGCTCTAATGCTGCATCAGCAACACGCACTTTTTTGCTTAGCTTGCGACGTTGACGGCGTTGTTTTACTTTCTCCGTCTTTTCCGCTTTTTCTTCTTGCTTAGCAACTTGAGCCTCTTCTTTCACAGGCTTAACAGCTTTCGCTTGCTGGCGCTGATCAGATTTCTCAGTTTGTGGCTTGCGGTTTTGCTTCTTCGCAGGCTTTTCCTGACGCTCTTCAGTTTGCTCAGTTGGCTCTACGCGTTCTTTACGACGCGGCTTCTTCTCGCCACGTTCCGCATTCTTACCATTCGTGTTTTCGTCACGCTGGTTATTGCGTGTACCACGACGGGTGCGGTCTTGTGAGCGTTTGTGATCGCGACGGTTACGAGATTCGCGTTTCGGCGCTTCTGGTTGTTCTTCTTCTGTGCTTGTGAACAAACCAGAGATGAACGAAACCAAACGTGTGAATAGGCCTGGTTTATTCGCGTCTGCAACTGTAGCTGCAGCTTTTGGCGCAGAGGCAGGTGCTGAAGGAGCAGTGAAGCTCTGCAGTGCCGGCTCTTCGCGCTTTTTCACTACACGTTCTGCTGGTGCATCTTCTTTTTCAGCTTCGCGAATTGCATCCAACTGTTCTGGTAAGTGGTAAGAGAGCGTTGTGTTCTCATCGCCACCACGAACACGAACCACTTCAAAGTGAGGCGTTTCCATGTTTGCGTTAGGTACAATGACGACGCGTACGTTGTGGTATTTCTCAACGTGTTGCACTGAGCGACGCTTTTCGTTCAACAAGTACGAGGCAACAGGAACAGGGACAATCGCCATGACCTGAGATGTGTTTTCTTTCAGTGCTTCTTCTTCGATCAGACGAAGAATAGACAGTGAGAGGGATTCGTTGTCACGGATAACACCCGTACCTGTACAGCGAGGGCAGATATGGTGGCTAGCTTCTGCCAGAGAAGGACTCAGGCGTTGACGTGACATTTCCAATAGACCGAAACGTGAGATACGGCCAATTTGAACGCGAGCACGATCCATACGAACGGCTTCGCGAAGGCGGTTTTCTACTTCGCGTTGGTGACGAACTGGTGTCATATCGATAAAGTCGATAACAACCAGACCACCTAGGTCACGCAGACGTAGTTGACGCGCGATTTCATCTGCTGCTTCCAAGTTTGTTTGAAGCGCAGTTTCTTCGATGTCAGAGCCTTTCGTTGCACGTGCTGAGTTGATGTCGATAGACGTCAGAGCTTCTGTTGGGTCGATAACAATCGAACCACCAGACGGCAGGCGGACTTCACGTTGGAATGCAGATTCAATCTGGCTTTCGATTTGGTAGTGGCTGAAAAGTGGAACTTCGCCTTCATAGCGTTTCACGCGACTTAGGAAGTCAGGGCGGGTCGCTTGAATACGTTCACGAGCCTGATTGAATACTTTCTCGCTGTCGATCAGTACTTCGCCGATATCACGACGTAAGTAATCACGGAATGCGCGAGCGATAACATCACTTTCTTGATAAATCAGGAAAGGTGCATCTTTAGATACCGCGGCCCCTTGAATACGTTCCCAGTTGTTCAGGAGGTATTTCAAGTCCCACTCAAGTTCTTCTGCAGATTTACCAACACCAGCAGTACGTACGATCAGACCCATGCCTTGAGGCAGTTTCAGACCAGACATCGCTTCTTTCAGTTGGCTACGCTCTTCACCTTCAATACGGCGAGAAATACCGCCAGCACGAGGGTTGTTCGGCATCAATACAAGATAGCTGCCAGCCAGCGAGATGAATGTGGTCAGGGCTGCACCCTTGTTACCACGTTCTTCTTTATCTACTTGAACAATCACTTCTTGGCCTTCTTTCAACACCTCTTTGATGTTTGGACGGCCTTGGTAGCTGTAATTGTCTGGGAAATATTCGCGGGCAATTTCTTTAAGAGGAAGGAAACCGTGACGCTCTGATCCGTAGTCTACGAAAGCTGCTTCAAGACTAGGTTCAATGCGGGTAATTCGGCCTTTATAGATGTTTGCTTTTTTCGATTCATGACCAGGGCTTTCGATATCTAGATCGTATAGGCGCTGACCGTCAACCAATGCGACGCGCAACTCTTCTTTTTGAGTTGCGTTAATCAACATTCTTTTCATATCAAATTGTTCTCGATTATTTGTTGTTATTAGTTGTCGGTTACGAGACAAATAACGCAATGCTGCCAGGTCCCAAGTCTGACATTAATGCAACCTCACGGCTGGGGAATCAGGGACGCTCTAGGGCACTACTTATCGACCCACTGAGACGGAAATTAAAAAAATTTATCCGGTTTATACAGTCGGTTTTTCGCCACAAACGGCGACAGTCTCTTTGACACTGGTTATTTTTCCCGTCGTGCCAACAAACTAACGGGCGCCTTATTCCTCATGTCTTACGCCGAGTGCTGCATGATTAAGACGACTTGAACTCTCATCGAATCAAATACTACGTATAAATAGCGCCGTGAACGGTCAGTCGTCTTGGATAAAGCGGTAAAGATTTACTCTATATGTCGGCTTTTTAGCCGTGATGCGTAAAAAAGCTGCAAACTTTTCTACGTTACGGCGCAACTATAGCAGGGACACTTTTTTGCAGCAAACTACTTTGATGCAATGTAGAATCTATGTCCTATGAATACAGAAAAAACCCAAGTGCAATTCATCGACATTTCTGATGACATTGCTGGCCAGCGGATCGATAACTTTCTCCGAAATAGGCTTAAAAACGTACCTAAAAGTATGATTTATCGCGTTCTTCGTAAAGGAGAGGTGCGAGTTAATAAAAAACGCATAAAACCGGAGTACAAGTTACAACCGGGTGATGTGATTCGTGTTCCACCTATTAAGATGCCTGAGACGACGCAGGCTGAGGCCCCTAATACCAAGCTAAGCCGTGTGGCTGAACTAGAAAAATGTGTGATTTATGAAGATGATCACATGCTGGTGCTGAATAAACCGTCGGGAACGGCGGTACATGGCGGAAGTGGGCTTCACTTTGGCGCGATTGAGGCCATGAGGGCACTTCGCCCAGATGCGCGTTTTTTAGAACTTGTGCACCGTATTGACCGAGACACGTCAGGTATTTTGCTGATTGCGAAAAAGCGCTCAGCACTCCGCCACCTTCAAGCGCAGTTCAGAGAGAAAACCGTACAAAAGTATTATTACGCGTTGGTGATGGGGAGCTGGAAACCTTCGATGAAGAAGGTAACGGCTCCACTTCTTAAAAATGAAGTGAACAGCATTGTTCGTGTTAACCCGAACGGTAAGCCATCTGAAACGCGTTTCAAGATTTTGGAGCAGTTCCAGCAAGCGACCCTAGTTCAGGCTAGCCCCATCACAGGGCGTACACATCAAATTCGTGTGCACGCGCAATATGCTGGGCATCCATTGGCGTGGGATGACAGATACGGAGACCCACGATTTGATGCATACACTAAGAAGTTCGGATTGAGTCGACTCTTCTTGCATGCTGCGAATATCAAGTTCACGCACCCCGGCACCGAAGCGCTAATGGATATCTCTGCGCCGATGGAGAGAAAACTGGAAAAAGTGCTCGAAGGGTTAAAGAAAGCACCACAAGTTAACTAAATACAGCTCTTGAATTTGTTTGCCGTAAGTTTGGGCGAGGGGGGATGAATGGCTCTCCCCGGATCTTTTGATGATCCGTTCGCGGTTTGAGCCAATCGGGAGTGGAACAACGAAGCGAGAGTGTCGATGTTGGTATGCTTCTCGTTTATTCCCCCGATCAACGACATTTCTGAGGTTGAAACGATTCGGTCTTATTAATCTATATATAGATAAAAGAAAAGCGCGTGGAAACGCGCTTTTCTTTTTCAAACTAGAGCGCCAAGCTAAAGCACCCACATACCTTCTTCCTTTAGCATCTCACAGAGCCGAATTAATGGCAGACCAACCAAGGTATTAGGGTCGCGTCCTTCCAGCCTATTGAACAACGCAATGCCTAAGCTCTCGCATTTAAAGCTGCCTGCACAATCTAAAGGCCGCTCTCTTTCTACGTAGCGCTTTATCTCTTGATCGTTGAGATCGCGAAAGTGTACATGGAAAGGCTCTATATCCGTTTGGGCTTGGCCTGTCCCACTATTTAGTAACGTTAGCCCTGTATAGAAGGTGACATGTTTCCCTGACGCTGCTTTTAGTTGTGAAACGGCATTTTCGATAGTGTGAGGTTTGCCGAGGATCTTCCCCTCGATCACGCAGACTTGATCGGATCCAATAATGAGTGCGTTGGGAAAGGAAGAAACACAGGCTTTGGCTTTTTCTAATGATAATCGCTTAACAAGATCCTCGGCAGACTCACCTTCGATCCGCGACTCATCGATGTCTGGTGAACAGGTTTCAAAGGGAAAATCGAGCTTTTGTAACAGAGATTGGCGATATTTAGAGCCGGAAGCGAGTACGACTGTGTGAATATTCATCTAACGATGCACCTTTATCGGATTATTCGTATACGACGGTCAGTGTAATGTTTTACACTTGCGGTGGCGAGTGGGCATCCGGCTTGCTTGAGCATATAGTGCCCATTCTATTTTCAATTGAGCTAGGTACCTGTTGTAGAGAAACACGTCTTTTCGGCTTTTTGGGTTGTTTTTAACCACCTAGATAGAAGTAGAGGTATAAATTTCTTTGACTCAGGCTACTTTGGAGGCTAGAATTCGCGCCCTATGCAAAAGGTAAAGCTACCGCTAAAGGTTGACCCGTTCAAATGTGCGCAAAAGCGACTCGACTACGATGGTATCTTCGTAGTTAAACAGCTGGAACGCTTGGCGGAATCAACTAAAGGTGTGATCAGTGATTGTGAAGTGAAGCTTTCGTTTGATGTTGATGCTCAAGGGATGAAGACTCTAAGCGGTTCCGCTAAAGTTGACGTCAATCTAGAGTGCCAGCGTTGTTGGGAAGTTTTTCCGCACCACTGTGAAATCGAATTTATTTACAGCCCGGTTTTCAATGAAGATCAGGTTGGCAATTTACCGGATGCTTATGAGCCGGCATTAGTCGACGAAAATGGTGAGATTAACCTACTTCACCTCATCGAAGATGAGTTGATTGTGGCTTTGCCACAGGTTGCCATGCACGAAGTAAGTGACTGTAAAGTTGATACTGATGGTATGGTATATGGGGAAATCCCGCTTGCTGATGAGCGTCCGAATCCATTTGCCGTTTTGAAAAACTTCAAGCAAAAGTAACGAGGAGTAGGGTCCATGGCCGTACAAAAGAGCAAGAAATCACGTTCAATGCGTGGTATGCGTCGTTCACACGATGCGCTAACTACTAGTGCACTGTCTGTAGATGCAACTTCTGGTGAAACTCACCTGCGTCACAACGTGACTGCTGACGGTTTCTACCGTGGCCGCAAGGTAATCAACAAGTAAGGTTGAGCCTTGTCTGGTCTAACCATTGCACTTGATGCGATGGGCGGGGATTTCGGTCCTCAAGTAACAGTGCCTGCCTCCGTGCAGGCATTGTTGCATTATCCCTCGCTAAAAGTCGTACTCGTCGGTGATCAATCCGAGATCACTCGCCAGCTCGTATCGCTGGGTCAAAATAATTCTTCCCGCATAACTGTCATGCATGCGGAATCTTCTATCGCCAATAATACACGACCGTCTCAAGCACTTCGTGCCAGTAAAGGCACATCCATGCGCATTGCATTGGAGTTGGTGGCTGATGGTAAAGCGGATGCATGTGTCAGTGCCGGAAATACCGGTGCGCTTATGGCACTATCCCGCTCGCTGTTAAAACTCCTGCCTGGTATTGATAGGCCTGCGCTTGTGTCAGAGCTGCCAACGGTTGGTGAGCACAAGAGTTGGTTACTCGATTTAGGGGCAAATGTGTCTGTTGATGCTGATACCTTGTTCCAGTTTGCGGTAATGGGAGCGGTGCTTGCAGAAGAACAACTGGGGCGTAAGCCTTCTGTTGGCCTTCTGAATATTGGTGAAGAAGAAATTAAAGGAAACGATCTCGTCAAACGCTGTGCTGAGATGCTGAAGCAGTGTTCTGCGGTCAATTACATCGGCTATGTAGAAGGCGATCAGCTCTACACTGGGAAAGCTGACGTAATTGTCTGCGACGGATTCGTCGGAAACGTAAGCCTCAAGACCAGTGAGGGTGTTGCAAGACTGTTTTTAGACAGCTTAAAAATACATGTTCTCGCTAACCCTCTAAAGAAATTAGTGGCTAAATGGTTATTTGGTAGCCTGTTTGAGCACCTAAATAACCTGAACCCCGACCAGTACAATGGTGCAAGTCTGTTAGGATTGCGCGGCATTGTAGTAAAAAGCCACGGACGTGCTGATATCTCCGCTTTCCAACATGCTATCGGGGAAGCGATTCACGAAGTCGAACGGCAACTACCCAAAAAAATATGTGACCGTTTGGAAGCCGTATTACTCGAGAGGCATTATTAGTCTTCATGTTCAGTAAGATTCTTGGTACAGGCAGCTTTTTGCCTGCGCAAATCCGCTCAAACGCGGATCTCGAAAAAATGGTAGATACAAGTGATGAGTGGATTATCGCTCGCACTGGTATTAAAGAACGCCGAATCGCTGCTGAAAACGAAACAGTGGCGACGATGGGTTATCACGCTGCGTTGAACGCCATTGACGCGGCAGGTATTAATAAACAAGACATCGACTTGATTATTGTTGCTACCACCAGTGGTGAGAGTGCATTCCCCGCCTCTGCTTGTGACGTGCAGAAGAAGTTGGAAATCAGCGGCTGTCCTGCGTTTGATATCGCAGCCGCATGTTCTGGTTTCGTTTATGCATTAAGTGTTGCGGATCAATATATCAAGTCAGGCATGGCGAGAAACGCGCTTGTGATTGGCGCAGATCGTCTGTCGCACACCTGTGATCCAGAAGATCGCGGCACCATTATCCTGTTTGGTGACGGTGCGGGTGCTGTGGTTCTTGGTGCAAGTGAAGAGCCTGGTGTGATCTCTACACACTTACGTGCTGATGGTAAGTTTGGCGATTTGCTGAACCTTAAATACCCTTCTCGCGGCAAGGTTCGTAGCCAAGTTGAGGAAGATGCTTGGTTGGAAATGGCTGGCAACGATGTGTTTAAAGTTGCTGTGACGCAATTGGCGAACATCGTGACTGAAACGCTGGAAGCCAATAACATGGACAAGTCTGAAATCGACTGGTTGGTGCCGCATCAAGCGAACTTCCGCATTATTAAAGCGACAGCGAAAAAACTAGCGATGTCGATGGATCAAGTTGTGATTACCTTAGACAGACACGGTAATACTTCTGCAGCATCAGTGCCGACGGCACTGGATGAAGCGGTGCGTGATGGCCGTATTCAACGCGGACAGACCATCTTGCTTGAAGCATTTGGTGGTGGTTTTGCGTGGGGTTCTGCACTTATAAAATACTAAGATAGCGTGCTTAACATCGGACGTGTTTTAAAAGCCGTTGTCGGTTAAGCATGTTGTCACACCGGATACAGAACAGTTTCGATTTTTGTAAGGATTAAACTATGTCTAACTTTGCTGTGGTATTTCCTGGCCAAGGTTCACAGACCGTTGGCATGCTGGCTGAATTGGCCGAGCAATTTGCTGTGGTAAAAGAGACGTTTGCTGAAGCGTCGGGTGTTTTGGGCTATGACTTGTGGGCTCTGGTGCAAGATGGACCAGACACAGAATTAAACCAAACGCATCGCACACAACCAGCACTGTTGACGTCTTCAGTTGCAATTTGGCGTGTATGGCAGCAAGAGGGTGGTGCTATGCCTTCTGTGATGGCTGGCCACAGCCTTGGTGAATATTCTGCGCTGGTGTGTGCGGGTGTCATCGATTTTAAAGAAGCGGTTAAGTTGGTTGAGCTACGTGGCCAACTGATGCAAGAAGCTGTGCCTGCGGGTGTAGGTGCGATGTCTGCGATTATCGGTTTGGACAACGAAGCAATTGCCAAAGCCTGTGAAGAAGCAGCACAAGGTCAAGTGGTATCGCCAGTCAACTTCAATTTTCCAGGCCAAGTCGTTATTGCAGGGAATAAAGAAGCGGTTGAGCGTGCAAACGTACTTTGTAAAGAAGCGGGTGCAAAACGCGCGTTGCCTTTACCTGTATCCGTGCCTTCTCACTGTGCACTAATGAAACCTGCGGCGGATAAACTGGCCATTGCACTGAACGATCTTGAATTCTCGACGCCATCAATTCCGGTTATTAATAACGCAGATGTTGTCGCAGCCACTGATCCGGCAGAAATTAAAAATGCACTTGTTCGTCAACTATACGGCCCAGTTCGTTGGACTGAGGGTTGTGAAAAAATGGCAAACGAAGGTGTAGAACTGTTGCTCGAAATGGGACCAGGTAAAGTATTGACTGGTCTAGCAAAGCGTATCGACAAACGTCTGAGCGCAGCAGCAGTAAACGATCCAGCTTCACTGGAAGCGGCTAAGTAAATTCTGGGATATGCGGCCGATACGCTAGCGGCGCTTAATTAAGGAACGAAAACTCATGAACCTGAACGGTAAAATTGCTCTTGTTACGGGTGCGAGCCGTGGTATTGGTCGCGCGATTGCGGAAATTCTCGTAGAGCGTGGTGCTACTGTTGTTGGCACTGCAACTTCTGAGAGCGGTGCCGCAGCAATCAGCGATTATCTGGGCGAAAATGGCAAAGGCTACGCGCTGAATGTCACGTCAGCTGAATCAATTGAAACAGTACTGAAAGCAGTAAAAGAAGAATTTGGCGATATTGATATCCTTGTCAATAATGCTGGTATTACTCGTGATAACTTACTGATGCGTATGAAAGATGACGAGTGGATGGATATCATGGATACCAACCTGACGTCTATCTTCCGTATGTCTAAAGCTGTACTACGTGCAATGATGAAAAAGCGCAATGGTCGTATCATCAATGTTGGCTCAGTCGTTGGTACTATGGGTAATGCTGGTCAAACCAACTACTCTGCAGCAAAAGCTGGAGTTGTGGGCTTCACCAAATCTATGGCACGTGAAGTTGCATCTCGCGGAATTACCGTAAATACTGTAGCCCCAGGTTTCATTGAAACTGACATGACTAAAGCGCTGAATGATGATCAGCGCGCGGCGACATTGGCTCAAGTACCTGCTGGACGTTTGGGTGCACCGCGTGAAATTGCAGCAACAGTGGCTTTCTTAGCTTCTGACGATGCAGCATATATTACAGGTGAGACACTGCACGTTAACGGCGGCATGTACATGATTTAAACATTAAAGTTGCAACTCAAAATGACACAGGTCAAAATCCGGCTGTTTATAGAGCAAATCGTGGTTTGACCAGCATTATGGGTGTTGCAACTTCCACGTTATTGAATAAACTACTGCACATATCGCATCTGCGAATCTTGTAAGGAATAGTATTAATATGAGCAACATCGAAGAACGCGTAAAAAAAATCATCGTTGAGCAACTGGGCGTAGACGAAGCTGAAGTTAAAAACGAAGCATCTTTCGTTGACGATCTGGGTGCAGACTCACTGGACACAGTTGAGCTAGTTATGGCTTTGGAAGAAGAATTCGATACTGAGATTCCAGACGAAGAAGCAGAGAAGATTACTACTGTTCAAGCTGCTATCGACTACGTTGTTGGCGCGTCTGAGTAATCAGAAAAAGATCCTCCCAGGCGGTCACCTTGACCGCCTGAGTTTTTTCTAACACCCCGTAATTTAGTAATATCACCTTTTTCTCCGGAGAATATCATCGTGTCTAAGCGTCGTGTAGTTGTCACTGGCATGGGGATGTTATCGCCTGTAGGTAACACCGTTGAATCATCTTGGAAAGCGCTGTTGGCTGGCCAGAGTGGCATCCAGACTATCCAGCATTTCGATACTGAAGGTTTTGCAACCAAGTTTGCTGGCCTGGTAAATGATTTCAACTGTGAAGATTACATCTCTAAAAAAGATGCTAAAAAAATGGATATCTTTATCCAATACGGCATTGCTGCAAGTGCGCAAGCATTTGAAGATTCAGGTTTGGAGATCACAGAAGAAAACGCAGACCGCATTGGCGTAGCCATCGGTTCTGGTATTGGTGGTCTTGGTCTGATTGAAGCTAACCACCGTGCGTATGTCGATAAAGGCCCTCGCAAAATCAGCCCGTTTTTTGTACCGTCGACCATCGTTAACATGATCGCCGGTCACGTTTCTATTAATTACGGCCTACGTGGTCCTAACATCGCGATTTCTACTGCGTGTACCACGGGTCTGCATAACATTGGTCACGCTGCACGTATGATTGCATACGGCGACGCGGACGCAATGGTAGCTGGTGGTGCTGAAAAGGCATCGA
The DNA here is from genome assembly GCF_900167155.1 of Enterovibrio nigricans DSM 22720. Taxonomy (GTDB): domain Bacteria; phylum Pseudomonadota; class Gammaproteobacteria; order Enterobacterales; family Vibrionaceae; genus Enterovibrio; species Enterovibrio nigricans. The sequence continues at coordinate 8,425 of NZ_FUXU01000051.1, read as the reverse complement.
CTGAGCTGGGTATCGGTGGCTTCGCAGCAGCGAAAGCACTGTCAACCCGTAACGATGACCCTCAAGCAGCGTCACGCCCTTGGGACAAAGACCGTGACGGTTTTGTTCTGGGTGATGGTGCGGGCGTCATGGTTCTGGAAGAATATGAGCACGCAAAAGCACGCGGCGCAAAAATCTACTGTGAGCTAGTTGGCTTCGGTATGAGTGGCGATGCTTACCACATGACATCTCCAAGTGCAGATGGTTCAGGTGGCGCATTGGCAATGAAAGCTGCTTTGCGTGACGCTGGTATCAGTGGCGATGACATCGGTTATGTTAACGCACACGGTACATCGACGCCTGCGGGTGACGTTGCAGAAACCAAAGGTGTTCGTCTTGCTCTGGGTGCAGCAGCAGACAACGTCATGGTCTCTTCTACTAAGTCTATGACGGGCCACTTGCTGGGAGCAGCAGGCTCTGTAGAAGCAATTATCACAGCAATGTCTTTGGTTGACCAAGCGGTACCACCAACCATCAACTTGGATAACGTTGATGAAGGCTGTGATTTGGACTATGTACCTCACGAAGCGCGTCAAATAAAGATGGATTACGCATTGTGTAACTCATTTGGCTTCGGTGGAACCAATGGCTCATTGATCTTCAAAAAAATCTAAGCGTATTTGTCCGCTTAGCTTTTTGGCGGATGAGGTTTTTGGCCCGTTAGGTTTTTGATAGAATACGACGGCCCGGTATAACAATACCGGGCCGTTTTTTTGCTCTAGGATGGCTGCATGATTCTTTTGAACGGCTCACCGGAAACGCGAATCGACATTGCTGACAGAGGATTTCAATATGGAGATGGTTGTTACACCACCATGTTGGCACGTCATGGCAAGATACTAGCGCTTCCGCTTCACATCGCTCGTTTGATGTCTAACACGCAAGCATTAGCGATTAACGTGTCAAATTGGCAGGAAATCGAATCTTGGGTTAACGACGTTGCACTTTCCACAGAGTCAGACAATAACGCTGTTATCAAAGTACTTGTATCGAGAGGCGTCGGGGGACGTGGCTACAGTCCTTCCGGCTGCTCGTCGCCAACAATCGTTGTATCTTCCCATGCTTTTCCTCCCGCTTACTCCTTATGGAAAGAGAAAGGCATCAACACCCTTATTTTGGATACCCAGCTTGGCTTGTCGCCACTGGCGGGTATTAAGCATTTAAACCGTCTCGAACAGGTGCTGATAAAAAAAGAGGTCGAAGAGCGGGGTGCAGACGATGGACTTGTTTGCGATTTGAACGGAAACCTTGTTGAAGCGTCAGCGTCGAACATTTTTTGGCGAAAAGGTCGAACCTTGTATACTCCTGACCTTACGCTTTCCGGTGTAGAAGGTACAATGCGCCGACAGATCATTGAATCTGCACCCGACTGTGGTTATCAGGTTGAGATTGCCATAGAGAAGCCTGATGTGCTGTGGGACGCGGACGAAGTGTTTATAACAAACGCAGTGATGGGTATTGTGCCAATTCGCTGTATAGAAAGAACAAACTACAACGATTTTGACGCTTGTAGAGCACTTACTTTGAGGTTGAATGCGTGATTAAAAAACTTGCGCTGTTTATTTTGTTGTTAGCGCTAGCCGGAGCAGGAGGCGCTTACTGGGCCTACGGCCAAATTGAAGGCTATGTTGCGGGCCCCATCAATTCTGAAAACGAAACGCTGATTGTGGTACCCGAGGGTGCTAATTACCACTCATTTACGCGCAAACTCGTTGCCGAAAAAGTTATAGATGCGTCTCCTTGGGCACGCTGGGCAGCAAAGACACATCCAGAGTTGACCAAACTGAAAGCGGGTACTTATCTAGTCGAGCCCGGTACATCGCTGGGCGATCTTTTTGCGGTGGTTCGTTCAGGCAAAGAACACCAATTTTCGATTACTTTCGTTGAAGGCAGCACGTTTAAAGAGTGGCGAGAAGAGCTTGCTGCCAGTGATTACCTTGAGCACGATACGACGGAACTTTCTGAAAAACAGATTGCGCAAAAGCTGGGATTGGAAGGTGACAAGGTTGAAGGGCTATTGTTACCGGAAACCTATCATTATGTGGCGGGTGAAAGTGATTTATCTGTCCTTAAGCGTGCCAATACCCAATTGGAGCGAGCTTTAGAGGATGCATGGGGTAACAGAGAGAAAGGACTGCCAATTAAGTCCGAATACGAATTGTTAACCTTGGCCTCCATCATTGAAAAAGAAACAGCCGTTGATGCAGAGCGCGAGAAAGTGGCTTCTGTGTTTGTAAACCGTTTAAACAAGCGTATGCGCCTTCAGACTGACCCAACAGTTATCTACGGAATGGGCGATAAATATGATGGCAATATACGCAAGAAAGATTTACGTACACCGACCCCGTACAATACGTATGTGATTTTCGGCTTACCACCCACGCCGATCGCAATGCCGGGTAAGGCTTCCATTGTGGCTGCGGCTAAACCTGCAGATACGCCTTACTTCTATTTTGTGGCAGACGGTTTAGGCGGACACAAGTTTTCTAAAACGCTCACGGAACATAACCGTGCAGTTAGACAGTATCTCAAGACATTAAGAAACCAATGAATAACGGAAAATTTATCGTCGTAGAAGGGTTGGAAGGCGCGGGTAAAACCACGGCTATCCACAATGTGATTGAAACTCTGAAAGCCCAAGGGATTGCGGATATCGAAACAACGCGTGAGCCAGGTGGAACGCCGCTTGCTGAGCAAATGCGTGCGCTGGTTAAAGAGGGTCACCCAGATGAACCACTGACGGACATGGCTGAATTACTGCTGTTGTACGCAGCACGTATTCAGTTGGCTGATAATGTCATTAAACCTGCGCTAAATCGCGGTGCGTATGTTGTTGGTGATCGTCATGACATGTCGTCTCAAGCGTATCAAGGTGGCGGTCGTGGATTTGATAAAACATTGATGGCCAATCTTCGCGATACTGTCCTTGGTGATTTTCGCCCGGATTTCACCTTGTATATGGATTTGGATCCAGCGATAGGCCTATCTCGCGCAAAGGCGCGTGGCGAATTGGATCGTATTGAAAAAATGCAGTTGGATTTCTTCCACCGTACTCGCGAACGCTACCTCGAATTAGCGAATGCAGACGCGAGTATTGTTATCATTGATGCCTCACAGAGCATTGAACAAGTATCTGCGGACATCAAAGCAGCGTTGGAGAAATGGCTAAATCATGCTGGCTAAGGTTTACCCGTGGCACAACGAAATTTGGCACAACTGGCAACAGCTTCTAAGTCAGGATCGGCTTCATCATGCCGTTTTGTTGAGTGCGCCCAAAGGCAGTGGTAAACAGGAACTTTCTGCGATGTTGGCAAAAACTATTCTTTGTAAAAACGGAATAGTGGAGCCTTGCGGTATTTGCCATAGTTGCCAACTGTTCGATGCTGAAACGCATCCAGACTTTCATTGGTTAAGACCGGAAGCGGAAGGCAAACAACTCGGTGTTGATGTTATTCGAGCTGGTAACAAGTATGCGTGGGAAACATCTCAACTCGGTGGACAGCGCGTTATTCTGGTTCAAAATGCCGACAGGATGGGGGAGGCTGCCGCCAATGCGTTGTTGAAAACGCTTGAAGAGCCGCCGGCTAATTGCCACTTTATCTTGCTAACAGAATCGATGGACAGTATGTTGCCAACGGTTGTCAGCCGCTGCAATAAATGGAAGCCCAAGATGCCGGAAGAGTCCGTGGCAAAGCGTTGGGTGGAATCGGAACTGTTCGAGTCTGTACCCTTGCAGGTGATTAGGATTAATCGTGGCGCACCGCTTGCCGCGAAAGCGTTTATAGACAAAGGCAGTGCTGGAAAACATGAAGCGCTGTTGTCTGCCTTTTCCAAATACCTCACGGAGAAGCAAGGCATCTTCGATGTCACTGACTGTATCTTGAAGTCTGATCGTGACGGTTTGAAATGGCTTAGTTTTTTACTGTTGGATGTTATCAAAATCCAACAGGGTACTCATGAAGCTCTCGTGCATTGTGACAGCGAAAAAATGCTCATGGCTCTGGCTGAGTCGTTGTCACATAGCAAAGTCATTCAGCAATTGATGGCATTGAATAAGCTTAAAGCGGAAATGGTAAAGCACACTGGCCTGAACAGTGAACTGTTGATAAGCCGTTGGCTGAGCGATTTCTGATAGAGAGGCTCCGCTCAGGAGCCGCTCTTTTACTAACCTCTTTTTTACTCCCCTGCAAATTCTTTCTATTTCGTTATATAATCCGCCCCTTTCAAACAAGACTCAATCGGAGAAAGTGACGTGCTAGTCGACTCGCATTGCCACCTTGATAAATTAAACTACGAAGACCTGCACACTGATGTGGCTGCGGTTGTCGATAACGCTAAACAACGTGGCGTGGATTATTTGCTGTCAGTCGGCGTAACGCTGAAAAGCTTTCCTAAGATGATGGATATGATCCGCCCTTTTGACAATGTGTTCGCATCTTGCGGTGTGCACCCTCTCGATATAGAGGAAGGATTCGATTACGAAACGCTAAAAGCATTAGCGTCTGACGAGCGTGTTGTCGCTATAGGTGAAACTGGCCTTGATTATCACTATCAGCCTGAATTAGCTGAGAAGCAAAAAGATGCCTTCCGCCTGCATGTACGTCTAGCAGTGGAGCTTAACAAGCCATTGATCATTCACACCCGAATGGCGCGTGAAGATACCCTGCAAATCCTGCGAGAAGAGAATGCAGAGAAAGTGGGAGGGGTACTTCACTGCTTTACCGAAAGCTATGAAATGGCCGAAGCAGCAATTGAGCTGGGTTTCTACATTTCGATCTCGGGTATCGTGACATTTAATAAAGCGTCAGAACTGAAAGATGTGGTGCGTCGTTTGCCACTGGAACGTTTGTTAGTAGAAACGGACTCGCCGTATCTGGCTCCTATACCGTTTCGTGGTAAAGAGAACCAACCGGCTTATGTTCGTGAAGTCGCAGAATATGTTGGGTTGCTGAAAGGTGTGTCAGGCGATGAAGTCGCTAGAATAACCACTGAGAATTTCTTTACGCTTTTCTCGAAAGCGAAGAAATAATAAAGAACCGAGCGATGACGCTCGGTTTTTTATTTCCTACGATTATTTCACCCTCTTTGGTTGCGAAGATTCAACGTTACAAATCGCACATCGTTTTTGGCCAAGGTTACATATCCGAACCCGTAGTTTTAATTTGTTGATCTTTATCAAATTACAGCGTAACTCCTACGATGCAATACCACTTATTTCGTTACATTAAAAAACAAAGGTGGCGCACATCTTCGAACTTCCTTAAAAAAGGAAAACCCTGCCTGATATTTAATTTAACTCTTTTAAAACAATGATATAAGGAGTATCAAAACTGCTATTAGTTGGTCTCGGCATGTGATCTATATTTAGTTTCTGAACACTTAACACGTGTTACGTAGAGTCTCTGAAATCGCAGCCCTATATTACTCCTCGAATTACATTGTTGCTGGGTTGTCGAGAGCTCGTAATCGCACTGAGTTCAAGCACAACTCATCATTTTCAGGAGCAAATTTATGTTTAAGAACCTGTTTGCCAATGCGCAAAAAGTCGGTAAGGCACTGATGCTGCCAGTATCGGTTTTGCCAGTAGCGGGTATCCTTCTTGGGGTAGGTGCTGCGAACTTTAGCTGGATGCCAGACGTTGTTTCTCATTTGATGGAACAAGCGGGTGGATCTGTATTCGGTCAAATGCCATTGCTGTTCGCAATTGGTGTAGCACTAGGCTTTACAAATAACGATGGTGTAGCAGCACTTTCTGCAACCGTCGGTTACGGCATCATGGTGGCGACGCTGAAAGTTATGGCGGACGTACACGGTGTTGCAGGTATCGATACGGGCGTACTAGGCGGCATCTTAGTCGGTGGCGTAGCAGGTTGGGCGTTTAACCGCTTCTTCCGTATTCAGCTACCAGAGTACCTGGGCTTCTTCGCTGGTAAGCGTTTCGTACCAATCATGACTGGCTTATGTTCAATTGCGCTGGGCTTGGTTTTGTCTTTGATTTGGCCACCAATCGGTGCAGCAATCGCGACGTTCTCTGATTGGGCTGCTAACCAAAACCCTGTTGCTGCATTTGGTATCTACGGCGTTATCGAGCGTTCACTGATCCCGTTCGGCCTGCACCACATCTGGAACGTACCATTCTTCTACGAAGCAGGTTCTTGTGTAAACAAAGCGGGTGAAGCAGCTCACGGTATTATGACGTGCTTCCTGACTGCAGACGATGCGTCTCGTGCAGCAGGTAACGGCTTCGGTCAGCTTGCAGGTGGTTACTTGTTCAAGATGTTCGGTCTGCCAGCAGCAGCATTCGCAATCTGGCACTCAGCGAAGCCTGAGAACCGTGCGAAAGTTGCAGGTATCATGATTTCAGCCGCTCTGACTTCATTCCTAACAGGTATTACTGAACCAATCGAATTCGCATTCTTGTTCGTTGCACCAGTTCTGTACGTCATCCACGCAGTTCTTGCTGGTCTGGCTTACGTTATCACTAACTCTCTGGGTATCGTACACGGACACACTTTCTCAAATGGCTTCATTGATTTCATCGTTCAGTCGCCTAACGCACAAAACATGGGTCTGCTGGTTGTTATGGGTCTTATCTACGCGGTGATTTACTATGTAGTATTCCGCGTGGTAATTCGAGTGATGGATCTGAAAACACCAGGCCGTGAAGACGAAGAGCAAGAAACAGTTGCAACTGGCGAAGTATCTGACATGGCAAAAGATTTGGTAATGGCGTTCGGCGGTAAAGAGAACATCACAAATCTGGATGCTTGTATCACCCGTCTTCGTGTTGCAGTAGCAAGCGTTGAGAAGGTAGACCAAGACAAACTGAAACAACTGGGCGCAGCAGGTGTTGTTGTTGCTGGTGGTGGTGTTCAGGCTATCTTTGGTACTAAATCTGACAACCTTAAGTCAGATATGGATGAATGGATCCGCAATAACTAATATCAACGAATATTCCCCCTATACGTTGATGAAAAAAGGAGAGCCTAGGCTCTCCTTTTCTTTTTCGGTAATTGTCGCTCAGAACGTTACAACGCCACAAAGAACAACATCAAGATTGGCACCAGTAGACTCAGAATAAATCCGCTTACGATGGCAATAGGGACACAGCGGATACCGCCCGCGGTTTGGATAATTGGCAGTGTAAAGTCCATCGACGTTGCACCACCATAACCAATAGCGGTTAAAGGATAGCGACCGATAAGCAGAGGAATGAGCATGATGGCAACCAGTTCCCTTGCCAGTTCAAGTAGGAAAGATGCCCCTCCGTATACAGGACCCAACGCATCTCCCATCAAAATGCCTGCTAGAGAGTACCAACCGAAGCCCGATGCCATTGCCAAGCCGTAGTTGTATGGCAGGTCTAGCATCCACGCGGCAATGAGTTCTCCCATCCATGATGTTAGAATGATGGTCACCGCGATGCTCAATCCTTTCTTATTCAGCACGATTTGTTTTAGCGTCATACCGCTATTACGGAGTTGAATACCGATGAGCAGTAACAAAACAAGAAGAATGCCCTCGCTGGCTGGGTCAACCCAATCAAGAGAAATTGGCAATACTAGCCCTGCGATCAAGCCACCAATCACGACGAATACCAATTTCAATGACTCTTTCGCCATGGCAGATAATGGAATGTCGCGTTTGTGCTGTTCGGTCTTGGTTTTCATCACCAAATCAAGAAGTGGCAAAGCCAGTAAATTCATGGAACCAATACAGAGGAAAAAGGTGAGAGCAAAAAGGAGGATTTGATTTAGATTGCTGGAGAGGTCGTCAAGCCCTGCGAGACTGAGGCCCATAAGGCCAAGAATAACGAACACCAAATGCGACGTTGAGCGATTGATTTTGTCGAGAAGCGTAGGGCTTTTTATTGGGACTAAGTAGCCGACAACCAAAGGAATAAAAATATATAACATGCCGGTGTTACCGCCGATGTAAAATTGACCCACCTGAGACAAAATGTCTGTTCGTTTCATGGATAAAACGGCGGACTATGATCAATCAGGAGCAACTAGTGGATATACACGTTTTACATCAACAGGGCCAAAGCATCCGCCGTATCGCAAAGACGTTGGGTGTATCTAGAAACACGGTGAGAGTTTACCTTAGGAATAAAGACAGACTTCCTGTGTACCCCGAACGTCAGTCACGCCCGTCGAAGCTAGACCCCTATTACGATTATTTACTTGGTCGCATTGAAGCAGCAAAGCCACATTGGATACCTGCCACCGTTCTTTTGCGTGAGATTAAGGCATTAGGTTATGACGGCGGGATCACCATGCTTAAAGAACGCATCAAACAATACAAACCGACTGTACCTGCCGATCCTGTCGTGCGCTTCGAGACTGAACCAGGACAGCAGATGCAAGTGGACTTCACGACGATC
>NZ_FUXU01000239.1 GCF_900167155.1 Enterovibrio nigricans DSM 22720 | reverse complement strand
AAATAGCATGATGATGGATATGTTAGCTGCTATTGCAAGAAAAGATTACCAAGATCGCCGCCGCCGTCAGGCTGAAGGAATAAAGAAAGCCAAAGAGGAAGGCAAATATAAAGGGCGGCAAGCTGACTCAGATCTACACGAAAAAATCTATCAGCTACGAGTTATCAATAAGCTGAGTATTAGTGATACCGCCAAACTCACCAACGTATCGGATCGTACAGTAATTCGCGTTGCTAAGAAGTTGGCAAGTGAGCGATCAACGGCGAAAGAAGCTTAGCGTACGTTTTCGTTCCATTGGGCTTCACACCCCTGTAGCAAGAGTTTCACGGAAGCGATAAAAAGGAAAATGTCAGGAAGAATAAGCCCATCACTGTCGCTAACAGGAGTAAAGTCGGTCGCGAAATTGAATGCCCATAATCGCTAAGCCCATCAAACAGCCAGCTAGAAACGTCCCATTGTTGACGTTTTATACGCACTTCATCGGCATGGAATCTAAGTGCTGCATCATGCTCTTTGTTCTCTTCTGCCAGCTCTTTAAATCTCGTGAGTCTCGGTAAATCGTGCACGTATCTAGTTTCATTGGAGGCGCGGGAGCTGACGCCATTGGGTCGGCACTTGTTTGCAACAAGCCCGTCACGACCAAGGTAGTCGAGCTTCTTTTCAAGGGGGTTGTAAATATATTATTAATAGTAAATCAGTTAACTTTTCATTTACAAGCTAGATAGTCATGCTATATATTGAGTAATTGAGTAATTGAGTAATTGAGTAATTGAGTAATTGAGGCGTGTATGGCAAACATAATTGCAGTTTTAAACCCCAAAGGGGGAGCTGGAAAAACTACTATCGCTTTGCATTTAGCAAGGGCATTAAGAGATAGCGGTTCGGTATTATTGGTCGATTCAGATCCACAAGGTTCTGCTCGTGATTGGTCTGAACAAGGAGGTGGTGATGCATTTCCAATTGTTGGTGTCGATAGAGCGGGGGCGTTAAAAAGTACAATAAATCAGCTTGCTGGTTTATATGATTGGATAGTTTTAGATGGGGCTGCAAA
>NZ_FUXU01000144.1 GCF_900167155.1 Enterovibrio nigricans DSM 22720 | reverse complement strand
CAGGTGAAATACCTCAACAATGGTATTGAATCCGATCATGCCCCCATCAAGAAACTCCTTGCAGGCACCGGCGGTTTTAAAAAACGAAAGCGTGCCTGGTCAACCCTTCAGGGATTCGAATCTCTACGGATGTTGAATAAAGGCCAGTTTGATTTCTGGTTACGTCAGGATGAGCGTAAAGTGCTTGTGCGGGAGAGATCCGCCTTCATGAATCGACTCTTTAATGTCGAGGTAATTTACACGTAATTTCAGGAAGCGGCGGGGTGAAATCCGCCCGATTGAATTTTTTGCAACAACCCCGTTTTACCCACCCCCTGAGGACCAGCAAACATCAGACTTAACGATTGTCCTTCAAGTTGATGCAGACGAAGTTGTAACACCGCTTTTTTGAATTCATCAACGAGTGGTGATTGGCTGATATCCAGCGCGAGTTGGCGCGAAAATGACTTACTGCTTTCCATAGAAATTCACCTCAATGAGTACGACATATTCCTTTATCCATCTGCAACTATACGCAAAGTGTTGAGTAAAGTTTGTCTCGCTCTTGATAGTGGGTGTGGATTTTTTCCGAGCGCATAAACTGAAAAAGCCAGCATTTCTGCTGGCTCTTCTATCAGGTAAGAAGTATGCGTTAGACACTGATTCCAAACTGCTTTCTCAATGCATCACAAACAATTTCACCCAGTGCTCTACCGTTTCGACCTAGGAATGCACCCAACTGACCGCCAAATCTGTCCCCTTCTCTCGCGCCGAGGTGAAGGTTGTCAAAGCAGAGATTTTCAACGCTCTGTAGATAGAGCAATCTGTCATCATGGTCGCGCCAATAGTCATCACCCAGCGTGAAAGGCTGATTAAGCAGTAGCAGACGCTTTTCTTCTGGCAATGTCACCATCATTCGCGCAACCACCTTCATCAGGTTGTAAGGTCGCTTGTCCAGTGAATTTCCCGCCAATGCACTGTAGGCGATCGGACGAGTCTGCACCCCTGTGTTATGGATGAGGCGATAACGTATGGTTGCTGCTGTGCAATCCAGCCAAATTTCCGCATCTAATGGCATGAGTTGACTCGACGACGTGCCGCGAATATTTTACGCGACCTTGTCCGCTTTGTTCATCAAAACCATCAAGCGATTTTCAGTTTGTCGGCCCAACATAGGCACCAAGGTATCGCTGATGTCACGATAGCAATCTTCAAGGTTGTTGCTGGTGGTATCGAGTACGACCAACACCAAATCAATAAGTGGTCTTCCCAGCTCATCGTTTTCCGCGAGTAAAGAACCTAGCTCCGCCGTCATACGTTTTGGGTCTGCACTGTCGCTTGGCAACCGTGCTTCCCAAAGGGTTAACTGGGCAAGTTCATGGCGAGTGATGAGATGCTGATTTTTTTCAGTTTCTGACCACGAATGCTCGCCAAACAATGCGCTTAATGTTGACGTTTTTCCCACGTTGGCGGCGCCAACCATCAAGATATTCAGCGTCGCTGAAGACAGTGCCGTGATACGTTGTTGGATACGAATTTTGTAATCTTCTTCAATCGTATTTGATGCGCTAACATGCTGGCTGATTTCGGAATAGAAAGAAAGCGCATGAGGCCGAACCGGTAACGCATCATCCTTGTTTTTACTATTCAGTAACGCCCGAAATATTTGGGTATTGACGTTATTTTCCATCTGCATGGTGGTGGTTCTCCTCTTTACTAGATTCACTTCTGAACCGGAACACCTTTCCACTATATGCACTTAAGGCATCAACCTGCTGTCTCGCACTTGATAGAGACCGTAAGTTTTTCTGACTGCAATTGAAAAAACGTATTAAAAGAAAGCATTAAACCCAAACAAATATGCCCGTCAAAAAGGGGAGAATAGTCACTATCTCGATAAAGAGATCCGTACGCAATTGTCATTAAAACTTATGCAACACGACTCGTACTGGGCATCAATATTTCAACCTGCAGTCATGTTGTAGAAGAATCATTCGACACTCCTTGCTCGATTCATCTCAGATATCTTCGAAAATTCACCCATCACTCTGTTAATTTATGGTAAATTCCCATGCGCATCAATAGTTTGAATATTTGGCGTAGCAACTAACTCACTTATTACAAGAAACGTAAAACATGGCGATACAAGTACAAAGGAATCAAGGATGAATATTTTTAAGGGAGCCGTAGTTTGCGGCATTTTATTACTCAACACTGCATGTTCAACAATTCCCACTGACTCACTGACAAACGAAGAAGCCGTCGCACTTGAAGGAAAAGCGCTGACGTATTCTCAATACGATGAACTGCCTGATTTCCCCGCGCAAACAGCACTCAATGTGCAATTTGGCCTACTGGGCGTGTTAAGTGCGATTGAAAGCGGCAACACTATTTTGGAAAACAATCAAATTTCCGACCCTGCATTAGACATCGCAAAAGATTTAGCCAAAGGAATCGAGGAAAACTACGACGTTAACATTATTGAAAATGACAAGGTAATCTCCGTTGATGCCGGCCTATCAGACGTGGTTGCTGCTTACGATGAGTATGACTACGTTGTTGACGTGAAGACCACTGGGTGGGGCTCAATCTACTACTTGGAAGATTGGGACAACTATAAACTGTCTTACGGTGCTCACGCTCGACTGATTGATGTTAAAGAAAAAGAGGTAGTGGTTGAAGTTCAGTGTTTCACCCAGCCCGCCTACGATGACTCAAATGAAGGACCTTCCTATGAGCAACTGGAAAACGGTGAAGGCCTGAAGAAAGAAATCGCGCGCGCTGTTGAAATATGCGTTGATTACATTGTCGAACAAGGTCAGCTTCGACAACAAGAAACAAATCAGCCTGTTGAAGCCCTTGCAGACAACCACTGATTTTCTAAAAATTCTATAAAAGAAGCCGACATTGGTCGGCTTCTTCATTTCCGCTCAACATGCGTTATTGCTGTTGAATTGCGCCTATTAATGCATCCAGTCCAGCCATCACTTTCGAACGAGAACAACCTAAGTTCAAACGTACATAACCTTGGCCCATCTCGCCATAAACACCGCCATCCATAATCGCGACATTAAAATGCGCAATAAGATCTTTCTGAAGTTGCGCCATGTCCAGGTCCAGCGATGATAAGTCAATCCACGCCAAATACGTGGCGTCAGGCACCTGATAGTCCACAGAAGGAAACGCCTCTTTTAAGCGCGTGCGAACCAAATTGTGGCTTTCACTCACGTACTCGTTCAACGCTTCGAGCCAGTCTTCGCCTTCATTGTACGCCGCCATCGTGCCGATCACGCCCAAAATCGACGGCGATGAAAGCCCGTCAATTTCCTTCAGCTTGAACAGGTAATCGTTGCGTGCCTTCTCATTTGGGATAAATGCGTATGCGCCGTTCAAGGCGGGAATATTGAAAGACTTAGACGCCGAAGTCACCAATGCCCAACGTTGCTCCATACCAAACCCCAAGAACGGCGTGTGCGCTTTAAAGGCCACATCCATGTGGATTTCATCAGAAATCAGCGCAACGTCATGAAAAACGCATATTTCCGCGATGCGCTTAAGTTCTTCACGTGACCAAATACGGCCAGTTGGGTTCTGCGGACTGCACAATAAGAAAATCGTGGTGTCTGCCAGTGACAATTGCTTATCAAGCAAATCCCAGTCAATTTCCCAACTGCCTTCTTTTTTTATCAATGGGTTGCGAATACAACGACGCCCCGAACCTTCTACCAATTTGTCAAACGCATCATAGGCGGGCGTTTGGAATACCACACCGTCACCCGTATGACTCCACTTTTCAATCAGCTTGGCGATGATGTAAATCACGGACGGGCCGTAGACAATCGTATCTTTATCGATCTGGGCATCAAATCGACGCTGATACCAACCTTCAATGGCACGTTTAAAATCGTCGTGGTTCCAACGACTGTAGCCTAACACGGGATGATCTAAGCGTTCTCTAAGCGCCTTCATCACTGCGTCTGGTGCGGAAAAATCCATGTCGGAGATGGTAAAAGGCAGCAATCCCGCTTTACCGAATCGGTCTTGAACATAATCCCATTGGGTACAATAGCTACCCATACGGTCTATTGGCGTATCAAAATCTATGTGACTCATGAGTATTTCAACCTCATCTGAAACAGGAAAACCCTCGGGCTGTTATCAGTCTCCGAGGGTTAAAACGGGGGAACGTTTTTCTTACATCGCTGGCGCTGAAATCAGAGCCTGCATTTCATTTTTCACCATATGAACTTGCGTACCGATGACCACTTGAAGGTTGTGAGCATCCAGCTTCACTACACCTAAGGCGCCGTAAGCTTTCAGTTTCGCGTCATCCACCAAGTCCATGTTTTTCACAGACATTCGTAAACGTGTGATGCAGTTGTCTAGTGCCAAGATGTTTTCTTTGCCACCTAGCGCTGCCAGAATCGCCGCACCTTTACCTGATTCATTGATGAAAGCCGCTTCCAACTCTGAATCCACTTCCGCGGTATCTACTTCACGGCCCGGCGTTTTCAGGTTGAACTTAGTAATCGCGAACTTGAACACTGCGTAGTAAACCGCAAACCAAGCCGCTGCCACTACCGGTACCAGATACCACTTGGTTGCCGTGCCTTGCAGGACACCAAACACGAGGAAGTCGATGATGTTACCGTCTGTGTTACCAATGGTCACATCCAGCAGACCCATTACCATGAAGCCCAAACCCGTCAAGATGGCGTGAATGAAGTACAGAGCAGGTGCGACGAACAGGAACAGGAACTCCAATGGCTCAGTGATACCACCTACTACACACGCTACCACACCAGAAATTAACAGCGCTTTGATCTTGCTACGATTTTCTGGCTTCGCACAATGGTACATCGCCAGAGCAGCACCAGGTAAACCACCCAGGAACGCTGGCATCTTACCTTGCGACAAGAATGCAGTAACTTCAGGTGTGAAACCGTTGGTGTCAGCACAAGATAACTCAGAGTAGAAAATGGTCAGCGCACCCGATACGGTTTGACCACACACATCCATGGTACCGCCCGCTTCAGTAAAGCGAACCAATGCCACCAGAATGTGGTGCAGACCGATAGGAAGTAGAAGACGCTCACCGGTACCAAACAAGAAAGGACCGAATGCACCCGCGCCAGCAATCAGGTTACCGATGCCGTTGATACCCGCGGCAAAGTAAGGCCACACGAACGGGATCAGAACACCCACAACACCCACAACACCCAGCGTGATGGCTGAGATGATAGGCACAAACCGTGCACCGCCAAAGAAGGCTCCGTTGCAAAGTTTTAAGTTTCAGGCAATCTAGTGTCACCTTCCTCGTCGTTTATTAAGCAT
>NZ_FUXU01000089.1 GCF_900167155.1 Enterovibrio nigricans DSM 22720 | reverse complement strand
TCAGTATATTGCTTAAGAACCGAACAACTTTAGGCTGCCATGTCTTCCAACCGAATTAAGCAACAAAGCCATATCATGTCCAACATGCGTGATAATAAGCTCATCTGGGTTTAGTCGTTCATGGATACGTTTAGCACTTTCAATATCACCATGATTGCTTCCCTCATGACCTGGCGGAAAACTGCAATCCAATACAAGTGCATTCAAACGCTTCTGAGCAAGAAGGAGATCCATTGTTTGTGCAGGCAAACCATCCGTATCTGTTAGATAGGCAATGGTTTTCGTCCCGTACTCAAGGAGATATCCAAACGTTGGACGTGAATGTTTCATTGCCAGTGGTGTAACTTTAAGGCCATTGATCGTAAAGGTTTCACCATGAACCAGTTCGGGTAGAAACCTTAAGCAACCCGGGTGTTTGAGAAGGTCTGCACAACCGATTGGATCATCCGGGCACCAAACGGGAATTGATTCTGCTTTTCCCCATCGCATATGGAAAAAGCCCTGAACATGGTCGACATGAAAATGGGTAAGTAAAAACCCTTTATACGTTCCCGCAGGAAAACGAACGTGCAAATCCATAAGACCAGCATCAATAATCAAACGCTCTTGTGCGCTGCTTCTTCCCCATTCAACCATGGCTGAGCTGGGCTTACGTTCAAAAGTTGGATGCCGAGTTGCCCTCTCACATGCGAGGCATTCACAGCCGTAAAGAGGCACGCCCCCGGCAGCCCCCGTTCCCAGCAAGGTTAGTTTGAGCATGTATCTATCCCTGATAAAACAGAAAAAGTAAGGTTTATCACCTTACTTATGATTATTTAAATTAACGTCTGCTCACCAGACCAATGGTAAGACCCCGCTTCTCTAGACACTCAATAGCTATATAATTGAACAAACTATGAGGTGTTGAGTGCATAAGCACGATTGTCGCTAGCGTTCCTAAAATCGCCCATGCCAAAAAGCCCCAATGCAGAAAGCTTTGCTCCAAAGCCTGTTGAACGACTGCAAATTCCGTATCAGATGTCCCTTTGAAGGCTGGTGGGCGAGAAATAAAATGGAAGATTGGTTCAGCCGCTGACCAGAACACACCTCCGCCAGCAAGCAAGGTGCACATGATCATGGAAAGCCACCTGAAACCGCTGATATTTGCGTGAGGCAGAGAGCCGAGTCTAAGTGAACCGGCTTTTGAAAAAGCAATCACCAGTGCGAGGATGAGATTACCAAGCATAAGCCACTGCCAGAACTGGCCAAACGTGGCAGAAGCTTTAGAAGAAAGTTGGGCAATGATTTCCGAAAACGTGGAAAGATCGATCAGGGCTGCAAACAAAAACAACACGAAAAAGCCGATAGTTAACGTTGATGTCAGTTTTCGTTCACTGAGTAGTAATTTAAAAGTCATTGTGCTCTCACAAAGTACGTGAGGGGCGGCACCTTAGCAGTTCCTCTTTGTGAACTCCATCACTTTTTCATTCGAACTCTAATTACATTTCAATCACCCCAACAACGAGAAATACCTCATTACATAGGAATGCCACTGATTTTATTGACATTTCATTCAACCATATCTTTATAGATTCCTAACTCAGAACCAGATATTTCAATGAGCTCTAAAAACTTTTGGTAGTAACGCTCACTCTTTGTTGGAATGATGGCATAGGCGTAACCCTCCCCTTTCATTGCTACAAGTGTCGCCTTTACAAGCGCTTCAGCAACACCTTGCCCTCGCACACAACGGTCTACGCCTAAAGGGCCAAAAAAACCTTTTGCTGTTCCATCGTAACACGCGAAGCCGAGTATCTTTTTCTCTTCAATAGCGATAAACAGGCTATTGCATGACAGCAATGCCATTTCTGCCTCGCTTGCCCAACGCGTATTAAAATGATCGCTAATCCAATGGATCACTGCAGCTTTTTCCGGACCTATAGGTTTACGTATCCGAAAAGAGCTCGTCCCAGTTTCTTTGTCCAAGAACGCGTTTTCATACAGTTTAACGAGGTAGTCCATACTCAATTCAATCCCTAAATTGCGTTTCTATACGGAAAGAAAGGGGACGTCTTCCCGATACATGGTTGGCTTTCGCCTTGCCGCAAAGGCTCGCTGGTCAGCTTCGTACTTTGGTTTCGTAGAGGTATAAAAAAAGCCTGAATACTCAGGCTCTTTCAAGTTGTCTCTTTCTAGACTTAGCGTGACTTTCCACTATTTGCTTGTGTAGCGACATAGCGGCTCTCACTAAACGAGGATGCAATTGAATATCACGGTTTTCTATTAACACTTTGTTGTAATTCACAACAGAGGCGGTCAAACACGCTGCGACTTTAATCTGACCGGTTTTATGCGCATACATGGCTGTTTTTATTGCCATAAATGCACGCTGATCATTCTTTTTGTAGTTTTGAATAGCAAAACGCTCAAATCGATTGAAGTCATTGTGATAAGACTTATGGATTCGAACAACGTGTTTGTCGTAATACTCTCTGTATTTGCCGTAACTACCCGTTTTGTTGGCTAGCATAAGCTTTTTCACCCAATCTGTAGACTTGAGCGACTCTCTCTTAAACAAGCCAGTTAGCCAAGCAAACATTCATTCCTCCTAAATACTCTCCTTGGGCCTTTCACTCAATACGAGCTTCCAACTCACCCAAAGAAATATATTGCTTCTTGTAATACATTTTCTGAAATGTCCAAACTACCTGAAAAATTTCAGATAACTTATGTGCCATCTATGTTAGCGGCCGATTCTACTGAACTTTAACGGTTGTTGCGCAGGTAAATTGTCAGAAATTGCTATGGCTCTGTGCAAAATCACTTTTCGCAACACTGACGCCCTTCAACTGTGCGAACACCTTATCACCTTGAGTGAGCCCCAGATCATCGATCGCCCACTCTGTAACGTTTGCCAAGAGCCTTTCTTTCCCTACCTTCAAGCTCACCTGACGATAGCCAACTTGGTCATTGAATGCAGAAATATTCTCCACTGTGCACGGGATTACATTTCGAATACTGGTGTCACAAGGCCTCGTTTTGACAATGGATATATCATTAGCAAAAACACGCAACCTTAAATACGTGCCGGGATTTTCTCCCACCTCTGGCACCCAAAGTTGTTCTCCTTCCAAGTTAAGCTGAGACATAGCGTAACGCGGATGTTTTCCTACCACACTGGCGGTAACTAGCGCACTTTGCTCTTTTACATTCAGCCAAGGGCGCATATGCATTGAGCCCCAAACATCATGTAGCGCACCATTAGCGACGACGCGACCTTCAGCCAGTAACAACATATGATCTGCTAACTGCAATATTTCATCCAAACTATGACTCACGTATATCACAGGGATGTTAAGCGCTTTTGTCATTTTTAGAAGGTATGAAATAAGTTCCTGCCGACGAGGGCCATCCAATGATGCGGTTGGTTCGTCCATGATGAAAAGCTCAGGATCTGACAAGAGTGCTCGTCCAATCGCCACCCGTTGCTTTTCACCACCAGACAGTTCAGAGGGATGACGCTTCAATAAATGCGATATGTCCAATAACGCCGTCACTTCTTCGACGTTGTCACGGTTTCCTTTGCGTTGACCGTATTTCAAATTTCGTTCTACTGAAAGATGCGGAAAAAGACGTGCGTCCTGAAACACATACCCAACTCGACGCGTTTCAGGAGCAAGATTTATCTTTCTTCGGCTGTCGAACAGTGTCTTATCACCAACTCGGATAACACCACTGTTGGGAGTGTCTAGACCGGAAATCGCATTGATTACGGAGGTTTTTCCCGCGCCGGATCGCCCGAAAATAGCGGTAATTCCAGACGAAGGAATGGTGACATCCAGAGTGAGTGAAAACGCCGCCCGCGCCAACTGAAAATTGAGTTCAATCATTGCAACCCCATCCTCCGCTTCATACGACGACTCAACCACTCAGAGCCAAACAAAGACAATAAGGAAATCACGATTGCAATAATGCAAAGTCTCGCGACACTTTGTTCTGCACCCGGCGTTTCAATAAAAGCAAACATAGCTAATGGAATGGTTTGAGTTTCACCCGGAATGTTCGACACAAAGGTGATGGTAGCGCCAAACTCACCAAGGCTTCGAGCAAATGCCAACACCAGCCCAGAAACGATACCCGGAGTAATCAAAGGAAGTGTAATAGTGAAGAACACGCGTATTGGCGAAGCTCCAAGCGTTCTTGCTGCAGCCTCAAGACGTTTATCTACCAATTCAATAGAGAGACGAATCGCCCTGACGAGCAGCGGAAAAGCCACCACCGCAGACGCCAACGCAGCCCCTTTCCAGTTGAACGAAAAAGTAAGGCCAAAGGTATCAAATAGCCAGCTTCCAACCGGGCCCCGTCGTCCCATGACGACCAGAAGCATATAGCCAATGACTACAGGAGGAAGAACCAATGGTAAATGAATCAGACCATCCAACAAGGATTTGCCCGCAAAGTCTCGCCTTGCCAATAACCAAGCAAGCGCGATGCCTAATGGCAGGCTCACTGCAACTGCAACAGACGATATCTTCAAGCTAAGCAGCAACGCTTGCCATTCAAGTGGAGTCAGCACCATCTCAATAAATACCCTCACTTTCTTCGTTAACTTGCTGTGGGAGTATAAAACCATTTTTCACCAATATACGATGTGATTCCTCACTGTCTAAATATCGATAAAATGCTTCTGTGCCAGACTTTGCTTGCGTTGTCATCGCTTTTGGGAAAACGATCGGTGCGTGTGAATTTTCCGGAAATGTTGCCGCCAAGATAACGTTTGAAGAAGCAACGGCATCTGAATAATAAACAATCCCTAATGGCGCCTCGCCACGTTCTACCAATGCAAGCGTGGCACGTACACTGTTTGAGAGCGCAAGCTTGCTTTTTATCGAAGACCAGAGATTCAGATTTTCTAAAGACTCTTTTCCATATATGCCAGCAGGAACGTGATTAGGATCTGAAATCGCAAGACGACTACTGCCCAATGTACTGACGAGGGATGCTGAAGTTAACTCAACGTGTTCAGTGACATATTTGTCAGCCACCAGCACTAAAGCGTTTCTAACCCAATCAGTGCGGCTAGATACATCAACAACACCCTGTTCCTCGACATAATCCATCCATTTTTCATTTGCGGAAATATAAATATCGGCAGGGGCCCCATAGGCGAGTTGACGCGCTAACGCAGAAGATGAACCAAAAGAAACCGTCACTTTGTTTCCGGTCTTTGCTTCATACTGCATCACAATTTCGTTCAGCGCTGTGGTCATCGATGAGGCAGCAAATACCAAAATGTTGTCGTTAGCTGCAGCGATGTTCGAGCATAGAAGACTGACGAATAATACACATGTGCTCGAAATTTGACGAAGAATACGTCGCATACGCTCCCTAACTTTTACACCACATAGAGCAGGTATCATACCAACGAAATTGCGTAGGCAGTTATATATTCACACCTCTAGCGTGCTATCTGCTGGCTTTATGCCCAAATTTAAATGTCGCAATGAATGGGTGTGTACCAAGAGGGGGTAACAAATAAAAACTGAGCAACCAGCAGCGTTGGCTTTGTCACTGCTGACGTACGTATAATCAGGCTTCGGTGTTAATGGTGACGGTATAACGGCGATCGCCCGCAGGGTGCATATACAAAATTTGCTGTCCCATTGAGTGATGGGAGATCAGGTAGTTTCCTTGTGGAAATTCAACGCCCTCAGGGGCAGAAAGAATAATGCTATAGTGCTCGACTAAACGGCCATCTGTTGATGTACCATTTCCGTCTAACTCTTTCACATCTTCACAGAGGATGTCATATTCATTCTCTGCGCCATCAATCAGCTGAACCGTCTGCCCAGCTAGCTTGGAGATGTTCTCCCAAGACAAAACATTCATGTTTTTCTCCCGACCAGCGTTTTGGGTACTGACGCTCACGCGACTCCCCTATTCACAAAGCAAGAGACCAACGACCACTCAATGCCAGCCTACGAGCAACAACTTTTTAGAGTCTAGCTATAAGTGGCGCTTCAAACTGAATTTATGCAGAAATTTCTGACAGTTGCCTCAATATTTTTCCGTTTAAGTCAGATTTTTGGGTTTTAGGTAGATATTTTGTGCTTTAGATGGGGATTTTCGAAGGGAGGTATGGGTGATTTACCAGAAACGCCAATTGGCGTTTCTGGATTTTAGCGATTAACGCAGTTTGATTGGACGCAATTTCTGTGATTTATTTTGATGGTAGAACCACTGGCGTCGGGTTTTATTATTCATATAACACCTCTTTTTTTAGTCAGGTTAATAGCCGTAGCGTGCATTTCACTGCACCTGCCACGCGTAACATTCCTGATAGATTAAAAGACGTTAGACTTTTGCGATGCCTTACTGTTGGCGGGTTTCCTCTAAATCATCGTGAGGATACTTCACATGAGTGTTTTACTCATTTGTGCAAAAGCTAACAAACATATGACTCTCGATATTGGAACAAGTTCCGTTCGTCATCACGTTGAATCTAGTTTTATTACATTAAATTTCAAGTTTCAAGCGATTCTCGCCTCACTTATGTTCGAGAGATCACATTTCAACTTAATGCATATGAAAAAACGGCGGTTCGCCTGTAGACCTTTGTTTTTGTGCTATCAAGCCTCCACGAAATAACAACGAGG
This sequence comes from Enterovibrio nigricans DSM 22720, assembly GCF_900167155.1. Classification (GTDB taxonomy): domain Bacteria; phylum Pseudomonadota; class Gammaproteobacteria; order Enterobacterales; family Vibrionaceae; genus Enterovibrio; species Enterovibrio nigricans. Next base: position 8,202 of record NZ_FUXU01000089.1, on the reverse strand, counting down.
GTACTTTGCCTACAAGGCAAGTATGACGCTTAATATCACTGTCACTAGCACCTGTTTGCGTATAAACTCCAACGATAAGTAACATTGATCATTGGCAGTCAAAAATGTCGCACGAAGAATTCGAAGTTGAAGCCCTCGGTATTGAGGTATCCAGTCAGCCGATTGAGCTGTACAAAGTGCTGAAAATCGCCAACGCAGTGAGCGGTGGTGGTGAAGCAAAAGCCGCGATCAGTGAAGGCTATGTGGTTGTAAACGGGGAAGTAGAAAACCGTAAAAGACGGAAAGTTTATGATGGCGACGTCATTGCCTTCAACGAAGAGTTTTATGTTGTGCTTTGCGACACGCCCCCTGTACACGTTGAGCCAAAACCAAAAGCACCAAAAGCACCAAAAGCAACTGAAGCGCCTAAAGAAACCGCGAAGCTAGCGAAAGAGAAAAGCCCTAAAAACGCTAAAGAAAAGAAAAAGGCTAAGCCGTCAAACCCGCCTACTCAGGTTGTTAAAAAAGACGTAGAAGAAACGCCGAGATCCAGCTCAGGACGACGCGTCATTTCATTCTAATAATCAACCACCTACGGGTGGTTTTTTAATATTCTTCCTCCCGATAACTCCTTGCATTCAAGCAAAACACACCTTCCCAAATGAGGTCGTGATTTGGCAATAGTTGTAAAAGTGCCACATGACATTGCGTTGCAAGACTGCTGCGCGACGAGTCCAATTACTTAAACAATCCCACCCAATAACCAATCTGTCCGTGCAAATTTGCGATGCGCATACCTGTTGGACTTTGGACGCCTCTTACTTCGCGCGTTAGCATCCAGATTTCAAGACAATAATAGAAAGTAGAAGAGGTAAATATGTACTTAGGGATATCTTGCACCGGACACGACAACGCATTAGCTCTTGTAAACAGCAACGGGCAGGTTTTATACGCTCAAGCCGTTGAAAGGGATACACAGACAAAGCAAGGCTTTAGCCTTGCGCCCGATCAACCCCATAAAATCATTCGGCTCATTAAACAATACGCACCAGAAGCGACACAACTGACCATTTGCAAATCATGGCCAGAAGATACGCCACAAAAAATGGCGCAAGAAATTCAGCGCATTTCGTTGAAAGACTATGATGAAGCATACCGCGACGTTGCTGCCATTTTCCTTGACGTTCAAATGTCTAATATGAATGAGGTTTTCCTTCCAAACATTCAAATGGCCGGTGGCGGCACTAAACGCGCGTCGATGGCATTAAATCTTAAAACGGATACCCGTCAGTTCGACCACCACTCAACGCATGCAGCATTTGCCTGTTATTCTAGTCCTTTCGACGAAGCAGCATGCTTGGTGATGGACGGTTATGCAGAAGACTCCGCACAGTCCATTTTCATTTATAAAAATAATCAATTAGAGAAACTCCCTAAACCTGAATTTTCTGGTGAGCTAAACCAGATTGCAGCAAGTCTAGGCATATTTTACGGCGTGACGGTCTGCCGTTTGTGTGGGTTTGCGATGGACTCAGGCGAAGAATGGAAAGTCATGGGACTCGCACCTTATGGCAAACTCAATGAAGAAGTACTGGCATTATTTCGCAAGCACATCACCGTCAAAGACGGCTACGTCGTGCTGCCCGAAGGTTCATCTGAAGCACTCAAAGCACTGCGTCAGTACGCCCGCCCATATGCCCAATTCCCAGAAGAGTCCGCGGACATCGCCTTCACTGCACAATACCATTTCAGCGAAATGATGGGCGATGTTTTGACCTATGTACACGACATTACAGGCATGGAGAATATCGTGATCACCGGCGGGTGTGGACTGAACTCCTCGTTCAATGGTCGCGTGATTGAAAAAACGCCTTTCAAAGACATTTTTGTTCCCTGTGCACCGGGTGATGATGGTAACGCCGTCGGTGCCGCGCTGCTTGCTGTAAAGCAGGACTTTCCGGAGAAAGAAATTAAAAACATCAATCAATCGCCTTATTTGGGCGATGCCATCAGTGAGCAAGAAGTTGAAAACTTTATCGAGAAAAGTGGCATCACATCCGCGAAGAAATTGGAATGGGAAGACCTCTACCCATTTGTTGCGGACAAAATGGCCAACGGCTCTGTTGTTGCGTGGGTGCAAGGCCACGCAGAATTTGGCCCTCGCGCATTAGGACATCGTTCAATATTAGCGGATTCACGTACGGCGGAGATGAAAACAAAAATCAACGCAGCGGTAAAATTCCGCGAACCTTTCCGCCCTTTTGCTCCTATGATCCTTGCAGATCGTGGTGACGAATACTTTGAAAACTACCACGATACGCCTTACATGGAAAAAGTGGCCACTTTCAAACCCCTCGTTCGCGAAACCGTCGCGGCGGTATGCCATGCAGATAACACAGGCCGACTGCAATCTGTCACGAAAGAACGTAACGTTCACGTGTACCGACTGATTGAGGAATTTGAAAAGATCACTGGCGTGCCCGTTATCATCAACACTAGCCTTAATGTTATGGGCAAACCGATAGTTTCTAGCCTCAATGACGCAGTGATGACCTTCTTTACCACTGATATCGAAATACTCGTCATTGGCCAATACGTGTTTACCAAGCCCGCCGTCTAGTCTCACGTTAGGCTGTGTTTTTATCTACATAGTTCCGCTTCTGACGTTGATCAGAAGCGGATTTTTTCATCAGTAAAAACCAATTGGCAGGTAAAAATCCAACTCGAATTGTTCATTGTCATTCAGGAAGTGGTTTTTTTGATAATGTACGTAAGCGGGTGTAGAACCAAGCTTGAAGCCTGAATGGGGAAGCCACTGTTCTAGGATCTTACTGATTTGAGGAAGTAACTCGCCATATATCCCGGTCAGGTGAAACACCGCATGCAACCCGCCCGGTATCATCAATTGATTCACCACACCGCGCACCTTGATTGGCTGATCAATTTCAATACACGCAACGTATCGGCATTGCTCCAACGCCACCCATGCGGGATTAGAATGATGCAAGCCAAATTGTAGTTGGTCGTCTCTCCCTTCGCTTTTTGCCCATGCCGACAATACTCGCCACGCATTTTTAATACTTCGGTTATACCCCGTATGCCGTATGTAAGCGACAAACCGTTCTGGTACGTCGAGGATTTTTGGTGTTGGTAATACATGCTGCGCCACTCGGTGATAACCCGCCGCGACTTCTGGATCAGTCAAATAGTGTTTATTCTCTGTTTGAAGATCGCGCGTTCTCCACGCCCCAGGGGAAACGTCAAAGGTCGATTTAAATGCCCGACTGAATGAAGACACTGAGTTAAAGCCGCACTTACTTGCGACCTCCAACACAGAAGAATGCGGATCAAACATGAGCTGATTGGCCGCATATTCCATTTTTGTTCTGCGAATGTACTGATGGAGAGGCTCTCCCACGACTTCTTTAAATACGCGATGAAAATGATGCTCTGAATAGGCCGCTACCTCTGCTAGCTCTTTGGCAGGAAGATCACGGCTTATGTCTTTGTGGATGTGATACAACACATCATTGATGCGAGATATGCGCTGAGAAATCATAGTAAAACAGCATAAATGGACATATCCAATAGCATAAATGGACATCTCATTACTGACAACTAAGAGTAGTATCTTTTACTTCATAGAAGGTGTACTCAGGAATCAATATGGACATCGCGCATTCGCTTCAACAAATCCCCTCTTCCTATATTCGGGAAATTCTCGCCGCCGCTTCAGATAAAAATGTCATCTCACTTGCGGGTGGTCTGCCTGATGAACAAACGTTCCCAATCGAATTAATGAAGCCGATGCTTGGGCAGCTGGCTGACATGCCAGAGGTTTTCCAATATGGAGAAACTGCGGGCTATGGTCCGCTACTCGCGTTTCTTCGCAAGTACTATCAGCTACCTGACACACACTCTGCAATGGTGTGTACCGGCTCGCAACAAGGTCTGGATCTTATTGCGCGCGCTTACGTCAATCCCGGCGATAAAGTCGTGATGGAAGCACCTAGCTATTTGGGTGCAATGCAGGTATTTGGGTTGGTACAGGCAAACATGCTTTCTGTGCCGCAAACGGAGACAGGGCCGGATCTCGCCGCACTAGAAGCCTGTTTTTCTAATGACGCACCAAAAATGTTTTATGCCGTCCCTGATTTTCACAACCCTACCGGCATTAGTTGGTCGTTGCCTACCCGACAAAAAGTTGCCGAACTTTGTATTCGATACAACGTTGCACTGATTGAAGATGCGCCTTATCGGGAACTTCGCTTTACGGGTGATGCCCTTCCTCTCGTCTCTGATTTTTGTCCTCAGCATTCTATTGTTCTTCGATCTTTCTCGAAAATTGCCTCTCCCGGACTTCGAATCGGCATCGTCACAGGCCAAAAGCATTATCTGGAACCACTGGTGAAAATCAAACAGGGTGCAGATCTGCATTCCAGCGTCCCGATGCAAGCCTTACTGCTCGGCCTGTTAAAGCATCAAGCGTTTAACCAACATATCGAATCCATCCGAGCGCTATACAAAACCCGTTACGACGTATTGTATGCCGAACTAGTAGCGCAACTTCCTGATGGCTGTGCTGTCACGGAGGTTGATGGCGGCATGTTTGTCTGGGTAACACTCCCAACCTGTGACACATTTGCACTGGCAAAGTCACTGCTTTCGAACGGTGTTGCCGTTGTTCCCAGCCCTGTTTTTTATGCTGATCACAGCACAGCAAAATCAGCGCTTCGCCTGAACTTCACCAATGCTAAACCTGATGATCTGAAGATCGCAGTGAAACGCCTCGCGCAGGGGTTAGAGAAGCAACTATCACCCAACAAGGCAGATTTAGTCGACGTTGAGTAGTGTATAAACAGATATCACGAATAAAAGTAAAAAGGCCTGACAATATGTGTCAGGCCTTTCTAATTATTAGATGATTCAGTACTTTTTAAAGTGAGGTTTCAACCACTTCAGCATCAATAGTTTGAACAGCATTTTCAGTGATCACATCACACGAATACGCGTTGCCAAACATTGTTACCGAGCTAGAGAAGCCCAAAGGTTGGTACAGATAAAGCACGTTACCATCAAGTTCATGCGTTTTCTGACGCATTTGGTTCAGTGTTCCCCAAACCATATCTTTGTCAGCATGCAACCAGTAATCATAAAAATGACCTTCAGAACCGATGACTGTTCCTTTTAACTCACAGCCTTGGATCGCCTGAGTGTCATCCCAAATCACATCGACTTGGTTCGATTCTTGTGTAGGAAAGGTTACACAGCCAGACAACAACGAGACTGATGCAGCAAGGCAAACTAACGTTTTTTTCATTAACTATGCATCTCAACAGAAGTAAAACGGCGCGAAGTGTATCTTTAAGACTCACAAAATCAAGAGAAACTATAACCTAGTGTTAGCTAAACGAGCGAGGAGCCGCTATTTAGCGCGTTAATTGCCGCGAAAACCGTAACGACCGACAAATGATCGCCTTCCCATTTGTTAATCATAACGGTATATCAGGCCAAAGTGCCTAGTGGCGAACACCAATGGTTCTCGCCTACAAACTTGCTTAGTTTCGCTAACATTAACAACACTTAACCCTTTGTAATTATTGATATCCATCACGTATTTTTTTAGCTTGAACAACACCAAATTAAGCATATAGTCAACATCCAAACTTGCGAATGGTTAGCTCCCGCATACTCTTTACTTTTTGACTAAATTACTTGCAGTTAATCGCGGTTATTCAGAAAGTTAGCTGATATCGTGTCGCTATCGAACACGCTGCCGGGTGTACCCTACGAAGGTGAATTTTACACCTATGCCCGGCAGCCCTCGCCTCAGCTTTCAATTCACACCTTTATTGAGGAAACCATGAACGTCACGTTTTTGGACCAAGATGCAGATATTCCAAAAGTCTTGGATCTGCTTATTCAATTGCGCCCACAATTCACCCCACAATCGCTGCTAGCGCAAATCAAAAAACAAAGAGAGTCTGGGTATCAGCTTGTCTACGTTGAATCAGAAGGACGCATATTAGGCGTTGCCGGTTTCCTCGAAGGCGAAAAGTTATCCTGGGGTAAATACATCTATATTGACGATTTGGTGGTTGATGAGTCATCACGAAATAACGGTGTTGGAACACTCTTGCTCGACTGGTTCAAAATACGCTGCAAAAATCAGGGCTTTGATCAATTGCACCTTGATTCCGGTGTACAACGTTTTAAAGCCCACCGCTTCTACCAGCGCGAAAAATTTCGCATATCAAGTCATCACTTCGTGACTAAATCATTCAAATAACACAAACGCTGCTGAGAGTGTGTACTCCCGCACCGGAGCGTCGCTAACGCCAACTCAGCAGCACCTTATAAGGCCTTATTCTGGCTTGGTTAAACACCCAATATTTTTTGCATCATTACCGCCAAATGCTTGAAACGGTCTCAAACCAAAATAAGGCATGATGGCATAGATGTGGTCAAAAATGTCTGCCTGTACGCCTTCATAAAACACCCAGTCTGTATTGTTCGTAAACGCATAAATTTGAAGAGGTAAACCTTCTGGTGTGGGTTGCAACTGGCGTACCATTGAGAGCATATAACTATGGATATTCTTATGAGCGCGAAGGTAGGTTGATAGGTATGCCCTAAAAATACCGATGTTGGTCATGTGCCTGAGATTAGCGACATGATGAACATCCTCAAACGTTTCATTGAATTCCTTAATCTCTTTGTCGCGTTCAAAAAGGAACTCACGAAGTATGCGAACCTGTTTCAGCTCTTCTATCTCGTCCTCCGTCATAAACCGAATAGAGGTGACATCGATGTACACCGAACGATAAATTCGCCTCCCACCAGATTCCGACATACAACGCCAATTAATGAACGCGCCTTGCACCAATGCATATGCCGGCAACATGGTTACGGTATTATCGAAGTTCCTCACTTTAACGGTCGTTAATGAGATTTCTTCGACAGAACCATTCGCGCCATAGCTTTCCATCTCGATCCAGTCGTTAAGGTTGACCATTCTGTTAGCTGATAGCTGGATACCCGCGACGAAGCCAAGAATCGTATCTCTGAACACCAGCATCACAAGACCGGTCGCAACCCCTAACCCACTCAAGAAAATGATGGGCGATTCATCTGCCAGAATGGAAACAGACAGGACAATGGCAACGATAAAGGTAAACAGCTTGATAAGTTGAATGAAGCTCTTGATGGGAAGCCGTTTCGTAACGCCTTTTTTATGGGCTATTTCATCCAGCGCATCAAGCAGTGAGAACAATACCCACACAAACATAACCAACACACCAACGCCCAACAAACGATCGGTTGTTGTCGAAAGCAATGGATGGTGTGTCAGTATCGGAGGGACTAATACGTCAAGGATCATCACAGGAACCGTTGCTGCAATTTTCTCCAAGACTTCATGGTTAGTGAGGCTTTTTCCCCATGACTCTTTGTTTTTGCTGATAATGACATTGACAGATCGCACTATCACACGGTGTATCAGCAGATAACAAACGACGGCGACACCCACAGAAGCGAGAATAAAAATTAACGTCGGCTCTACCCCATATGGGTCGCTGTTTACACCCATCGATGCAAGCTTGTCCGTCACATACTTTCGTACACCATGATCCATGTGCGAAATTCTCCTAGATTCAGTTCAAATGAGCCTAGCAGTTACAGCGTGACTTGCGTGCATAGTTTTGATACAGGTGGCTATTGCCAATACAGACAGTGCGATATTGCAAAATGAAAGAAATGATGAGGTATCTTGAAATGAAAGTGCGATGTCAGCGAGTACGAAGAAAATAATACGCTGCTATACATACTCATCGACTTTTCTTATATCCCTTCTGTCCGCTCGGGCCCTGCGTTCATAGCCTCGGTAACAAGGTTTACCCATACGCCGTTCCCTAGCGAATCCCCTCAAAATTCCTTTTCTAAACAATGAGAAAGACGCGCACCGACCCTTTTGATCTAATGAATTTCGCCAAAAACCACATTCCACCAAAAGGGATGAACGATGCGCGATATTCAAATTCTACAAGATACTCTACAAAATCAGTGTCCCACTATTCATAAAAAACGGCTTCACTCTCTGATACTTGCGACGCAATCCTCACTCGATGGGGCGGACCTTACGCTCACTAAACTTGGCCGCTCTCTGAACGTCATTACCACCGCTAAACATGCCATCAAGCGTGTCGACCGTTTGCTTGGCAATAC
>NZ_FUXU01000029.1 GCF_900167155.1 Enterovibrio nigricans DSM 22720 | reverse complement strand
AGACTACGACGTAGATAGGTCAGGTGTGTAAGCGCTGCGAGGCGTTGAGCTAACTGATACTAATTGCCCGTGAGGCTTAACCATACAACACCCAAGGGGTTTTAGCGGACTCAAGTAAAGAACATTGAATGTGTAGAGACACTGGTCAGTAATTTCCCAGATTTTAGTTTTTCGCGATAAGCGGGGAATACAACAAATTTGCTTGGCGACCATAGCGTTATGGACCCACCTGACTCCATGCCGAACTCAGTAGTGAAACGTAACAGCGCCGATGGTAGTGTGGGGTCTCCCCATGTGAGAGTAGGACATCGCCAGGCTTCAAATAAGAAAAAGCCCTGACCATTTGGTCAGGGCTTTTTCACGTTTATTACCCAAGATAGTGGTATAGCTTTACCTTTCTGTAAGCAAATCTCACTTCAAAACTCAGTCATTACTCCCGTTTCTGGCGCGCTGCTACCGACAAATGCTGGCTCTCCACCTACACTGAATGCACTTTGTGACCCGACTGGAGCATTGCTATGCCATCACAACGTTCTCGACGACTAAGAAAGAAGTTATATCTGGATGAGTTTTCGGTCTTCGGCTTTGTTATCACCTTAAAGCTCAATACGGACGATGATGAAGCCCTCGATAATTTTATTGAATCACTGGCTGACTATGCAGAATCTCGCCATCTGCTCGTTGGAGGCGGTGGTATGAAGAATATAGAACTCGTGATTGGCTCCGCGTTGCGCTATGGCTCTGCGACCGAACAGGATAGAGAGTTGCTCAAGGCGTGGATAGAAGAGCGAGAGGAAGCAGAACTGATTGCGATGGGTCCTTTATTGGATCTTCACCAAATCGAATTCGCTGAATAGTAAAAAGCCCAGCAATGCTGGGCTTTTTTGTGTTTGTTTATCGCAGTGCGGGATGGGTTCTTGCCATATAGAAGACGTCGACATATTCGCCGTTTCTAAATGCGTAACTTTTTGTGCGGCCTTCTTCTACAAATCCAAATTTCTTGTAGAGTGCAATTGCTGGTTCGTTGTCGCAGTATACGGAGAGTTCAATACGACGCAGGTTAATCCAATTGTCTGCCAACTCTATCATTACCGCTATTAGTTTACTGCCTACACCTTTTCCCGTGTGCTCATCATGCACGGCCATACCGAACTCACCAACATGATGGCGGCGCATGTTCTTGCACACCTCAAAGCCAAGCTGGCCAATGATTTGTCCCTCTTCTTCGGCGACTAGGCAGTAATGGTCATCCGGTAGGTGACTAAGTCGCTTTTCCCACATAGCCAATGACGGCATTGGTAGCTGTAGCGTACCCGTATGTGCATTGGTACAAGAATACAGTTTGTGGATGGCGGGGATATCGCGAGGCTCTACAGGACGAACAGTTACAGGCATGGTTACTCCTTCATGCTATGCCAAGGGAGTTTTGATATTTGCCTGTAACTGTCAGAAAAGCAAGAGAAAAGCTCTTTGAGTAATCGCTTACTCAAAGAGCGAGAGACTCTCAGTTCAATTTACTCAAGGTGCAGGTCGAGCGGGGTTTTACTGTCGCGGCCACCGATCTCTCGGGTAAGGCGAGGGACCAAATAGCCGGAGACTTCTTTGATGAGACCCGCCATCAATCTCTTCGCTTCCTCGTCATCCACCAAGAAGTGCGCCGCACCTTGTACCTTGTCTAATACGTGGAGGTAGTAAGGCAAGATACCAGCGTCAAACAAAGCATTACTGAGGTTTTTAAGCGTATCAACAGAATCATTCACCCCTTTAAGTAACACACCCTGATTCAACAGAGTGACCCTCGCTTGTTTTAGACGTGTCATCGCTGCACGAAGCTCTTCGTTGATCTCATTGGTGTGATTGATATGGGTGACCAATATCACATCAAGGTGCGTTGATGCCAGCATGTTAGTGAGTGCTAACGTCACCCGACTTGGAATAACCACAGGTAGTCGTGAGTGAATACGCAGCCTTTTCACGTGCGGCACAGACTCAATGGCCTCAATCAGCCACTCAAGCTCGTGGTCTTTCGCCATCAAGGGGTCGCCACCAGATAGAATTACTTCATCCACTTCAGGATGTGCTTGTAGGTAAGTGATCGCTTCGCGCCATACTGATTTTCCGCCTTTGTTCTCTTCATAGGGGAAGTGACGTCGGAAACAGTAACGACAATTAATGGCACAACCACCTTTGAGGATCATCAAAACGCGGTTTTTGTACTTATGCAGAAGGCCTGGTTGTTCATTACCCTGCTCTTCTAGCGGATCGGTGGTGTAACCGGGTACGTCTTCAAACTCGTCGATGACGGGCATTACCTGACGCAATAGTGGGTCATTAGGGTTACCCTTTTCCATGCGATCGATAAAGCTTTGCGGTATGCGCTGCGCGAAAAGATCGCGAGCTCTGAAGCCGGACTTCCATGCCGTGGGCTCTAATTCAAGCTGTTGCAACAGAATTTGAGGATCTGAGACAGCATTTGCCATTTCTTTGAGCCAGTTTTGCTCAACAGGCGGCACGTTTCGGGTTATTATGTCCGGCATTTATGACAACTTCGAAGATGTTAAGAGGATAGACATGGCGTCTTTTAGCACCAATGAATTCCGCGGCGGAATGAAAATTATGCTCGATAACGAGCCTTGTGTCATTATCGAAAATGAGTTCGTGAAGCCGGGTAAAGGCCAAGCGTTCAACCGCGTGAAGATCCGTAAACTTCTTTCAGGCAAAGTGCTGGAGAAGACGTTTAAGTCTGGCGACTCTGTGGAAGCTGCAGATGTTATCGATATCGAGCTGGATTACCTGTACACCGATGGTGAATTCTGGCACTTCATGAACGCGGAATCTTTTGAGCAAATCGCAGCTGATGCAAAAGCAGTTAGCGAAAACATCAAATGGATGAAGGAGAACGATCGTTGTACTCTGACGCTGTGGAACGGTAACCCAATCGCAGTAACTCCGCCAAACTTTGTTGAGCTGGAAGTCACAGAGACTGACCCTGGTCTAAAAGGTGACACTGCAGGTACAGGTGGTAAGCCAGCGACGCTGATTACTGGTGCTGTTGTACGTGTGCCGCTGTTCATCCAAATCGGTGAAACGATCAAAGTTGACACTCGTTCGGGTGAATACGTAAGCCGTGTGAAGTAATTACACAGCGATATAAAAAAGGCCGCTTTCGCGGCCTTTTTGCTTTGTAGGGGGAGGTATGATAATTAATTCTTAGCGTAAGAAACCAGCAGCACGCATTTTCTCGGCAACGATTTCTTTTTGTTCTGCAGTGAGTGCACGTAATGGTAGACGTGGGTTACCTGCATCGATGTCATGCAACGCCATCGCGGCTTTACCTGCCGCAACACCACCGAATTCAACCAACACGCGTATCAAATCGATTACGGTATCCATCGCTTCAATTACGGCATCATGGTTGCCCGCTTTGAAGTCTTCAATCATCTTAAGGTTGTGCTTAGCTGCGTAATTGTAAGTACTGCCCACCGCACTTGTCGCGCCCACTGCCAAGGCACCTGGTAGGTGTTCATCCACACCGAATGGAATATCAAACTTACCGTCGCAAGCGCGAAGGCAGCGTTGGTATTCATACAGATCACCACTGTTAAATTTCAGGCCAGACAAGTTTGGAATTCGTTTGTCTGCTTTGATCAGGAATTGCTCCATATCGAAATTCACGCCAGACATGCCGGAGTGGTAATAGTAGAAACCTTTTGAAGGTGCTGCAGCGGCAACAGTTTCGCAGTACGCCACCAGATCGTCCAAGCTACCAGGCTTAAAGAAACAAGGACCAATGACAGAGGTTGCTTCAATATCCAAGGTTTCAGCGTGGCGAGTCAGCTCTAGTGTATCCACAATACTTAATGCGCCAGTGTGGATAATTAAATCTAGCTTTCCTTCCGATGCCGCAACCCAGCGCTGTGCAATAGCTTTGCGTTCTTCTACCGAGCAATGAATACCTTCACCAGTGGTACCACAGATGTAAGCGCCCGTGACGCCATCTGCGATCAGGTGCTTGGCGATCTGATCGATCACGCTAAAGTTAACTTCACCGTTTGCATCGAAAGGTGTATGAGGAGCAGCAATAAGTCCAGACAGTTTTTTCATCGTAATATACCGTGAAGTTAAACTTCATTAATGATTGATGAAGTGGAGTTTGGGTTTATGTTATGGAGTAAAGTTTCACTGTGCAATGCAAATTCATCGATTTAAGCAGGATTGAATTCAAACTGTGATATGCATAACAACCTATTGCTGTTAATAAAATTGAGAGGGCTAAGTTCGTGAACATAGACTGAATTTGTGGAGCTTTACTTCACAAAAGCATAAGGAAATGTGAGAATCGACGGTAAATCGCCTTCATCAATCGGAATCGAAACATGCCATCCAAACACTTGCCGGTAAAGACAGGAAAAGTTCTCGACATGATGGGCAGCATGCAAGAAAGCATGACGCCGTCAGCTCGCCGCATTGCGGATTACGTAAACCGTCATGCGGAAGATGTGACCAAGCTATCCATCGCAGAGCTTTCTCAGCAGGTGAGCGTGGGCGAGGCGACCATTATTCGTTTTTGCCGCATGTTGGGGTTTAAAGGTTTTTAGGATTTTAAAATGGATCTGGCGATTGAGTTGTCATCAATCAACCAAAGTGACAAATCCATACTCGATACAGATATTGCGCCACAAGACAGTGCGGAGCTTATAGGGCAGAAGCTACAGCAAGGTATCAACAATGTTCTGACAGAGACCTTGAACTTGTTGAACTTTGACACATTGGAACAGGTTGCTCACCAGATCAAAGCATCAAAGGGTGTGTATTTCTTTGGCGTAGGCTCATCAGGAATTACCGCAGAGGATGCGAAAAACAAATTTATGCGGATTGGCTTCAACGCTGATGCACTGACCAATAACCACTTCATGTACATGAAGGCTTCTTTGCTGGATAAGAATGACTTAGCGATTGGCATCAGTCACTACGGGAATTCTGTTGAAACCACCAAGGCATTGAAACTGGCAAGAGAGGCGGGAGCGAAGACTGTCGTATTGACGCACAATCCGAAATCCACGATTTGCCAGCATGCTGATTGGGTGCTCTTGAACGGTAACCGTCAGGGCCAAATGCAGGGCGACTCAATAGGCACCAAGATTACTCAGCTATTCGTGCTCGACTTACTTTATACCTTGCTTGTTAAAGAAGACGTGACAGGGACAATGGATAAAAAACTCCGAACTACGCGATCTCTTGATATCTAGAACTTTCGAAGCCGGGCGAATTCGTCCGGCTTTTTCTTTCCGCATTACCCTTTCTCAAACCCACTGATCCTCGCTAACTTTCGCACAAATACCCTCACCACATATTTGGATTTATCCTCGTTAAAAATGAGGTGTTTATCTCCATTTTGAAATTTATAGTTTGAAGTTTAACTCCACTTTCATTAGTTTGAAATAAAGCTTCACGAAAATCTGTGCTATTGGAGTTAAACTTTATGTCTGTTTCTGGCGATAAATTGTTAGCCACTTTAAAAACGGGATTCGTGTCTTCTTGCCAACCGGTGGATGATGGCCCGATGGATGTGCCGGAGATTGTGGCGGCAATGGCTCAAGCCTCGATTGCGGGCGGTGCCGTTGCACTGCGGATTGAAGGTGTTGAGAACGTCAAAGCCACGCGAAACAAAGTCGAGGTGCCAATCATCGGCATCATTAAGCGTGACCTTTCCGACAGTCAGATCAGAATCACGCCTTTTATTGAAGACGTTGTCGCGTTGGCAGAAGCTGGCGCAGACATTATCGCCATTGATGCGACACATCGTGATCGTCCAGTCTCCATTAAGGAGTTGGTGGACGCGATACATGATGCAGGTTGTATCGCAATGGCGGATTGCTCCAATTTTGATGAAGGCATGGCAAGCTATGACCTTGGTGTTGAAATTATCGGGACGACCATGTCTGGTTATGTCGGTGAGTCGGTGCCAAGCGTCCCTGATTTTGCGTTTGTGACAGCGCTTAAAAATGCAGGGTGTTTTGTCATGGCTGAAGGGCGTTACAACAGTCCCGAACTCGCCAAACAAGCCATTATCGCAGGCGCCGATTGCGTGACTGTTGGCTCAGCCATCACGCGTATTGAGCACATTTGCACCTGGTTTGCAGGTGCCGTTTCTGATGCAAAAGGCTTATGCCACGAGGCTGTGGCATGAAAACCACCCTGGCCGTCGATCTTGGCGGAACGAAACTCGCTGCAGCGCTGATTCGCGGCAACGAGATCATTGAGAAACATCAAGTAGAAACACAGTCTTCAGATAACTCTGATGTGTTGCGCGGTGCATTGCGTGATCTTCTTATCCCTCTTTCTGACCGTGCTGACAATGTTGCTGTGGCATCAACTGGCATCATTGATAACGGTGTTTTGACGGCACTTAACCCTGACAATCTCGGCGGATTAAATCGCTTCCCTATTCAAACCGTGATTTCAGACCTCACCGGCTTACCTACGCAAGTTATCAACGATGCGCAAGCGGCGGCATGGGCAGAGTTTCAGGCATATAACGCGCACTATTCAAATCTGGCGTTTATCACTGTTTCCACAGGTGTAGGAGCCGGTTTGGTGCTGGATGGAAAACTTAAAACGGGTGCACGCGGCGTTGCGGGACATGCAGGGCACATGCTCGCAGACCCTTGGGGTTCGCGCTGTGGCTGTGGTCGCACAGGCTGTGTCGAAGTCATAGCATCAGGTACGGCAATGGGCCGTGCGGGTGTGCCTTTCTTTGGTGTGGAAACCACCGGACGTGATGTGTACACGCACTACCTTGCTGGCAGTGAGGATGCGGCAGTGATCGTGACGCGATCAGCGTCGACAATTGCACAGCTTATTGCCGATTTAACGATTTTGCTCGACCTCGATGCAGTCGTTCTTGGCGGCAGTGTTGGACTGGCCGAAGGCTATCTGCAACTCGTCAAAGACGCACTGTCTTTGCTGCCAACGGTTTATCAACCTGAATTACTGCCTGCTTTGAGTGGTGCCGACGCTGGACTCATCGGTGTATCGCTTTGGGCTGGCACTGAAACAAAATAATAAAAATAGAAATATCAATTATCTCACCCTACACAAATTGAGGAAAAACTCATGGAGATACAAGCATTCGGGACGCTGAACTATATAGTTCTCATCGCCTATCTCGCCGTCATCATGTTGGTTGGCGTGTATTTTGCCAAGCGCCAGAAATCGGCAGACGATTATTTTAAAGCAGGTGGTCGTATTCCTGGTTGGGCGGCGGGTATTAGTGTATTCGCGACTACCCTGAGTTCCATCACATTTATGTCCATTCCGGCAAAGGCCTATACCGATGACTGGACGTTCTTGATTGGTCAGTACATTGCGATTGCGATCCTGCCTTTTGTTTTCATCTATTACATTCCGTTTTTCAGAAAACTGAATCTGACTTCTGCTTATGAATATCTGGAAAAGCGTTTTGATGTACGTATGCGTTTGTTTGCCAGTATCTCGTTCATGCTTTTCCATATCGGGCGGATTGCGATCATCACATATCTGACTGCTTTGGCTCTGATGCCGTTTGTCGATATCGATCCACTGACGATTGTGTTTCTGATTGGTGTACTGTGTATCGTATACACCTTCATGGGGGGTATTGAGGGCGTTATTTGGACGGACGTTATCCAAGGTATCATGCTGTCCGGTGCTGCAGTTCTGATTTTCGTGATGATTTGTTTTAATGTTGACGGTGGTGTTGGCGAGATCTTCTCGTTGTCAGCAGAAGAAAACAAATACTTCCCTAGTGACAAAATGAGTTGGAGCTGGACTGAAAGTACCATTCCTGTGCTGGCTATAGGTTTCTTCTTCTCAAGTTTGCAGCAGTTCACGGCAAGTCAGGATGTGGTTCAGCGCTACATCGTGACTGATTCAGTAGAAGAAACGAAAAAAGCACTGGTGACCAATGCGAAGCTGGTGGCGTGTATTCCAGTGTTCTTCTTTGCCGTTGGTGCCGCGCTTTATGCCTACTACACACAAAATCCACAGTTGCTGCCTGATAACTTTAATACTGGCGGTATCCTGCCGTTTTTCGTGATATCTGAAATGCCAGCAGGCGTAGCAGGTCTGATTATAGCGTCAATTTTTGCAGCCTCTCAATCGAGCATATCGAGTAGCCTAAACAGCATCTCTGCGTGTTATGCGTCGGATATTTATAGCCGCTTTGGTGTCGAAAAAACCGCAGAACAGAATTTAAAAATTGGCCGCATCATCACAGTGATCGCGGGTTCGCTAGGTGTGGTCGCATCAACCTACCTCATCATGTCGAACGAAAGCGAGTTGTGGGATGCGTTTAACAGTCTGCTTGGCTTAATGGGTGGCCCAATGACAGGCTTGTTCATGCTGGGTATCTTTGTCCGCCGAGCAAATGCAAACAGCGCAATGATGGGTGTGATTGCCGCGGTAGCCGCAACGCTTTGGGTTCGCGCAAACACAGATCTGAACTTCTTCTTCTACGGCGTGGTTGGCACCATGACAGTTGTCATTGTGGGTTACTTGACTGCACCACTGTTTAAGAGCAGCAAGCAACCGCTAGATGTTGAAGCCCTGTCTCTTTAGTTCTAATTAATTAAAAAGCCCGGCATTGCCCGGGCTTTATTGTCAGAGAGAAAAAAATGATCCTAGGCCATATAACTCAACCAGATACATATTCGTACTTGCCTGACGCGTTTCGACGCAGCTTGGCATTTTTAGCTGAAACTGACATGGTGGCGTTATCGACAGGCCGCCATGACATTGATGGCGACAATATTTATGTCAACGTGATGGCGTTTGATACCCAGCCCGCAAATGAAAAGTTGGCGGAAGTGCACAAGGAATACATTGATATCCAGTTTTTGATCAGTGGTGAAGAGCGTATTGGCTTTGCACTGGCAAATGGGAACAACCCAATCGCGAAAGAATACGATGGGGAGTCTGACTTCTATTTAGTCGAGTCGATGGAAGGAGAATGTGAAGTCATCATGTCTCCGGGCATGTTTGCCATTTTCCTGACAGAGCAGCCTCACAAGCCGGGTTGTAACGTATCTGCATCGACACCGATTAAGAAAGCGGTAGTGAAGGTACACAAATCATTGCTGGTGTAAGTTTGCGGAAACAAGCATTGGAAGAGAAAGGGAGCGGTTGCTCCCTTTTTCGTTTTTAAGGGAGCGTTAAAGAGGATTCGAAGAGCATGAGTGCGCAGCAAAAGCGTGAAGGAGAATCGGTGAGATGTGAGGCAAGAAGAGATAACGCCAGTTATTTGCCGCTTTTCAATGCGTATAAATGACGATTAAATTGAATTCACTCACTAGCGGAATAAAAAAGCACCCGAAGGTGCTTTTTTTATGTTTGTCAGCTGTCTTTAGATCATGAAAATGAAAATCACAGACAGTGCAGACACGAGGAATGCAGCCGCATAGCAAGCAATCTTGCCGGCAGTTCCGGTGTGGAACTTTAGGTCATGCATGCCGTGGTGCAGACGGTGCATTGCATGCCACATTGGCAGAGACAATGTACCGATGGTGAATAGTGCACCAATGAAGCTGGTCACGAAATCAGTGACGCGATCGTAGCTCATTGCATCTGCATCGATAATGCCCATTGGAACCAGAATACCCAGTACCAGAACGGTCACCGGTGTGATCATGGCAAACCAAGAGCCACCCGCACCAAACAGACCCCACCATACTGGTTCATCAGAACGTTTTGGATTTAAATCGACCACGTTAACTCTCCTTTAATGCTGGGGTTAAACCAAAAACAGGATAACGGCAGAAATTACTGCAACCGCTGCCCATTGCGCTGCCACGATCACTTTCTTCTCTACCTTTTTGCCGCCAATGCGAATTGGCATCACTTGCGGCATCATGCTGAAGAAGGTTTGTGCATGGTACAGGCTACCAGCTAGTGCCACGATGTTGATCGCCACAACCACAGGGTTTGCCATAAAGCCCAAGCAGCCTTCCCAAGCTGCTTCGCCAACAACCAGAGAGCCCAGACCGAAAGTCAGACACAGGGTGAAGAAAATCAGTGGCAGTACAGTGGCTTCACGCACCATGTACATGCGGTAGAAAGGATGCTCTTTCCACCATGTACGCTTCATTTCACGAACGTAAGGTTTACGGTTAGACATCCTTATGCCTCCTGAGGTTTGATCATCGCAATCACGAAATCCTGAGAAGATGCGATCTTGCCCTGGTTAACAGCAGCAGCGGGATCAACGTTCTTCGGACACACTTCAGAGCAGTAACCCACGAAGGTACAGCCCCACGCACCGTTTTCACCGTTGATCAGCTTCATACGCTCATCAGAGCCGTTGTCACGGCTGTCCAGGTTGTAGCGGTGTGCCAGAGTCAGAGCTGCAGGGCCAATGAACTCAGGGTTCAGACCAAACTGAGGACATGCTGCGTAGCAAAGACCACAGTTGATACAGCCAGCGAACTGCTTGTAGCGTGCCAGTTGCTCAGGGGTTTGGTTGTTCGGGCCGTCTTCAGGCTTACGATCATTACCGATGATGTAAGGCTTAATCGCTTCCAAACGCTCGATGAACGGCGTCATGTCGACGATAAGATCTTTCTCGATCGGGAAGTTTGCCAGTGGCTCGATGGTCAGGCCGTCTGGGTAGTCACGCAAGAACGCTTTACACGCCAGTTTTGGTACCTTGTTAACCATGATGCCGCACGAACCACAGATCGCCATACGACAAGACCAGCGGTAAGACAGGTCTTTGTCTAGGTTGTCTTTGATGTAACCCAGCGCGTCCAGCACTGACATGGTTTCATCGAACGGTACGTCAAACGTTTGCAGACGTGGCTCGTTATCTTTAGACGGGTCGTAGCGAAGAATGCTGACTTTCTGAATGCGATTTGCTGACATTATGCCTGCTCCTTCTCTGCTTCTTTCTCAGCTTTTTTAGCGGCAGCTTCTGCTTCTTCTGCTGCGGCACCGTACAGGCGCGCTTTTGGCTGAGATTTCGTAATGGTGACGTCGCCATATTTAATTGTTGGCGCACCTTCAGGGTTATAGAACGCCAAAGAGTGTCTTAGGAAGTTCACATCGTCACGCTCAGTACAACCATCATCTAGACGCTGGTGGGCACCACGAGACTCACGACGCATAATGGCTGAGTGTGCCATGGATTCGGCCACTTCTAGGCCATAGCCCACTTCGATGGCGTACAGTAGATCAGTGTTGAAGACCTTGCCTTTGTCTTTGATGCTGATCTTCTTGTAACGCGCTTTTAGCTCAGTTAGCTTGTCGATGGTTTCTTGCATCAGATCTTCGCGGCGGTAGATACCACAGCCCGCTTCCATGGTGTGGCCCATTTCTGTGCGGATATCTGCCCAGTTCTCATCACCTTCTTGCGTAAGTAGTGCATTAATGCGGTCTTCTACTGCAGTGATTTGACGGGTGATTTCATCGTCGTTCCAACCTTGGAAATCGTTTGCACGCTCGACTGCACCTTCACCAGCAAGACGGCCAAATACAACCAACTCAGCCAGAGAGTTAGAACCCAGACGGTTTGCACCGTGAAGGCCAACTGAAGAACACTCACCAACCGCAAACAAACCTTTGATAGCCGTTTCGTTTTTACCGTTAGTTTCGATGCCACCCATGGTGTAGTGCGCGGTAGGGCGAATTGGAATAGGCTCTTTCGCGGGATCAACATTCACGTACGCTTTCGCCAATTCACAGATGAATGGCAGACGCTCGTTGAGGTACTCTTCACCCAGATGACGTAGATCCAGAAGCACAACATCCCCCAGAGGATGCTTGATGGTGTTGCCTTTTTGTTGCTCATGCCAGAATGCCTGAGATACTTTATCTCGTGGGCCTAGCTCCATGTATTTGTTCTTTGGTTGGCCTACCGGCGTTTCCGGTCCCATACCATAGTCTTGCAGATAACGGTAACCGTGTTTGTTCACGATGATACCGCCTTCACCACGACAACCTTCGGTCATCAGGATACCTGTGCCAGGCAGACCTGTTGGGTGATACTGAACGAACTCCATGTCGCGCAGTGCAACACCGTGACGGTAAGCCATCGCCATACCATCACCGGTTACGATGCCACCGTTGGTGTTACAATTGTACACACGACCTGCACCGCCAGTCGCCAGAATGACTGACTTGGCTTTAATACAGACCAGTTCGCCTTCTGACATGTGAATGGCAACCAGACCTTGAACCTCGTTATCAACCACCAGCAAGTCAACGACGAAGTATTCGTCGAAGCGCTTGATTTGCTCGTACTTGATTGATGTCTGGAACAGAGTATGTAGCATGTGGAAGCCGGTTTTATCCGCAGCAAACCAGGTACGTTCTACCTTCATGCCACCAAAACGACGTACGTTAACGTCGCCGTTTTCCTTACGGCTCCATGGGCAACCCCATTGTTCCAATTGCGTCATTTCACGCGTAGCGTTTGCAACGAAATATTCAACAACATCCTGTTCACATAGCCAGTCACCACCGCCAACGGTATCGTTGAAGTGGTTGTCGAGACTATCCTCGTCCTTGATGACTGCAGCGGAACCGCCTTCAGCAGCTACCGTGTGGGAGCGCATTGGGTATACTTTGGAAATCAGAGCAATTTCTAGTTCTGGATTTGCTTCAGCAGCAGCGATAGCAGCACGTAGGCCTGCGCCACCAGCACCGATGACAGCGATATCTGTGGTAATTGTCTTCACAGCTATCCTCCGGAGGAAAGTTAAAATTTGAGATGCAAGGTCTGCATCGAACTTAAAAAACTGCCTCCATATTAGTGGACTTAATAACCCTAAAATTTGACCTAAACGGGTATTTCTCCCCACTTTCCATGTGCCTAAAGCGCTGTGCATGAAAATTGTGATCTGGGTCGTTAGACAGCAAGATAACAGCTTGTTAAATCGGGGTTGCGTGGTGTTTTTACTTGTTTCTAACACGTAAAAAGCGTCACTTTGAATTCTGGTTTAACTATTTATTTTGAAAAGAATTTTCCCCATGAATGAGAATGATTGCGATATGAAAACCGTCGATTTCAAATGCAATGTGCTTCATAGGTTGACCAACATATAAAAACATCATTTATGTTGTTGCTGAGATAGAAAGCAATACACAAACCCCATTCCAGTTTCTATCTATACCTTTGACGGCTACAATGCCGCCGATTGAACAAAAAAGAGAATGTTACTGATGACTCAGACATGGCGTCCAACCTCTGACATTGAGACGTTGAAACAGCGTTCGCGCCTTATAGGTGCAATCCGACAATTTTTTGCTGAGCGTGAAGTGATGGAAGTGGATACGCCTTCCATGAGCCAGTCGACAGTGACTGACATTCATCTGCATACGTTCAGTACCACATTTGTTGGACCGGGATTCGCGTCAGGTGTCCCTCTGTACATGATGACGAGCCCTGAGTTTCACATGAAGCGCTTATTGGCTGCGGGTAGCGGGGCTATCTATCAAATCAACAAAGCATTTCGTAACGAGGAGGCGGGCCGCCACCATAATCCTGAATTCACGATGCTGGAATGGTATCGCCCTGGGTTTGATCATCATGCGTTGATGGACGAAATGGACGCGTTGCTGCAAATGGTGCTGAAGGTTGGCATGTCGGAACGCATGACGTATCAAGACGCCTTCATCAAGGTGCTGGGCGTATGT
This sequence comes from Enterovibrio nigricans DSM 22720, assembly GCF_900167155.1. Lineage (GTDB taxonomy): Bacteria > Pseudomonadota > Gammaproteobacteria > Enterobacterales > Vibrionaceae > Enterovibrio > Enterovibrio nigricans. The sequence goes on along the minus strand of NZ_FUXU01000029.1, from coordinate 36,983 downwards.
CCGCTTGAAGGTTCAATGGATGAGCTGAAAGCTTCGGCAGTTCCGCTTGGCTTGTCGGACATTGCCGATCAGGAAGAAGACCGAGACACCTTGCTGCAATTGCTGTTCAGTGTGGGTGTGGAAGCAAAGATTGGCCGTGATGTGCCAGCATTTGTGTATAACTTCCCTGCGTCTCAAGCGGCGCTGGCCCGCGTTTGCGAAGATGATAAACGCGTCGCCGCACGCTTTGAGGTTTACTTCAAAGGGATCGAACTGGGGAACGGTTTTTACGAGTTAGACAATGCAGACGAGCAGCTAGCCCGCTTTGAAGAAGATAACCGTAAGCGCGAGAAAATGGGTTTGAAAGCTCAGCCTATCGACCATCATCTGATTGAAGCAATCAGACATGGCCTGCCGGATTGTGCAGGTGTAGCACTGGGTATTGATCGCCTGATCATGCTGGCATTGGGTAAAACGCATATTGATGAAGTGATTGCGTTTCCTGTTGGCATTGCCTGATGGGTTGCCGAAAAATACAAAAATGCCGCATCTGATGCGGCGTTTTGTGTTTCAGTTGGTGACAATCAATCCCGTTCCAACGACGGCAAGTGCCGCACCTAGCCATGCACTCGGTGCCGGGCGCACTCGGGTAAACAGCCAAATTAGCGGCAGCAACATGACAGGCGTGGTGGATGACAGTACGGCAACCATACCGACATCGCCCGACTTCAGGGCAAACATCACCAACGTCATACCCAGAGCCAGTGAGAGGAAGCTGTTCGCCACCACCATGCCGAAGATGCGCCAATTGATAGGTTTGATAGGCTGCGCGATACGCACCTGCAGAAGGAGCAAGGTGCCGTGTGCCAAAAAGGTGGTCATCATTCGGATGGCGGAAGCGGCTATCGGGTCGAGACCTTGTGTTAGTACTGGCTTGGCGATAACGGCACCCAATGCTTGACCAAATGCGGCGAGAAGACCAAGCGAGATAGCAACCCACAGGCTGCCTTTGGTTTCTTCCCACTGATGCGCTTGACCGCTAGCTCGGAAGAACACCGCCACCATCACACCAGAGAACACCAAAATCGCACCCAGCAATTTCCAGCCTTCCAGTGTTTCACCGAAAAGCCAAATCCCCATAAGGGCTGAGAACACCGCATGACACGAAAAGAGCAGGCCAGAGCGGCGGGGGCCGATACGATTCAAACAGGCGAACAGTGCGGTATCACCAATAAAGATACCAATAAGACCTGATAAAGCCATTGGCCACAGCATGCCCATGGTGACAGTTGCCCATCCCCCAGTGATCATTGCACCTATACCAAGAATGACCGATGCACAGGCCATACGCCATCGACTATAGGCGAATGTACCTAAGTGACCAGCGGGTTTGACAGAGATAAGGCTAGAAAACCCCCACAAGAAGGCAGCACAAAGGGCGAGCCATTCGTAACCCAAGATAACACCTCAACACAACGATAAGCAGCGACAGGCCGCCGCAAAAATTAAATAAGAAAAGGAGCGCGAGTGTATCTGTTGAAAGGGTGAGGGAAAAGTGTGCAATACACTTTCCCTCAAAAAAATTGTGGATTGTTAGGTGAGAATTAACATTGCTGCATAAACAATGGAAAGTCCGACGATACCGACGATGATACCGGCTTTTGCCATATCCTTACTTTCAATTAATCCCGTAGAGTAGGCCAGACTGTTTGGTGGTGTCGAAACAGGAAGGATCATACCCAGTGACGCGGAAAAGGCGACAACGACTAAGAGACCTTGCATTCCACCTACCGCCACCAAGCTCTCCATAGAGGTAGCAACCGCGGCGGCGATTGGCATGATGAGGTTGGCAGTTGCGGTATTTGACATGAAATTAGCCATGACCCAACAAATGAGGGACAGCGTCAGAACCACGGCCACAGGAGACAAGGTGTCATAGTCCACCGCGTGCGCGACCGCTTCGGCAAGCCCCGTCTTATCTAACGCCAAACCAATTGCGATACCACCGGCAACCAGCCAAAGTACATCCCAGTTAATGAGCTTTAACTCTTCCTTGCCCATGATGCCTGTCAGAGTGAAGACTGCAAGAGGCACAATGGCAACCACGTAACTGTTCATACCGTGCAGGCTGGTGGTCATCCAAAGGAGAATGGTTGCCGCAAAAGTGGCGTAAACCGTATAAGCACGCCAGCTTTTTTGAAAAGTACCGCTAAGTTTCAGAATCATCTCTTGCTGTTTGGCCGGGAAAAGCTTTTGTAATAGCCACCACGAGAAAGCGAGCTGCACGACAACAAATGGTAAGCCCATTGCCATCCAATCAATAAAGCTAATGGCGTTTTCCCCGGTAAGGTATTGCAACGCAATGGCATTGGGTGGCGTACCAATTGGGGTCGCAATACCTCCTGTATTCGCCGCAATAGGAATACACAGCACCAGCGCTTTTACGCCCGTGTCGCCTTTTGGCACAGACGCTACGATGGGGGCAAGCAGGGCGAGCATCATCACGGTGGTAGCGGTATTTGACATGAACATTGAGAAAACGGCAGTGATCAGCATTAGACCTAGCATGATTGCTTTTGGTTTAGTGCCAAAGGGTTTGAGCAATACGCGGGCAAGGTTGTTATCGAGCTCGTATTTTGATGCTGCTATCGCTAACGCAAACCCGCCCATAAACAGAATAATGATGGGCGAAGAAAAGGCACTGAATATGTCGGTATATTTGATCAGTTCACCAAAGTCATGACCCGGTGCGCCTTCCCTGAACCAATTCAGCCCTTTGTCAGAAATCATGATGAGTTCAAGTGCGATGATCAGGATTGATGTGGCAAAAACTGGAACAGGTTCCAGCACCCAAAGCAAAGCGGCAAGCAGGAAAATCGCTAAGAGGCGATGTTGAATAATGGTGAGATTGTCTAACGGGATCCAGTCTGAGGGCATAAGGAGAACGCCCAAAGGAATACCAAACGCAACGACAAACTTGAATACTTCAGCACGAGAAAGTCTTGGCATATACACCGATTCCGAGATTGACTAAGCCTGATACCTTAATCTTCCTTTAATTCATAAGGTTGGAAGGCGAAAAGACTTACAGAGTACAAAGGGAATCGGTGAAAAAAGCTGCGTTTGGATAATGTTTGTGTATAAAAAAAGGGCAATGCTGCCCTTTTCGTAACAGATCTCAATTTTACCGTTAGACGGTCTGAGTTTCCGTTTCTCGTTCTACGGTTGCGTTTTGATGCGCATAAGCTTCACCCATACGGGTTGGTTTACCCGGGATGATACTTTCGTCAAAGGTGATCGCATTTTTAGAGAACAAATTGATCACGGTTGATCCCAGTTTAAAGCGCCCCATTTCCTCACCTTTCTTCAAGGTAATAGCTTGGTCGCCTTCAGCAGGGTAATCCCAGCGACGAACACTCTGACCTGTAGGTGGCGTTACGGTACCAACCCATACGGTTTCGATGCTACCAACGATGGTTGCACCCACTAACACTTGAGCCATAGGGCCAAATACCGTATCGAAAATACACACAACACGTTCATTGCGTGCAAACAAGTTAGGTACGTTTTCGGCAGTCAGCGGGTTGACTGAGAATAGATCGCCCGGCACGTAGATCATTTGGCGTAACGTACCATCACATGGCATATGTACACGGTGGTAGTCACGAGGAGACAGATACAGCGTTGCAAATTCACCGTCTGCAAACTCTTCGGCCAATTTCATGTCACCGCCCAGCAGTTCACACGCGTCAAAAGTGTGGCCTTTAGCCTGAATCAAGCGGCCTTCTTTAATTGGACCCGCCTGACTGACACACGCATCTGCGGGGTGGCTGAGCACGTTAGTATCTGCGTTTAGTGGACGAGCTCCGTCTTGAAGTTCTCGAACAAAGAAGTCATTGAAGGTTGGATAGCTTGCCGGATCCGGATTCTTCGCTTCGCTCATTTCCACCTTGTACTGGCGGGTAAACCACTTGATCACTGCTGTGGTCAGGAAGCCCGCTTTCGCTGATGCCAGTTTTCCAACAAGGCGAGTTAGCAGATGTTTTGGCATGCAATATTGCAGGCCAATTTTAAAATCGTTAGACACGGTAATATTTCCTAACTTGTCGTTTGTCCAAGGAAAATCCTAAGACCGGAAAGTAAAAAGCGGCCTAGTTTACAAAATTAACAGGCCGCTAACCAGAAGAAGGTCAATTACTGAACGTGATCAGTTTTCTTTATTGCGTGAAAACTGACGGTTTGCCTTCATTTCAGACATGCTATCGATGATTTTGTGATAGCTCTCGAAACGCATCTCACTGATCTTTCCGTTTTCGACTGCCTCTCGGATCATGCAGCCAGGATCGTCTTTGTGTTTACAGTCACGGAATTTACAGCCACCCAAATAATCACGAAATTCTTTGTATCCTTTCGTGACTTGCTCTGGCTCTAAGTGCCACAGACCGAATTCACGGACCCCAGGGCTGTCAATAAGATCACCGCCGTCAGGGAAGTGGTAAAGTCGAGCCGTGGTGGTGGTGTGTTGGCCAAGGCCTGAGTTTTCAGAAACTTCGCAAGTGTCCGCATTTACTTCTGGCAGCAGTGCGTTCACCAAACTTGATTTTCCGACACCAGATTGCCCGACAAAAATACTGGTCACATCAGCAAGACGTGCTTTTAGTTCGTCCATACCTTCGCCCGTTTTGCGGCTCACCATCAAGACGTCGTAACCAATTTCTTGATAAATTGAAAGGGCATTCTTAACCATTTCAAGGCCTTCCGCATCTAACAGGTCAATTTTATTGATGACGATAAGCGGCTTAAAATCGACCTGTTCTGTGGCGATCAGGTAACGGTCTATAATGTTCGTAGACAATTCGGGTAATATCGCGGAAACGATCACCACTTGATCAATGTTAGCCGCGACCGGTTTCACGCCGTCATAGTAATCAGGGCGGGTGAGAACAGTGCGGCGTTCGTGGACGGCTTCAACGACGCCAGCGATACCTTGCAGCGTTTCCACACCTGGACGCCAAACCACGGTATCACCGGTCACCAAGCTTTCGATTGAGCGACGCAGGTTGCAGCGATGGATATCGCCGGTTTGAGTATCTTCAATATCGGCGTGCTGTCCGAAGCGGGTAATAACAACCCCTTCACGGGCAGATTCCAGAAGAGATTCGTCCCACTGGACATCATCTTGCTGACGATCGATACGTTTTCTTTGGTTTGTCCGTACTCGGCGCAATTGGCCTTTTGTGAGCTTTTTCTTTTTTGCCACGAGAATGTCGCTAGTTTAGTTGGCTTTCAAGTCAGGCTAAGTATGATACATGGTTTACTTGTAAAATAGGCAAAATGGATGTCTTTCAGCGATAAGAATTTAATCTGGATTGATCTCGAAATGACCGGACTCGACCCAGAAGTCCATAAAATCATAGAGATCGCCACTGTAGTAACAGATGCTGAACTTAACGTGTTAGCTGAAGGGCCAGTTATTGCCATTTATCAGCCAGACGAAGAGTTGGCGAAAATGGATGAGTGGTGTACCAATACGCACACAGGCAGTGGGCTGGTGGATCGCGTTAAAGCCAGCACTATCAGTGAAGAACAAGCGATCAAAGCCACTATTTTGTTCCTGCAAAAATGGGTACCTGCAGGTGTGTCCCCTATATGTGGCAACAGTGTGGGTCAGGATCGTCGTTTTTTGTACAAACACATGCCTGATTTAGAACGTTTTTTCCATTATCGCACTGTCGATGTCAGTACCATCAAAGAATTGGTTCGTCGTTGGCAGCCAGAAGTACTGAACGGATTTACAAAACAGGGTACGCATTTGGCTCTGGATGATATTCGAGAATCGATCGAAGAACTGCGTTATTACCGCACCAAGATCTTTACGATCTGACGCTAAAGTAATCAATACGAAAAAAAATTAAAAATATATGTTTTTAAGGGCTTGCATCCCGAATTTTTCTTCGTATAATTCGCAGCCCTGACAGAGACAAATGTCTTTGACAGAGCGACACTAGCTCAGCTGGTAGAGCGCAACCTTGCCAAGGTTGAGGTCACGAGTTCGAACCTCGTGTGTCGCTCCACTTTCTCTTAGTAGAAAGCGGGACTTCCCTTAGGGAAGCGCAGAGTAGGCAACGCCTAAACTGCTAAAAACAATAAATAATCCAACACTGTTGGAATATAATGCGACACTAGCTCAGCTGGTAGAGCGCAACCTTGCCAAGGTTGAGGTCACGAGTTCGAACCTCGTGTGTCGCTCCAATTTCCTTACAGATAATCACCTGTAAGCACCAACACTTCGCAAATAACGTATCAGTTGATTCAGGGTACGGCGAATCGTTGTCTTTAATGCTGTGAAGCATTATCTCTGGGCAAGGTCTAGCCCAATACAATCAGTCAATCTTCTTTGTCGTCGTTTTCTAACTTAGCGTCAAAGCACTAATATTTCGTGTTTATCAACAGAGTTATCCACACAGTGTTACCTGTGGGTAAAGTCGTTGATTAATATTTAATGATGTGACATTGAGCGATGCTTTTTGAGCGGAACTTGATCAGCTGAATACTTGCACTTGTGTGTAACTATTGTCGTATCTCATTGTTTTTATTGAGCATTGAATTCGAAGGTAAGTGCTTTTCAAACTGATATCCCCAGCTTCTTCACTTTCCGTGATATGCGTCATCAATAACCCACAGCGTGTGTTTAACTTTATCAATATGCATCTAATTACGCCGTACTGAAAATGTTTTCCACATTACGTAGCAGAACTGAATCTGTGTCTTATTTTTGGAAAAATGTCTCTGGAAAATTGATATGGTTATCAAGGTTTAGATGGATTAGGCATCTCTCGGCAACCCTTTTTTTACTATGCGGACCAATCTTCTCGTTGAGGATGGCTGCACATTTGTCGTTAGAGCATCTTTGCTAGCAAGTTGTTGAGCAAGGGCCCAATCAATATGCTGATCAAGCATAGCAGAGAATCCCTTTGCTGCTTGTAAAAGCTCAATGATCTCTGGGTCATAGGGAGCGTTCCCCATGGCGACAGAAAGGTTTCTTTGCCACTTTTCATGGCCTATTCGGCGGATCGCTGAACCTTCAGTTTCTTTCAAAAATGTAGGCTCATCCCATAAGAAGAGCGTTTTAAGTGGCTGCTGTGTCAGGCTAGGACGCGCATAAAAATCTGATTCCAGAGTCACCTCAGATTCTCGGTTAAATGGGCACACCAACTGGCAATCGTCACATCCGTAAATGCGATTACCCATGGCCTTGCGGTACTCTTCAGGTATTGCTCCATCTAGTTCGATCGTAAGATAGGAGATACAACGTCTGGCGTCTACGATGGTTTCGCCAACGATGGCACCTGTCGGGCAAGACGTCATACAAGCCACACATTTTCCGCATTGGTTTTCGACAGGTTGGTCTACAGGCAAAGGAAGGTCTATCAATAACTCCCCAAGAAAAAACCAAGAACCTGCATTCTTATCCAATAGTAGAGAGTGCTTACCTGTCCAGCCTAAGCCAGCTTTCTCTGCCAACGGTCGTTCTAGTACTGGAGCAGAGTCGACAAAAGGGCGATATCCGAACTTTCCCACTTCCTGCTCAATACGTTCACCCAATTTTTTCAGACGGTTACGCACCAGTTTGTGGTAGTCACGTCCGAGCGCATATCGACTGATGTAGGCAATTTCTGGGTTATCCAATGTTTGTGCAAAGCCGGCATGAGGGGGGAGATAGTCCATACGCGCACTGATCACACGCACGGTACCTTCGACGAGCTCACTAGGTCTTGCTCTCATCATTCCATGACGTGCCATCCAGTCCATATCACCGTGGTATCCCGCATCGAGCCAACGCTGTAAAAGGGCTTCATGCTGACGGAGATCAATATCAGCAATACCAATATGCTGAAAACCTAGTTCATCCCCCCATTGCCTGATACTTTCAACAAGGTGGTGTAGGTTGATCGATGATGTAGATCGAGAGTCGGGCATAAGATCAGAATGGATAGCTGAAGATGACGGCAAGTTTACCATATTCACTCTACCGAACGGATCAAGTTCGAGATGGGGAACGCAAGATCGCCAGCGATCTTGGCGTTAAAATGTACACTCTGATGCTCCGAGCAGGGATTGCTGCGTTTCACACGCTTCGTAAACGCTGGCCGGATGCAAAAACGATGCTGATCTGTTGTGGTGCAGGCAATAATGGCGGTGATGGCTATGTTATTGCGAGGTTAGCACTGGCGGAGGGGATAGGTGTTCACGTCTGGTCACCTGTCGACCCACTCACCTTACAAGGTGATGCATTGGCTGCACTTAAAGCGTATCAAGCTCAAGGAGGGAGGATCTCAACAGGATCCTTGCCACCACTTTCTTTCGATCTTGTGGTAGATGCACTTCTTGGTACGGGCCTGAATCGACAGGTTTCGTCTGCTTATTTGGAAGTGATCGCTGCAATCAACCGTAGTCAAATACCTGTTTTATCGGTTGATGTGCCAAGTGGCTTAGACGCTAACACTGGCACCATTTGGGGTAAGGCGATAAACGCAAGTGTCACCATTACCTTTGTTGCACTGAAGCAAGGCTTATTTACGGGGATGGCGAGGGATCATTGTGGCGATATCGTGTTTGACGGGCTTGAAATTGATGACACATTTGCCTCGACATTTACACCGTCGGCCATCCTCCTTCAACCTAAAAACATACAACACCTTGAACCCACACGGAAGAAAAGTGCCCATAAAGGTCAATTCGGCCGTTTGATCTGTATCGGCGGTCAAAAAGGCATGGGTGGGGCGATAACATTATGCGGCCAAGGCGCCCTTCGCACTGGTGCGGGTTTGGTGACACTGTTGACGGCGGAAGTGAACATGCCTGCTATTTTGGCTCGTCAGCCTGAACTTATGACCCAGTTCTGGCGCGAGCGTCAAGGCGGCGAAGTGTTGGAACACATACTTGCGTGGGCTGATGTTATTGCGGTCGGACCCGGACTTGGCTTGTCGAATTGGTCCCGTCACTTGTTCGACGGGGCATTGGCGATGAATGTCCCTATGGTCCTTGATGCGGATGCCCTGAATTTGCTAGCACAATACCCGTGCCGATATGGGAATTGGGTACTCACGCCACATCCGGGGGAAGCGGCAAAGCTATTGAGTAAAAGCGTAAGAGAAATTGAACGGGATCGATTTTCTGCCGTCAAAGAGTTACATAACGTTTACGGTGGTGTTGTCGTGCTTAAAGGTGCAGGTACAATCGTTTATGATGGCGTTACATTGTCGATCGTCAATGCGGGAAATCCTGGCATGGCATCCGGCGGAATGGGGGATGTGCTCACTGGCTGTATTGCCGCACTCATCGCTCAGACAAAAGATATTCGCCGGTCAGCTTTGTACGGTACGTTCTTACACAGTTATACCGCTGATATCATCGCACAGCAAGGGGAGCGAGGATTACTTGCCAGTGATTTGCTGCCGTTGCTCGGGAAAAAAATAAATCAAATGCCAGCCTGATGGAAGGTCCCATCAGGGGGAAAAGCAGTGAGAAACATGACCAAGATTTTTAATGCTGCGCTTGCCGATGAGCAGGCGACTGTTGCTTTGGGTGCGGCTATCGCCGCGGCATGCAACCAACATACAACCCTTTACCTCCATGGTGATTTGGGCGCTGGAAAAACCACGTTTTCACGTGGCTTTATCCAATCTTTGGGTCATTCAGGTAATGTGAAAAGCCCGACGTATACCCTCGTTGAACCGTATCAACTGGCAAACTGGCAGGTTTACCATTTCGATCTTTACCGCCTTGCCGATCCGGAAGAACTCGAATTTATGGGGATCCGTGACTACTTCACAGCTGACGCATTATGTTTGGTGGAATGGCCCGAAAAAGGCCAAGGTTTGTTGCCGGAGCCGGATCTTGATATCACACTGAAATATATCGGCGAAACACGCTCAGTGCAGGTGGTGGCAAATACGCCTGCAGGTGAAACGCTACTCGACAAACTGGAGTGGAACTGACGATATGCTTTGGCGGGGTGCGCTGGCAGGAATACTGTGTTGGGTTGGGACGATGTCCTTTGCGTGGGCTAACGAATTAGAGAACGTCCGTGTTTGGCCTGCGCCAGATGAAACACGGGTAGTGATGGACATGGCTGATGTCCCGTCTTTCTCCTATTTCACGTTAACTAAACCGAATCGCTTGGTGGTAGATCTCAAAGATACATCTTTGGGTATGACGCTACCTCATGCGGTAAAGGGCAGTAAAATTCTGACCAAAATTCGTAAGAGTAGCCCGCCAGAAAAAGGGTCTTACCGTCTGGTTTTTGAGTTGAAGGAGAATAGTTTACCGCGCATTTTTACTTTGGCGCCCGGCGGCGAATATGGTCATCGTTTAGTTATCGACTTGCCGCACGGCAAATCGGCAGCCCCACTCCCTGTCGCGAAAAAGTCAACGCCCTCTGAAGCGCAGGCGGCATTACCTTTTGGAACGGATGATATTATTGTCGCGATTGACCCCGGTCACGGTGGTAATGATCCTGGTGCTATTGGACCTCGCCGAAAATATGAAAAGCATGTAACGCTTTCGATTGCGCGTCGTGTTGCCGCAAAAATAAATGCTGTTCCTGGTATGAAAGCGGTACTGACCCGAAATGGTGACTATTTCGTTGATCTCAATAAGCGCTCAGAAATTGCGAGAAGACAAGGCGCACATTTGTTGGTGTCTATTCACGCTGATGGTTTTCATAAACCGCAACCGAATGGCGCGTCGGTGTGGGTATTGTCGCGTAAGCGTGCAAACAGTGAAATCGGTCGCTGGATTGAAAAACATGAAGAGCAATCCAACCTACTTGGTGGTGGCGCTTTGCTTGATGACAATGAAGACGAGTATTTAAGCCGTGCCGTGCTTGATTTGCAGTTTAGCAACTCCCAAAAAGAAGGGTATGACGTTGCAGTGCGTGTTTTGAAAGAAATGGGCCGAGTAACCAAACTGCATAAACCTAACCCTGAGCATGCGAGTTTAGCCGTTCTAAAATCACCGGATATCCCATCACTTCTGGTCGAAGCTGGATTTATCACTAATCCGCAGGAGGAAAAACTGCTTCTCAGTTCAAGCCATCAGCAGAAAATCGCCAATGCGGTATACAAAGGCGTGCTGGGTTATTTTGAAGCATTTCCGCCAGATGGCACCTTGATGGCGGCGAAAAAGAACGGCATCAAGCACACCGTGTCGTCAGGACAGTCGTTGTCAGTCATCGCGAAAAAATATGGCAGTTCAGTATCAGCCATTAAGGCGGCCAACAGCCTCAAATCCAATTCGCTACGTATTGGACAAGTGCTAACGGTACCGAACGTCAATTTGGATGTACTGCAATCTACTGCCTCTCGCTCAACGGCATCGAGCAGTCGTAAATCACCAACGGTATCGGCAACCACCTCGACGTTTCACACGGTCAAACGTGGCGAGTTCCTTGGGAAGATCGCCGCGAAATACGATGTCTCTGTCGCGAGTATTCGCAGTGCAAACAAGCTGCGTTCGGACGAACTTGCTATTGGCCAGAAATTGAAGATTGTCGGTATTAAACCGAAAGACAAAAAGCATAAAGTGAAACGTGGAGAATATCTGGGTAAAATTGCATCAAATTATGGCGTTTCTATCGACAGCATCCGACAAGTGAATAAGCTTCGTTCGGATGAGCTAGCGATCGGCCAGACATTGATCATTCCCGGGAGTTAATCATGGCAATTCAGATATTACCTGCGCGTCTGGCCAACCAGATTGCTGCAGGCGAAGTGGTTGAACGCCCTGCTTCCGTGGTGAAAGAGCTGGTGGAAAACAGCATTGATGCAGGCGCCACCCGGGTTGATATCGACATCGAAAAAGGTGGCAGTAAGCTAATTCGCATTCGAGACAATGGCTCTGGCATTGTGAAAGACGAGCTGGAGCTAGCGTTAAGTCGCCATGCCACGTCCAAAATCTCCTGTCTGGACGATCTGGAAGCTATTGTGAGCTTGGGCTTTCGCGGAGAGGCACTGGCGAGTATCAGCTCAGTTTCCCGTTTGACCATGACCTCGCGCACAGTCACGCAGGCAGAAGCGTGGTCGGCTTATGCCGAAGGGCGTGATATGTCTGTCCAAATAAAACCAGCTGCACACCCAGTTGGCACCACGGTTGAAGTGGTGGATTTATTCTTTAATACACCAGCTCGCCGCAAGTTCCTGCGTACCGATAAAACTGAATTTGGTTATATTGATGAGCTAATAAAGCGCATTGCACTTAGTCGTTTTGATGTGGCGATTACGCTGCGCCACAATGGCACGATAGTTCGTCAGTACCGCGCCGCCGAAAATGGCGTACAGAAAGAACGTCGTCTTGCGGCGATTTGTGGCAGTCAGTTTGTCAAAACCGCGGTTGAAGTAAGCTTAGAGCACCAAGGTTTGACGTTACACGGTTGGATTTGCACCCCTGACGGTGCGCGCGCACAAAACGACATTCAGCATTGTTTTGTCAATCAACGGATGATGAAAGACAAGCTCATCAATCATGCGATTCGGCAAGGTTATGAAGCGTCGCTTCGCCCTGACCAATTTGCCGCCTATGTGTTGTATATCGATATCGACCCACATCAAGTTGATGTCAACGTACATCCCGCCAAGCACGAAGTACGTTTTCATCAAGCGCGACTTGTTCACGACTTTATCTACCAGGCTGTTGCAGATGCACTGATGCAGGTGATGGCCGAACAGCAAGCAGAGTTGGCAGGCATGGAACAGGAAGCCTCTCAGCAAGAAGCCCCTGACGTTGTGTCGCCGACTGAAAGCTATATACCAGCAGAGGAAGCGTCGTCACAGCATGTAGCAGAAGTGGCAAAGGCGTCATATACCGCCGGAAGTAGTGAAGCAGCATGGCGTTCTCAAACGCCGTCACCGGGTGCTACCCGGGGGGCGGCGAGTTATGGCTCAAGCGAGCGTTCAAACTATGGCTCGAACAGTGACGGCTTTGCAGGCAGCGGTTCATCAAAAGGTAATTCGTCAGCTGGGTATTCTGGCGGTCAATCATCGGGTGGTCATGCTTCAGGAAGCTACACATCCGGTCGTCAGGAACGTTTCGGTGAGAGTGCGCCGTCCAAGCGTGACCAGCGTGTTTACCGCGAGCTGATGACAACGCCTGTTGTGCCTCAAGAGTCCAAGCAATATGTGCCTAGGCAAGATGCACACGCCCGTGAGTTCATCGGCACGTCTCAACATCAAACACCTGTCAATCATGCTCCTGTCTCGATCGGGCATGCAGACAAAGGGTTGGGCAAAGCACTGACTGTCATGGCGTCCAAGTATCTGCTGCTTCAGCGACAAGAAGGCCTCGCATTGCTCGATCTGGATAGTGCCACTGAGCTCAATATGCTTGGGCAATTTCGCGCGGCAGAGCAAGAGGGACTGAAAGCACAGCCGCTTTTGATCCCACAGGCGATCCCCGCATCTTCTGAAGAGATCGCGTTATTGACGAAATGTGATGGCTTACTGACACAGTTTGGTATCATAATTCGCCAAAAATCGTCCAATCAAATTATGGTGATGGCTGTTTGTCAGCCTATCCGGCGACACAATTTACAGCAGTTTGTACCCGCACTGTTGACGCAACTTCGCCACCTCGAAGAGCAAGAGCGATTATCCGGTGACAACCTTGCTCGTTGGTTAGCGAGTGAGGCGGTGCAAAAAACAGACGTTTACGGGTTATCGCAAGCCGTTACATTGATCACGGAATTAGAAAACTGTTGGCAGGGTGAGCTGGCAGAGTATTTTTCACTGTTGTTGCGTCCGGTTGACGTGGCGGCAGCAATAGAAGCGTTTAAACATGAGTAATGCTTTGCCAAAGGCAATCTTCCTGATGGGTCCAACGGCATCAGGAAAAACAGATTTAGCGATCGCACTGAGAAAGCAGTTCCCAGTGGAGATCATTAGCGTCGACAGTGCGCTGATCTACAAAGAGATGGACATTGGGACTGCAAAGCCAACGGCTGAAGAACTGGCATTGGCACCACACCGATTGATCGACATTAAAGATCCATCGGAAGTCTACTCGGCTGCTGATTTTCGAGCGGATGCCCTGCGAGAGATGGAAGAGATTGTCGCAAAAGAGAGAATTCCACTTTTAGTTGGTGGTACCATGCTTTATTTCAAAGCATTGTTGGAAGGATTGTCTCCTTTACCGTCAGCGGAACCAGCGATTCGAGCTAAAATTGAGCAAGAGGCTAAAGAACAGGGCTGGCAAGCGTTACACGATGAATTGTGTCGCATTGATCCTGTCGCAGGCGCGAGGATCCATCCAAATGATCCTCAGCGACTGTCCAGAGCGCTGGAAGTTTTTCGTATTTCGGGTAAAACTCTCACTGAGTTGACCGAAACCAAGGGTGAACCTTTGCCATTCGAGGTTCATCAATTTGCAATAGCCCCTAAGGAAAGGGGAGAACTGCATCGCCGAATTGAGCTGCGTTTTGACAAGATGATCGAAGCCGGTTTCAAGGAGGAGGTTCGTGCGCTATACGATCGAGGCGATCTGCATCCAGACATGCCTTCGATCCGATGTGTGGGATACCGACAGATGTGGGATCATTTGGCGGGTAGCTGCTCACTTGAAGATGCAGTTTATCGCGGAGTTTGCGCCACTCGTCAGTTAGCCAAGCGGCAGATTACCTGGCTACGTAGCTGGGATAACTTGACTTGGCTTGATAGCGACGACGCACAGCTATCGTTACAAACAGTCACAAAGAGTTTGACCTGATCGTTGTTTGAGCAGGGTATACTTGGCTGGTTGTAGGCAGCGTTGTTGAATTTTATGTTGCTTTATACAACTACAAACCAATAAGGAAAATTAAAAATGGCTAAGGGGCAATCTCTACAAGACCCATTCCTGAACGCACTGCGTCGTGAACGTGTGCCTGTTTCTATCTACTTGGTAAACGGAATTAAACTTCAAGGCCAGATTGAATCTTTTGACCAATTCGTGATCCTGCTGAAAAATACTGTTAACCAGATGGTATACAAGCACGCCATTTCAACAGTGGTCCCTGCTCGCCCGGTGAATCACCATCACAATACCCAGGATCGTCCACAAGGCGATCGCCCAGAAAAGACAGAGGAGTAAACATCCTTTGGTAAGGAGTTGATTGCTTGTTTGACCGTTACGAAGCCGGTGAACAGGCTGTTTTAGTTCATATCAACTTCACCCAAGAAGGCGAATGGGAAGATCTCAGCGAATTTGAAATGCTGGTATCGTCAGCGGGGGTTACAAAGCTGCAAACTATTACAGGCAGCCGTCAATCCCCGCATTCCAAATACTTCGTTGGTGAAGGTAAAGCCCTTGAAATCGCTGATGCAGTTCGAATGAACGGTGCCGAGATTGTGATATTCAATCACTCACTGTCACCTGCACAGGAACGAAATCTGGAGCGCTTGGTCAAATGCCGTGTACTCGATCGTACCGGATTGATCTTAGATATTTTTGCCCAGCGTGCGCGTACTCACGAGGGCAAGCTTCAGGTTGAGCTTGCGCAATTACGTCACCTTTCTACCCGTCTTGTTCGTGGCTGGACTCACTTAGAGCGTCAAAAAGGCGGTATCGGTCTTCGTGGCCCGGGTGAAACCCAGTTGGAAACAGACCGTCGGTTATTGCGCGAACGCGTCAAAGCGATTCTGCGTAGACTGGATAAGGTTGCGAAACAGCGAGAGCAAGGCCGACGCGCTAGAAACCGCGCAGAAGTACCTACAGTATCATTAGTTGGATACACCAACGCCGGTAAATCAACACTCTTTAACTGTATCACCCAAGCTGGTGTTTATGCCGCTGACCAGTTGTTTGCCACACTGGATCCGACGCTGCGTAAAATCGAGGTTGAAGATGTAGGCGATGTCATTCTGGCGGATACAGTAGGATTCATCCGACATTTGCCGCACGACTTGGTGGCAGCGTTTAAAGCAACGCTAAAAGAAACACAAGAAGCGCAATTACTGCTTCATGTGATCGATGCAAGTGACGATCGATTCCGCGAAAATGTGGATGCAGTTAACGTTGTGCTCGAAGAAATCGAAGCGAATGACGTGCCTACCTTGTTGGTCATGAACAAGATTGACAGTATGGAAGGTGCTCAACCGCGTATAGAACGTGACGAGGAAGGCGTTCCACGTATTGTATGGGTTTCTGCACTTGCAGATCGGGGCATAGATCTTCTTTTTGAGGCACTGACCGAAAGGCTGTCTGGGACTATGGTAAGCTATCGTTTACGTATCCCACCTGCAGCTATTGGCAGAATGCACAGTAAATTCTGTCAGTTGCGTTGTATTTTGCATGAAGAATACGAACAAGACGGGCATTTGCTGGTCGATGTGCGGTTATCTCAAACTGATTGGTTGAGATTAAATAAACGGGAAGGCAGCGAGTTCGGCGACTTTATCGTCAGCTAGTAGGCTGTTAAAGTATAAAAACTATCGTCATATCATACTGATGGAGTGCTCTAATGGCGTGGAATGAGCCAGGAAATAATGGCGGTCAGGACAAAGATCCGAGGGGTAACAATAACCGCGGTGGCCGTGACCAAGGACCGCCTGACCTCGATGAGGTGTTTGGCAAGCTCAGTCGTAAACTGAGCGGATTGTTTGGCGGCAAGGGTCCGTCTTTCGGTGGCAGCAGTGCTACTGGTTTGGGCGCAATTGCTGTTGTGGGTTTGGTTATCTGGGGCGTATCCGGCTTTTACACCATTGGTGAAGCGGAGCGTGGTGTAGTGCTACGTTTTGGTGAGTACAACCGCATCGTCCAGCCTGGTCTGAACTGGAAGCCAAACTTTATTGATGAAGTACGAACTGTCAACGTAGAAGCGATTCGTTCACTACGTGGTTCCGGTCAAATGCTGACCAAAGATGAAAACATGGTCAACGTTGAAATGGACGTCCAGTACCGTGTTGCGAACCCAGAGAAATATCTATTCTCGGTGACCAATGCTGATGACAGTCTTCGTCAAGCGACTGACTCTGCACTTCGTGCAGTGATTGGTGATGCGGAAATGGACGAAGTTCTGACAACGGGTCGTCAACAAATTCGTGAGCGTACCGAAGTTGAAATCAACCGAATCATTGACCGCTATGACATGGGTCTTTTGGTTGTTGACGTGAACTTTGATGCTGCACGCCCACCAGAGCAAGTGAAAGATGCGTTCGATGACGCCATTGCTGCTCGTGAGGATGAAGAGCGTTTCATCCGTGAAGCGGAAGCATACCGCAACGACATTTTGCCTAAAGCAACAGGTCGTTCTGAGCGTCTGAAGAAAGAAGCTCTGGGTTATAAAGAAAAAATCGTTAACGAAGCAGAAGGTGACGTTGCTCAGTTCGACAAGCTGCTACCTGAGTACCAGGCTGCGCCAGAAGTGACGCGTAATCGACTGTATCTGGAAACCATGGAAAACGTCTTTGGTAACACCAGTAAAGTGCTGATTGATTCGTCAGAAGGTGGTAACAACCTGCTGTACTTGCCTTTGGATAAGTTGATGTCTCAAGCTCCTCAGCATCGTGCGTCGTCAGACACGTCGGCAAGTGATTACGGCATTGAGCTGGAAAGCTCACAGCCAGTTGCACCGGCAAGTAATAATACCCGTCAGTCGACAACACGTCAGGGGAGATATTAATTATGCGTAAACTAATAATCCCTCTCATCATCGTCTCGATTGTCGTGGGCTTGATGTCGGTGTTCGTGGTCGATGAAGGTGATCGCGGTATTGTTATCCGTTTTGGTCGAGTACTGAAAAACGATGACGATCAGGCGCGTATTTACCCGCCAGGTCTGCAGTTCAAAGTACCACTGGTTGATCGTGTTCAAATTATGGACGCACTTATTCAGACCATGGACGACCAATCTGACCGTTTTGTAACGTCAGAGAAAAAAGACGTGATCATCGATTCCTACGTGAAGTGGAAAATCAAAGATTTCGGTCAGTACTACCTGTCGACTGGCGGTGGTAACCGTTTGACGGCGGAAGCCCTTCTGCAACGTAAAGTGGCAGATGGTTTGCGTGCAGAAATCGGTTCCAAGACCATCAAACAGATCGTGTCCGAAGAACGTGAGCGCGTAATGTCTGACGTTTTGGAAGAAGTTCAGGAAAGTGCGAATGATATTGGTATTGAGGTTATTGACCTTCGTATCAAGAAAATCAACTTGCCAGAAGAGATCAGTGACTCTATCTACAAACGTATGCGTGCAGAGCGTGAAACGGTAGCGCGTCGTCACCGTTCACAGGGCCGAGAGAAAGCGGAAGTTATCCGTGCTCAAGCGGAACTGGAAGTGGCTACAGTACTTGCAGAAGCTGAAAAAACAGCGCGTGTAACACGTGGTGAAGCGGATGCAGAAGTCGCGAAAATTTACGCAAATTCTTTCAACAAAGAGCCAGAGTTCTATAACTTCCTGCGTTCCTTGCAAGCGTATGAGAAGAGCTTTAACAGTAAGGGTGACATTTTGGTTGTCGATCCGAACAGTGAGTTTTTCCAATACATGAAAGAACCAAACGCTCGCCTTAACTAAGACGTAGCGATGAACAGAAAGACAAGGCATAACGCCTTGTCTTTTTTTTACCCGGAGGTTAGGAATTTATATGGGTAACGAGCTTTGGATAGCGTTGGGATTGGTGTTGGTAGTGGAAGGTTTAGGCCCCATGTTAGTACCGAAAAAATGGCGTGCAATGGTCAGTGAAATGAGCCAGTTGCCCGATACAAGCCTGCGTCGGATTGGAGGCTGTTTGGTCGTTGCTGGAGCAGTGATTGCATATATGATGTGGTCGTCTAAGTAAATGAAAACCGGAAAGAAATGTGACAGTTAGATGCTTGAAAACGGGACGGCGGTTAAAAAATGACTGCATCGTTTAATCGAAGGTGCTAGAATCCCGTTTTAATCATCAACTGACTGGAAAAGATGAGTAATAACGTAGTCGTTCTCGGCACCCAATGGGGTGACGAAGGTAAGGGTAAAATCGTTGATCTGTTGACTGAAGACGCTCAGTACGTCGTTCGCTACCAAGGCGGTCACAACGCAGGTCACACTCTTGTCATTGACGGTGAGAAAACCGTTCTGCACTTGATCCCTTCTGGCATTCTTCGCAACAACGTGAAATGCATCATCGGTAACGGTGTTGTGCTTTCTCCTGACGCACTGATGAAAGAAATGGGTGGACTTGAAGAACGCGGTTTCCCGGTTCGTGAGCGCCTGTTCCTGTCAGAAGCTTGTCCGCTAATTCTTCCTTATCACGTCGCTCTTGATATGGCGCGTGAGAAAGCACGTGGTTCGAAAGCCATCGGTACTACCGGTCGTGGTATTGGTCCAGCTTACGAAGACAAAGTTGCACGTCGCGGTCTTCGCGTGGGTGACCTGTTCGATAAAGAAGCGTTTGCCGAGAAGCTTAAAGAAGTGATGGAACTGCACAACTTCCAGTTGGAGCATTTCTACAAAGCTGAGCCAGTAAGCTACGAAGAGACACTTGCAAAAGTGATGGAGCAGGCGGACATTCTGACCAGCATGGTTATTGACGTAACTCAAGAGCTGGACGACGCGCGTAAGCGTGGCGACAAGATCATGTTCGAAGGCGCACAAGGTACGCTGCTGGATATCGACCACGGTACCTACCCATACGTTACTTCTTCTAATACCACTGCTGGTGGTGTTGCTGCGGGCTCTGGTTTTGGTCCTCGTCACCTGGGTTACATCCTGGGTATTGCGAAAGCATACTGCACCCGTGTAGGTTCTGGTCCATTCCCGACTGAGCTATATGATGGTCTGGACAAGCAAGATCCAGTTGGTAAGCATCTTGGCACGGTTGGTCACGAGTTTGGTGCGACTACCGGTCGTCTGCGCCGCACTGGTTGGTTTGATGCGGTTGCTATGCGCCGTGCTATTCAGGTTAACTCTATCTCGGGCTTCTGCCTGACTAAGATGGACGTTCTGGACGGCCTAGAAGAAATCAAAATCTGTACGGGTTACCAGAAAGCGGACGGCACGATTCTGACTGTGTCACCAATGGCGGCTGACGAGTACGAGAATATTACTCCTATTTACGAAACCGTTCCGGGTTGGAGTGAGAAGACCTTTGGTGCTAAGTCTATTGAAGAGCTGCCACAAACAGCACTAGACTACATCGCTCGTATCGAAGAACTGACCGGCGTACCTGTAGACATCATTTCTACTGGCCCAGACCGTAACGAGACCATCATTAAGGTTCATCCTTTCGCGTCTTAATCAGTTTGATATTGAAAAGACCAGCCATTCGGCTGGTTTTTTTTTGCCTGTACCGTTCTATACTTTTGGTCGTACGGCACGAAAAAAATTGCTATTAAAGGTAAAGTTGCTTTGACTGGTGCCGATACAAGTTAGGCAAGACATACGGTCTCAAATAACATCACCGTCAAAAGTGGGAAGGCATGAAACTGCGAACTTTATTTCTTTCAATCATACTCGCAAGTGGATCGGTCAGAGCTGAGCTTGGGCCGGCTTTACCTGTGTATGATGATTCGCAGTTGATCCGACTGTTTGAAACGAACTCGCACTTGAAAAAAATCAAGCAAGACGAGTGTCAGCTTTTGCAAGATATCGAAGCGCGCGCACTACGTGTGGAATCTCCTGCGTACCAATTCTTGTATGGTGACATGCTAGCGTGGGGTGTGTGTGTGGATCGTGATGTTGAAAATGGCATTTACTACATGCAACTTGCGGCGCAACAAGGTTTGCCAGCAGCTCTAGAGCAGTTGGGGCGTTATTATTCTCGTGGCACGTTAGTGCAACAGGACAGAGAGCGTGCCATCCCGTACTTTCGAGAGGCTGCGTCACTTGGAGACACGCGAGCTAGATTGCAACTCGCAGAGTTACTGGTGGAGGATTACGGCAGCCCATTGGATTACGAAGACGCCTACCGTTGGCTCTATCACACCATCACCGCTGATCAGTCCACGCACAATCAAATCTCCTCACTGAGAAAGGCATTAGAAAACAAAATGCCACGCAATGTGATCGCCAGAGCTAAACGGCGAGATACCTACTGGTAAATATTTAAGCATCCCCCCTTCAATACTTGTCACTTTTTGTCTCATGACCGCCGATTTTCGGTGAACGATGGGAGGTGGCTGACGATATGTGGAAAAAGCCCACTTGAGCGGGCTTTGATATCAATCAGTGACTTCTCAACCAATCACTTTATGTGGGCCAAAGCACTCATAGAAAATACGGTCGGTAGCAACACCTGCATCGGTCAGCTGTTTAGCAATAGATTGCATGAAAGCAACGGGACCACACAGATAGAAATGGCGTTCAGAGGATGCTGTCAGGCCTTCCACCTCAGTGACATTCATCAATCCTACGCGGTCGAAGTTTTTGCCTTGTAAGTCATTACTGGCGGGCTCTCTGTACCACACAGAACGTTGTATCTTGGTGTCTTGCTTCATTAGTTCACCAACGCGGGACGCAAAGGCATGTTGTTGACCATTCTCAGCTGCATGTAGCCAGTGCACATCGGCACAGTGCTTATCTTTCAAGGCTTCCAGCATTGCCATCATTGGTGTCTGACCCACGCCGCCTGAAATGAGTGCAACGGGTGTCTCACTTGGTGATTGGAAGAAGAAGTCCCCAGTCGGTGGTGCAAGATCAACGATATCGCCTTCACGGATGTGATCATGCAGGTAATTGGATACCACCCCTAATGGGTCGCGCTTAACGGAAATTCGGTATGTTTGGCCGTTTGGAGCATCGGATAGGCTGTATTGGCGAATTTCTCGGTTCTCGAATACTTCTGGGTGCAAGTAGATACCGATGTACTGGCCTGGTTTGTGTGACGCAACAGGTTTGCCGTCTTCAGCCGCAAAAACAAAACTGGTGATCACCTCGCTCTCTCGGGTTTTGGTGATCACTTTGAACCGACGCGTGCCGCGCCAGCCTCCGATTTCATCGGCCTTTTCTTGATAAATGGCCTCCTCGCGTTGAATGAAGACGTTCGCTAGCACACCATAAGCTTCCGCCCATGCGTCGATGACTTCCTGACCTGGCGAGAAGAGTTCATCAATGGTAGCCAGAAGGTTTTCACCTACGATGGCATACATCTCTGGGGTGATGGCAAGGCTTGCGTGTTTTTGGGCAATTTTCTCGACCACGGGCAACAAGGCTTCAAGGTTATTTATATTGGCGGCATAGCCATAAACCGCGTTAAACAGGGCTTCGCGTTGCGCCCCGGAAAATTGGTTGCTCATGTTAAAGATGTTTTTCAGTTCAGGATGCCGAGCAAACATCCGATCGTAGAAATGCGCGGTTAGTTTAGGACCTGTTGCAGCAAGCAAAGGGGCGGTGGATTTTACTATTTCAATGGTATTTTGATTGAGCATGACTGACCTTCTTATCGTTATTTAAAGTGACATTTTAAATGCACCTTTAAAGTTGTATCTGAAATGAATGTTTAGATCAACAATAAAAAGTAAAGAGTGAAACACGACGAATATTGACGTGAGCAGAAAGAGAAATGCGATGAGAGGTTGTGTTGCGAACTATACGCTTATGTTTTAATAACGTGGAGAAAAAAGCGGCTGAAAAAGAAATGTGAGCGCGCGCGCCTTTTACTCTAGATAAGAGTACAATGGCACCGAGGAGATTTGAAAACGTGCAATTAACCAGTTTTACAGATTATGGCCTGAGGGCACTCATGTATCTGGCTATGCTCCCTCCCGATGAACTGACCAGTATCACTGTGGTCACAGAGAAATATGGGGTGTCACGAAACCATATGGTGAAAATTATCCACCGTATGGGTCAGGCCGGCTACGTCGAAGCTGTTCGTGGCAAAAACGGGGGGATCCGACTTGGCAGACCCGCAGACGAGATCATTATTGGTGAGGTGATCCGCGTATTGGAGCCACTGCAAATTGTTAATTGTGGTGCGGATAATTGTCATATCACGCCAGCCTGTCGATTGAAGAATGCGATTGCAGCAGCAACAGAGGCATTTTTGGCAGAATTGGACAACCACACACTTCAAGACATGGTGTCGGGCAATGATAACCTGCGCCATCTTCTAATCCCTATTCGCCCGTCATAAAACCAAGAAACTGAGACGATTTTCCGGTTTTTGTTGGTAATTATTACGGGTGCCCAAATTCTTTAATTCAAAGCGATATACTGATTAACACATGTCGCTAACGGGAACCTTATATGTCCAAGGACAAACATCAACATAGCAACGATCCGTTTAGCGGTCGTGAAGCAGAAAAATATGAAAACCCAGTACCAAGCCGTGAGCACCTTCTTGACGTTATCAAGGGTTTTTCGACGCCTGTAAACAGAGACCAGCTATTTGAAGTGCTGGGCCTGAAAAGCGACGAAGAATATGAAGGCTTACGCCGCCGCCTACGCGCCATGGAACGCGATGGGCAACTGATTTTTACCCGCCGTCAATGCTACGCATTGCCAGAGCGCCTTGATCTGGTTAAAGGAACCGTTATTGGTCACCGTGATGGGTTTGGTTTCCTTCGTCCAGAAGGTAAAGGTAATCGCGAAGATTGGTTGCTGCCTCACCACCAGATGAAGGGCGTGATGCATGGCGATTTTATCTTGGCCCAACCTGCAGGCACGGATAAACGTGGCCGTAAAGAAGCACGCGTTGTCCGTGTTCTTGAAGAACGCAAAGGACAGATTGTTGGCCGTTACTTTGTCGAAAACGGTCAAGGATTTGTGGTGCCAGATGATTCGCGCCTTAGCCAAGACATCGTGATCCCGCAAGAAGATCGCAAAGGCGCGCGCATGGGCAATGTAGTGGTGGTGGAAATTTTCCAACGCCCAACTCGTCAGCACAACCCGGTCGGCCGCGTGGTGGAAGTCCTTGGTGAAAACATGGCGCCAGGCATGGAAATTGAAATTGCGGTTCGTACGCACAATATTCCGCACGAATGGCCAAATGACGTAGAACAACAAACCAAAAACTTTACCGAGCAGGTGCCAGAAGACGCGAAAAAAGGCCGTGTCGATCTGCGCGATTTGCCACTGGTTACTATCGACGGTGAAGATGCGCGTGACTTCGATGATGCGGTTTTCTGTGAAAAGAAAAGATCGGGAGGCTGGCGTCTTTGGGTTGCGATCGCGGATGTGAGTTACTACGTTCGTCCTGATTCTGCCCTTGATAAAGAAGCCATCAATCGTGGTAACTCGGTGTACTTCCCATCGCAAGTAATTCCGATGCTGCCGGAAGTGCTATCGAACGGTCTTTGTTCTCTAAACCCGCAAGTAGACCGCCTATGTATGGTGTGTGAAATGACCATTTCGGAAGCGGGTAAACTATCAGGTTTCAAACACTATGAAGCCGTAATGAACTCCCATGCTCGTCTGACCTACACTAAGGTTGCCGCGATGCTGGAAGGGGATGAAGAGCTGCGCGAGCGATATGCGCCGCTGGTTCCGCATCTTGAAGAGTTGAACAACATGTACAAGACACTCAAGGGCGCACGTGAGCTACGTGGCGCGATTGAGTTTGAAACAGTCGAAACCAAGTTTATCTTTAACGCCATGCGTAAGATTGAACGTATTGTTCCGGTTGAGCGTAATGATGCGCACAAAATCATCGAAGAATGTATGATTTTAGCGAACATTGCATCAGCAAGATACGTTGAAAAAGCAAAAGAACCTGCACTGTATCGTGTGCATGAGGCACCGGGTGAAGAGCGTCTTACAGGCTTTAAAGACTTCTTAAAAGAAATGGGCTTAACGTTGGAAGGGGGTCTTGAGCCGTCGCCAACAGATTACGCTAGATTGGCTCATCTGATCAGCAGCCGTCCGGACAAAGAATTGATTCAAACGATGCTGCTTCGTTCCATGAAGCAGGCTGTGTATCAAGCGGATAATTCAGGCCACTTCGGCTTGGCGTTAAAGCAATACGCGCACTTCACGTCGCCAATTCGTCGTTACCCAGACTTGTTGTTGCACCGTGCAATCAAGTATCTGATTGCGAAGGATGAAGGCCGTAACACGGATCGTTGGACGCCGACGGGTGGCTACCATTACTCCACGGATGATATGGATGTAATGGGTGAGCAATGTTCTGTGACTGAGCGTCGTGCAGATGATGCAACCCGCGATGTGTCTGATTGGCTGAAATGTGAGTACATGCAGGACCACGTGGGCGAAGTGATGGAAGGTACCATTGCTAACGTCACTGGCTTTGGTTTCTTTGTCCGTTTGAATGAATTGCATATCGATGGTTTGGTTCACATTTCCAACCTGGATAATGATTACTACAACTATGACATGGTGAGCCAAAAGCTGGTGGGCGAGAGCTCTGGCCGCATATTCCGACTTGGCGATCAGGTCACGGTCAAAGTATTATCCGTCAACCTTGATGAAAGGATGATCGATTTTGGTCTGGATGGCGTGACGCGTAAACCACGTGGTGAAGGCAAAACCGCGCGAGACAAAGCCAAGAAAGGCCGTGCAGAATCAGGCAAAAATGCAGAGGCGGGCAAAGAACGTATGTCCGTTCGTCAGCAACTAAAGCGTGGCTCTATTCCTAAGGCCGCAGGCGATGATAAAGCGTCTGATGGTAAGGGAAAGAGAAAAGGAAAGCCTCATCGTAAAGGTCCATCTGCGAATAAGGGGCCTTCCGTCGCTAAAACGGCTGACGGCGCTCCAGCGAAGAAAAAGAGCAAGGCTAAGAAAGTGCGTAAGAAAAAAGCGCAGCAAAGCAAACCCGAAAAAGCAGGCAATCAAAAGAAGTAACCCATGAGCAATGAAATGATTTATGGCATTCATGCCGTCAAAGCCGTGTTGGAATCCGATCCTGCACGCTTTATCGAAGTTTATGTTCTAAAAGGTCGTGAAGACGACCGTTTACTGCCCGTGCTAAAGGAATTGGCTGATCTGGGTATTACAACCCAGGAAATGGGACGCAAGGCGCTGGATGACAAAGCCGATGGCGCGTCGCATCAGGGATTGATTGCCCGTGTTAAGCAGGGGCGTCAATACAATGAAAATGACCTTGATGCGATCTTAGAAGGCCAAGAAAGCCCATTGCTATTGGTGCTAGATGGCGTTACAGACCCGCATAACTTAGGTGCGTGTTTGCGAAATGCAGACGCGGCTGGTGCATGTGCAGTGATTGTTCCGAAAGACAGATCTGCACAGTTGAATGCAACGGCACGTAAAGTGGCCGTAGGTGCTGCAGAAGTGGTGCCTTTGGTTCGCGTGACTAACTTGGCGCGTACCATGCGTGCGTTGCAAGAAAAAGGCGTGTGGTTTGTCGGTACTGCCGGTGAAGCGACGCACGATGTGTACGACGCGAAACTGACAGGTCCTTTGGCTATCGTGATGGGTGCGGAAGGTGACGGCATGCGTCGTTTGACCCGTGAAACCTGTGATGATCTGATTAGCATCCCAATGGCGGGCAGCGTATCAAGCTTGAACGTGTCGGTAGCAACCGGTATCTGTCTGTTTGAAGCGGTACGTCAGCGTCGCGTGTAATCAAAGACTGTGAATGAAAAAGGAGCCTGAGGGCTCCTTTTTTTATCGCTGAATTCTTGGATGAAAGGCTACACCAGCTCTTGATGTGCCAGTGCTTTAAAGTTCTGGAACGCACTGCACTGCGACAATGCTTTCCCCGCTTTGTTGTTTACCAATGTCAGGAAAAGATCATACAGCCCCATTGCTTCTTCATAGTCGTTTTTACTTAAGGCCATAAAGAACACGAGATAGGCTTTTTCTCCGTTACCCCAATCGATGCCTTTTGGCGCTGCCACGGTATAAACCAAGGAGCGTTTTGCAAACAACTCAATCGAGTGAGGCAAGGCAATATGCTCGCCCATCATGGTCGAGACAATCACTTCGCGCTCTTTGAGTGAGTCACCGAAGCCCACGTCGACGAGTCCTTCTGTTTCCAGTTGCTCACACACCATGTCAAACAAGGACGACTGATCGATGGGTTCATCGATATACAGAAATTGCTCTGCCGAGAAGTATTTCTCCAGCATGTAAGGGCCCGTTCGGTCAACCAGTACCAGTTTGCCAAGTTCTTCAAGCTGGTGTTGCGTCGGAAAAGGATCGAGTACAAACACAGGTACACTGACACCTTCTGGATTGCTGGTGGCAATGATCATGTCTACGTGAGGTTGCTGTGCCGTGCGAAGAAATTCAGTGGAATACACGGTTTCTAATTCAACCTGTGGGTAGTGACGACGGATAATCGCTTCAAGACCACGAGAAATAGCATTTCCGGCATCGCAGTACAGCATGGCTTTGGGCGCACTGTGACCCAGATAATGGTTTCGCTCCAGACCTACACCAACATGGATGACCAGATATCCAATTTCATGTTGGGTCATGCAGTAGCCTGTTTCCCGAATCCAATCTGCAATCGCAGCAAGGGTGATGTCGTAAGCCAGTGGGTAGTGCTGCTTAATGTGTTCGGCGAGCGGGTTCACGGTGGCGACATGGTGCTTCACACGCACAATCATTTTGCTGATGTGAGTTTGCAAGTCGCGCCTTAGCTGCATGTCTTGGCGAATGTCATAAGGGTAGTGCCGATGGACATAGTCCAGAATGTGATTAACCAGCTTTTCGGCCTCAATTTGGCCGAGGATTGTTTGCGCGTGCTGGCTGGCTGAAATCCGTGCCTGAATATTGATCGCCAATGCAGCTATCTCATGTTCATTGGCAGGAATTAGCGTCGGCAATGCATCAAACACGGCCTGTGCAACAGGGAGGATTTCGTTAACGACATCCTCTTTCGGAAAGCCCTCTAATGCTTGTCCGCTGGCCAATCGTTGCAGCGCCACCGCGGCATAGATAGAAAGCCAATGCAGGCCGTCATCATTGATATACAGTTTGTTGGCAACAAGGATCTCGCGAAAGCGTGCGGCAAAAACTTGCTGGGAGTTGCTTGGGAATGGGGTGCCGATCAATCCTCTTGCCCGTTGTGACTCTTTATGTTCGGAATAAATGATTTGTGACAATCTGGCGCGAATGGCGGTTTCACTGCCTTTAATGCGCATCCCGAGTCTTGGCTTGCTGTCGATTTTAATACCGAAAGGAGAGAGCTGAGCTCTAACATCTGCCATGTCGCCTTGGACCGCAGCGCGGCTTAAGTTCCATGTGTCAGCCAAATCTTCCAGTTTTACCCAGTCGTCAGCAGTCAGCAATAGCACCTGAATTTGCACAATGCGTTCTTTGCTGGTACGTGGTGCAGGATCGGCATCTCTTGCTGTGAGTTGAAAGGTTTCAAACGCTTCTTGGTTGTAAATTTTGAGCTGATAGCCTGAACCGCGTTGGTGGATCAGGTGTGCGCCATGATTCACCATCACGTTATTGAGTGTGGCGACATCAGTGCGTACGGTACGGGTTGATACATTGAGGCGTTGAGCCAGTTCTTCTTGGATTAATGGCGAGTTGGATACGGCATCGAGTAACCGAATAAGGCGCGGGTGAGGTAACGTTGACTGCAGTAAATTTGGCATTGCGTGTTCCTGTTGCAACACTGCCAGTTTGCCGGGAAGTTCCATCGTAAAGGGGGAGAAGGAAGTCTGTCCCGGCAAAGCTAAAATCTTTACGGCATGTTGGCTACGCAGCATGCCGACACTTGCTTAACGATTAAGCAGGCGTTTTGAGATTTCTAACAGTGTTTTTACATCTTCTGGGCGGGTCTCGCCAGTGGAAGAATCTATGATTGAGCTGTACACGTGAGGTATAACTTTCTCAACGCCCGCATCCAAAGCAATTCGTAAAATTTCCTCGAAATTTGCTAGGTCTATCCCACCTGTAGGTTCCAACCAGAAACCGTTGCGTGCACAGGCATTGGCGGCTTCTTCATATTCATCGACGCTGTCCAGACCACCCATTGGGAAGTATTTAACAGAGCTGCAACCCATGTCCTGAAGCATCGCAATCGCGGTATCAACAGGCACGATAGCATCGGCCATGTCAGCACTCTTAGGACCGGTAGAAATTTTCACCATCCCGACGGTACCCGTTGGCGAAATCAGGCCGTTCACAACAGTCTCATTTTGGCCAAGTGCATTGCGGCTTTTGCCGACACCCGTGAACACTTGGTTCACGTGCTGAGGCTGAAGGATACCTGCCAATTCGGTAACCATATCAGATTGCTTTGGATCGCCAGCACCCAGGCCAATAGACAGTGCATTGTTGATTTTCTCTGCGCACGCTTTCATGTCTTCTACGGCACTTGGTACGTCTGGGTAGCTTTTTGATAGCATGCCAACCAGTACATGACCTTCTGCTGCTTCGTAAACATCAACAGCGTTTTGATGAGAGCCTGCCAGTACGTTCAGACATACGCGGTCAGCGATATATTTTGGGCTTAAAGACATGTTTGTTACTCCTGAGTCAGCTTGGTCATGGCAGCGAGAATCTGTTCAAGTTCTTCTTTTGAAACGCTGCGCACGTCAAATTCAATGGTGCCTTCGTTGGCTTTGTATGGGCGGCAGTAAACCGCTGGGTTGCCGTTTTGAAGCTTGGCAACAGCGTCTTTGGCTGTCATGCCGAACGCGTTAGCGTCGAAATTCACTTCTGCACGGGCGATGTCTCGGCCTGCACTGTCCCATACCACGCGAGAGGTGATACCAGGCAGTGCGTTTAGGCCATCGATGAATGTCGTCATTTTGTCGACCATGGCTGCGCCCGTTTCTTGTTCGCGTTCTAGGTACAGTTCAATGGCGTGGGTCAGGCCAAGAATGCCTTCTTTACCGACTTTCATCGCGCGGCCAAAGCCCATCGATTGTTGTTTTATCCACTCAACGTATTGGTGCTTACCCAGCACCAGACCACTGGTTGGGCCTTCAATGGCTTTTGCACCAGAGTAAATGACCAGATCCGCACCTTGTTGGTAGTAAAGGCGCAGGTCTTCTTCTGCAGCAGCAGCATCGACAATCAATGGCAAATCATGGGCTTTCGCTACTTCAGCCGCATCCGCGACGGTCAGCATGCTCTTTTGCACACAGTGGTGAGATTTGATGTAAAGGATGGCTGCGGTGTCTGGATTAATGGCTGCCGCCAATTGTGCACCTGAACATTCGTTTGCCCAACCTGCCTCAACCAGCTTACCGCCGCCAAGATTAACCATGGTGCCGACCGGTGCACCAAAGTTAACGTTGTGGCCTTTTGGCATCACGATTTCAGTCGGTACGTTGTGGGCGTGAGCGTGCAAATTTTCTAAGCGGTATGCGTCGCCACGTACAATAACCGCAGCGACACTTTGTGCGATACCGGCTGACGCACAAGAGACGACAACCGCGTTCTCTACGTCCAGCAAACGGGCGATGTACTCACCAGTCTTGTTCACCAGATCTTTCATTTCAAAGTAGCTGTTGATGCCGAAATTGACGGTTTCCACCACTTCAGGCAACGGCGTTGAAACGCCCAGCGCCGTCATGCGACCAGAGGCGTTGATCACCTGTTTCAGGTTGTATTTTTCAAGAATTGAAGACATGGTGAGTTTGTCCTTTTTCTGTCAGTGTCATCTCGCCGCCAACGATGGCAGCAAGCGGTGCAAAGCGTTGTTCACCAGTACGGGTATCACCCTCGGTATCGGTGAAGGTCACTTGCGTTTGTTCGATGTCATACAGCGTGAGGTCGGCATCGCTGCCCAACGCTAGCTGACCTTTGGTTTCTAGGCGTAACGCATGAGCAACGTTGGTCGTCACACGCTCGATAATTTGCTCGTGGCTCAGGCCAAGCGTGAAAAACATCGACATCAAATGTGCAAGACCGAATACCGGGCCATTGATGCGGTTTTTGCAGTAAATGTCAGAGCTGATGATGTCGGGCAAAATACCTTGGTTAATCGACATCTCTGCGACGTCAAAACTGAAGCTTGCGCTACCGTGACCAATGTCCAACAACATGCCGCGTTCCATTGCCGCTTTTACGGCATCACGCAGTTTGCCGTCTGGCGTCAGAATGCGGTTAGGTTTGTCATTGAAACAATGGGTAAGAATGTCGCCCTCGCCAAGCAATACCGCGATGTCTTCAAGTGTCGGTGGCGCGTTACCAACGTGCACCATCAGTGGCAGGCAACCACAGTCATGTTGAAGTTGTTTTGCTGATTTCAACGGAGCAAGGCCATTTTCGCCAATCACACTGCCGCTCATTCGGGCTTTTAGACCTACAACGAAGTCAGGGTGACGCTCAACCGCATCTTTGGCCAAGGTCAGATCGATATCGTTTTTATCAGCCAGCTCGTTCTGACGTAGCAGGCCAATGCGCGAAATATTCAGTAGTGCGCGGACCTCGGTTTTGCAGTTTTTCGCAATCTTAGCGAAGTCATCCACATCATCAGCACCTGTGCTGCCTGCGTCGATAACGGTTGTGACGCCGCCAGTAACGCCAATCGCGTCTGGCTCATCATTGTAAATCGGGGAGTTCGGATAGCAGTGTGTGTGTCCATCAATCCAACCGGCACTGACAAATACATTTCTATCCAAGTGAATTGTTTCTTTTGCGGTTGCCTTTTCAAGGCAGCCCATCGCGGCTATTTTACCGTCTACAATGGCGATATCGATGATTTCATCGGCGGCCATGCGGGCATGTTTAATCAGCAAGTCGTACATAGGAAGTCTCGATAGCCCCGCTCAACAGCGGGGCAAAACAGCATTACAGAGCGACAGGGAACATGGTGCCCAGTGCCATAGCACCAAGGATTGCACCACCCGTGATTGGCTTGCCCCATACGTAGAAAATCAGCGCACCAGCCAGAGAACCAAGGCCGATTGGAATAGACGCGCCCATTGCAGACAGAATGATCAGAGGACCAAGGAAACGGCCAGAGCTGTTACCTGCACCCATCATGACGTCTGCGCCATACGTAGAGTTACTTTGGTTGATGGTGAACTTACGGGCCACGATGATGATGGCACCGATAGCTAGGCCTGCGACCATGCCTGTCGCCAGCGCCATTGGGAAGTTCTCAACGGGGTAGGTGATACCTGCACCCAGAAGCAGAGCGGGAATGCCCAGGCCAACACCTGTCATGATGGCACCACCGATATCCAAGATACCGACCAGTGAACCTTCGATGATACGAGCAAACAGGAAGCTTGCACCAAACGCAGCGACTGCACCGTAAGCACCCGTGTCCATACCCGCACGCAGCATAGAAACGAATGCGACTTCGTTAAATGCGCCTACACCGTACAGGTAGTACATGTGCGTACCCGCAAATACACCGGCAGACAGCAGACCCACGATGATTGGGAAAGACCAGTCGGCGTACCAGAAATTGTTCTTCATTTTCTCATCCATGGTAGTTCCCCTTATTTACCGCTCATCATGAGGTGGATGTTTTCAAGCCACATTGGAACTTCCATGTGGAAAGACTTAATCAGTTGCATGTCGAAGCCACGGAAGAAGGCACTCATGGTGAATAGCGCGATGATGGCTGCCATCATGATTTTGGTGGCTTTGTTCCAGCCGCCGTCTTCTACGCCTTTACCAATCAGGATACCCAGTACCAGACCCGGTACGGCGTTACCCATGATCATCTGCGCCAGACCACCAAAAATGGTTGCCCAGAAGCCAGACTTCTTGCCTGCTTCAATCGCGGCTAGCCAGAAGATGACAGGCATGACGGTGTTAACCAGCAAGTTTGCAGCAGGTACCAGAACCTTAACGGCAGTGACCTGAAGTGCTTCTGGAACCGCAGCTGCTGTGGTGTTCAAGAA
Organism: Enterovibrio nigricans DSM 22720; assembly: GCF_900167155.1. Taxonomy (GTDB): domain Bacteria; phylum Pseudomonadota; class Gammaproteobacteria; order Enterobacterales; family Vibrionaceae; genus Enterovibrio; species Enterovibrio nigricans. The sequence goes on along the minus strand of NZ_FUXU01000029.1, from coordinate 4,308 downwards.
GGCCACAACCAGCGCACCCAAGATGGCACAGGTAATGCCCATGCGTTTTGGATCGTGCAAAGTGGTCGCTAAGTCGCGGTTTTTCATCATCAGCACAGCGGCGCCCCAATGAGGCAGTACGCGGTGGTCGATATCTTGTGTGAATGCACCGACAGCAACGGTTGATGCCCATGCGTTGAAGAAGAAGCCAAGGCCAAAAGAGAAGTGTGAAGCAGGATCGCCTTCACAAGAGTTAAGTTCGCCTAAAGTACGGAATGCACCCATACCTTGTACCGTTGGTGCGTGGAACATTCGCGCTGCACCGACGCCGACACCGAGGCCGACTAAGCCACCGATGATGAGTGACTTAAAAAGAATGACAGTGAACATGTCAGAGGGTTCCTTAGAGATTAACGTAAGACTTGAAAGTCAACTTGCTCCACATCGATGTAGGTAAGGTTGACTGTTACCTCCAGCTTGACGCGATATTGGCGTCGCTCTTTGGGAAAGAAGAAGAACAGAAACTTGTCTCTGGTTACCTTCTCTTCTGCTTCCAGCACATTGACGTCTTCGGGCTCAATCCGGAGTAAAATTTTCTGGTTTTCTTTCAGCAAAGTCGGTTGAATCTGGCTGAAGGCAGCAGCAAATGCTTGCTGCCTCGTTTCGCCTTTTCCACTGACGATGACTTCAGTGGTCAGCTGTTGTTTCATGCACCGATACCGTGTTTCGCGATAAACGCTTTCACCAGTTTCTCGCCCAGCTCTTCTTTGTCCATAAAGCCGAAGCCCAGTACCACACAACCGTCGTTGATTGCTGCAACACCTTCTTCGATAGAGCGCATGCCGTAGCGGCATTTATAGCCATATTTGGTTTGTGCTGTGATAGCACCCGCACCGCCAGAACCACAGAAAGAGATGCCCATCTGCGCTTCTTGCTGGTTCATGATGTCTCCCAGCTTCATGTCCGCAGCCATACCTGGGATAACAGTGACTTCTGCACCAGCTGCTTCTGCGCCAGCACCTACTTTTTGGCCTTTACCCATACGGTCGCCGATTACAAGTTTCAATACAGACATGGTTATTCTCCTTTGGCAGTGCTTAATTCGTTTTCTTTTGCCACTTCAAAGTGGACAGATAAAAGGTGTGCTTCTTCGTAAGCCAGGTTGTCCATCAAGCCGCAGACTTGCTCGGCAAGTTTCAGCGTCAGAGACGAGATTTCGTCAAACATTTCCAGCTCAAGCTCTGGCAGTGATTCGCCACTGTGTGAGCGCCACGCCATGGCTTTAATATGTGTTGCCAGCATTTTTTGCTGAAGGTCATCTGGGTAGATGCCGTTTTCGCCAAGCAGCACAATGGCACGCTCAGTGACGGATGCACCGTGTTCCACGATTTCAGTGCTGTCCGGGGTTAGGGTTGTTGCCGTTTGCAAAGTGTCTCTCCAGACGTTTTGTTGCGTTGGGAGAAAGATAAAGTGGAAGGACTTGTTGGAGCAGACGCTGTTTTTCCACTTGAAAGTGGAAACGACGAGGGTATTAGGGGAAAACCGGAAAAAATGTGAAAGTGCGCAAGAAAAATAGGGGGATTCCCCCAGAAAAACGTGATGAAAATGGCCTACAGGGCTTTTCCATCTTCTGTACTGGAATCTGAGAGTCATCACAAAAAATGCGTTTTACTGGAAAATTGTTACCTAGTGGCAAGGGGGAACTGTTGTTTGCATCTTCATGGCGAATAGTGATTGCTAATATCGACGATTCTCTGTACTATCCGCCTCCAAATTACCGGTCTTTTACTTTCGTTCCTTGCTTCCTCTGGACGACCGGCCAAGCGTGGAAGCTGAATAATCCGTAAGGAGCAACCAATGCGTCATTACGAAATCGTATTCATGGTGCACCCTGATCAAAGCGAGCAAGTTGCTGGCATGATCGAGCGTTACACTGGTTCTATCAAAGAGTCAGGTGGTCAGATCCACCGTCTAGAAGACTGGGGTCGTCGTCAACTGGCTTACCCAATCAACAAGCTGCACAAAGCTCACTACGTTCTGATGAACGTTGAAGCTGACCAAGCAGTAGTTGATGAGCTGGAAACTGCGTTCCGCTTCAACGACGCTGTGATCCGTAACATGGTCATGCGTACCAAAGGCGCTATCACTGAGCCATCTGTAATGATGAAGGCTAAAGAAGAGCGCGCGCCACGTCGTGAAGATCGTGAAGATCGCGGCGACCGTGCAGATTTTGCACAGTCAGAAGGCGAAGCCGCAGCTGAGTAATTTGACTTGATGACCAATCGAATTGCGCTGTCTGGTGTTATCACCAATGGTCCGATTCGAAAGCAGAGTCCAGCCGGCATACCTCATTGTCACTTTGTGATTGAGCATCGCTCGGAACAACTGGAAGCTGCACTGCCAAGGCAAGTCTACTGTCGATTACCGGTAGTGATAAGCGGGCAGGGGTCTCAGCACAAAACACAGCACTTAGCTTTAGGCAGTAACATTAAGGTTAGCGGGTTTCTCGCTTACCAGACCAGCCGAAATGGCGCGGGAAAATTAGTGTTGCATGCTGATGAAATTATAGACATTTAGATCAGGAGATAGCCCCATGGCACGTTTCTTCCGTCGTCGTAAATTCTGCCGTTTCACTGCAGAAGGCGTACAAGAGATCGATTACAAAGACGTAGCGACTCTAAAAAACTACATCACCGAAGCTGGTAAAATTGTACCTAGCCGTATCACTGGTACCCGTGCTAAGTACCAGCGTCAGCTGGCACGCGCTATCAAGCGTTCACGTTACCTGGCTCTGCTGCCATACACTGACAAACATCAGTAATCGGCACTGTCCAAGTTAATAGAGGAATAGATAATGCAAGTTATTCTGCTTGATAAAATCGCTAACCTAGGTGGCCTGGGTGATCAGGTAACTGTTAAGTCTGGTTACGCTCGTAACTTCCTTATCCCACAAGGTAAGGCAGTAATGGCTACTAAGTCTAACGTTGAGCATTTCGAAGCTCGTCGTGCAGACCTAGAAGCAAAAGTTGCTGAAACTCTGGCTGCTGCTGAAGCACGCGCAGAGCAAGTTGCAGCACTGGAAGCGGTAGTTATCGCTTCTAAAGCTGGTGACGAAGGTAAACTGTTCGGTTCTATCGGTACTCGTGATATCGCTGACGCTGTAACTGCAGCTGGCGTTAAAGTATCGAAGAGCGAAGTTCGCCTGCCAGAAGGTGCACTGCGTAACACTGGTGAATACGAAATCAGCCTGCAACTGCATTCTGAAGTATTCGCTACTGTTAAAGTGAGCGTTGTTGCTGAGTAATTCAGACACATCGTTGCTTTGAAAAAACCGGCCTTATGGCCGGTTTTTTTGTATCTGAAATTTGCCAATGGTCAGTATGAGGGCTTCTGGGTATCTTCTTGGCTTTAATTAGAAGGCATAGACCATGTTGACGCTAAAAATGGAGTCGCGCTTTTTCAGGCCTGGGGGGACTTCATTGATGTACTTTTGTGTGGTGGACAGTTTGATACCCAGATCAGCAATCAAGCTGGTCGATACCGACGCACGCGCTTCCAAGCTGGTATTGCTTGAACCGGAAATCATGGTTACACGCCCCTCGAACTCGGCATTTTTGTTGATTTGCCACGCTAGTTCGGCCTGCGCACGCACAATAAACTCTTGCACGTTGTAGGGCATGATGACGTCATCATCGTCGATTTCATCCACATTTGGGCGTTGATAGCGATAGCCGGGACCTAATTCCAATAACAACGATAAATCTTCTCGCCAAATTGCTTGGTAACCCAAACCTGTCGCAAACGTCAGGTCGGTGTAATACGGGCCGTATTTGTCATCGGTGTAGCTGACGTTACCCAGCACATACCTTTTCGGATCAAACTTGTAGTTCGCCTGACTTTCCGCTTCCGTTTTTCGCTTGTCCTCCTCGCCATCTTTTTCAACCAGCAGAAATCGCGCTTCGGAAGTGTGTCGATAAGGGCCTGAAATGTAATCGGTCGCTAACCGGCTGTTGATCGTCATCGAATCGGAGTTCCCCGTTAGTGCCTGAAAGCCAAGCTCCACTTCTGATTGCCAAGGTTCAAGGATGTCTGCATTCGCAAAAACAGGTAGTGCGACCAGACAAATCAGAGATGTGTTCGACAGCGCGGAGGCCATATGGGTTACCATTACTGCAAGAGGAGCAACATTCTATCTGAATCTTTCATTTGTGCGTCAGCAAGATGTTAAATTGGGTGAAAAATAAATCGGCTGCACTCTGGGTCGAGCATCTTGAGGTTGTTTGAGGCTTTGTTGCTTAAATCGATGGAACTAAATCTAGAAGCTACGAT
>NZ_FUXU01000172.1 GCF_900167155.1 Enterovibrio nigricans DSM 22720 | reverse complement strand
TTCTCCGTTCGTTTCAGTGTAAACGGAAAATCTCTAATTGCTAACGACCCGCTTTTCGGGGAGGGTTACAATTTACCCTGCCTGACTTTTGGACAGAAATGTGGTGCTATAAATCGAATATTAGCAATTCATGGATAACATTTTATAGGGAAAATGTTGCCAGTTGATACGCTTTCGTACTGTCAATCCCTGATAGAAATGTCCGCTTTTAGGAGAAAAGAAATAGAGTTAGTGTGAGTGGCTGGCGATGAATACGTATTTCTGTGATTGCGATACCTTGTTTCGAAGCTAGGCTAGAAGTGATCGGATAATCCTGAGGAAATGACTGTTCGGAATGTTCCAAAATATGCAGTGAATAGGTCTGGAGCAAGAAGGGAAAGGCTCGTATTAGCGAGCCTTATATCTATCAATTGATAGGAACGACGAGCTTACCACTTCTTGCTAAGAGCACCTCGTCTTTAACAATAAATGCCTCTACGAAGTGGTTCCCTTTATAAGAGGTTGTTTCTTCTTTGATTTTTCCACCGATTTCAAACCCGCCTCGTAATTGACCTAACCTATTCGCTTCTTCTCCAGTATTAGTGATTTGCCAATATACGTCTGAGCCGGGATGAATATCATCTGTAACCGTGAACTTAAGCGAATAGTTCTTGCCAAAAACAATTTGTTGGACAGCTCTAGCGAACGGATTGACGCTATTTTTATTACGATACTCAACCTCTAAGTTGACACTACCAACGTTCTCCACTTCTTCCCATCTGTGGTGCGCACAGTGAGGAGGAATAGGGAAGTTAGGCTGACTTGCTTCGTCCAAGATTTCATCATAGGTAGCTGCTGTGGCAGACCTCTTGGTAACAGAATGAAAATTATCTCCGAACACACGACGCCATTTTTTTATAGATTCAGTTCGATCTGTCTCATCAAATGCATCTTCTATCCAAGCTCTATAATCGCCGATCTTTGTTTTGAAATTCTTATACTTTTCTTCAGTCCAATGTCGAGTAAACGTTTCTTCGGTTCGTACTGGGTTGACTATTTCTGGCATTGAATCGTAAAAGCTTAAATAATCATCCAAGCGGGTAAAAATTGTCTTTAAGGTGGTAGCAATATCCTTGAATTCATCACTATTAGATTCGTAGTCGTGAACCATATTACAAATCAAAGTGGTTAAAAGTATTGATTTACATGAAAACGTAGTTTTTATGTCACGAAGATACTTGATAAGGCGAATACATTTAATGAGATTGTTGTTACCTACCACTGAATTCTTGTCGGCGACCCACTTCTTGTATGCTTCAGGGTCAGTAAGCTCAAACTCATTGGTGTGTCTATTCGCAATAAAATATTGTGTATGATTACCGAACACGGTTTCTGTTACTCGTACAATACATGGAACAACATCGATGTGAAAATCACCTGAATAATCAAGATAAACACAACGAGTGTTATAGTGAACCATATCTTTATAGATACTTGACCCCTTAAAAGCCTGATGAAGTTTTGTTATGTAGTCTTTAGGCTCCCAATTATCATTTTCGTCCATAAAGAAGACTATATCAGCGTCAAACTCTTTGTTTTTAACTGGCTTGATAATCGTCCTATGTCCGTATGACCCCTGAGGCGAGGCGTTTCTAAAAATCCCTTCAAAATCGTCGTGTTCTTTCACATACTTCTCAACAGACGCCGAAGTGGTAGTAACCTTGTTAATTCGAGCTTGATTGAGATTAACCACTCCTGTGAGGAATTCAGAAAATATTTGTTGATGTTTCACATAGTTTCCTTACTTAATTAAATAGCTAACTTCTTGGTCTTTATTTATTTGTAATGACCAAGGGTAACCAGCACCGTCGAAGTGGTGTACGTTTATCTGTTGACTAAGGTGATTTTGATTAAACTCCGCTCCTATGCGCATTATTAGCGAGGCTTGAGCCATAAGGGTCAAATGAACTTCAGTAACGTGGGGATACTTCTTAAGAAGAGTGTTATTTATTTCGGTTCTAAGGGAGGCAACAAAGTTTGATTGCTCTACATCTGAGAACATATTTCCAACGCTTCTACTTTCAACTCTATAAGCAATAGCGCGATCTAACTCTAGATCTTTAAAAAATGTCTTTAAGTCATTATCAAAAGAGACTTCTATCGAAATGCCTAGCGTTGTTACCTGAGAATCTAGGACCTCCGGCTTTTCCATAATTTCTGAGCACTCTAATTTTTGACCTCTACTTCTAGCATCTCGACAGTCTACCCATCGTTCCTTATGTTTTTTCTTGTTGTCACGGTTCCAGCAGTAGTAATTTACCAAACGCTTATTTCCAACAAAGTAACCTAAAGTAAAGCAATGCGGAACGTGAGCTATAGCTCCTAAAGCGAGTGGCTTGCTTGGTTCAAAGCCATTTAATTTCTGAAGTGATTCATCGTAAAACTTCTGAAGTTTGGCGCATGATTCTTTTAACCAGTCCTCAAGAGTCTGCTTTCTAGACTTCCACATGAAAAGGTCATCATGTAACCCGGCAGGTTCGATTGTGGAACTAAAACTGCTGCATAAGGTTGGAGCGGCAGCCCCATCTAAGCTTCTTAAATCGATACTCTTTGCTCTGTTCTTTGAGGCTGACTCACCAAATAGCATTGAGTAAACTTCAAAGAAGAATCCTACGACGATCATTACTATTGAGACATAAACACCTACCAACGTCGCAATTTCATATGTTGAGTCAGACGCTGTATCAATGACGAATGAGTACTTACCATTGCTAAACTGAAATGCAAGTGAGCCAATAGCAGTAAGAGTAAAGAGCTTTATGCCTAAGCCCATAAGATAGCGCGAACCTGAAAGTCGGCGCTGACAAATTACATAACCAAAATCAAGTAGTTGATCTATCCACTTCAAACTTCAAGTCCTATATAGAGAAAGTAATTGATTCTAAACTATAAGACACTTATTGAGTATTGATGTGTGCATGTAAATGCATTTTTTATATTTGGTTGTGTATTCGTTTGTACAGACTTTCACCCTGTATTACATCTCGGGGATTAACAGCGAACGACGTAAGAAGAATGGATAACTTTTAGTATTGCAAAAGCTCATTAACAGGATATGAACGAGTAAAAGCACTAAGTAGAAATGGGGCATTTTCAATTTAGAGGGCGGTTTGAATATCGAACATCACCGTACGTTAATGTTCGGTTACGTACACTACGTTTACATCCTGTCCAAAACT
>NZ_FUXU01000201.1 GCF_900167155.1 Enterovibrio nigricans DSM 22720 | reverse complement strand
GAGGCATCAAGGGCGAAGTGTGCCTGATTGAAAATCAGTTCACTTTTTAACTCAGGATAACCTAGGGTCTCAGCGGCCTTCTACTAACTTTGCAATGGAGCCAAGAAAAAAGACGAACTACAATGTTGGAATGACATTTGATTTTTTAGGTTACGTTGTAATAAAAAATATCAGAGTTGGGCCGCCCGTAGGTAGGTGTGCAGAGCACCGATATCGATATCCTGGGCCCACTCAAGGAAAATGTTGGCTGCGCAGGCAAACAGGTCGTTGATGAGCCAGCGGTTATGCTGGAACACCGCCCAGAGGGTATGGGGCAGGCTCGGGATTTACAGGTTTGGTGAAGGTACTTTTCGTGGCTGCAGCCAGGTTTGTCGCAGTGGCATCGACGGGAGCCGAAGGCAGAGGTGCCACAAGCCAGGAATTTGATGACATTCTCGATGACGGCATCACGAACGTTGCCCATGTTAAGGGCAAGGTGTTCTTCCTACTGATGGCGGTTTAAAAACAGGGCTTTGAGGGTATTGTCGGGCAGCATGGCGGACAAGAATATGCCACTTGTGTCTTTTTAAACAAATGAAACAGATATCGCATTAACAGTTCCGCCGAAGGCGGCTGATTTTAACTTAGGTTTAACAAATCTGACGTTGCGCTATCTACATGTAAAGTACTGATTTAAAAGTCTTATAAACTTTTAAAGTTTACTCTTCAACATTCTTTCGTCACTCGTAATAAAATTCTTACAGGACGAAATGTTGCTTTTATATTTAGAATAAGAGAAGGAACATCTAGCTTTACGTTTTATTAACGGCTGCTGGAATTGCTACTTTTTTCAATAAACACTTTGATTTTTAATGGATTATGTTAAATCGTATCGCTTTTTTTACATCATTATGCCTATTACTCTCTAATGCTTATGCCGCAACAGGAGGGAATTCCTTCAGCGTTACAAATTCTGATGGCACTGTTGATCGAGTACATATATTTCAAAGCTCCGGCTCATTGAATGTATCTGCGGGTGAAGTTCTTTCCAATGTCCGGATATTAGTCATTGGCGGCGGCGGCGGCGGCGGCGGCGCTGTAGCAAGTGGTACTGGCGGCGGCGGTGGCGGCGGTGGATTTATTCAAAGAACTGGATTATCTCTCTCTCGCGGAACATATCAAATCATCGTTGGAACAGGAGGGGCGAAAGGGACTACTGGTGCCTTAGGCAGCAATGGTGGAAACTCGAGTCTATTAGGTCCAGGCCTTTCAATAACCGCTTTAGGCGGTGGCGGTGGCGGTTCTATATATACTAATGGAAGAAATGGTGCCTCAGGAGGGGGAGGTAGTAGTGGCGGAGGTCTTCGAACTCTTGGAGGGGCGGGAACTGCCGGGCAAGGCAACAACGGAGGTGATGGTATAGCAGATCCTCGGGCTTTTGCTCAAGCAAGCGGCGGAGGTGGCGGTGCTGGTTCTTTGGGAGGGTTTCCCAACATAACCACTAATAACCATGCTGGAGACGGTGGTAATGGATTGTCTTCGAATATAAGTGGTAGAAATACATTTTATGCAGGCGGCGGCGGCGGTGGCAAACGAGATAGAGGCTCTCCAGGTCAAGGACTACATGGAGGTGGCAACGGAGGGGGCTCCACATATGGTAGTGCTGCTTCCGGTCAATCAAATACTGGCGGCGGCGGCGGCGGCGGCGGTAGTTTTTTCAGTGGCTCATCCTCAACAGTGTTATCTGCTGGGGATGGTGGTAGTGGCGTTGTTATCGTTCGCTATAGAGCTGGTCGGGTAGCACTTTCCACCCAACCAGTTGCGGGTGTTAGCGGTGCCCTATTGACAACGCAGCCTGTTGTTAATCTGGTTGATAGCAGTGGCAACATA
>NZ_FUXU01000006.1 GCF_900167155.1 Enterovibrio nigricans DSM 22720 | reverse complement strand
CATGAGACTACGACGATTGATGGGTGTAGCCGATCAGATCGTAGCTTCTAGATTTAGTTCCATCGATTTAAGCAACAAAGCCATTTCGCGTACTCGTCGGATTAAGTAATCCTTAAAGTTCAGACATCTAATTGGCATCTGCCTGCGAGGTCGGTAATACAAGCTGTATTCAAAGTCGCTGTTGGTATATTCCTTCAATACAGGAATGAGAGTCCCGTTCTTTAGCTCTGATTCAATTAAGCGAACAGGTAAGTAAGCAATACCACCACCATTGACAGACACGGTTTTAATGAACTGGCTATCTTCTACTTCTACGGTTTGGGAAATATTGACGGTGGTCATTTCACCGTCACGTTCAAACACCCATTTGCTACCGCCAACCAATGTCGATGCATAAAGGCAATTGTGACGGCGAAGGTCATCAGGTAATTCGGGTTGACCATATTTATCGATATAGCCCGGAGAGCAACAGGCCATCAGTGGGTATTTCAGTAGTGACCGTTTGACGAGCAGGCTGTCTTTTTCCTGAAACCCTTGATAAACCGCACTGGCACGAATCGCAAAGTCGATCTCATCGAGGTGGTCAGCTTCATGGGCGGTTTCGATCACGCGAAAAGTGACATGGGGGTGTTCTTGTAGATACTCACCAACGATCTGTCCGAGAAAGTCTCGTGCAAATAAAGGGGTTGAGGCTATTCTGATGATGCCTCTGTCGTCGTTACCAAGGTTTTGAATCTCTGTGAAAATATCATCAATTTCACTGTTCACTCGATTAAAACGCTCGTAGAGTCTGAGCCCTGCTTGCGTAGGTACCACTTTGCGTGTTGAACGCTTTAAAAGGCTGATCCCCATACTTTCTTCCAGCTCAATGATCCAGCGACTGCCGGCTGAGGCAGAAATACCATATTGTTTCGCTGCCAAGCTAAACGAGCCTGTACGAACGACATGTAGAAAGTACACAATTTTGTCTAGCATGCTGAGATACCTTGATTGTTGCATATATCGTGCAATAGGTTTTATACACCACAGTGTACGCTTGCAGAACGTCGACCAAACAAATCGTCAATCCATATCAAATATTCTTTCAAAACAGTGATCATTCACACCGTGTTTAACGGTATTCCAATAAATGAGCAATGTTTGATTGTCCTAAATTTGCAATAGTGTTTCCTTTTGAAAGTGGTCTACAAACTGCTTCTTGATTCCTAGAATGAAAGTATCACGAAGAATAATTCTAACTATGCCAAGACATAGCTTTACTTCATTACTCCGAATAAGGTGAAACCCATGCTTTCAAACAAAATCTGTATTGTTACTGGCGGTGCTCAGGGGATTGGTCGCTGTATCGTTGAGACGTTTGCGCGCCAAAATGCCGCAATGGTTTATGCCTGCGACATGAATGCCGACGCGGCGGAATCATTACAATCAACGTATGCCAATGTTCGTATTAAACAGCTAAACGTATGTGATCGTGAGGCAATCCGAATGCTGGTTGAGGATATCCGTGCAGAGCATGGAACCATTGATGTGCTCGTTAACAATGCGGGTATCACGCGAGATAACCTGTTAGACCGTATGAGCGAGGATGACTGGGACTTGGTGATCAACGTGAATTTGAAAGGTGTGTTCAATATGACGCAGGCTGTTGCACCTGCCATGATTGAAAACGGCGCGGGGTCTATTATTACCATGTCTTCCGTTGTAGGGACTGACGGCAACATTGGCCAGAGCAATTATGGTGCGACGAAGGGCGGTGTGATTGCGATGACAAAGGGCTGGGCGAAAGAGTTCTCCCGCAAAGGCGCACAGGTGCGTGCAAATTGCGTTGCCCCAGGCTTCATCGAAACGCCGATGACGGTTGATTTCCCTGAAAAAGTGCTTGAGCACATGAAATCAAAAACACCGCTTGGTCGTATGGGTAAGCCTCAAGATATCGCGGATGGCGTACTTTTCTTAGCCAGTGATAGAGCGAGTTTTATTACGGGTCAAACACTGAAGATTGACGGTGGTTTGGTCATTTAATCGAGGGATCGAAATGAGCAAAGTATATATTGTTGGTGCTAAGCGCACCGCTGTCGGTAGTTTTGGTGGCACGTTGTCACTTGTACCCGCTTTTGAATTGGGTGGGCACGCGATTCGTGCCGCACTTGGCCAAGCCAAAGTTTCCCCAGCGTTGATCGACGAAGTGGTGGTCGGCAATGTGTTGGGGGCAGGGCAAGGCATGGGACCGGGCAGACAAGCGGCAAAATTTGCCGACGTGCCTGACTCTGTTCCGGCTTTCACACTGAATATGATCTGTGGCAGTGGAATGAAAACGGTCATGGAAGCGGCGACCAAGATTAAAGCTGGTGATGCAGACATTGTTGTTGCCGCGGGAATGGAAAACATGTCGAGCACGCCTTTTTTGGTCAGTGCCAACAATCGCTTCGGTAGCAAAATGGGGAATCAGCAGCTTGTTGATACCATGATTCACGATGGGCTGACTGATGCATTTAATCAGTATCACATGGGTATTACCGCGGAAAATGTGGCCGAGAAATACGGGATTTCAAGAAAGGAGCAAGATGCGTTTGCGCTTCGCAGTCAGCAGCGCGCCGTTGACGCTATCAGCAAGCATAGATTCGCTGATGAAATAGTCCCCGTCGACGTTCACCAACGCAAAACCAGAGTGGCGTTTGGAACAGATGAATACCCGCGTCATGACGCGTCTTTAGAGACGTTATCTGCTCTCCGACCTGCCTTTAAACGAGAAGGTAGTGTAACGGCGGGGAATGCATCAGGCATCAATGATGGGGGGTAGCTTTTGTTGTGGCTTCAGAGAAAGCGGTAGCAGAGCACAATTTAAAACCTATCGCTGAGATTATCAGTTATGGCCAGGGTGGTTTAGACCCTGCCTACATGGGGCTCGGTCCTGTTCCTGCAATCCAACAAGCGCTTTCCAGAGCTAATATGACGTTAGCGGATATGGAGTTGCTTGAGCTGAACGAAGCGTTCGCTGCCCAAGCTTTGGGAGTAATGCGTGGACTCAGCGATAAATACGATTTGCCCATGTCATGGTTTGACGACAAAACTAACGTTAATGGCGGTGCCATTGCATTAGGGCACCCTTTGGGGGCATCGGGTGGGCGAATTCTTACCACCCTTATCTATGAAATGGAAAAGCGTTCTGTTTCGTATGGTTTGGCATCACTATGTATTGGTGGCGGTATGGGAACGGCCATTGTGATCAAAAAACTCTGAGTGCTATGGTATTTCGGAACCTAAACAACCCCCGCACATTACGGGGGGTGTTTTTTACGGTTGTATTCGCGATTAATGCGGGTCTTTCATCAAGCTAAGTAAGTACTCAGCGGTATTTCTGCACGAATTAGCGGCCATCAATACTTGCTTCTCGCTAGCCGGGAGAGGAAGGAGTTCGAGCCAACGCTGGCAAAGCCACGTTAAGTTGTCAAAGTGGGGGCGAGCGTGTAACGAGCTGAGTTCTGGATATCGCTCAAACATAATTTGCAGGCGCTCAGCCAAGGGGGCCGAGTCTGTGTTGACTTCTTGCTTTGGCCAAGAAGGCAATGTTTGGCACGTTGCCACGATAATATTTTCGTCATTATCGATAACGCTATCGATGATAAAGCTCTCATGGCCACTTACGGTGATCGTCAATGAGCCATCATCAAAACTTAGGCTGAAGTCCTCAATCGAAACGCGGGTGCCAATACCAGCACCGATTGGACTTGTTTCATCCATACACACGCCGATGTCTAAGCCATTCCTCATGGCGTATTTTACTGTCGTCAATTGTGTCCCCGGTGCCACTCTTAGTGGTAGTCGTCCCGAGGGGAGAATATGACGATTGTTGAAAAGAATCGGCAATGTCATAGTCATAGTGAGCTCCCAGTTGTCGTAAAGAGCAGTAACCTGAAATCAAAGGCGATATTTGAATAGTTTGCCTTTCGAGCTGCTGCCTTATTGTTGTCCTGATAAATTAGGGACAGCTTTAGATACCCTACTGTGCAATCACTACTGCAAATACGATGCCTAATTTTCATGACGGATTTGCAGGCTTTTTTACGCTTTCATTGCAATTTGCAATTTGAATTTGCAAAAACGCCTCATTTCGAGAATCCGTCAAATACGACAATCGCTACTTTTACTGAGCATAGAGCGATTTGCATGCTCTTGCCGATAAAAATGCACATTGTTTCGAATCAGGTTTGTCATCGACGTAGTGATATCTGTCGAATTGTGCTCGAATGTTGGTCTTGAGATCTGTTTGTGTTTTGAGATAGTGGCGAAAAAGTTGCGTCGATGTCTATTTAGTCGCAAAATTACTGACAATTCCTTGTTTGTTGCACGTGAATTTTGCTAAATTCACATTAGTGCTCGTTGTCCTACAAGCTTTGCAAATCACGAGTATTAGTAACTCCGAAGCCTATTTTGCTAAGTTCGAAAGAATAGGGGAAATAGGCCGTGACATACCGTCACCAGGGCGCTCATAGAAATGTGGTCGTCTCCCGTATTTGGAAAGGTGTTTCGTAGCAATGCAATTTGAAGATTCCTACCATCGCAAGTTTTATTACTTGCGCTTGTCTATTACAGATGTTTGTAACTTCCGATGTACATACTGCTTACCGGATGGTTACAAGCCGACCCATAAAAACTCCGGTTTCCTCTCGGTCGATGAACTGCGCCGTGTGGTTTCGGCGTTTGCGCATTGTGGTACGTCCAAAGTTCGTATTACTGGCGGTGAGCCGTCGCTACGCAAAGATTTTACTGACATTCTCTCTATGATTGCAGAGCAGGACGGCATTGAAAAAATCGCCATGACAACCAATGGCTACCGTCTTGAAAAAAATGCGAAGCAATGGAGAGAGGCGGGTTTGACCAACATTAATGTCAGCGTCGATAGCTTAGACCCTCGCATGTTTCATCAAATCACGGGTGAGAATAAATTCGACCTTGTGATGCGCGGAATTAATGCTGCTTTTGATGCGGGGTTTGAGCAGGTTAAAGTCAACGCGGTACTGTTAAAGGACCTTAATAGTGGCGAACTACCTGCATTTCTGAATTGGATAAAAGACAAGCCGATTCAACTTCGTTTTATCGAGTTGATGCAGACGGGGGAAATGGATTCCTTGTTTGAGCGCCATCATGTCTCTGGTGTGTCTATCCGAAACCACCTTATAGCAAATGGCTGGCTGGTGAAGGTCCGAGGCAAAAGCGATGGACCTGCTGAGGTGTTTTGTCACCCAGAGTATCAGGGTGAGATTGGTCTCATCATGCCTTACAAAAAAGATTTCTGTGACTCGTGTAATCGTCTTCGTGTCTCTGCGCTGGGTAAACTGCACATGTGTTTATTCGGTGACTATGGCGTGGAGTTACGCGATTTATTGCAAGATGATGCTCAGGAAAAGGCGCTGGTGGCGCGAATTCAAGGGCAGCTTGCAGATAAGAAACAAAGTCATTTCTTAGATCAAGGTCATACCGGCATGACGCCGCATCTGGCCTCCATTGGCGGTTAACGCCGATTACCAAACAAAATTCATTGAGGTTTACTTTTATGGGTCACGCTGTCACTGAGTTTGCGCCAGCAAAAATTGCCGTTTTGACTGTTTCTGATACGCGCACTGAAGACAATGATACATCAGGCAAATTTTTGGTTGATGCGCTGACGGAAGCGGGTCATACACTGGCTGACAAGCAAATCGTCATTGATGACGTTTACAAAATCCGCGCTGTTGTTTCACAGTGGATTGCGGATGAAAATGTACAAGCTGTGATGATCACTGGCGGTACGGGTTTCACATCTCGCGATAGCACGCCAGAAGCATTGAAACCTCTGTTTGACAAAGAAGTGGAAGGTTTTGGCGAATTGTTCCGTGCAATTTCTTTCCAAGAGATTGGTACGTCGACCATTCAGTCACGTGCAGTTGCGGGCTTTGCTAACCACACTGTCATTTTTGCTATGCCGGGTTCAACTGGTGCGTGTCGCACAGGTTGGACTGGTATCATCAAGCAGCAGTTAGATGCAAGCCACCGTCCATGTAATTTCATGCCACATCTAGGTAACTAATTGATGAGTGGTTTTACACACATCAACGCTTCGGGTGAAGCGAACATGGTCGACGTTTCTGGCAAAGCTGAAACGGTACGTGAAGCAAGAGCTGAGGCATACATTGATATGGCGCCGGAAACCCTTGAGCTGATCGTTTCAGGCAAGCATCACAAAGGTGATGTATTTGCGACTGCGCGGATTGCAGGTATTCAGGCGGCAAAACGTACTTGGGATCTGATCCCATTATGCCACCCTTTGATGCTGTCTAAAGTTGAAGTGTCCTTGGAAGCGCTACCGGAAACATCACAGGTTCGTATTGAGTCACTGTGTAAGCTGACGGGTAAAACAGGTGTTGAAATGGAAGCATTAACGGCAGCGTCTGTTGCTGCACTTACCATTTACGATATGTGTAAAGCCGTGCAAAAAGACATGGTCATTGGTCAGGTTCGTTTGCTAGAAAAAACAGGCGGAAAGTCCGGTCACTTTAAGGTGGAATAATGATTCAGGTTCTCTTTTTTGCGCAAGTTAAAGAGTTAGTAGGCACGGGTTCACTAACGTTAGACGGTGACTTTGCAACTGCTGAAGACATCCGCGCACATTTGGTTACCAATGGCGATAAGTGGGCGTTGGCTTTGGAATCCGGCAAGCTTTTGGTTGCGATAAACCAAACTATTTCAGAGTTATCTGCGTCTGTTAAAGCGGGCGATGAGGTTGCGTTCTTCCCGCCAGTCACAGGAGGTTGATGATGATCTCAGTCCAACACGAAGATTTCTCGGTCGCAGAGGAATACGCAAAATTGAATGATTTTGCAGGTGATGGGGCGATCGTGACCTTTGTGGGTAAAGTACGAGACATGAACCTTGGTGACAATGTCACCGGTTTGACCTTAGAACATTACCCAGGCATGACGGAAAGATCGCTGACAGATATCTGTGAACAGGCTAAATCACGGTGGCCGCTGACCTATATCCGCGTTATTCATCGCGTGGGTGTATTGGGTATCGGTGATCAAATTGTGTTTGTTGGCGTATCGAGTGCTCACCGTAACGCGGCATTTGAGGCTTGCGAGTTTGTGATGGATTATCTGAAAACACGTGCACCTTTCTGGAAAAAGGAAAGACTTGTTGATGATGAGCGTTGGGTTGAAGCTCGCGAGAGTGATCAAGACGCCGCCAAACGCTGGTAACGCCTTACAGATAAAAGAAAAGGGATGCGAATTCGCATCCCTTTTTGTATTCCAGCTGAGTGAGTTAGCTTAATAGCTTACTGACATGTTGCTGTGCCAAGTTCCTTCCATACACCCCATTGACCTGTGGTGCCGGGTTCTTCATTGGTTGTCCACCATTTAGCAGAGTACTCTATACCATTGTGTGTTACGACATCGCCAGAGTTATAGATTTCACCCGCTAACCATGCGTTTGGACACGTCACAACAGGCGCATCTTTCTCAATCAATACGCTAACAGACGCACTGCTCTGAAGCTGACCATCAGACACTGTCACAGTGAAGGTAAGGTTAGTATCAACATTGTAGCTACCGGCCTCGAATGTCAGGCTGGCGCCGCTGATGTTAGCGGTAACACCTGCGGGCACATCCCACGTGTACGTCAGCGTATCGTTGTCCGCATCACTTGAAGCACTTGCATCAACCAGTACGACAGTCCCAGCGGCTGCAGATGCTGGCGCAGAAATTTGCGCAACAGGTGCAGTATTGCCGGTGTTTGGTGCTTTAGCCGTGACCACAACGGAGTCTTGAGCTGTTGCGCCTTTGTTGTCAGTGACCGTCAAGGTAAATACGTACTGTGTATCTACTGACATCGCCGGAATGGCTGCCGATGCTGTTGCAGAATTTGTGCCAGTTAGAGCCACACTAGGGCCGCTGGCTTGTGTCCAAGCATAACTGACAATCTGGCCATCTGAGTCTGTGGAGTTGCTGCCGTCCAAGGCTACAGCGGTTGCTGTGTTAACGGTAACGTCCGCTCCTGCGTTAGCACGCGGCGCTTTATTTCCAGGTGGTGGTGGGTCGTCAGCCAATGACTCTTGCATTGCGTTTAGGATATCACCGTTATCGGCATCGATTTCCCAAGCGAACAAGCCTGCAAAGTTGTTTTGACGAACATAGGCACCTTTCGCCATCACTGAACGTTTATTGTCGTAGGTTACAAGATCACCATTTGCTGGATCCCATGCCCAAGGTGCTTCTGCTTGTGCGTCATATCCGGTTACGACCCTAGCGTTGTTTTCGTACTTAGTAACAATGTCTTTATAGTCGATGACGCCGTCTTCCCATGAGCCAGCAACCATACCGTTACCGACACCTGTCATTGGGTTTGTAGGATCGGACATGCTCGCTTCGGTTACGCCGGTCCATCCGCGACCGTACATTGCTGCACCAATCACGAGTTTTTCAGGCGGAACGCCTTTAGCGAGAAGTAGGTTTACACCGTTAGTTGTGGTGTAGGCAGGTCCCTTGCGCGGCTCGCCATTTTCATCTAGTCCCGTTCCTGCGCATTGATCAGCTGACAAATGTGTGCCGCAATTCAATGCAGCCTGATGGCCGACTTCGTTGCTCCAGCCACCGTAATAGTCATACGACATCGCGAAGATGTAGTCCATGTAAGGGACAGCATCAACGTAGTTTACGTCTTCAATTTTGTCGTATCCGACGCCAACTGCTGAAGTCAGTTCGTAGGTGCGTCCTGTTTCGGCAGATAGCGAATCAAGCATTGCGCGGAGGTCTTGCATTAATAGGGCGTATGTGTCGCCATCGGTCGCCGGGTTTCCTAAGTTAGGATTCGAGCCTTGACCGCCGGGGTATTCCCAGTCGATATCTACACCATCATAGAATTTCCAGGTTTGAAGGAATGTCTTCACTGATGCGACAAACGTGTCTCGTTTTACTTTGTCGCCAAACTCATAGAAAGGGTCAGACAGTGTCCAGCCGCCTATGGATGGCAAGATTTTCAGATCAGGATAGCGTTGTTTGAGTGCCATGATCTGACCATACGTTCCTTTATATGAAGACGAATGGGTCTGACCTGATTGAGCGTGTGGCATTTGAACCGCAGCCCAAGGATCGTGAATGACAACTTCGTAATCTTGTGTGCCAACACAGGCGCGATTAAGAGCTGCAAGAGGGCCATCTGCCAGTGATGGGTTGTTGCCACAAATGGGGATGAAGCCGTAGATGATGTGGGTTAGGTTTTGGGCCGGGATTTTATCAACAGGGAATTCGCGCCCATAAACACCCCACTCAACAAAATAGGCACCAACCACAGTGTTGGCTGGTGTGGTGTAGTTACCATTGTTTGGGTCCACATTCATAGGAAGTGGGTCGAGGTGGCTACCATCAGTGTCGGCAACAACAATGGGCGTAGGTGCACTTGGTGTACATGCTTGTGATGTGCCAGTTCCGCTACACAGCTCCACGACCATATCGTATTGGCCACCTTTAGTGACCTGTAGAATGGTCGATTCCTTTTGACTCGCAGAGGGTGTTAAGGCAGCTTCATGCACCGTTACTCCATTGAGCAATACTCGCCAAGAGTCTGCTGGTTCACCAGACCAGCGATCCCATGCCACCGGCACTTCTGCATAAGGTTTTACTGTAACGAGATCTTTGTACGCAGTGGCTGCGTCGTTCACTTCGATGATGGAGAAATTTGTTTCCATCCATGAGATGACGGGCGCCCCAGGTGCTGCGAGCGCAGGGAATGAACCCCCTACGGACACAGCGGCAGCGATGAGCCCTCTGAGAAAAGCTTTGTTGTTCATCTTAATATCCTTCAAAAATTTAAATCGCGAATTATCTATTCATCGTGTGAATGTGAGTTGATCTGTGCCAGCTCTGTCTAGATAGTTGTAGTAAATTGGAAAATAAGCAAAATATTGTGCTTTGGAATTTGAAGTGGGAGAAGGATAAAATTAACAACATCGTTACATTGCGGTTGTTTTTTGAACAATACTTCACAAAATTGAAAGTTATTATGCTAAATAAATTATGTATGTGATCTGAAACATTTTTGGGTTGTTAAGTGCTTATTGATGGAAAAAAAGTGGCCTCTCGTTACCGAAAGGCCACTTAGTTTTATGGACTGTGTTTCAACGTTAACCTTTTGCTTTTTCTTCGTTTGCCTGGTGATGTTTCTTCCCGGCATTGGGAATAAAGCCGTGTCGGACTCGTGAGCACAGAGGTCTGGATACTGAACCTGCAGGTCTCATTTTCTATGATCGTCTCATTATTGATTTTGTAAATTTGGGATTTTTGCGCCTTTGTCCTCTGCGGCCTATCACTGCTTACTGCTTTGTTACATCGGCACAAGAGATATACTGCGCAAAAAACCAACTAATCTCAATTGAAAATGAATCAATAATGTGAATGTGAATAAGATAATCTAAATAGGATTTTTTTTATAACAATAGGTTATTAAAAATCATGATGTTTTGTGGTTCGGCGGTGTTGCAGGGATATGTGTGCACGTTCTCATTGTGTCAAATGTGGGGCATATTCAAAGAATGGCTTTGCTAGACTGAATTGACTAACACAATTCGCTACTCACTCAACACAACGCTTTTATACTGGCAACACAGGGGGAGTGATATTGGTTAGTACCGCTTAGAGGAGCCACAAGCGAGCATTCTGTGCCTTCAAATTACCGACTATCAGGAGGATGAAGATGGGACATAGACGCATTAGTAATAAAAAGATGAAGCAAATGTTGCAAGAAGTTCTGCCAGACGATATCCAAAATGGGAAAGATGACTCTTTGGTTGAAGGAAAAGAGAGCAAGCCATCAAAACAATCTGGATTGCCATTAGACGATCAGCAAAAATAAACATTAACGGTCTTGTCGGCTAGAGTTTTCTCTGGCCGCTCTCGCTTAATACCTTTCTTTATGTTCTGCATTAATAGTCATTGAGCCAGAAATATATTCGATGGTTCGCATCGTATTAATGACATTCTTCTTTTTACTGACCAATAAAAACAGACTGTGAATATAATCTTTATTTTCTGAGTTTTAGCTCCATGTGCGACTGTAAACGATATACCATTTGTCTACCGTTATCTGAGATGAATCCCAAAACAAGCGCTCGACTGTTAAAAGAAATGTTATGCATAAAAACGCAACAAACCAAATGTTAACTACTGGTTAATTAAGCAAATCTAATATGTTTTGCGATCGTTCTGTATTTTAACAGCTCATCATGCTCACTTATTAAACTATATTGATATATTCTGCGATAATTAGCTTTCATATTGTCATCCAGTAGTTCAAGAATCCATACAAATATTCCTATCCGGTTATATGTTCCAGATTATGGTAATTAGTTGGGTATTTGTGACTTTTTATTTCGTTTTTGTGGCAAATTGCTTTGATGATTGGTAATGTTCCAAATAATTCTCCGTCGTGAAACAAAATTTCAGAAGAGATGACTGCTTAGGAAAGCATCATTGTTTCATCTTCGGGGGGTGCCATGGATGCATTTAAGAGATAATTTGGAGTATCTGCATGTATATCAGGCACTGTTGATGGGTGCTGGTATGGCCCTCGCCACGGCTTCAATGACGGCTACTGCAGCAGAAGTGCCTGCTGGTGTAAAACTGGCTCCAGTACAAGAGCTGGTTCGTGGTAACGGCACCGAAGTTGCCACTCTTGACCCTCATAAAGTTGAAGGTGTACCTGAGTCTCACGTTCTTCGTGACCTGATGGAAGGCCTCGTTATTCAAGATGCTCTTGGTAATACGATTCCGGGTATTGCGGAGTCTTGGTCAACCGACGACAATCAAACTTTTACATTCAAAATACGCAAATATGCGAAATGGTCAAATGGCGATCCTGTCACGGCCCAAGATTTTGAATACAGCTTTAAACGTGCCGTTGATCCTGCGACAGCCTCACCTTACGCCTGGTATATCGAAAAGACCCAGATGAAGGGTGCAAAAGATATAATCTCTGCGAAAAAGTCCGTTGATGAATTGGGTGTAAAAGCCATTGATGATCATACGCTGGTTGTTGAGACTGAAGTACCGCTGCCATATTTTGTTAAAATGATGGCCCATACCACCATGTACCCAGTTCATAAAGCGACAGTTGAAAAGCATGGTGATTCATGGACGAAGCCGGGCAACTTTATCAGTAATGGTGCATTCAAGCTGACTGATTGGGTCGTCAATGAGAAAATCGTGCTTGAGCGTAACGAAAACTACTGGGATAACAAAGACACTGTTATCGACAAAGTGACTTTCCTGCCAATCGAAAATCAGAATGCGGAAATGAATCGCTTTTTGTCTGGTGAAATCGACATTACTTATGAAGTGCCAAACGAGCAGTTCCGTCGTCTGAAAAAGCAGTATCCAGAAAACGTAGTAGTTTCGCCAAACCTGTGTACTTACTACTACGGCTTCAATACGCAAAAAGCACCGTTTGATGATGCACGCATACGAAAAGCACTGTCTTACTCCATTGATCGTGACATCGTGTCAAATGCTATCTGGGGACAAGGTCAGACACCTGCGTATGCGTTGACTCACAGCGGAATTACCGGTTTCTCTCCTGCTGCACCAGAGTATGCTGGTCTGACACAGAAACAACGTGTAGAAGAAGCGAAAGAGCTATTGTCTGAGGCTGGTTTTGGCCCGGGTAATCCACTTGATTTCACCTTGCTTTATAACACCAGCGAAAACCATAAAAAGACAGCGGTTGCTATCCAATCCATGTGGAAAAAATCATTGGGTGGGTATGTGAACGTTACGCTTGAAAACCAAGAGT
Source organism: Enterovibrio nigricans DSM 22720 (assembly GCF_900167155.1). Lineage (GTDB taxonomy): Bacteria > Pseudomonadota > Gammaproteobacteria > Enterobacterales > Vibrionaceae > Enterovibrio > Enterovibrio nigricans. Next base: position 120,363 of record NZ_FUXU01000006.1, on the reverse strand, counting down.
GGAAAACCTACTTGGATAATAGCAAGCAAGGTAACTTCGATGTTCGCCGCGCTGGCTGGTGTGCGGACTACAACGAAGCGTCTTCTTTCTTGGCAATTGCCATGACCAACAACGGCAACAACGACCAAAAATACTCCAGTGCAATTTTCGACAAAGCTATGCATGATGCAGCCAAAGTTGCGAAAACTGACGAAGAGCGAAATGGTTTCTACGCTATTGCTGAAGCGCAATTAGCCCAAGACATGCCTATTGCCCCTATCTTCCAATACGTCCAGCCTCGATTGGTTGGTACGGATGTAGGTGGCTACCCTGATAAAAACCCGCAAGATAATATCTACTCAAAAGACTTGTACCTCACAGCACAATAATTAGAGGGATATTCCATGCGCTTGTGAAATTGTCACAAGCGCATGTTTCAGGAACATATACTCAATCCCTTTAAAAATCTGGGTTAAGAGTGATTTTAAGTTGTTCAAATCACGAAAAGCATCGGAAGAATGGCATGCCATTTCGATGATGGTTGGTGCCGAATTGAACGTTTGAAATCCTCCCGTTGGGCGCGTTTGTCCGGCATTGCGGTATGTCGTATTCGCCCGCCAGGCCTTCAATCCCACACGTTGAAATAAACCCAAAAAATATGCACGGAAGCCTTATTTTTGGCACCGTTTGAGTATAAGTAGGATGCTTTTATGTTTAGATTGATTTTTACTCGTACACTGGAAGCAATACCAACCTTGTTGGTATTGATTACGATTTCATTTTTCTTGATGCGTTTTGCACCGGGAAACCCATTTTCTTCTGAAAAACCTTTACCCCCAGAGGTAATGCAAAACATCAATGCCAAGTACGGACTGGATAAACCTCTACACGAACAATACACGACTTACTTAGGCAATGTTCTTCAAGGCGATTTTGGCCCTTCGTTTAAGTATAAGGATTATACGGTTAACGAACTGGTTGGTGCCGCGTTGCCTGTTTCTGCAAAAGTAGGCTTTTATGCCTTTATCTTGACCGTGGTTCTCGGCGTGACGATTGGTACGGTGGCCGCGCTGCGGCAAAACAGTTGGCTGGACTATTTAGTGATGTCGACATCTATGTTTGGCGTTGTACTGCCCTCATTCGTGCTTGCCCCCGTTTTGATATACATCTTCTCTATTGGTCTTGGCTGGTTACCTGCAGGTGGTTGGAATGGCGGCGCCATTGAATACATGATTTTGCCAATATTGGCAATGTCATTCCTTTATATAGCGACGTTTGCGCGTATTACACGCGGAAGCATGATTGAAACGTTGAACAGTAATTTCATTCGAACAGCAAAGGCAAAAGGCCTAAGCATGCATTACATCGTGGTTAAGCATGCTTTGCGCCCAGCGATGCTGCCTGTGGTTTCTTATATGGGGCCGGCATTCGTGGGTATTATTACGGGCTCAGTCGTTATCGAAACCATTTTTGGATTACCGGGTATTGGCAAATTGTTCGTCAATGCTGCTTTCAACCGCGATTATTCGCTGGTTATGGGGATCACCATTCTCATTGGAGCGCTGTTTATTATTTTCAACGCGATCGTCGATATTTTATTGGCGTGGTTGGATCCGAAGATTCGTTATTGAGGTTTAAATTATGCTGTTGAAAAGAGAAGAAAATAACGAAGCTCTCGACAATTTCTCCAACCAGTTAGAAGTTGAGGGCAGAAGCCTTTGGCAAGATGCGCGTATTCGTTTTATGCGTAACAAAGCAGCGATGACCAGCTTGCTGATTTTGGTCGGTATTACGGCTTGGGTCATCATTGGTCCAATGTTCGCGACGTATGTATTTGATGATACCGATTGGTATGCGATGCATGCAGCACCATCATTTGGTGAAGAAGGGCATGTGTTTGGTACCGATGCGTTGGGACGAGATTTGTACGTACGTACCCTGATAGGTGGACAAATTTCATTGATGGTAGGCTTGATGGGCGCATTTGTGGCGGTACTTATTGGTACGGTCTACGGTGCAACTTCTGGCTATATCGGCGGAAAAACTGACCGTGTCATGATGCGTATTTTGGAAATTCTTAACGCCATCCCGTTTATGTTTCTTGTTATCGTCTTGGTGACATTCTTTGGTAGAAACATTGCGCTGATTTTTGTAGCGATTGGTGCCATCGCCTGGCTGGATATGGCGCGAATTGTTCGCGGGCAAACATTGAGTTTGCGTAACAAAGAGTTTATTGAAGCGGCACACGTAAGTGGCGTGAGTACAAAAAATATTATTCTTCGTCATATTGTGCCAAATGTATTGGGTATTGTGGCGGTTTATTCGACCCTTCTAATACCCAGTATGATTTTGATCGAATCGTTCCTTAGCTTCTTGGGACTTGGCGTTCAAGAGCCGATGACAAGTTGGGGAGCTTTACTTCAAGAAGGCTCTCAGACGATGGAACTAGCGATTTGGCAGTTGGCTTTTCCAACCTTGTTTATGGTGACCACATTGCTGTGTTTTAACTATGTGGGTGACGGGTTGCGTGATGCGCTGGATCCGAAGGATCGATAAGGAGGAAGTATGGGCCTATTAGATGTTAAAGATCTGCGTGTAGAGTTTAAAACTCAGGATGGGTTAGTAACTGCAGTGAATGATTTGAACTTTTCCCTCAATAGTGGTGAAACACTGGGTATTGTGGGTGAGTCAGGTTCAGGTAAAAGTCAGACCGTATTTTCTATCATGGGTCTGTTAGCGAAAAACGGCATTGTGTCTGGAAGTGCCAAGTTTGAAGGTCGCGAAATCCTCAATCTGCCGGAAAAAGAACTCAATAAAATCCGTGCGGAACAGATTGCGATGATTTTCCAAGACCCAATGACCTCACTCAACCCTTTCATGAAAGTCTGTGACCAGTTGATGGAAGTGCTGATGCTACACAAAGGCATGGGAAAGGCTGAAGCGTTTGAAGAGTCCGTGCGTATGCTGGAAGCAGTGAAAATCCCAGAAGCGCGTAAACGTATCACCATGTATCCGCATGAATTCTCGGGTGGTATGCGTCAGCGAGTCATGATTGCAATGGCATTGTTGTGTAGACCGAAGCTGTTGATTGCAGATGAACCAACAACAGCACTGGACGTTACCGTTCAGGCTCAAATTATGGAGTTGTTGAATGAGCTGAAATCGGAATTCAACACTGCAATTATTATGATCACGCACGACTTGGGTGTGGTGGCGGGGTCTTGTGACAAAGTACTGGTAATGTACGCGGGTTGTACCATGGAGTACGGCAAGGTCGATGAGATTTTCTATACGCCGAGCCATCCTTACACCGAAGGTTTGCTGAAAGCCATTCCGCGCTTGGATACGGAAGGTGAAGTATTGCCAACGATCCCGGGGAACCCGCCTAACCTATTGAAACTACCTCCGGGCTGTCCATATCAAGATCGTTGCCACAGAGTGAGTGACAAATGTAAGCGTGAATCTCCGATTCTGGTGCCCTATGAAGATGGACGTTTGCGCGCATGTTTTTCTAATGTGGAGGCTTGGTAATGAGTGCTGTAGAAAAGAAGCTTCTGCTGGATATTAAAGATTTAAAAGTTCACTTTAACATCGCGTCAACGTCGATGTGGCCATGGGCTAAGCCTGGTGTGCTGAAAGCGGTTGATGGTGTAAACATCAAGCTCTATGAAGGCGAAACGTTGGGAGTGGTGGGTGAGTCTGGTTGTGGTAAATCGACATTTGCCCGCGCTTTGATTGGTTTAGTTGAGGCGACAGAAGGCCGTGTTGTTTGGCTGGGTGATGATCTTACGGCGCTCGATGCCAAATCCATGCGTGAAAAACGTAAAGAAATCCAAATGATTTTTCAGGACCCTTTGGCGTCGCTAAATCCGCGAATGACGGTGGGAGACATCATTGCCGAACCTCTGAAGACTTTCTATCCGGAATTGTCGAAGGAAGAAGTTAAAAAAGAAGTACAGGCCATGATGACGCGTGTTGGCCTGCTGCCAAACGTGATAAACCGCTATCCACATGAGTTTTCTGGCGGTCAATGTCAGCGTATTGGTATTGCGCGTGCGCTGATCCTAAAACCGAAACTGGTGATCTGTGATGAACCGGTATCTGCTCTTGATGTGTCAATTCAGGCGCAAGTAGTGAACCTGCTGAAAGAGTTGCAAAAAGAAATGGGCCTGAGTCTGATATTTATTGCTCATGACCTTTCTGTTGTAAAACACATCTCAGATCGTGTACTGGTGATGTATTTGGGTACGGCGGTAGAGTTGGCTGAAGGGAAAGCGCTCTTCGACAATCCCATACACCCGTATACCAAGGCGCTGATGTCAGCGGTTCCTATCCCCGATCCAAGGTTAGAACGCAGTAAAACGATTCAGCTGCTTGAAGGGGAACTGCCGTCGCCAATGAATCCGCCATCTGGATGTGTATTCAGGACCCGCTGTCCACAAGCGACAGTGAATTGTTCCGAAGAAAAACCGCGTTTAAAAGGGACGGATCACCATGCCGTTTCGTGTATCCAAGTACACGTTTAAACGAGTAAAGGCAGGGGATCCCCTGCCTTTCCTTCATTTACACGTTATCCAAATATAGATGTGTATAAAAATCCCGCCGCCATTGCCATACCAAGAATGACGATGAGAAATGCTGCAATCATCTGGTTTTTAAACAAGGATTTCAGCAAAATCACTTCCGTCAAACTCGCGCCAGCACTACCAATGATCAGTGCCATTACCGATCCCATCGCCATCCCTTTTTTAACTAAAGCGGCACTCAAAGGAATCACTGCTTCAGCGCGAATGTATAACGGAATACCAATGATTGCTGCTACAGGAATCGCATACCATGTTGCCTCGCCAGCGTATTTTGCGATCAAGTCGGTTGGGATAAAACCATAGATGAATGAACCCACAGAGATACCCAGCAACAAGTAAGGCAGCACTTGTTTAAAGTCTTTCCATGTTGAGCGCCATACACGTACCCACCGGCTTTCTTCTTTCACTGCCATGCTTGCTTGACCGTTCGCGTTCACATCCACTTCTGCAGTTGCGCAGCAAGACACAGGTTCAGGTTTCGCCTCACAGCATGAGGTGACTGGTGCTGGTTTCTCTTCGCTGCAAGATGTCTTTTCCACTTTCTCCACTTTTTCACCACATGACGTGCTGCAACCGGAAGGTGACGCTGTGGTTTCGTAAGCTTCTTTACGTACATATCTCTCAAAGCCTAATTTCTCAAGTGCATAGCCACTGATAACCGAGACTGACATTGCAACGGCGAAGTAGAACACTGCCACATCTACACCAAAGGTCACTACGAATAAACCGATGATGACAGGGTTAAGCAATGGACTGGCGAACAAGAACACCATCATTGGGCCAAAGCCAGCCCGGGCGCGCAGCAGTCCCTTCAAGAAAGGGATTGTTGAGCATGAGCAAAACGGCGTGATAGAGCCAAGCAGTGCTGCAACGAAATAGCCTTTTCCGTTTCTTGAACTCAGGATTGATTGAATTTTTTCGGGCGTAATGTACTCCTGCAAAATGCCTACAAGGTAGCTGATAGCAAGAAACAAGATAGTTAGCTCGACAGCGAGGAAGGCAAACATGTTCGCTGCCTCTTTTAACATGGTGATGAACTCTGGTGACATCATAAACCTCTAGAAAATTATATTTCTATTTTTATCGAAATATAAAGACGAAGTAGGATGGCGTCAATACCATATTTCCGGAATTCCAGAAATAATAAGAAAAAGGCAGTTTATCTCATTGATAAAAAAGCCTTCTTTGAAGAAGGCTTTTTATTGAAAATTTTATGTCCGTGGCACAAAAATGTGGGTCTTGGCAACCGCTATGCTTGTGGGTACCACAAACCTTGGTTGCAAAGATCGAGTAGCAGAGCCAAAACCGCAGGATTACTGGCCAAAGGACCCAACTCATCGATAGAGAAATCTTCAAAATCACACAGTACTTTGCCGAATATCTCGCAGCCTTCTGGCAGTTCGATGGTCTCACCATTAATGAAAACAACGCCTGGGTTATTTTCGTGGTAAAGGGCTTTCATGCCCGACACTTTTTCAAGAAACAGACCGTCTTCAAGGAATTGTTGAAGCTCGTCTGATTGCCAAGGTGGATCGGCGGCCATGATGTCTAGCTCATGGCGAGAGGTACTGAGTTGCTCTCCCATCCAACGCGCTTTTGCTTCATCGTCATTGATGAGTTTCATCAGCATATCATTCAGCGCATTGTATTCGGCTTTCGGGATCATGCCGTGCTCATCACGAGTCTGGAGTTCAGGATTGTGATAGTGAATATCACCTTTATCGTTAGAGATAACGTAGTCTGCGTAGCCATTCAGAAGCTCTTGCTTCTTCGGCGAGCGGTAGCCAATCGAATAGCTTAGCGACACATCAATGGTGTTACCTTCATGTGGGAAACCCGGTGGAATATACAGGATGTCACCTGGTTCAAGAATTTCGTCAATGATAGGGTCGAAACCTTCGATTTGACGCAAGCCTGTATGGTGATTGGCATCTTTGTATTCACCTTTATCGCCGACGCGCCAGCGACGTTTACCCATCCCCTGACAGATAAATACATCGTATTGGTCGATGTGGGGACCTACACCACCTTCGGGCATTGATAGACAGATCATGACGTCATCGAATAGCCAGTTTGGCAGACCTCGGAAAGGTTCTACGAACGCTCTGAGTCCTGGGTGCCAATGGTTTGCGGCTTGCACGATGAGCTGTGAGTGTGTGTCTGGGAAGCTCTCAAAGCTTTCAAACGGACCGTGCTGAACCTGCCATTCTCCATCTTGGTTGGCAACGAAGCGAGAATCGATCTCTTCTTCCATCGCCAAACCTGCCACTTCATCAGGACTGATTGGGTCTTCGAAGTCGACGAAGCCGCTTTTGATGACAACAGGTTCTTTATGCCAGAAACGGGTGAGGAACTCGTTCAGGTCGAAATTTAACTGATACATAGAGGTAACGCGGTTACTTGAAAGTGGGGGAGAGTATAACCGTAAACCACCGTAATATGCAGTTTTCAGCGAGAATTGGCAGTTTTTAAGGCAATAAAAAACCCGGCGAACCGGGCTTTTATTTTTAATCAGAAACGCTTAAAGCATATCAGTAAGCTTGATGGCATCACCGATGTAGTTTGCTGGTGTCATTTCTTTCAGACGGGCTTTCTCGTGCTCTGGCAGTTCAAGGCCGTCGATAAATGCGCGCATGCCTTCACCATCTACACGTTTACCACGCGTCAGTTCTTTCAGCTTCTCGTAAGGCTTTTCAATGCCGTAACGACGCATAACCGTTTGTACTGGCTCAGCCAGTACTTCCCAGTTTTTGTCCAATTCAGCTTCCAGTGCAGCTTGGTTAACTTCCAGCTTGCTGATGCCTTTCAGGGTAGATGTGTATGCGATGATTGCATAGCCTACGCCCACACCTAGGTTACGCAAAACGGTAGAGTCCGTCAGGTCACGCTGCCAGCGAGAGATTGGCAGTTTCTGAGCAAGGTGAGAAAACATTGCATTTGCCAAGCCCAGATTTCCTTCCGAGTTTTCGAAGTCAATTGGGTTAACTTTGTGTGGCATGGTTGAAGAACCAATTTCGCCAGCAATGGTTTTTTGCTTGAAGTGACCCAGTGCAATGTAGCCCCAAACGTCACGATCAAAATCGATCAGAATGGTGTTGAAACGCGCGATAGCATCGAACAATTCTGCGATGTAATCGTGTGGTTCGATTTGCGTGGTGTACGGGTTCCACGTAACGCCCAAAGATTCAGTAATGAACGCTTCGCTGAACTGATGCCAGTCAACGTCTGGATACGCAGAAATGTGCGCGTTATAGTTACCTACAGCACCGTTGATTTTCGCTAGAATCTCAACGTTTTCGATTTGTTTGTATTGGCGCTCCATACGGTACGCCACGTTTGCCATCTCTTTACCCATGGTAGAAGGAGACGCAGGCTGACCGTGAGTCCGAGACAGTAACGGTACTTCGCGGTATTCCACTGACAGTGCTTTAATTGCATCAATAACGTTGCGAATTTCTGGCAGGATAACAGTGTCACGCGCTTCTTTTAGCATCAAAGCATGCGACGTGTTGTTGATGTCTTCAGAGGTACATGCGAAGTGAATGAACTCGTTAACCGCGTTCAGTTCTGCATTGTCAGCCACTTTTTCTTTCAGGAAATACTCAACCGCTTTTACGTCGTGGTTGGTTGTACGCTCGATGTCTTTGATACGCATTGCGTCTGCTTCGCTGAACTCTGCAGCGATTTTGTCGAGCTGTGCATTTGCTTCTGCGCTGAATGCCGGTACTTCCTTGATAGCATCTGTTGCAGCCAGTTTCTGCAGCCAACGGATTTCGACGATAGTGCGGTACTTCAGTAGACCAAACTCACTGAAGATAGAACGCAACGCAATCGTTTTCGTCCCGTAACGGCCATCAACCGGTGAAACAGCTGTCAGTGCTGACAGTTCCATGGGCTCTCTCCTGAATTAATATTACGAATTTCGGGCTAGGATAATTTTGGCCTGCTCAATCATTTGCTTGCGGCCGAAGATAAGGTGACGGCGTTTACCGCCAACCTGACGCCAAAGCACAGCACTGCGAATGCCAGACAGCAATAACGCACGAACCTTGTGCTGAACGCCGGTCTGTTGCAATTGCGCAGGTGTACCAGTGACCTGGATACGCGGCCCCAATGGACTGATGGTATCCAGATAAATGCTGGCTAAATTGCTGATCATTTGATCATCAAGCAGGTCAAAGTGTTGAATCTGACGCTGTACAGTCTCGATACGGTCGCCAAGCTGAGCAAGGCTGTCGCGACGACCAGAGAGCTTACGTTCAAGTGCCAGTAGGTTAATCAGATAACGGGTGAGCTCGCTGCCACCCGGGCTGTTATCCAATTCATTAACAAGGGTCGTTAACCCCAATGTGAGGTTTTCTTCTTTGCCGAAAACCTCCAAAGTAGAAGCTGGATTAGTGACGATAATACTGTTCAGACTGGCACTGAGCGCGTCGTGGTCACAGCTGCCTGAACGTGCTATTTCCTGCACTAATTTAACGGACTGACAGATACTTGCGAATGCGATAGTACGATCAAACAAAGTATTAGCCACTGATTATTGCTCCTTAAATACGCTGCTCAATGATGCCGCCGCCTAGACAGACATCACCGCTATAAAATACCGCAGATTGACCAGGGGTAACCGCAGCTTGCGGTTCGTCAAAGATGACTTTGATCTGGTCTCCATCAATGGGCTCGATGGTACATGATATGTCGGTCTGGCGGTATCGCGTTTTTACGGTGCACTTCAATGGTTCGGTAATTGTTTCACGATCAACCCAGTGCAGCTGTCCTGCAATCAGGCCATTTGAAAAAAGACGTGGATGATCACTGCCTTGCGCGACGATCAGCACATTGCGCTCGACATCTTTATCTACCACATACCAAGGAGCTTCGTTGCCGTTTCCGCCTTTTTGACCACCAATAAGAAGACCCTTGCGCTGACCTAGCGTGTGGTACATCAAACCTTGGTGTTCACCAATCGCTTCACCGTCTACGGTTTCAATCACACCAGGCTGCGCAGGCAAGAATTTGGCCAAGAAATCTGTAAATTTACGTTCACCGATAAAACAGATACCGGTAGAGTCTTTCTTCTTCGCGGTGATCAGATCTTGTTCTTCTGCAATACGGCGTACTTCCGGTTTTTCCAGATCGCCAACAGGGAACAAGCTGCGAGCGACTTGTTCATGGCCCAATGTGTACAAGAAGTAGCTTTGGTCTTTGTTTGTATCCAGACCGCGTAGCATCTGTGCTTTTTCGCCTTCTTGCGTTGGGAATGTACGACGAACGTAGTGACCCATCGCAATGTAGTCTGCTTCAAGTACTTCATCGGCAAACTCAAGGAATGCTTTGAATTTAATTTCCTTGTTGCACAAGATATCTGGATTTGACGTGCGGCCAGCTTTGTATTCGGTCAGAAAGTGTTCGAACACATTGTCCCAATACTCTGCGGCGAAGTTGATGGTGTGCAAGTGGATCCCCAACTTGTCACAGACGGCCTGTGCATCGGCTAGATCTTCCGCTGCCGAACAGTACTCGTCGTTATCATCTTCTTCCCAGTTTTTCATGAAAAGGCCTTCTACCTGATAGCCTTGTTGCTTCAGTAAGTAAGCCGACACTGAGGAGTCGACGCCGCCGGACATACCGACAATAACTTTTTTGCTGCTGTTATCTGACATGACGAAATATCTAGTTCCAATTAAATCGGGGGCAGAGTTTAACAGAAAGATTTACGCTGATACAGATGATATATTGGTCACAATCTTATCGTTTCGGCGCAGGTACTTCTCGCCACTCACCAGGTAGTAGACCTTCGACTGTCCAGTCTGCCGTTTTATACCGGATCAGGCGTAGTGTTGGATGGCCAACAGCGGCGGTCATTCGACGGACTTGACGATTACGGCCTTCCGTCAGCGTAATCGCTAACCAAGTGGTTGGCACGCTCGGTCGATGGCGAATAGGTGGGTTGCGATCCCAAACGTCTGGCGCATCCATGATTTCTGCGCCAGCCGGAAGCGTCCAGCCGTCATTAAGCTCTACGCCTTCACGGAGTGTCTTCAGCGCCTCTTCGTTTGGTATGCCTTCTACTTGTACCCAGTAGATTTTTGCAGACTTTGATTGTGGTTGGGTGAGGCGGGCTTGCAGTATTCCATCGTTTGTTAGAACCAATAAGCCTTCACTGTCTTTATCCAAGCGGCCTGCAGGGTAGACATCTTTAACAGAGATGAAGTCAGCCAAAGTCGAATCGCCAGGCTCTCCCGTGAACTGTGTCAGGGTGTTGAAAGGTTTATTGAATAGAATGACCGTAGTTGGCCCTTTAGGGCGAGCAGGTTTATCCGTACGTCGACGTGAAGTTCGTCGAAAGTTAGGCGTTGAAGCCGACTTATGTGCGTTTCTTTTAGGTGCAGTTTTAAACGTCATAAATTCGTGTCAATCAGGTCAGTTAACAAATGAGACCTCCGTATTATACATGGAATAATGTGATTGGCGTGTTGCAGGATTTACAGTATTCTTTTGCCCGCATGTTATACCAAGCAGAACAATTACCTGACGTGCTACAGCAAGAGGTTATTTGAGTCGCAGCATGACAGACAATTGCTCTGTTTGGTGAAGCGCAAAATAAAAAATGGACGCTAGGAGAATTAAATGGAAAGTAAAGTAGTCGTACCGGCCGGAGAGAAAATTGCAGTAGAAAACGGCAAACTGGTCGTTCCTAATAATCCAATCATCCCGTACATTGAAGGTGATGGCATTGGTGTTGATGTTAGCCCTGCAATGATCAAGGTTGTAGATGCGGCAGTTGAAAAAGCTTACGGCGGTGACCGTAAGATCTCCTGGATGGAAATCTATACCGGTGAGAAGTCAACGCAAGTCTATGGTGAAGACCAATGGCTGCCAACTGAAACACTGGATTTTATTCGTGATTACAAAGTTTCAATTAAAGGCCCTCTGACGACACCAGTTGGTGGTGGTATTCGTTCTTTGAACGTTGCCCTACGCCAAGAACTGGATCTGTATATCTGTGCTCGTCCTGTTCGTTATTTTGAAGGCGTGCCAAGCCCTCTAAAACAGCCTGAACTAACTGACATGGTTATCTACCGTGAAAACTCAGAAGATATCTATGCGGGTGTTGAGTTTAAAGCGGGTACTGCTGAAGCAGACAAAGTCATCAAATTCCTTAAAGAAGAAATGGGTGCAACGAAAATCCGTTTTGACGAAGAATGTGGCATTGGTATCAAGCCTGTTTCTGAGCAAGGCACTAAGCGTCTTGTCCGCGCTGCTATTCAATACACCATCGACAACGATCGTGATTCAATGACGCTGGTTCATAAAGGTAACATCATGAAGTTCACCGAAGGTGCTTTCAAAGATTGGGGCTATGAAGTAGCAAAAGAAGAGTTTGGCGCAGAGCTGCTGGACGGTGGTCCTTGGATGACATTGAAAAACCCTAACACGGGTAAAGAAATCATCATAAAAGACGTGATCGCCGATGCGTTCCTGCAGCAAATCCTGCTTCGCCCAGCAGAATACGATGTTATCGCTACAATGAACCTGAACGGTGACTATGTTTCCGATGCGCTTGCAGCTCAAGTGGGTGGTATTGGTATTGCTCCGGGCGCAAACATCGGTGACGGTATTGCTCTGTTTGAAGCAACGCATGGTACAGCTCCTAAGTACGCGGGTCAGGACAAAGTGAACCCAGGTTCATTGATTCTGTCTGCTGAAATGATGCTGCGTCACATGGGGTGGGTTGAAGCGGCTGACCTGATTATCAGTTCAATGGAAAAAGCGATCAGCAACAAGACTGTGACCTATGACTTTGAGCGTCTGATGGATGGCGCAACACTGCGTAAATGTTCTGAGTTTGCGCAAGACATGATTGAACAGATGTAAATGTTCTAAATTTCAAAAAAGCCCGGCGGTATTCGCCGGGCTTTTTATTGGTATTTTGTCACGTTAATAACGTCTGGGATGCTCAAACTGATGAATAACAGCTGTGAGTATGTTTTCTTATACGCGGATACAAAAAGAGCGGACCAAATGTCCGCTCTTCGTAATTTCGACCTTCCGGCAGCGAAAAATATAATTTAGCAACACTCTTATTTTAAGGCTTCGTTTTCTACTGGAACAATTTGGCTTGCATGGTAACCCTTAGGGCCTTCCTGCACTTCATAGTTCACGGTCTGGCCTGCTTTTAGCGTGCGATAACCGTCCATCTGGATCGTTGAGTAATGAGCGAAAATATCTCCCTCACCTTCATCTGGGCAAATAAACCCGAAGCCCTTAGCGTTGTTAAACCATTTAACTGTACCAGTTGCCATGCGAAACATCCCTCTTGCATTTAAATTGCATAACTATCAAATAAAAACAGACAGTCCATGTATCAACCTAGATTGATTACAAAACTGTATGTTTTTACTTCAATTCACACTCTAGTAGAAAGATTTAGGCAGTCAAGCCCGAGAACGTCCATATAACAACATTTTAATAAAAATAATTTAAGTTCTGCGAGAAGGATGATGTGGGTATCACTTTGCGACAAAGTGTTTCATAAAATAACCATATGACTCTCTAGAAAGAGTTTGTAATTGTTGAGCTAAGTAGGTTTTATCCGACCGAGCCAAAGTTTCATTAACGCTAACAAGAGGCAGGTGGTGGTGGATAATTAACTGATAGATAAGAATCTCGTGTATTTTTGAGAGCTTACTGAATTGAATGATTAATACACTAGGAATGTTATATTCCTGTCGTGAATGATTCATACGCTGTTTTTTGTTCGGTGAATTAAGTTTATCTTTTTCGAGACATCTTTCCTGTCGCAGGCCCATTCGAATACGTTTGAATATGTCTGGAATAATTGACATTGCCATTTCGGTTGGCTGAGAAAATCAGCGTTAAATTGCTGAATGAAAGTGATGATGCTCACTCTAGACGTATGGATTGGACTGAAATTGGGCTGTTGCGCTAAAAGTCTAAATGCCAAATGGCATCAACGTAGCATTGTCACGGTTGCTGGAATACAATCTGTGAATTACGTTTTAAGGAGTGGTAGCGTTTTTTGTGTCTGATGTTCAAGTCCACAAAACAACCTCATAAATAGTTGTTTCGTAAAGAGCAGATGCGCTACCTTAAGTATTGTAAACAGTTATGAGCAAAATGTACGAGTGGATAGTTCCTGACTCTGATGTGAAAGAGGCGGAAGAAACCAAAGTCAAGCCGCCGTCGTTATATAGAGTGGTCTTGAATAACGACGACTACACCCCCATGGAGTTTGTTGTAGAGGTGTTACAGCGGTTCTTTTCCATGGATTTGGAAAAGGCAACGCAACTGATGTTATCGGTTCACTATGAAGGCAAAGCAGTATGCGGCGTCTTTACGGCAGAAGTTGCTGAAATGAAGGTCGCACAAGTAATGATGTACGCGAAAGAACATCAACACCCACTATTGTGCACGATGGAGAAAGCTTAATCAGGAGATACTGTTTTCTCTCCGGCACACCAAAATGTGGTTTTAAGGGAGGTGCCTTATGCTAAATAAAGAACTCGAAGCAAGTCTCAACGGGGCTTTCGCAAGAGCACGAGAAAAACGTCATGAGTTCATGACGGTAGAACATCTGCTATTGGCGCTTCTAGAAAATGTGGCCGCTCGAGAAGCTTTGCTAGCTTGCCGCGCAGACCTTGATGCTCTTCGTAAAGAGCTAGAAGCTTTTATTGAACAAACAACCCCACTTATTCCTGTCGACGACGATAACCGTGAAACACAACCCACGCTGAGTTTCCAGCGCGTATTGCAACGTGCGGTATTTCATGTCCAATCGTCCGGTCGTAGCGAAGTGAGCGGTGCGAACGTCCTTGTGGCTATTTTTAGCGAGCAAGAATCACACGCGGCTTACCTACTTAAGAAAAATGATATTAGCCGCTTGGATGTGGTTAATTACATTTCACACGGTACCACCAAATCTTCAAATTCTGACGAAGAACTTCCCGGTTCAGACATGTCCTCGGAAGAAGCGACTGTAGAGGGCGGAGACGAACGTCTGGAGAACTTTGCGACCAACCTTAACCAGTTGGCGCGAGTTGGTGGTATAGACCCTCTAATTGGCCGTGACAAAGAACTAGAGCGTACTGTTCAGGTTCTCTGTCGCCGTCGTAAAAACAACCCGCTGCTTGTGGGTGAAGCAGGTGTCGGTAAAACGGCAATTGCGGAAGGTCTCGCATGGCGTATCGTGGAAGGTCAGGTCCCCGACATTATCCAAGATTGTGTGATTTATTCGCTGGATATAGGCTCGTTGCTGGCCGGAACAAAATACCGTGGTGATTTCGAAAAACGCTTTAAGAGCATTCTTAAGCAACTGGAAAAAGAAGATCACGCGGTTCTGTTTATTGATGAAATTCATACCATCATTGGCGCAGGTGCGGCCTCAGGCGGTCAGGTTGATGCAGCAAACTTAATCAAGCCTTTGCTGTCGAGTGGCAAGCTACGCTGCATAGGTTCAACCACTTATCAGGAATACAGCAACATTTTTGAAAAAGAACGTGCATTGGCACGTCGTTTCCAGAAAATCGATGTTGTTGAACCTTCGCTGGATGACACCACCAAGATCCTGATGGGGCTGAAACCGAAATACGAAGCGCACCACGAAGTTCGCTACACCAATAAAGCGATTCGGGCTGCGGTTGAGTTGTCAGCCAAATATATCAATGAACGTCACTTGCCAGATAAGGCAATTGATGTGATTGATGAAGCGGGTGCGCGTTGTCGCCTTGCGCCTGCGAGCAAGCGTAAGAAAACTGTTGGGGTGGGCGACATAGAAGCCATGATTGCAAAAATGGCGCGTATCCCTGAGAAGTCGGTGTCATCGACAGATCGTGATGTGCTTCAGTCTCTCGATCAGAAACTAAAAATGCTGGTCTTCGGTCAAGACGATGCAATCAGCGCACTCTGTGAGGCTATCAAACTTAGCCGCGCGGGTTTAGGTGCTGAGAATAAACCTGTTGGTTCATTCTTGTTTGCTGGCCCTACAGGGGTAGGTAAAACAGAGGTGACCGTACAGCTTGCCCGCGCAATGGGTATTGAGTTGCAGCGCTTTGACATGTCTGAGTACATGGAACGTCACACGGTGAGCCGTTTGATTGGTGCGCCTCCAGGTTATGTCGGTTGCGACCAAGGTGGTCTTTTAACAGATGCTGTTATCAAGCATCCACATTGTGTTGTGCTCCTTGATGAAATCGAGAAGGCACATCCAGATGTGTTTAACTTGCTGTTGCAGGTGATGGATAACGGTACGTTGACAGACAACAACGGCCGCAAGGCAGACTTCCGTAACGTGATTCTCGTGATGACCACCAACGCAGGTGTGACCGAGACAGTACGTAAGTCGATTGGTCTGATTCAACAAGATCATACCCTTGATGCCATGTCGGAGATCAAAAAGGTCTTCTCGCCAGAGTTTCGTAACAGGCTGGATAACATCATTTGGTTCAATCATCTGGATCAGAGCATCATCCTGCAAGTCGTCGACAAATTCATTGTGGAACTGCAAGCACAACTTGACGCGCGTGGTGTTTCTCTTGAGGTCACAGACAAAGCGAAGCTTTGGTTGTCTGAGAAAGGCTATGACAAGTCGATGGGTGCCCGTCCAATGGCGCGCGTAATGCAAGATCATGTGAAGAAGAATCTGGCAAATGAACTGTTGTTCGGTTGTTTGGTTAATGGCGGAACGGTAAAAGTTGGCGTGAAAAACGATCAACTTACATTCAGCTTTAGCGACGAAATGGAACCCGCTTGAGAGTAAAGTGCAAATACGACAAAACCCGGCAGAAGCCGGGTTTTTGTATTCGCGAGACGTGAGGATTAGCGCGCGCGGAAGATGATGCGACCTTTCGACAAGTCGTAAGGTGTCATCTCAACGGTAACTTTGTCACCAGTCAGGATACGGATGTAGTTTTTGCGCATCTTACCAGAGATGTGTGCAGTCACTACGTGGCCGTTCTCCAGTTCTACGCGGAACATGGTGTTTGGCAGGGTGTCCAGAACGGTACCTTGCAATTCAATTACGTCTTCTTTTGCCATTTAATCCTCTTGGGCTATCTCTCAGCCAAATTTTGACTGGCAGATAATGCCTTGATTCGTTAAGTCTGTAAAGTTTAGGGGCAGAATTTTACCCCTTTGTATTCGTACTGACCAGTAAAAATAAGTGTTAGATTAAGATTTAGCCTAAATCTTAATGCGTTAAAACCATTTTAACGGGAGCTGCTGCACGATTTTACCGACGACGACTTCGTTGTGGAAGTGGTTGATTGGACAGAACTCAATACTGGCTGGCTTGCCAAGTCCCATCAATAAAACGTTGATGGGGGTGATACTTGGTTTTGTACTTCATTGCTGGGCACGCATCAATTTGAAAGCCAAGATAGAGCCAAGGGATTTTATTTTGCTTTGCCAACTCAATTTGAGCTAAGACGCACAATGAGCCTAATGACCAAGGGTGGTCTGGGTCAAAGAAGCTGTAAATGGCGGAGAAACCGCGTGAAATCACATCAGTGACGGCGATGGCGATAAGATTTTGGTTTTCATAGAGGTGCACATAATAGGTCCGCTGCCATGTACTGCCAATAAACGAGAGAAAATCGTCTTTGCGGGCAGGATACATGGATCCATCTCTGTGTCTTGCGGAAATGTAGCGGTCGTAAAGATCAAACCAGTCCTCATCAAGCTCCGTTTTCAGTTCGACGGTCAATCGCTTCAGTTGGTTGATTTGCCGTTTTTGGCTCTTACTCGGTGTAAAAAGATGAGTATCGACACGCAGTGATTGGCATGCTGAGCAGCGTTGGCAGTGTGGACGATATAGGGTATTCCCGCTACGGCGAAAACCTGACTGTATTAGCCAGGCGTAGCCTGTGACACTGTGAAGCTCGGGTTCCAACACGACGGCGATAGTTTCTTGTTGGTGCTTAAATAGCTGCATGTAGAAGGAGGCATGACGCCAACGCGAAATGTGTGACGTTCCATGTTTATGAGATCCATTGTGAACGATAAACCGACGTATCGACGAACAGATGCCTTAGCCTTTCAACTTCTGCGATGTATTCGCGCCTTGTCATCGGATAAGCCCCTAAGGAGACCAAATGCTCAGTGATCATTTGGCAGTCGATGAGTTGACCGCCATGTGCGCCAAAATGCTGGCAAAAATGCCAAAGCGCCGTTTTCGAGGCGTTGGCTTCGAGGGAAAACATAGACTCGCCACAGAACAGCCCACCGACGTTCACACCATATAGCCCACCAATAAGATCATCTTCGCGCCAAACTTCTACGCTGTGTGCGTGACCTAATCGGTGAAGCTGGCGATAAGCTTCTCGCATCTCTTCAGTGATCCAGACTTGGTCTTCACCACGGATCAGTGCACATTGCTCGATGACTTGGTCAAAACTACGATTGATTGAAACGTGGTAACCGTGTTTACGGACAAACTTTTTCAGGCTCTTGCTGGGTTTGTAGGTAAGGGGGTTGATAATGGCGCGCTCTGACGGTGACCACCACAAATAAGGGTCCTCCTCACCAAACCACGGAAAAATCCCATTTTCGTATGCCGCTTTCAGCCTGGTTGGTGAAAGGTCGCCACCTATCGCAAGCAGTCCGTCTGGATCCTCCAGAGCAGAGGTAACCGGAGGGAAAATGTCGGGATGATGTTCATCCAATGGTGGCAAGTAAATCGTCATTGAAGCAGCGGATCCTTAGTGTTGAGCACTTTCGTACAAGCAGAAAAAAGGGAGCAATTGCTCCCTTTAGTATACGCAATTCATGAGGCTACTGAATACGTTGCAGTAAATTGGCGTAACGGCCACCCGCAGCTTTCAGGGTGCTGTGCGTGCCTTTTTCTATGATCTGACCTTCATCCATTAAGCAGATTTCGTCCATGTCACTCAGACCAATCAGGCGATGTGTAATAAACAGAACGGTTTTGTCTTTCGCATGCTCAAGAAGCAATTTGAGGATATGTCGTTCAGTTTTCACATCAAGCCCTTCGGTTGGCTCGTCCAACAGCAGGATAGGCGCATCACGCAACAAGGCGCGAGCAATCCCCAAACGTCGTCTTTCTCCGCCGGAAAGCTGGCGACCACCATCGCCAAGCCATGTATCCAAACTAGGGCCCTCAAGTAGCGCAGACAGTCCAACGCTATCTAATACGGCAATCAACTCTTCATCTGTCGCATTCGGCTTTGCCATGGTGAGGTTATTGCGGAGCGCGCCATTGAAGATGTCGACACGTTGGCTAACAACTGCAATCGACGCGCGCAATGCGGATTCTCTCCACGCGGTCAGCGGTACGTCATCAACAGAAACTTCGCCTTCAGAAGGATCCCACGAGCGTGTGAGCAATTGCAGTAGCGTAGATTTTCCACAACCGGTACGGCCCAATAGCGCAACTTTTTGACCGGCGTTAATAGTAAGAGTCACGTTTTCAACCGCGCGTTGCTGCGCGTCAAAGTAAGTAAAACTTACGTTATCGAACGCAATTTTACCTTTGGCCGTGTTGTTGTAACCCATTGGGTCAAATTGGGTCTCTGGTGTGGCTTCGATGATCTCATTTAAGCGCTTTGCTGATGTCACAGTCTGGCTGAGGTACTGGAACGCACCTGCTACAGGCATCATGATTTCAAAGCTCGCCATGGTGGTAAATGCCACCAAAGCAACCAAAGGATCAGGGTAATTTCCTCCAATGCCATCTGCTGCCAACCACAACATAAGCACTAAGGTAAGGCCGTTAGCAGCCAGTAAAAACCCATTGGCTAAGCCGGTGATACCCGCCATTTGGCGTTGTGCTGATAGTAGGCGTTCTTCTTCATGTTTTGCGCGGTCACGATAACGTTCTGATGCACCGAAGATTTGCAGCTCTGCGTGGCCTTGAAGCCAATCCAGCAAGGAAATGCGAAAGGCAGATTTAGCTTGAGTGATCTCTTGTCCGTGAGGACGGCCAAGGTGATAAAAAACCACAGGAAGAATCAGCATTAAGCCAAAAAGAATGGCGCCCAAAGTCAATCCCAGCGCGGGATCAAACCAGTACAAGAAACCGCTGACACAGAGAATACTCAACGTACCGACAACGAGCGGACTCAGCAGGCGCAGATAAACGTGGTCCATTGCGTCGACATCGGCCACCAAGCGGTTGAGGACATCCGCATCGCGAAGGTTTCCCACTTTACCTGGAATCAGCGGTGTCAGTTTCTCGAAGAAAAAGATACGGAGGTCAGCAAGCAGCTTGAATGTTGCGTTGTGGCTGACAACGCGTTCACCCCACCGACCAGCTGTACGTGCCATTGAAAGCCCGCGTACGCCAGCGCCAGGGAGCATGTAGTTGAAATTCGCGGTGGCCAGTAAGCCTGCTACTGCTGATGCTGCAATAAACCAGCCAGACAAAGCAAGCAGGCCAATTGCAGACGCCAACGTTGCAAAGGCTAAAAGCATACCCAGTGTTAGGCCGAACCAGTGCTTTTTATATAGCTTGAGAAATGGAATGAGATCACGCATCGAGGTCACCCTTATCGACTGATTGGATCATTTCTGCAAAAAGACCCTGGTGTTTAAGTGACTCAAACGTCCCTTTCTGAACCAATTTACCTTTATCCATGACAAGGATTAGGTCGCTCGTGCCCAATTGATCAATACGGTGGCTCACGAGCAGACAGGTGGTGTGCTTGGTGGCGTGGTCAAGGCTCGCCATAACGAGTCGCTCACTTGACGCATCTAAGCTCGCCGTGGGTTCATCGAGCAACCAGAAATGCCCATTCTGAAGCAGCGCACGCGCAACAGCGATTCGTTGCGCCTGGCCAACAGAAATACCAGTGGCACGGTCGCCCACTGGATGTTGATAGCCTTTTTCCAAGCGCTGTATAAACTCATCTGCATAAGCGGCTTTGGCGACGCGTTGAATTTCGTCGTCTGTCACCATCGGCATGGAAAGCGCGATGTTGTCTTTCACTGTTCCATGGAAGAGTTGAGGATTTTGTCCAACCCAGCTTATTTGTTTACGCCAATGACTAAGGTCTGCATTTCTCAGTTCGACCCCATTCATTTGAAGACTTCCGCGATAGGGCAGAAAACCGAGCAGGGCATTGATGAGGCTCGTTTTACCTGCACCACTTTGGCCGACCAATGCTACTTTCTTACCCGCATCTATCGTGAAAGAAAGAGGACCAGCTAACACGGTGCCATCAGGGCTTAACACTTCAAGATTCTCAGCCTCAATGGTAACAACATCAGCAGTGATCTTTTGGCTTCCCACTGGATTGTGTTCTGGGGTGGCGTCGAGAAAGTTAACAATGGATTCTGCCGCGCCGATTGCTTGTGCTTTTGCGTGATAGAAAGAGCCAAGGTCGCGAAGAGGCTGATAAAATTCAGGGGCAAGAACCAGAACGAAGAGACCAACAAACAGTGAAATACTGGTGCCGTAGTGGCCGAAGTTCAACTCGCCGATGTAGCTAAAGCCAAAATAAACGGCCGTAATAGCGATCGAAATAGCCGTGAAAAACTCAAGTACGGCAGAAGATAAGAAAGCGAGCCTTAATACTTCCATGGTGCGCTTCCGGAAATCTTCCGATGCGACTTTTAAGTGTTTGGCTTCAGCATCTGCTTGGTCGAACAAACGAATTGTCGGCAGGCCTCGAAGACGGTCGTAAAAGTGACCAGACAGGCGCTGGAGTGCTTTGAAGTTTCGACGGTTAGCATCAGCCGCACCCATGCCTACGAGTGCCATAAAAAAGGGCACGAGGGGAGCGGTGAGAAGAAAAATAAGCCCTGCCGCCCAGTTAAGCGGAAAGACGGCAACCAGAATAATGAACGGGATCAGTACGGCAATGGCCATTTGGGGCAAATAGCGTGCGAAGAAGTCCTGCATTTCCTCTACTTGCTCCAACAAAAGGCTAGCCCAGGTCCCTGCCGGTTTGCCTTGAATTGTCGCGGGTCCAAGCGTCTGAAGCTTGTCCATAATTAATTGGCGAACGTGCGTGCGGACTGTCTCGCCGACGCGATAACCGGCCTGCTCTTTGCCCCAACAGCACAAGGCTCGAATGATGACGATTATGCCTAGGGCGAAGAATGAGAACCAAAGCTCATGCTTGTCGGCTTTGACAACAATCAGTTCGTGAAGAATGTGAGCGAGTAAAGCGGCCTGAGCAATGAGCAATAGCCCAGACACAAAGGCAAGACCAATGGCTGCCATTAGCCAGGTTTTCCCGAGCTTGCTTTGCCCTTTTAACCATTGGGCGAGTGCGCGCTGTTTCTTTTTATCCATAATACTTCTTGGCATTTTTTGTTATCAGTACGCGGAATAACAGGTGTTTGGCCTACTTGTTTCACGTCTGTTTTTGGGAAGGCTGCTTTGAAACTAAAAAGGCCCGCTCGGTGAGAGCGGACCTTCATTGCGAATTACTTCGCCAGTGCGTCTAGGAAACGCTCTGCGTCCAGTGCTGCCATACAGCCTGTACCCGCGGATGTGATAGCCTGACGATAAATGTGATCCATCACGTCACCCGCTGCGAACACACCTTCAATACTGGTTTGCGTCGCGTTACCTTCAAGGCCAGATTGTACTTTGATGTAGCCGTTATGCATGTCCAGTTGACCTTCGAATATGCTGGTGTTTGGCTTATGACCAATTGCTACAAACAGACCCATGACATCCAGGTCTTCTGTTGCGTCTGAATGCGTTTCTTTGATACGTACGCCAGTCACGCCCATGTCATCACCCAGTACTTCGTCGAGTACACGGTCTGTGTGAAGAACGATGTTGCCGTTCTCAACTTTATCCATGAGACGGCTAACCAGAATCTTCTCGGCACGGAACGTATCGCGACGGTGGATTAGGTGAACTTCTGAAGCAATGTTAGACAGGTAAAGCGCTTCTTCAACCGCGGTGTTTCCGCCGCCGATTACCGCTACTTTTTGGTTGCGGTAGAAGAAGCCATCGCACGTTGCACATGCAGAAACGCCGCGGCCTTTGAAGTTTTCTTCTGATTCCATGCCAAGGTATTGAGCGGATGCGCCAGTGGCAATGATCAATGCGTCACAGGTGTACTCACCATTGTCACCTTTCAGGCGGAATGGACGCTGAGATAAGTCAGCTTCGCTGATGTGATCAAACAGAATTTCGGTGTCGAATTTTTCTGCGTGCTCTTTCATGCGCTCCATCAGCGCTGGTCCAGTCAGACCTTCGGCATCACCCGGCCAGTTCTCTACTTCAGTGGTGGTAGTCAGCTGACCGCCCTGCTGCAGACCAGTCACCATTACTGGCTTCAGGTTAGCGCGCGCAGCATAAACTGCAGCGGTGTAACCTGCAGGACCAGAACCTAAAATTAGAAGGCTTGAATGCTTTACGTTGCTCATTATTTCTCCGGGTGGATTTTGTATTATGTAATGGGGGAAATTGTAGGGAAAATGTAAGGCTAAAGAAAGGGTGCTCGACGGCACCCTTCATTGATTTATGTTATCTCTTATTACAAATGGCTCAGCTTAGTGCCGCACGGGCATCGACATAATCCAAGTTAAAGGCCTCTGCGACTTCTTTTATGGTAACCACGCCATTTATTACGTTCAGGCCCTTCAACAGATTGCTATCGTTTAGCAACGCTTCACGGTAACCCAAATTGGCCAGTTTCACGATATAAGGCAATGTCGCATTGTTTAGCGCGAACGTCGATGTGCGAGCTACTGCGCCAGGCATATTCGCCACACAGTAATGCACAACATCGTCGACAATGTACGTTGGTTCGGCATGTGTCGTGGCATGTGAGGTTTCGAAGCAGCCGCCTTGATCGATGGCAACATCGACAACGGCAGCGCCAGGCTTCATACGCTTTATATGCTCCGCATTTACCAGTTTTGGCGCGGCTGCACCAGGAATTAACACTGCTCCGATGACTAAATCTGCGGCGAGTACGTGTTTTTCGAGAATTTCTTCTGTTGAATATAAAACTTTTGCGCGTCCTTGAAATTCTTCGTCTAGCGCTCTTAGCGTATCAATGTTTCGGTCCAGAATGGTTACGTCTGCGCGCATCCCAACGGCCATTCTTGCCGCATTTGAACCTACAACACCACCGCCTAAGACTACAATTTTAGCGGGTTCAACGCCGGGCACTCCCCCTAACAGCATTCCTGCACCGCCTCGGGATTTTTCAAGAGCCTGTGCTCCAGCCTGAATAGACATACGACCCGCGACCTCTGACATCGGTGCTAAAAGTGGCAATCTACCCCTAGAATCTGTTACGGTTTCATAGGCTATACAGACAGCTTTGCTCTTGATAAGGTCTTGTGTCTGTGGAAAATCTGGTGCAAGGTGCAAATAAGTAAACAAAATTTGCCCTTCACGAAGCATGGCACGCTCAACGGCCTGAGGCTCTTTAACTTTGACAATCATTTCGGCAATGGCAAAGACGTCTTCCGCGGATGGAAGAATCGAAGCGCCAGCTTTAACGTAATCTTCGTCATTGAAGCCAATTCCTTCGCCCGCTTGTGACTGGACGTATACAGTGTGGCCGTTGGAGATTAGCTCCCGAACGCTGGCAGGGACCATGCCTACTCGATACTCATGGTTTTTGATTTCTTTTGGTACCCCAATGATCATCCTGATTCCTCGCTTCGATGTAGAGTTATTGGCTGTTGTTTTGTAATATTGTCCTATTTAGAGCTAGTATAGTTCGCGTATAGCCGAATTTGATGCTAAAAATTATAGTTATGTTAGTAAAATTGGCATTTAACATTGCAAGGACGTAATAAGGTGGAATAAAAAATGGTTGAAGCCAAAAAGAAACCCTCCAAGGAATTGGACCGCATTGATAGAAATATTCTTAACGAACTTCAGAAGGATGGCCGCGTTTCAAACGTTGAGCTTTCCAAACGAGTAGGTTTGTCGCCAACCCCATGTTTAGAGCGCGTTCGTCGCCTTGAAAGACAAGGGTATATCAGTGGCTACACCGCATTGTTGAACCCTCAGTTCCTCGATGCCTCTCTTCTGGTGTTCGTTGAAATCACCCTTAACCGTGGCACCCCTGATGTCTTTGAGCAGTTCAACAAGGCCGTTCAACAGCTCGAAGATATTCAAGAATGTCATCTGGTGTCGGGAGATTTCGATTACCTGCTGAAAACGCGTGTATCTGACATGTCAGCATACCGAAAACTGCTTGGTGAAACGCTGCTGCGACTCCCCGGCGTTAACGACACGCGTACCTATGTGGTAATGGAAGAAGTGAAGCAAACTAACCATCTGGTTATTAAAACTCGCTAACTTCTTCACATCCCGAAGACTTAAAGGTATATATTCTGCAAACCGAGTAGCATGCTGCTCGGTTTGTTTTTTTGTTTGGTGTACACTTTTGCAGAGCAGATAAACTGGCGTAGCCAACGTTTCGCCTAAGTTAGACTGCAACCGGTAACGAATGGATAAGAAAAAAACCGGCAAACTATGTTTTAGGGTTTTGATTTAAGAAGATAGGTGATAATGGAGTTTTTCTTGCGTCAGGAGCGAAAACAGACGGAAACCTCAAATCGATTGAATGGTATTCAACGATTGAAAGAGAGCGCCCTGATCCTTGCGCTACTGTCGGCTGTTTTCATTTTTGTTTCTCTCATTAGTTATGATTCGTCGGACCCCTCTTGGTCTCAAACTGCATGGGATGGGCCTGTACAAAATGCGGCAGGTAATGCGGGGGCCTGGGTGGCAGACTCGCTTTTCTTTGCGCTGGGCACATTAGCCTATCCTTTACCTTTCATTCTGTTGCTTGGTGGCTGGGTATTCTTCCGCCGTCGTAATGAATCCGAACCGTTAAACTACACGACGCTAGCAACCAAAATTCTTGGTGTTGTCTTGCTGTTGCTGACCAGTTGTGGCTTGGCAGACCTTAATTTCGATGATTTCTGGTTCTTCTCATCAGGTGGTGTCCTTGGTGACGTCCTCACTGAGCTTTCAATGCCTATGTTCAACCTCCTTGGAACGACATTAGTATTTATGTTTCTTTGGGCTGCGGGTTTTACCTTATTTACCGGTATTTCATGGCTGACCATCGTAGATACGCTAGGAGAGAAGACCCTCTCGACCATTACTTGGGTCGTTAACAAAGTGCGTGGTGATAAACCACAAACGTTGGGGGCCACAGTGGATACTTCTGATCATGATGATTCAGATCCGCTGTTTGCAAAATCGGTAGAGAAACAGGAACTGGCAGATATTGCCGCTCTCACAAAAGCGCAGCGTTTGGAAAATGAAAAAGCGGATGGACCTGTCATTCATAAGCCAGCGCCAGTGAATGTGGCACGTACTGAGCCTGTGATGTCGATGGATCCTGTTGCTGAATTCGCGCAGGAACCTGAGTTTATACCTTCCGTCGTTGATAACTATGTTGAGCAAGATACGGTATCAGTGCATCAAGGCTCGATGGATGAGACGGTTCCTGAAGAACTGCCGCCTTGGCAAGAAGAACCGCAAAATGTGGAACCTTTGCATTCAGAGTATCAAGACAACGTTGCTATAGAGACGTTTGAAGAGTCGATTGAGATCAACACATCAGCCTCAGAACAACGCGATATGATCGAATCAGACGTGGCGCAAGATGACGACCGACGTTATGAAATTGGCAACAATGATGGCGTGTCTGAATTGGATCGTGTTCAGGCTGAATCCGTTATCCCGGATGAAGACCCATTCTTGGAAACCATTCGCGAAGCACAGAAAAACGCAGCCGGTGCGGTGCACCCATTCTTGATAAAGGATGAGCCAAACTTACCGAAACCGAAAGAGCCGCTACCCACCATTGATTTGCTGGACCCTCCGCGGAATACGGCAACAAGGGCAACGGATGAGGAGCTTCAATATCAAGCACGTTTGATTGAAACGCGACTCGAAGAGTACAAAATTAAGGTGACAGTGAAAGGCATTTTCCCCGGCCCTGTTATCACGCGTTTTGAGCTTGAATTGGCACCTGGTGTAAAAGTTAGCCGAATCATGAGTCTGTCTAAAGATATCGCGCGCTCGCTGTCAACCAGTGCAGTCCGCGTTGTTGATGTCATTCCTGGTAAGCCGTATATCGGGTTGGAGTTGCCAAACACCAGCCGCGAAACTGTCTTTATGTCAGAGGTTGTTGCGAGTGAACGCTTCCAACAATCAAAATCACCGCTTTGCGTTGTCTTGGGTAAAGACATTGCCGGTGAAGCGGTCGTGACAGATCTCTCTAAGGCCCCTCACATGCTGGTGGCAGGTACGACAGGCTCGGGTAAGTCCGTCGGCGTGAACGTCATGATCGTGAGTATGCTTTATAAAGCGAGTCCAGAAGATGTTCGCTTTATCATGATAGACCCGAAAATGCTCGAACTGTCGGTGTATGAAGGTATTCCTCACTTACTGACGGAAGTCGTGACTGACATGAAAGATGCAGGTAATGCCCTGCGTTGGAGCGTGGCGGAAATGGAACGACGTTACAAGCTGATGTCTGCCTTAGGTGTGCGTAACATCGCGGGCTATAACGACAAAATTAAAGAAGCGAATGACGCCGATCATCCGATCCCTGATCCGTTTTGGAAGCCAGGTGACAGCATGGATGAAACGGCGCCATTGCTAGAAAAACTGCCTTATATCGTTGTTATCGTCGATGAATTTGCTGATTTGATGATGGTCGTGGGCAAAAAAGTGGAAGAACTGATTGCTCGTCTAGCACAGAAAGCGCGCGCGGCAGGCATTCACTTGGTATTGGCAACGCAGCGACCATCAGTGGACGTTATCACCGGCCTTATCAAAGCTAACATACCAACGCGTATGGCATTTACGGTATCTACCAAAACAGATTCGCGTACCATTCTTGACCAAGGCGGTGCCGAATCGCTTCTTGGTATGGGTGACATGCTGTTTATGCCAAATGGCTCAAACCACCCAGCACGTGTACACGGCGCGTTTGTGAATGATGATGAGGTTCACCGTGTGGTGAGCAATTGGAAAGCGCGTGGTAAGCCCCAATATATCACGGAGATCACCAGTGGTGATCAAGGTGCAGATGGGTTATTGCCGGGTGAGACAGGCGACGCTGGTGATGGCGAAGAACTGGATCCGTTGTTCGATCAGGTCGTTGAATTCGTGACAGAATCACGTCGCGCTTCAGTCTCTGGTGTACAGCGTCGTTTTAAAATCGGTTATAACCGAGCTTCCCGTGTCGTTGAACAGTTGGAAATGCATGGCATTGTGAGTGCGCCTGGACATAATTCAAATCGTGAAGTGCTGGCGCCACCGCCGCCACCTAGAGATTGATTGGAAATAAGAATGAAAAAAGTGTTGTTATCCTTGTTGTTGGTGGCTCCCGCCGTGTTTGCTTCACCGCAACAAGAACTGAATACCCGTCTTGCCAAACTAAACAGCTTTACCGCAGAGTTTGATCAAGTAGTCACAAGCCCTGAAGGTGAGGTGATCAGTGAGGGGGAAGGGACGCTTGCGATGAAACGCCCAAACCTGTTCAATTGGGAAACCGTTACACCGGATGAAAACACCCTCATTTCTGACGGCAAAACACTGTGGTACTACAGCCCGTTTATAGAGCAAGTCACCGCGATGTGGCTGGACGATGCCACATCGCAAACTCCATTTGTGCTTTTAACGCGTAACGATCCGAAGGATTGGAATAACTACGATGTTGCACAAAATGGAAACACTTTCACACTCTCTCCTAAAAAAGCGTCTAGCTTAGGTGAATTTGTGGTGAGTGTTGAGCCTAACGGTCGAATTACACAATTCTCAGTGGTTGAGCAGGATGGCCAAACCAGTAAGTTTGCGCTGGAAAATGTCAAGAATGTGTCGCCAAGCTCTTCGCTTTTCAGCTTTACTGTTCCAAAAGGTGTAGAGCTGGATGATCAGCGACAGTAGTAGAGACCCTATCGTGAGTAACAGGCGTGAGTAATTTAAGTCTGGATTTCGCAGACGATTTTCGTCCCCTTGCGGCGCGTATGCGCCCCACAAATCTGGCCGAGTATATTGGCCAGAAGCACCTATTGTCTGAAGGTAAGCCTCTTCGACGAGCGCTAGAAAGTGGTCACTTACATTCGATGATCTTGTGGGGGCCACCTGGTACGGGAAAAACCACGCTGGCAGAAGTGGCTGCGGGTTATGCCAACGCAGAAATAGAGCGCGTGTCTGCGGTCACTTCAGGTGTGAAAGACATTCGACTGGCGATAGACAAAGCCAAAGAAAACCAACTTGTAGGCCGGCGCACCATTTTGTTTGTAGACGAAGTGCATCGCTTTAATAAAAGTCAGCAAGATGCGTTTCTTCCTCATATCGAAAACGGCACCATTACGTTTATTGGTGCGACAACTGAAAATCCGTCTTTTGAGCTGAACAACGCATTGTTGTCACGCGCACGTGTTTATAAACTTAAATCGCTGGACAGTGATGATGTCCTCGACGTTATCGAACAGGCACTGTCAGACAAAGTACGCGGACTTGGCAGCGAAGCACTCTGCTTTGACGAGAACGTAAAAGAACAGCTCGCCAATTTCACCTCCGGTGATGCACGTATGACGCTCAACTACCTAGAGCTTCTTAGCGACATGGCAGAGGCTGACAGTAAAGGTCAAAAGCGCATCACGCTAGAGCTTCTTGCGGAAGTTGCAGGTGAAAAGATCGCGCGCTTTGATAACAAAGGTGACCTTTGGTACGACTTGATCTCGGCATTTCATAAGTCGGTCCGTGGCTCAGATCCGGATGCGGCCTTGTATTGGTATGCAAGGATCATTACTGCGGGAGGAGATCCACTCTATGTTGCTCGTCGCTTGCTTGCAATTGCATCGGAAGACATTGGCAATGCAGACCCTCGTGCCATGGAAATTGCCATTAATGCATGGGATTGTTTCACACGTGTTGGGCCTGCTGAAGGCGAACGCGCGATAGCACAAGCGGCCGTTTACATGGCGTGCGCAGCTAAAAGCAATTCGGTCTATACCGCTTGGAAACAAGCACTGTCTGACGCACGCATGCACCCTGACTATGAAGTGCCCAATCATCTTCGCAATGCGCCTACGACACTAATGAAAGAAATGGGATATGGAGATGGCTATCGTTACGCCCATGATGAGCCAAACGCTTACGCAGCAGGAGAAAGCTATTTCCCAACTGAAATGAAGGGAACGCGCTACTACCATCCTGTAAATCGAGGCATGGAAATCAAAATCGCTGAGAAGTTGGCATTTCTTGAACAGTTAGACGCAAATAGCCCGCAAAAACGCTAGGAAATAGAGGGCATTTTGGGTATTGTTTAAACCCATAAAAGCCCTCTAATTCGGTAATACATTGAACGGTATTCCTTGGGCAAACCAGTCTTATTGACGTTGTCATAATAGTGCGTGGCAACGTCAACTTTTTTCAGGCACTGTTTAACGATTCACAGGATTAACATGCTGGATTCAAAACTACTTCGTACCGAGCTGGACGATACAGCTGAAAAACTGGCACGTCGTGGCTTCAAGCTTGACGTTGACACTCTCCGTAACCTGGAAGAAAAGCGCAAATCGCTGCAAGTTCGTACTGAAGAGCTGCAAGCTGAGCGTAACGCGCGTTCCAAGTCCATCGGTCAAGCGAAGGCAAAAGGTGAAGACATCCAGCCACTACTGGCAGCAGTAGACAATCTGGGTGACGAGCTGAACAAAGCAAAAGCAGATCTGGCTGAACTGCAAGACCAACTGAACGATGTCATCATGGGTGTGCCAAACATCGCTGACGACGCTGTGCCAGTAGGTAAAGACGAGTCAGAGAACGTTGAAATCACCGTTTGGGGTGAGCCTAAGTCTTACGATTTCGAAGTGAAAGACCACGTTGATCTGGGCGAAATGTCTGGCGGTCTGGATTTCGCAAGTGCCGTTAAGCTATCTGGTTCACGCTTCATCGTGATGAAAGGCCAAATGGCGCGTCTGCACCGTGCAATCGCTCAGTTCATGTTGGACCTGCACACCACAGAGCACGGCTACACAGAAATGTATGTACCGTACCTGGTTAACGCAGACAGCCTGTTCGGTACTGGTCAGCTGCCTAAATTTGGTGAAGACCTGTTCCACACCAAACCTGCGACTGAAGAAGGCGTAGGCATGTCACTGATCCCAACGGCAGAAGTTCCTCTGACCAACTTGGTTCGTGACGAAATCATTGATGAAGCAGACCTGCCAATTCGCATGACTGCACATACACCTTGTTTCCGTTCAGAAGCAGGCTCTTACGGTCGTGATACTCGCGGTTTGATTCGTATGCACCAATTCGACAAAGTTGAGCTGGTACAAATCGTTAAGCCAGAAGACTCAATGGCGGCACTGGAAGAACTAACAGGCCACGCTGAGAAAGTTCTGCAACTGCTTAACCTGCCTTACCGTAAAGTTATCCTGTGTACAGGTGACATGGGTTTCGGTTCTGCGAAGACTTACGATTTGGAAGTTTGGGTTCCTGCACAGAACACTTACCGTGAAATCTCTTCATGTTCAAATATGACTGATTTCCAAGCGCGTCGTATGCAAGCTCGCTTCCGTCGTAAAGGCGAGAAAAAGCCAGAGCTTCTGCACACATTGAACGGTTCTGGTCTTGCAGTTGGTCGTACCATGGTTGCTATCATGGAAAACTACCAGCAGGCTGATGGCCAAATTGAAGTGCCAGAAGTGCTGCGTCCATACATGGGTGGTTTGACCCACATTGGCTAATGTCAAATAGATTTGCAAAAAGCCGGCTTTTAAGCCGGCTTTTTTTATGGATTTTACGCACGTTCTCTTTCTTTAGTTCTGCTGAAAAAGTCAGTGGTTTACCGGATCAAGATGTTGGGATACAGCACATTAAAGCGGTTTAATTCCAAGCTATCTATCTCACTGATAAATCGCATCATTTATTGTATATGGTGCCTAAGTCACTAATTAAAAAGCATCTTGTCAATTTCTTCTGAATTATTCGTCTAGTATTACTTATTAGAATACTGTCTTATTAACCGAAGGGTAGTGTCGTATGCGAGTCAATAATCCTGTCACAGAGAAGGAATTTAGGTTTCCTGCTGATTACAACTTACTCTCTACCACTGACACGCGCGGTATCATCAAATATGAAAGTGATGAATTCTGCGAAGTCGCTGGATACACGCGAGAAGAGTTGGTAGGACAACCACACAATATGGTGCGCCATCCATCTATGCCTCCCGCCGCTTTCGAGAATCTATGGGAGTACATCAAAAATGGTCGTTCGTGGATGGGTTTGGTGAAGAACCGTACCAAAAATGGTGATCACTATTGGGTAAACGCATTTGCTTCTCCAATAAAGCAAAACGGCCAGATCGTCGAGTATCAGTCTGTTCGTATGGTACCGGAGAGAAAGGCGGTAGAACGTGCGGAGAAAGTGTATCCACTATTATTGGCAGGTAAGACACCTTCTGCCTTAAAAATGCCTCGCACTCGTCTTTGGCAACGTGCATTAATGTGGTTTATACCCGGTGCTATTCTCGCAGGAGCGGCAGGTTTCTTTGTCGGTTTTGCAGCATCCGTTGCTATTCAATTGTTATGGTCTGTGGTTGCTATATTCATGATGACGCGTCGTCTTGAGAGAGTCACTACATTGGCAAGAGAGGCGTATGATAATCCGTTGATGGAATATATCTACAATGGCTCGATTGATGATGTGTCTGAAATTGAGCTTGCGTTGAAGATGTGTGCCGCAGAATTGAATGCTGTGGTTGGTCGAATCATGGATGGCAGTGACCAAGTGCTCGCCGCTGCAAGCGTCGCGAAAGAGAATGGGCAGAGAACATCTGGGAACCTCGACCGCCAGAATGCAGAAACTGATCAGATAGCAGCCGCTATTAATGAAATGTCAGCGACAGCCAATGATATGTCCGGTAACACTCAAGGTGCATCTGATGCGGCGACAGAGGCACAAGATGCCACCTTGGCGGGGATGGAAACCGTAGGAAAAACGGTGGACGCAATTCAAAACCTCGCGAAGCAGCTTAGCGATGCGTCCAGTGTGATTTCTGAACTGGAAGAACATGGTAAGCGCATTGGTGCGGTATCTGATGTCATTCAAGGTATTGCCGAGCAAACGAACTTACTCGCACTGAACGCCGCGATAGAGGCAGCCCGCGCGGGTGAGCAAGGTCGAGGTTTTGCCGTTGTCGCAGACGAAGTTCGAGCACTCGCTCAACGCACGCAAGAGTCTACTTCTGAGATTCAAGATGTGATTTCTCAAATTCAGAACGGTACACAGCAAGCCGTGGATGCCATGGCTAGAGGAACCTCCTTGTCTGAAGAGTGTGTGACCAGTGCAGAGCAAGCGGGTGACGTATTGCGCCGTTCTCAGGAGTTGGTGACGGATATCAATGATCGGAATCATCAAATTGCTACGGCAGTCCAAGAGCAAGCCGCAGTGTCGAACGAGATGAACGGTAATATTCAGTCGGTGTCTGAGTTGTCGCAGCAAACCATCAACATTGCACGTGAGTCGGTGACGGAAGCTGAGAAGCTTTATTCCGCATTGGAAGAGCAAAAAAGATTGGTAAAGCAATTCCGCCGAACAGGCTGATATGCGTGAGTGTTAAATTAAAAAGGCCAGCATTGCTGGCCTTTTTTGTTAGCGAGGTATCGCTAGATTACATCACGCGCATGCCGGGTTGCGCACCTTCGTGCGGTTCCAACAACCACAGGTCTTTACCACCTGGGCCTGCGGCTAGAATCATACCTTCAGACATACCGAACTTCATCTTACGTGGCTTCAGGTTTGCAACGACCACTGTGTACTTACCAATCAAATCTTCTGGATTGTAAGCAGACTTAATCCCCGAGAATACTTGACGGGTTTCACCGCCGATATCCAGTTGGAACTTCAGCAGCTTGTCGGCTTTAGGCACAGACTCGCATGAGATGATTTTTGCGATGCGTAGGTCTACTTTTGCAAAGTCATCGAATTCGATTTCTGCTGCAATTGGCTCGTCTGCCAACGGGCCTTTCGCTTTTTCCGCTACTGCTTTTTCTGCAGCTGCATCTTCTTTCGATGCTTCAACCATCGCCTCAACGTGCTTCGGATCGATACGGCTGAACAGGGCTTTGAAAGCGCTCACTTTGTGTGAAGTCAGCGGTTGCGCAATACCTTCCCACGTAAGTGTTTCGTTCAGGAATGCTTCTGAGCGAGCTGTCAGTTCAGGCATAACAGGTTTCAGGTAAGCCATGAGTACACGGAACAAGTTGATGCCCATGGTACAGATTGCTTGAAGCTCTGCGTCTTTGCCTTCTTCTTTCGCAACAACCCACGGCGCTTTTTCATCAACGTACTGGTTTGCTTTGTCAGCCAGTGCCATGATTTCGCGGATAGCACGGCTGTATTCGCGCTTCTCGTACAGATCACCAATACGTTCTGCCGCATCAGCAAACTCTGCGTATAGAGCAGGCTCTGCACATTCAGCAGCCAACATGCCGTCAAAACGTTTGGCGATGAAGCCAGCATTTCGAGACGCCAAGTTAACGACTTTGTTCACGATGTCTGAATTCACACGCTGAACGAAGTCATCCAGATTCAGGTCGAGATCGTCAATGCGATTGTTCAGCTTCGCTGTATAGTAGTAGCGCAAACACTCAGGGTCTAGGTGCTTAAGGTACGTGCTTGCTTTGACGAACGTACCTTTAGATTTAGACATTTTCGCGCCGTTAACGGTGACATAACCGTGAACGAAAACATTTGTTGGCTTACGGAAACCAGCACCTTCTAGCATTGCAGGCCAGAACAAGCTGTGGAAGTACACGATATCTTTACCAATAAAGTGGTATAGCTCGGTATCGCTGTCTTTTTTCCAGTATTCGTCAAAGTCTACAGTGCCATTTTTGTCACAGTAGTTTTTGAATGAACCCATGTAGCCGATAGGCGCATCGAGCCAAACATAGAAGTATTTACCTGTTTCACCAGGGATTTCGAAACCGAAGTACGGTGCGTCACGAGAAATGTCCCACTGTTGCAGACCTGACTCAAACCATTCAGCCATCTTGTTGGCGGTTTCTTCTTGCAGTGCACCCGATTTGGTCCACGCTTGCAGCATGTCACCAAACTGTGGCAGGTCGAAGAAGAAGTGAACGGAATCTTTCATGACGGGTGTTGCGCCGCTAACCGCTGATTTAGGGTTGATCAGGTCGGTTGGGCTGTAGGTTTCACCGCAATTGTCGCAGTTGTCGCCGTATTGGTCTTCTGCTTTACATTTCGGGCACGTGCCTTTAACGAAACGGTCTGGCAGGAACATCTCTTTTTCTGGGTCAAACAGCTGAAAAATGGTACGGCTATTAATGAAGCCATTGTTTTTCAACTGCGTGTAGATAAATGATGCCAGTTCACGGTTCTCATCGCTGTGAGTGCTGTGATAGTTATCAAAACTGATGTCAAAGCCTGCAAAATCTGCTTCGTGCTCTTTTTGCATCTCGGCGATCATGGCTTCAGGTTCAATACCCAGTTGCTGAGCTTTCAGCATGATAGGGGTACCGTGCGCATCGTCTGCACAGATGAAGTTTACAGTGTTGCCACGCAGGCGCTGATAACGCACCCATACGTCTGCCTGAATATGCTCTAGCATATGACCCAAATGGATTGAGCCATTCGCGTAAGGCAGGGCACAGGTAACCAGAATTTTACGTTGGTTTGCAGCCATAATTTAGAATGTTCGCTTTTGACAAATGAATCGGATGAATGCCGCAAATCTTACCTGATACGCGTTGGAAAGCCTAGCTTTCACGATGTTATTCACCTTTCATCATTGCATTTCATATTTAGGGTCGAAAACCGTGTGAATCACCGGAAAATTCATTAGGCTAAAAGGAGTTTTGCAAATCCATGCCGGAGAGCTTTCCTACTATGTTTTTTGGACGAGATAAAACCCAGCCCAAAGATTTAAACGACGTTATTTCACTTCTTAATCAATTTGAGCATTTCACCTTGGTCTCTGATTGGGCAAGCCATAAAGGTTTGGTGACACAATCGAAGAAGGGGGACATCTCTGTGACGTTCCCTTTTGCGGCAAATGCTG
Organism: Enterovibrio nigricans DSM 22720; assembly: GCF_900167155.1. Taxonomy (GTDB): domain Bacteria; phylum Pseudomonadota; class Gammaproteobacteria; order Enterobacterales; family Vibrionaceae; genus Enterovibrio; species Enterovibrio nigricans. Next base: position 84,773 of record NZ_FUXU01000006.1, on the reverse strand, counting down.
TTATTCAAGCACTCACAGCCTGGTTGAGTGCGAAACAAGAAGCGGGAGAGGTCATTCCTGATATCGCTATTACGTCCCGTGTTGCACCAATAAAAGCGGGTGACAAAGCCTTGCTGAAAGGTGTGAAGAACCTTCTGGTTGTCAGTTCAGCAAAAGGCGGTGTAGGCAAGTCAACAACATCGGTCAATCTTGCACTTGCTTTAAAAGCGCAGGGTGCAAAGGTAGGTATTCTTGATGCGGATATTTATGGTCCGTCCTTACCGATTATGCTCGGCACTAAGGGTAAGCAGCCCATCACCCTTGATGGAAAATTGATGGAGCCTATCGAAGCGCACGGTTTGTACAGTAATTCCATTGGATATTTAGTGCCTGACGAAAATGCCATGGTGTGGCGGGGGCCAATGGCATCAAAAGCCTTCGCGCAACTCGTGAATGAAACACGATGGCCAGATATTGATTATTTGATTGTCGATATGCCACCGGGTACAGGTGATATTCAGCTAAGTCTTGCGCAGCAATTTCCGGTGACGGCAGCCATTGTCGTAACAACACCTCAAGACCTTGCGCTAGCGGATGCTATTAAGGGCGTCGCAATGTTTGAAAAAGTCGCGGTCCCGGTACTCGGGGTTGTGGAAAACATGAGCTACCATATCTGCAGTCAATGTGGTCATCATGAAGCGATTTTTGGTCACGGCGGGGCGGTGAAAATGTCTGAGCAATTTGGGCTGTCGCTGCTTGGTCAAGTGCCTTTGCATATTCAGATCCGAGAGGATATTGATGCAGGCAAGCCGACAATGGAATCTGCGTCAGACAGTGAATTCGCGCGCATTTATACGCAAGTCGCTTTGAATGTTGCTAGTCAATTGTACTGGCGCGGAGATGTCGCTGCGGAGTCTATCGCGATCACGACAGTGAGCTGATGCGCTTATCTTTAATATCCATATAGGGTTGGACAATGCGCAATCAAAGTGATGAAACTTTCAGCATCTCACCGCTATTTGAGACTTTCATCACAAATTTAGATAGAAAGCGCGAGTTCAACTCCCTATAATCAGGCGGTTTATTTCTCGCCATATTCCCGGGTATTCATTTATGAGTGACAACAACCAATGTGTCATTATCGGTATTGCAGGAGCGTCTGCATCCGGTAAAAGTTTGATCGCCAGTACAATCTATCAAGAACTAAAAGAAAAAGTGGGCGATCACCAGATCGGTGTTATCACGGAAGACCGCTACTATCGCGACCAAGGTCACCTCAGTATGGAAGACCGCGTCAAGACGAATTACGATCACCCGCAAGCGCTTGACCACGATCTGCTGTGTAAGCACCTCAACGAGCTAATGGAAGGCAAATCAGTAGAAGTACCTCAGTACAGCTACTCAGAACATACCCGTTTGGAAGCGACCTCGACATTGACGCCGAAGAAAGTGATCATTTTAGAAGGTATTCTGCTTCTGACTGATCCTCGCCTACGTGACATCATGCACGCCAGCATTTTCATGGACACTCCTTTGGATATCTGTCTTTTGCGCCGTGTTAAACGCGACGTTGCAGAGCGTGGTCGTACGATGGAATCCGTGCTGGAACAGTATCAGAAAACGGTACGTCCAATGTTCATGCAGTTCATTGAACCGTCAAAACAATATGCAGACATCATCGTCCCACGTGGCGGTAAAAACCGAATTGCGATTGATGTGTTAAAAGCACATATTGCCAAACTGCTGAAAGCATAAGAAAAAAGCCGGACTTGAGTCCGGCTTTTTTTATGTCATTTTATCAATAATGTGACTTTATTTACCCGAGCAGTATTCTTTGATATTGGATACGCCTCGGCAATAATTGTATTCGTAATTCGATAAAATAGTCGAATACCTACTCGCCCTAGATAAGGAACTGATTACCAACATGAAAAAGCTTCTTTATGTCCTACTTGGCTTGGTGCTACTGGTTGTTATCGCCATTGGCGTTCTTGTCGCCGTCATCAACCCGAATGACTTTAAGCCGCTGATTGCTGATGAAGTGAAAAAAGCGACAGGGCGAGAATTGGTCATTGATGGCGATATCAGTTGGCATTTTTGGCCGAGCTTAGGTTTATCGGTAGAAAAGCTGGCGTTTAAAAACCCGAAAAGATTCGCCGAACCCGACATGTTGAAACTCGACAAGGCGGAAATGTCGGTTGCTGTGATGCCGCTTCTTTCTGATCAGTTGGATATCGGCATGGTGAGCTTGTACGGCGCACATGTCTTTATTCAAACCCTGCCAAACGGGACCAGCAATTTAGATGGCTTGTCAGGTGAGACAGTGCCAGCCGAAGAATCGAAATCAGGTGAAACTTCGCCTGCTACAGCCGAAACAGCATCCGCAGATACCAAGCCTGCCGCTGCATGGATAATTACCATCGGTGGATTGGACGTTGTTGATGCCAGCGCAACGGTACGTGATGACAAAGCACACACAAAGAGTGAGATCAGCTCACTTAACCTGAATATCGGTAAACTGGAAACGGGCGTTTGGGTACCTATCGATTTTGATGTGACCGGTAAGCAAAATGCGCTGGCGTTTAATGCCAAGGGCAGTGCAGAAGCCATGATTGAAAAAGACATCATGAAGTCTCAATTGCGTAAGCTTGCGCTCTCTGCCAGTGCATCAGATGCTCAAATGAAATTGGAAAACGTTAGCCTAAATGTCGATCAATTAGGCTTAGGCGTGCCAATGGCCCTGAGCTTTGAAGCAAAAGGTAATGCGAATGACATGACGTTTGATGCTAAAGGCAAAACGTCTTTGAATGTCAATGAAGCTATTTCACTGATCACGGCGACGAATTTTGAGTTAAATAGCCAGATTTCAGGTGAAGGCTTACCTCGACCAGAAATGATGATCGGATTCAACGGTGACGTTGAGTTTGACAACAATGCACAGAAAGCATCACTGACGAATATGAAAGCCTCGGTGGATGAGCTGACAGTCGACGGTGAGGCAAATGTGGTGCTGGCGGATATTCCTGCGGTGCGTTTTGATGTCCACAGTTCAAAAATCAATGTGGATGCGTTCTTGGGCAACCCTAATTCTTCTACACAAGGAGATAAGCCAGCAGGGAACAGCGAAAGTGCGGGAGAGCCGGCGACACCTTCTACGCCGCCAGCGAAGAAGCAGCCGCTGAGCGATGTAGAGCCTGATTTGTCTGCGCTTAAAGCACTGGATATCGCCGGCGTGATCACTATCGATGACTTTATTGCCAGCAATGTTCAAGTGACGGATGTGATGGCAAACTTTGCGGTTAATCGCGGTAAAGTCGCGATCAATCAGTTCGATGCAAATTTGTATGGCGGCACGATTGCTGCGAAAGGTAGCTTAGACGCATCGGTTTCTCCTGCGCGCTATCAGGTCACCAAGGGCATGAAAAATGTGAATGTTCAGCTGTTGTTGGTCGCTGCTGCGGGGCAAGATATGCTCTCGGGTAAAGGCAATATTGATGTGAATGTCAGCGGTGTGGGTCTTTCAGAAAAACGCTTGCGCAGTGGCATTACTGGCACTGTCGGTATCAATTTTGTGGATGGTGCGATTAATGGCATCAATATTCCAGAAATGATCCGTGAAGCGAAAGCAACCTTGAAAGGTAAACGTGCAGAGTACGTTGATGAAGCAAGAAAAACCGACTTTAGTGGCATGAGCGCAACCTTCAATTTGGGCAAAGGTATCGCGTCTACGCGTAATCTGAAAGTTGAAGCGCCGGCGCTGCGTGTCCACAGCGAAGGCCAAACAAACCTGCTCAACGAAACTTTGGACTTCGATGTGTTTGTGTCCGTGGTTGGCACTAGTAAAGGGCAGGGCGGCAAAGATATCGATGAGTTAAAAGACCTCACTATTCCAGTGAAGATAAACGGTACTTGGCAGGCTCCAGGGTACAAACTTGATGTGAAGGCACTGTTGTCGAGCAACAAAGTACTAGAAACAAAAGCCCGTAAGGAAGCGGAGCGAGGTTTGAAGAAACTGTTGGGTGATAAAGCTGACGATGACAAAGTTAAACAAGTCACGGATAAGTTGTTGAAAGGTTTGTTTAACTAAGTTTTTCAAACAAAAACAAAACAAAAAGAAATCCACCCTAAGGTGGATTTCTTTTGCTTATTACGCGCGTACTTTCTTCTTGGATTTCTGGTACTTTAATAAATCTTGTAACGCCGCCAATAAATCTACCGCAGAGAGAATACCGACCAGGGCATCGGTTTTATCGAGCACGGGGAGTGCACCTACGTTGTGGTTCATGATGGTTTTGTTTGCTTTAGATAAGGTTTCATAGGTGCGGCAAGTAACAACATCTTTCTCCATGACATCACCAACGGTTAAGTCGTCGGAAAGGAGATAGGGGTGCTCAATATCGGGAGCTTCATCAGCCCAATTCGGCCGTCGTAATTGTCGATCACTGATAATGCCTACCAGTTGGTCTTCTTCAACAACGGGCAAATGTCGAATGTCTTCATCCCTCATCAAAAAGTAGGCTTCTCTTACGCCCATCTGAGGCGTAATGGTGATGAGCTTTCGTGTGCCTAAAACCATTTTAAAAGCTGGGGTGTTTGGAGAGTGTTAGAAGCAAGAGCGGTAGAGAATCCTAGCTCAAGACTGAAAATTTGGAGATGATTGATGAATCGAAAAAATTTTGCACTCTGTCAATAGCTTAATCCAATGACATTTTTACATGACTTACATGCACAACATGCACAACATGCATGTATTCAAATGATCTACATGCTTCGAACGCATATCAATCAAACCCTATCAAAAACTAATCAACAAAATGACCAACATGCATGACATAACCAATGGATATGCAAAAATGTCATCACTCACCGATTGATCAACATGCACTTGATGCATGGCTTAAAAATCCACATGCACTCAATGCATGTTCTTAATGAATCGATTTCCTTGATCGTCACCATGAACCTTTCGATTTGTTCACATATGTGAATTTGAATAGATTCCCCTGCAAACGAACCAAACCATTAAGGTTAACCAGTGAGACAAGTAGGAAGAACATGGTTTAAACGCCCTGATGACCAGCAAGATCGATATAAACGATCAATCGGTCACCTAATCAATATTGCTACACATCCAGCGTTTAAGTCGTACTTTGATAAGAAACTGACAGCTAGTGATCTCAGGTTTCTGGTGTCATGTGGTGGCTTTAGTCGTCTTTCACCAAAGCAAACATATGTGTGTAAGGAAATCCTATTCAAAGCAGGGTTGCAGCCTAATCGTGATTTACCAGTTGAGTTACGGGAACTACGACGAAAGCTAACGCTTGCAAAAGTAATTCACTAAAGCATGAACAACTATCTAATCGAATACAGCCGAGTTTCAACGTCAAAGCAGATCGACAAAACCGGTTTAAAAGGTCAGCAACTATCAGACGATGAAAGGGATTTCCTTTGTAACGAATACGAGTTAACCCCATATCATGAAACCTTTTCAGATCTTGCTGTCAGTGCTTTCAAAATCAATGCTAGTGAACGTCCTAGATTCTCTAGAATCATCGAACTGCTAGATAGTGGGATAGCCTCACCTGATTCTGTATTGGTGTTGAGTAACTTGGATCGCTTGTCACGTGAGGACATCAACACAGCAGTTCACACACTGACGGGAATCATCGACAAATGTCGAATTTACATCACTCAAGAAAAACGGATTTTTGATAAGCATGATCCAAGCCTGATGACGAATTTAATGATGGCACTGATTAGCCTTTCACGTGCTAACGGTGAATCACAGGCAAAGAGTGAACGAGTGACAAAAGCAAACCTAGTCAGAATTCAAAACCACCATGACGGTGTGAAAGGTGTGAACGGTTTACCTTTGGCTATTCCGTCAGGACGTTACCCGAGTTACATCGACACAAACACAGAAACGGGTGAAATCAGCCTTAACCCGTACAAAGCAACGGTGATGAAAACAGTCATCAATATGATGCTTTCAGGTTCACCAGTGAGAGGTATTCAGGATTGGCTTGTTGTCCATCATCCTAAACTTGATTGGGGTGAAATGATGTTACGACGGATTCACACCAGAAAGGCTTTGTATGGTGAATTCAACATCACGGTTCGTGGAAAGCAGCACACACTATCTAATCATGTCCCTCCTTTGATTGATGAGGCTACGTTTTACCAATTGGTTCAGATCAGGACAGAGAATTTTAAAGCGCGAACACGAACAGAGGGTTTAATTTCTGTATTCACTGGGTTCAAGAAATCATATTGTCGTAGCTGTGGATCTCCTATGGTTACAACGGTGAGTGATGGTAAAGAGATCTTAAAGTATCGTGGTTCAAGTGACCGTAAAAACCCATGTAAGAATGTGGTTTGCTTGTTGTCTGAGTTAACAGCTTGAAAGATGTGTGACTCACCATTGCTATAATAGGTAATTGAATGCTCGTCTAAAAGGAAACGTAACAGCTCAATGTATTTGTCCGAGTTGGTTTCATCCTTTGCTAGTTCATGGTTGATGATAATGGCCTCAACCTTGAATCTAGTGTCTACATCTTTCTTGAGTGTTACCCGTTCACACTCCTTTCGTTTGTTGCCGTAGGTCAGGGTTTGAAAGTTACAGAAACGACGAACTTTAGCTATGTTAGCTTGTGAAACTGACAGTTGGATCATGTTGATTGATTTAGACGGGGTTTCATCAATGATTACATGGGAACGTGAAAGGAATGCTGCTAATGAATCCTTAAACAAGGTTGCATGAGTGATGAATACAACACCATCAAAATTACCGTCCCTATGGATTTGGTCAATTTCAGCTAGTGCAGTTTCAACATGAGGAACATGGTTCACATCAATGATTCTTACATGAGCGTCTATGTCATCGTCGCACTCAGAATACTGGTTAACAAAATTAGAATAGGTTGACCGTGAAAGGTGTTTAGTCGGTGATGCAACAATCGTTAGTTTAGGGTTAGCTTGCTGTTCTTTGAATAGCCATTTAACCATAGCTGACGTTTTACCAAATCCACACAATGCCTCATAGATTTGGATTGCCTGAGATGGGTTTGCCGAATTGGTTAAGTCGGATTGAAAGGTGTTACTCACTTAAATGTCTCATTTGTGGTTAAAAGTGGTGAATATCTTAAATACAGCCAGAAATCGAAAAAAGGCTGTTTGTGAGAATTTAAAATTAAGGATGTATCATCATATCTATTGGTTGCCCCATCCCTTTTTGTAACTCACTGATTCATCGATGGAATTAGGCATGTTTCAGCTTTGGAAAATTAGGGGATGGGATGACCTAAACAAGGGGTGTTTGAGTGAGGGAACAACCACCAGCACTTAAAGCACTATAACTTTTGTTAGTGATGATGTTTGTAGGACGTGCTTCCAGCACGTAAATCGGCCAAAGTTTACAGGCTTACGCAGTGGTATTTTCTAAAGGGGTGAGGTCATCATTGTGCTGGTGGTTTGAGTGATTGGATTGTTGAGGGGTTACCTTTCAGATAGCGACATGAAAACACCAATACCTAATCAATGTTAACTTTTGAAAGTTTAGTTGCTTGTCAGGGATATGATTTTAAAACTCGATGATGTTCAACGGTCAAGGGTGCTAGATGAATAGGTGCTTTAGCGCCGTGATGAATCAGCACATGTTTACCCTTGAGGGTTGGAGATCATGAGTTACGTATACTTTTCCCTGACAACAACAAACATCACCAACAACCATCAACTTTTTAGGATTGGTTCAGCAACGCAGTTTAGACACTCCATTCAAATGACCTCACGTAAACCCTAGTGCATGTTTCAAACTATCCAGTGTGAGAAGTCATTTTCATGTAGTGCCACAACTTAAAGCAAAAGCAGTCTTTTTGATTGGGTCAGTGAAACTCATTAAAAATAAGGGTCAGAAGGCTATCAGCAAACGGTTTCGTTAGCTCACAGTGACGTTTTAGCACCTAACAACGATAAATCACCTTACTAAATCCCTACATCGTCTCAAATCGTCGTACAGAGCGTATTTTCTTTTAGTGTAATCGCTCAACTGGTGCAATCCACTAACACACTAGCTTTCTAGGTTGGCTTTCCTGCTGTCTTACAAACGAACTCAACAACAAACCTCTTACTTGCTGGTGGATTTCATCGGGTGAGTGATAGCCCTTTCAAGCTGTAACTTTGTTAGCGAACTTTTGGTGTCATGTAGTCTGATACTTTTCCTGGCATCCTATGTCTTCTCCTCTTTAATCGTCTCACTTTAAAACCTACAAAAAGTAAGGGTGAAATGTTGAGATCAAGGACACAGAAACTTGCTGGCGATAGCGAAAGTGCGTAACGAAATATTTAACTCTGAACGTTTGCAACGCTATCATTTGCAGTCATCTCCAAATCGCCTGCATTTTCAGGCCGTTTAGGCTAATAACAATAAGTAATCATGGGAAGCGTTAATGGATTCGATCTCTCAAGCTGCTCTTGGCGCGGCGGTAGCGGGCTTAGTTGCGGGCAAACGTTGCTCGCCAAAGATACTTCTAGCCGGTGCTGCGTTAGGGACGCTGCCTGATTTAGACGTATTTTTAGACTACGGTGATCCAATCTCGAACATGATTGAGCACCGAGGTTTTAGCCACTCTTTGTTTGTTCTGATCCCGTTTGCCACGGTTTTGGCCATACTCTGGAAGCGATTTGTCGCGGAATCTTGGCCGCTTTGGCAACTGTGGTTGCTCATCACTGCTGCGTTGGTGACACATCCTATTCTTGACTCTTTTACAACCTATGGCACGCAGCTATTCTGGCCTTTAAACACGCCGCCTGTTGCGATATCTAGCATTTTTATTATCGATCCCCTCTACACCATCCCCTTGCTCATTCCTGTATTAGCCGCATTTATTTGGCGTAGTAGGGCGGCAAAACTCTGCGGAATTGGTCTTACGATGTCTACGTTGTATTTGGGGTGGTCGCTGGTGGCGATGGGGATGATCCAAGACCGTGTTGAAGAAAACCTGGCGGGTACGCACCTTGAAGGGCAGCCAGTATTTGTTGCCCCAACCCCTCTGAATACGGTGCTTTGGCGGATTGTCGTGTTAGATGGAGATAAGTACTGGGAAGGGTTAGCTTCTCTGAAGGATGAGGATCCGAATATCGATTGGATGCCGATGGCCCGTGGTGAGTGGCCTTTTCCTGTGAATCCGACACGTCTTGTTGATTTCGAATATTTCACGAAGGGTTTTGTGCGATACCAACAAGAAGGGAATGTCCTGACCGTGACAGACTTACGACTGGGTATGGCAATGTACCAACCGTTTAAATTTATCGTGGCGGAAATGGGTGAAGATAATATCTGGCAAATGGTGGAGCCCAAGCAAGTCGATCCGGGACCTGTGCTTCCAAGGCAGATTCCCGCATTGTGGATGCGACTTCTCGGTTGGCAAAGCATTGATGCCATGCTTTGCAATGAGCATGATTGCTTCCGAGATTAGTGATAAAGGGCTCTCTGAAGAAGAGCCCTTTCCTTTTGCTATAGAATTACCAATCAATGCCTTTGCGAACTTTCACACCTGCTTCGAAAGCGTGTTTCACGTTTCGTACTTCCGACACGGTATCTGCCATGTCTGTCAATGTGCGGTGTGCGGCGCGACCGGTAATGATAACGGATTGCTCGCTCGGACGATTTTCCAGCGCAGTCACGACATCATCAAGCTCAACATAGCCATACGTCACCATATAGGTCATCTCATCGAGTAGTACGACATCGTAGCTAGAGTCGGCCAGCATGCGCTTACATTCTTGCCATACCTCTTGAGCCGCACGGGTATCGCCGTCTTTATCTTGTGTATCCCATGTAAAGCCAGTAGCCATAACATGAAACTCGACGCCGCATTTTTGCAGTAAGTTACGCTCGCCACACTCCCATGTGCCTTTAATGAATTGAGCGACGCCGCATTTTTGTCCATGACCCGTAGCACGAGTGATCACACCAAAACCTGATGTGGATTTTCCTTTCCCATTGCCTGTGATCACCAACAAAAGGCCTTTTTCTATTTGTGCGACAGCGACACGTTCATCTACTTGCTCTTTGACTTTTTGTTGGCGGGCTTTGTAGCGTTCGTTGCTCATTCTTGAATCCTATAATTCAACTGGCTGATTCCTTTGTGCCGTATTCGTGAATGGACACCAACATACCAAAACCATTTTTTATTGGAAGCGCGAACCGAAAGTAAATTTGCGTCAGCCGCCGGGGAATCAGACAAATCATGGTGCTACAGAAAACAGTCTGATAGATTGGCAGTAACAGCATGGAATAATCAGTCTCAAAGACAGGACGTCGACCACTATGAAAACGCACAAAGCAACAAAAATCTTTGTGGTTTGCATGGGTAACATTTGTCGCTCACCCACAGGTGAGGCGGTGCTGAGGCAGAAAGCAGCCGATCGAGGGATTGATGTGATTATCGACTCAGCGGGCACCATTGGGTATCACGAAGGTGCGAAACCAGACTCGCGAAGTCGCGCTGCCGGAGAAGCGCGTGGTTATGATTTTTCTGGCATTTATTCTCGTCCCGTCGTATCAGACGATTTTGAGCACTTTGATATGATTTTGGCCGCAGATAAAGCCAATCTTGCGGACCTTCTTGATAACTGCCCGAAACAGTACCGACATAAAGTGTCACTGTTTTTAAGCCATGGCGATGTCACGCTGGAAGAGATTCCAGATCCGTATTTTGGCCGTGGTCAAGGCTTTGAGCAGGTGCTGGATTTAATCGAAGAGGCCAGCGACAGTATTCTGGATAAATGCCAGTAAGCGCTCAAATTTCTCTGCTATTTGATAGTCAGCAATGTGCTGGCTTTATTTTTTCTTCCCTACATTTGCTAAACACTGAGCAAACTCACGGTATAACGCTTGTTTAAAATAGTTTGCTCTTATAAATTTAAGATCTATAGCTGCCATTTTAGTTTGAGGTAAGGGATTGAAACTTCAACAGCTCAAATATCTTAAAGCGATAAAGGACAATAATCTGAACGTGTCCGCTGCTTCACAATCGCTTTTTACAACGCAACCAGGTGTCAGCAAGCAAGTTGGGTTGCTTGAAAAAGAGCTGGGTGTTCGTATCTTCGAACGCCGAGGCAAGAACCTGAGCGGGATCACGCCGATTGGTGAGCGTATTCTCGAACAAGTCGAACGTATGCTGGCGCTGGAGCAGAAAATTAAAGCGTTGGCGAGCGAGCATTTGGACCCAAGTGTCGGCACGTTGAATATTTATACCACGCATACCATCGCACGCTATTTACTGCCCAACAGCGTGTCGTACTTCACCCGTAAATACCCGAATATCAATTTTCATTTGCATCCTACTTTGCCACTCCAAACAAAAGGGGTGATCAGCAAAGGGCATTCTGATTTTTCGATTGTTGCACATGATGTGGGTTTAGATAACGATCTGATTGTCTTACCTGCTTATCGATGGACGCTTGGTTTGGTTGTGCCTGAAGATCACCCGCTGGCAGAGGTATCAAAACCTACACTGAGGCAGTTAGCAGAATATCCCATTTTGAGTTACGAACCGGGCGCTACGGGTCGGCGTACGCAAGACGAAGCGTTTGAGCGAGAAGGGATTTCGCCAAATTATTTCATGACAGTAATGGATGCTGACGTGATAAAACGTTACGTACAGCTAGGCTTTGGTATTGGCATAGTGTCTTCCCTTGCGGCGAAAGACATTAAAAACACGGGTCTGACCTATATAAACCTTGATCACTTGTTTGAGCCGTCCAACGCATGGATTTGTTTCTCAAAAGACATTCTTCTGCAAAATTACATGTATGACTTCTTGATGTCTTTTTCGCCACACTTGACGAAAACCTTGATGGAAAATGTATTGATGCAGAATAGCAGTGAGAAAGTTGGCTCGCTGTTTGAAGGGTTAGAGCTACCCGTATACTAAATGTATTTTGTCGATAAATTAAAACGCCAGCACATCGCTGGCGTTTTTCATTGACGTCATTGGTTGTCGTTTTCTGGTGGCGTGCGAATCACCCTACCTTGATTGTTATTTACCTCGGGATGATCAACCAGCAAGTGTTTCCTGATTGCTGGTGGGACAGCTTCATTCTCCGGATGATGATGGTGATAAATCGGTGTTTTTGGGCGATAAACATGATGTGGCCGTTCACCGTCCAGAACCGAATCAGGAATACGTTTCCCTATAATAATTTCGATTGCCGTCATAGGATCTGATTCGTCAATCTCTACGACTTCAGTGTCCTGCGTTTCTTCTGCGGCATGGAGTGAAAAGCTAAGCCCTCCTAAAACCAGCGGCAGACATAACAGCGTCCAAAGACGGACTGATTTGGGGTTCAGAACTGCAAAATGCATCGTTCCCTCCTAGGCCATAGAGCCATTGTCACTGTTGTCTCGGGCAGCTAAGAAGCCATAGAAAATGTAACCAAACAGTGTCAGGATTGCGCCGTAGAATACGGCTGACTGACCGCAGGCGTAGACACCATAGATACTGTAAACCACCGCAAGCGTACCGATGACAGCACCTGTCTGGTATTCCTTTTTACTGACTTTCTTCTTGCGAAGAATGACTTCTAGACCCGTGAGCGACAAGATGTAAGGCACCATGTTGATAAACACAGCAAGATTGAGCAGCACGTTAAATTGATTCACCAAGTTTGGCGAGATGGTCATGATAGCAAGTATCAATTCCAGCCCCAGCATGATCAGCATGCCTTTGATGGGTGCATCGGCTTTGTTGACTTCGCCAAAGACTTTCGGAAACAGCTTGATGTCTGCGGCTGCTTTAGAAACTTGTGCATTTGTGAATTGCCAGCCCAGCAGTGAACCAATACAAGCGATAACCGCAAGCGCCGTAATGACGCTACCCACGGTCTCGTTAAACATATAGGTATATACAAGGCCGAAAGGGGCATCTGATTTCGCAAGCTCAGCATTGGGGATGATCCCCTGAATCACGGACGTCGATGCTATGTAAACGATGGCTGTGAAGCTTGTGGCGAGCATACATGCCAAGGGAACGTTCTTTTCGGGGTTTTCAACGGCCCCCGAGTTTGCCCCCGCAGACTCAATCCCAAGGAAAGCCCACAGCGTGAGTGCGATACCAGAAGAAATCGCGGTGATATTGGTATCTTGGTGAGGATTCCACGCTTCTGCAAACACGTCTGGTTTAAACCAGAACCAACCTGCGATAGAAAGACCCACAACCGGAATGATGATACCCCACACCGTAATTGCTGATATTTGCCCCGTGATTTTTGGTCCCCAAAAATTGGCTACCATGGTGACAACGAGTATTGCCACAACAGCGATAAAGGTGTGAATGGGGGTGGTTTTTATCCAAGGGAAAAAGGGTACTAAATAGCCTGCTGCGGATACGGCGATCGCAACCGCACTGATCACTAGACAGACATAGTAAGTGTAGGAAGCAATAAAAAATGAGGACTTTCCGTGCGCCTCATTGGCGTACGCTGACATCCCCCCGTCTTTGTTACAGTACATCCCGCACTTGGCAAATGCATAGGCGATACACATTGCACCAATCGCGGTAACTATCCATGAGAGCAGCGAAATTGCCCCGGTTTGAGCCAAACTAGCAGGCAGCATGATGATGCCTGACCCCATCATATTGACCGTCACGATAGTCGTGAGGCCAACCAATCCCATTTTATTTCCTGATGCCATGTTTATTCTCCACCGCCTTGGGCTTAATTTGAAATGCGGAAATGAGTTTCTTCCATGCGCTGTCTTTAAAGAGCATATAAGTATTGCGCCAAAAGGTGACATTTTGCGTGCTACATCAAAATGCACGCACCGTCGAACTCAAAATAGATGTTCAAGAGAGGGCGGTTTGATTCGTTTACAAGACAGTCTGATAGATAAAAAGCGACATTTAGAACTGAGTGCTGATCACTTGGATTATCGCCAGTTGGGAAAATCAGATTTTTTTTCATAGTTGCTCTTTTGCGACTTTGCGTTGCTATGCTCTCTTCTATGGTGAATGAGTCTCAACAAACATTTGAGCAATCTCTTCTTCATGTACAGTGCTGGGGTAGGCTATGAAAACCTATGGAAAGAAATTTAATGTTCTGATTCTGGAAGAGGCCCACAGAGAGGGCATGGTTGGCAATGCGATTGAAAGATTGATTGCCGAACTCGAAGAGGGCGGGGCGAGGGTGATGGTAGCGAACAGTTATGATGACTGTTACTCCATGATTTTCACTAACACGGCGTTAGATTGCTTGATGTTGACGTCGGCAATGAGTGGTTCGCAAGCCGAAGAGAACGATCGCTTTTTCGTGCTTATCGACAAGTTGAATCGCCGCCAGCAAGGTGTTCCCGTTTTCCTTTTAGCAGAACGAAAAAAAATCACGTTGCACGTTACCAAAGAAATGATGGAAAAGGTGGATGAGTTCGCCTGGATCCTTGAAGACACGCCTGATTTCATCGCAGGTCGTGCGATTGCAGCAATGACGCGTTATCGCAACCAGTTACTTCCGCCTCTGATGTCTGCATTAATGAAATATGATGATATTCACGAGTACTCTTGGGCGGCACCAGGGCACCAAGGTGGTGTTGGCTTTACGAAAACGCCAGCGGGGCAGCGATTTTATAATTATTACGGTGAAGGTATTTTCCGCACCGATATGGGGATTGAGCGCGGCAGTTTAGGTTCACTGCTCGACCATACTGGGTCATTTGGTGAAAGCGAGCGATATGCCGCTAAAGTGTTCGGTGCGCATCAATCGTATTCATTGGTGACAGGTACATCGGGCTCAAACCGCACCATAATGTCTGCGTGTATGAATGAAAATGATCTCGTTATCTGTGATCGGAATTGTCACAAATCCATTGAGCAGGGATTGATGCTGTCTGGCTCGCGCCCTATTTATTTGGTTCCGACCCGTAACCGGTATGGCATCATCGGACCCATCTACCCAGACCAACTGTCTAAACCTGTTCTTGATAAACGAGCGAAAGAGTATTCATTAACCAAAGACTATGCCGATCAGCGTGCCGTTTACGCGGTGTTGACTAACTGTACCTATGATGGTCTTTGCTATAACGCAAAACGAGCGCAGGATATCTTAGCCGAAAGCAGTGATCGCATTCACTTTGATGAAGCTTGGTATGGTTATGCGCGTTTCAATCCTATCTATGAAAACCACTTTGCGATGCGCGGCGATCCAGTAGACGATCCTGATGGTCCAACAGTATTTGCCACTCACTCCACACACAAATTGCTGAATGCGCTTTCTCAAGCATCGTGGCTTCATGTCCGGAATGGGAAAGGCGCGATCAGCTACGAGCGCTTTAATCAGGCGTACATGATGCATGCAACAACATCGCCGCTTTATGCGATCAGTGCCTCGAACGATATTGCGGTTTCTCAGATGGCGGGTAATCGCGGTCACTCACTGACGCTGGAAGTGATCCGTGAAGCCGTTGATTTCCGTCAGGCGATGGGACGTTTGAATCGCGAGTACACGGAAAAGGGTGATTGGTTCTTCACCCCGTGGAATGCAGAAGTAGTGAAAGATCCCGCCACCGGGCAGTCTTATGCGTTCGAAGACGCGCCAGCAGACCTGCTCTGTGAAAGTCAGGATGCATGGGTGATGCACCCTGGTGATAAATGGCATGGCTTTGAAGACATGCCCGCAGACTGGTGTATGCTCGACCCTATTAAGGTCAGTATTCTGGCACCAGGTATGGGGGATGATGGTCATCTACTCGATACAGGTGTTCCAGCCGCACTGGTAACCTTGTACCTTGGTCGTTTTGGTATTGTGCCAACCCGTACCACTGACTTCCAAGTAATGTTCCTCTTCTCCATGGGTATCACCAAAGGTAAGTGGGCAACTTTGGTAAATACGCTAATGGCCTTTAAGCGCCACTACGATAACAATACGCCATTGGTTGACGCGTTACCTGATCTTGTCGCTGACTTCCCTGATGCTTATGGCAATTTGGGCCTTAAAGATCTGGGTGACAAAATCTTTGCTTACCTTAAAAAACATAATCCGGGTGAAGTATTGAATGCGGCTTATGAGATGCTGCCTGACGCGGTGATGACGCCACGCGCTGCGTTCCAAGCAATTGTTGCCGATAACGTAGAAATGGTGCCATCTCACCAGCTGGTGGGGCGAGTCGCCGCGAACGCGGTTATCCCGTACCCCCCGGGTATTCCGATGCTTATGTCCGGTGAAAGCTTTGGTGATGAAAGCAGTCCGCAGATCAAATATCTCAAGAGCCTCGAAGTGTGGGATGACGAATTCCCAGGCTTTGAGAAGGAGACAGAAGGGACGGAATTGCATGGTGGCATCTATCACGTGATGTGTGTGAAAAACGTGTAATGATTACTGATTGACGAAGCAAAAGAAAAGGCCGGAGAATACTCCGGCCTTTTATGTTTAGGGGGAATGACGCTTGTTTTACGAGCAAGCAATACGCGTGAAGATTTGCGCGCCGATAAGCAGGAAATCGTCATCTACGTAGTAAGGGCTTGAGTGCAGGTAGTTACAGATGCCCGCCTCAGCGTTGCCACTGCCCAGGAAGAACATCGCGCCTTTCTGGTTTTCTGCTGCATTCACCATCAAGCTGAAATCTTCAGAGCCTGTCATTGGTTTACCGTGAGGGTCCAGACGGTCAGCAGGAACGGTTGCTTGTGCAGCCTCAATAACGCGCTGGTAAGCGTCTGGGTGGTTAATTACCGCAGGGTAACCTTCACACACCATGGTGGTTTTGAAGCCACGGATTTCACTTTCTTTTACAAACGTGCCGAAGCTGTCTTTCAGGATTTGGTCAGTTTCCGCATCCATTGCACGGATGGTGCCGCGAGCTTGTGCGTAATCAGGCACAGCGTTTGGAATGCTACCGCCGTTGAACATGCCGCAACCGAATACAGCAGGGCTGAATGGGTTAGTGCGCTTAGCAACGATGTAGTCCATGTCCATGATGATACGGCTTGCTTCACGAATCGCATCCATCCCTTTTTGAGGGGTAGATCCGTGCGCAGATACGCCGTGAACATCCAGCGTCCACGCAGAACCGTAAGAAGACATAATGCCGTTGTTGATTTTCACCATGCCGTATTCCAGCGCGGCATCATTGTGCAGTGCATACACTTCCGCAACGCCTTCCATACAACCCAGCTCAACCATTTTGCTTGCGCCAGGGATACGCATGTCTTCTTCTGCCATTTGGAACACAAAGCGAACGTTATGCTTAAGCTCGCCTTGGTTTTCTGACAGGTACTTTGCTGTGGTCAGAATGATAGCCATATGGGTATCGTGGCCACAGTTATGTGAACGACCGTCGTGGGAAGAACGGTAATCGTTCTCTGTCATGTCTTGCATTTCCAGTGCATCCATATCAGCACGGAAAGCGACACGGTTCCACTCTGGGTTCACGGTCAAATCTGCGATAAAGCCAGTGAAACCTTCGTAGGTAGTCAGCGAGTAACCCATTTCGGTCATCAGCGTCTGACAATACGCAGAGGTTTTGAACTCTTCGCCAGATACTTCAGGGATCTGGTGTAGATCGCGACGAGTCTTGATGCTGAACGCGTGCAGACCCAGCAGTTTACTGTCTAGGTTAAAATTGCCGTACTTCGCAGACATTTAGATAATCCCTTTCATTTGGAAACCGATTTGGGCAACGATTGATGCGCCAAAGAAACAGCTGGTTGCAACAATCAGGAAGATTACGATCACTTTCCAAGACATCTTCTTCAGTTCTTCCATCTGGCCGCCGACAGACAGACCTGCGAATGCCAACAGAGGGACACACACTGACAGGAACTGGATTTTACCCACAGATTCCAGGAAGTAAGCGCGAATTGGCGTGTCAGGCAGGCAGATCAAAATACCGATGATGGTTGCGTACGCGAATGTAGGCAAAGAAGAAGGAATGAACTTCTTAGCTACCAGTGACAGGAAAACGATCACTGACATTGCGATAAAGCTGTTTACCATCTCTAGTGGTGCTGTACCGTTTGTCAGGAATTGGGTAAAACCGGCCAGTACAATCGCAAGCGACACTAGCTTCATGTCGTTAAAAATGGCTTTCATGGCTTATTTACCTTTGTTACAGATTTTGTAGATGAATTCAGCCAGTGGCAGACCCAAGAAGGTCAGCGACAGAGCGCCCAGTACAGAAGACAGCAGGTTAGATGCAGCAGCAATACTCAGAACTTGCTTTGCCATCTCAGGATCCAGACCTGATACCAGTGCGCCTGATGCTGCGCTTAGCATCGAGCCGGAACCTACACCAGAACCTGCGGCCAGTGCCAAAGGGTGAAGACCGGTTAGCGGTGCGATACTGCCAAGAACGGAGAACCAAAGGGTACCAACGACAGAACCACACAGGTAGATAGCCAGTACGCCAACGTACTCAGGGCTGCCTGTGCCAAATTTGCCTTGAATAACTGCGATTGAAGGCTCACGGCTGATAGAAGAACATGCGCCAATCGTCTTGCGGCCGAATCCAAACTTCACTGCCAAAGGAACAGCAACAAGGATAGGAAGAAGGTTACCCAGCTCTTGAAGCAGCAATGGAACGCCCGCGTCGATAATCATTTCTAGGTTAGGAATGATCATGCCCGCGTATTGGGTACCGAGAACCAAAAGGCAGTAGCCGACCATTTTTCCGCAGAAGCCTTCTTCTTTCTCAGTGAAGATTTTGCCCCATGCTTTAACTTTGTTTTTGGTCCAGTTAACAGAAAGAACCATGCCGAACATTACTGCGAACAGCATTGGAAGGATGGAAATGGTGGCAAAGCCCAAGTCGATTTTTTGGGTGCCAATAATAAATTGTGAAACGAAAATCAGCGCTGATACTGCGATAACACTCGTCATCACGATACGCGCTTGTCCGCCTTTGTTCTCTACGTTAGTCATACTTATTCATCAAGTAAATGTGGAATCCAGGGCGATTATAGGGAGAGTTGAAAAGCGAAACGTGAATGAGATCAATTGTTGCATCCGGTATCTAGATGAAAACTAAATATGATATTCCCATATGGAATTAAGGGTTATTGGGCGGTAAAAAAGTCGCGAAGCACGTGTGAACTGTGTTGCTGAAAGGGCGTGAAAAGTAACAAGTGTAACCGACGGGATTATCTCATTTAACAACGGTGTTAAGGTTGAAAATAAACCCGGCACGGTGGCCGGGTTGTTGTAAAGCCTGAAAGCTATTTAACGGGTGGGCATTGCAGCATCATAGCGCTAGCATTGTTCAAACTCTCTCTGAGGCTGATACCAACTTTCCAACCCTTTTTGTAGCTGGGCTGCCGCTTGCATCGGTGTGAGTTGACCAGACATTACGCCTACGCTGGTTTCCCACACTTCCAACTCTAGATTCGGTTCTCCGCGAGAAAGTACTTGTGCAGTATTGCGAATGGTTGAATCGCATGTATCGCGCCAAGACATCATTTCCTGAGCAATCGGATCGTTAATATCAAAGAAATGGTTGGACAGCGAAAAGAAGCCTGAGATTTCATTTGTCAGCAACTCGGCAAATTCGGCAGTAGTCATCCATTTCAAGAACAAATCGGCTGCTTCTGAGTTTTTGGTATGTGAGTAGATACCCATGCCCAAGTCGGTGTGATCGGTGAAATAGCAGGCATCACCTTTCTTTTCGACAGGGGGGGGAATACGCCCATATTTACATTACCTTTGAAGGTCATGATATCCCAAGAGCCGGCAGGATAGACTGCAGCTTTACCTTCGGTAAACAACGAACCTGCGTCGGCATAACTGCGCTGGTCAAAGTCCTCGCCCATATAGCTTGCCCACTTTTTCAGCTCGCTGAATGTTTGGTAGTACGGTTCGCTGTCGATGCGTTCTGAGCCTTTTACAAGGGCTTCTCGGCCATCTTCCCCTTTCCAGTATGTCGGACCAATGTTTTGGAAGCCCATGGTAGCGGACTCCCATTTGTCTTTCGTGCCCATTGCCAGCGGTACATACCCCTGACGTTTGGCTTTTTCCAATACCCAGTAGAAATCTGCCTTGGTGACCGGTTCGTTAACGCCGATTTCTTTGAAAATATCTTTGTTATAGAAAAAACCATGGATCACTGACGCCATCGGCAAACAGAATGTCTGTGCGCCTGAATCGGTTTGCCACGGTGCTTGCGCAAAACTTGGGAAGTTTTCCATGCCTTCCATTTCGGTCACTTCTTTTAAAAGTCCGCGCTGGAAAAGACCCAGAGCGCCATCAAAAGGGCGACAGGCGATCAAGTCACCCGCAGTACCTTCGGCGAAGCGTTTTTCCATATCGTCATTCCATTTGGACGCGTCCATGTCCGGTGGTGAGCGATATTCCACCTTGATATCAGGGTAGTGCTTATTAAAAGCGGGAATGATTTTTTCATTCCACACTTTGTCGTCACTGCGCCAAGAATCAATAACCAGCGTGCTTTGCGCATTGACAAAAGAAGACACGGCCAACGTCACCGCTGCCAACGGCAGGAGGAAAGTATTTTTCATGTTCAGATCCTTACACGCGGAAGTTAGAAATCAGGTTTTGTTGCTCTTGAGCCAATGTTGCTAAAGCATCACTGCTTGACGCTGACTCCCGTGCATCTTTCTCTGCTTCATAAGCGACATGCGCGATACCGTTGATATGTTCAGCAACTTCGTGGCTGACTTTAATTTGCTCTTCCGTTGCTTGCGCGACATGAACAGCCATGTCTTGAATCGCCTCCATTCGGGATACGATGTCTTGCAAGGTTTGGTCTGTCATGCGGGTTTGATTTAGACAGTCTTCCATCTGCTTTTGGCTTGCGCTCATGGTATCCGCCATGCGGGACGCATTGCCTTGCAGATTGTTGATCATTTGCTGGATTTCTTCCGTCGACTTTTGCGTGCGCGTCGCCAGTGCACGCACTTCATCTGCAACAACCGCGAAACCACGGCCGTGTGCACCAGCACGTGCCGCTTCAATGGCTGCATTCAACGCTAATAGGTTAGTTTGTTCAGCAATCTCTTGAATAACATGAAGAATTGAGCCGATATTTGAAGAATATTGGTTCAATTGCTGAGTGTTTGATACCGCTTCTTCAATGTTTCCTGACAGTTGCTCGGTCAACTGACGACTACGAGAAACCTGAGAACGTCCGCTGTTCGCCGCTTGGTTTGTGCTTTCCACTTCTGCCACGGTCATTTCGGTTGAACGAGAAATTTCCTTCGCACTCACTTCCATTTCTGAAATAGCGGCGGCGACTTGGTCTGTGCGTGATTTCTGATCTTCGACACGCGACATGGCACTGTCGCTGACGGCAGCTGCTCTACCTGCTTCATCGAGAAGGTGTTGTGCGCCATCACCGAATTTCGCCAGGGTTTGAGACATGGTGCTGGCAAGCATGTCGATAGAGCGGCTTAGTTCACCAAACTCATCATTGGTGTTGTAATTTGTGCGAGTACGCATGTCACCCGCCGTCATCTTGTCGAGTACGGTATTGATAAGCGCCAACGGTTTTTGGATGCTTCGCGTTGTCGTAAAGCCGACCCAAATACTGATTGCCGCAGCAAATGAGGTCATCACGATGACATACAAGAACGCTTCACTAACTGCCGTTTCAGCTGCTGAACGACTCGTTTGAGCAAGATGCTGCGCGTAATCAGCAAATCCTTGAAGCTGCTCTTGGATGCGATCCATTTGTTCGCTGGTTTCCCGGTTCTCACGTTGCAGTGACTGATTGATACGTTGCTGCTGTGTCAGTACGTCAAGCAAACCGCCGTCACCCAGCGTCAATGATTCAACTTTCTTCAGGTTGCGCGAATAGCGTGCTTTTACATCGTCTTCTACCGAAATGAGCGCAAGGCGTTTGAACGCAATTTCGATGTCTTTGGACAATACCGCACGTAGCTTGGCTAAGTCAGTGTCTTGATTTGCGCGACGAAGCAGTTTCAAGTCACGGGCGATACCACTGGTTATCAGCTCCGCACGATTGTGTAGAGAACGCTTTACCGATGCTTTCTGAAGTAAGAGGTTAGCCGCCCACTGGTAGGTATCTTCGAGGCGAAGAAATTTAAGGTCTAAGGCTTGTTGTTGCTCAACCAATTCGAGAGAGCGTTGCTGCATATCAATCAGCTCTGCGGCTTGCCCATAGTAAGTTGAAGACGTTTGGTAGATAGCGCGAAGCTGTTGACGTTCTTCATCAAGAACTGCATTTCTTTCTGCTTGGTTTAATGTTTGAAAAAAACGTTGCTTTTGATCGTCAAAGTGATCGTCAATCACATTCAGCTTTTCAATGTCACGATGGAAGGTATTCACCAGTAAGTTGGTGCGCATCAATTGGGTGATTAGATTACCGGATGCGACAACCATCGGGGTAGATTGGTCAGTGATTTGTTCAACTTTACTTTGTAATGTTTTCGCATTGAACAGGCTGACACTGCTGAGTAGAGCCATTAGTACGAAGACTAATGCAAAACCAGCGATGGTTCTTTGTACGACGGACAACTTCATTGTTCTCTCACTCTTACGGCAGTCTTGGAGGAGACTAAAAAGGTCTGTTCGGCTTCAAAAATTCATGACTAAAAATAAGTCGGAGAGCCAATAGGGAAATAAGCCAAGAATTTTGACATCAATCGATGTTATCGGCACTCAATGTGACATTCTTTAATAAAAAATTGTTACATCAAGCACAATTTAATTCGCGGCAAAAATTAAATTGGAAGGAGTGTCAATAATTCGGAGAGAGTTGATGGTTGAAGTGGCAGAAAAATAGGCAACAAAAAAGGCCCGGACGGGCCTTTAATAAATGAGGTCTGCTCTTACCACTTTTTCTTTGGTGCAAAAAGTTCATCGAGCTCTTTGTTCTCGTCATTCTTCGGTTTGGCAGCTTCAGCACCCTGATCGAGTGACGTGTTCACGTCATCTAACATTGCTGAGAGGTTTTCTTTGGCAGACTGGCAGTATGCATCGCTTTTAGCGCTCACAATGGCCAGCGCTTTTTTAAGCAACTGCTGCGCCGTACCCATTTGCCCTTTAATCTTGGCATCGTTAACGCGCTTAACCACGTTTTCAATATTTATTTTAAGCTGCATTTGTTCTAAACGTGCGTTCTCGGCCACAAATGCTTGGGTCTGCATACGTCCTTTCGTGTGTTCTGCTTTGATAACAGCACGGAGACGTTTGACCAGTTTGAGCATAGAGATCGCTTCGCGATCGCTGTCTGGCACACGAAAAGAAGTGGATTCTTTGTTTTGATATGCCTGTTTGATTTGGTTCACTTGGCCTTGTACATCATTAATGCGTTGTGGCAAGGAACGGTCAGACTTATCAATCTCATACATTGTTTTCAATGCATCGAGAATTTTTTGGTTCAAGCAAACTAGCAGTGTGCCACTGTATGGCAAGTTGTGAGCGTTACCGATCAGCTCTTCCGTGGCATCAATAACGGCGATATATTTAGCCATTTCCTGGCGCTTAGTTGACTCTACACGTTGACGTTGCTGAGCCATGATGTTGTAACCAACAATAAGGCCGAGCAAGATAACGGATAAGCCCACAATCAAGGCGATATTCATAAGCGAGCGTCGATGTTCCCTGTTTCAACTTAGGCAGACTAAGATACACGATCTGCAAGTATGGTTATAGTTTGTTATTACTATTTTCGATCTTAGCTAAAATCTGAGGCAACGTAACGCTTTTCTCAAGCTTACTGCGTTTGAACGCACGTTTATTGCACAAGAATTTATTCTGTTTAGTATGACGTAAGGGGAGCTATTTATTGGTGCTTTGCCACAAATGCGCTTTTTTTGCGCGATAGCTTGCGGATATGGTAAATACCGCTACTCAAAGCCCGAGATAAACGCTATATATCACCTGTACCTCTCCACTTGCTACTGATAACTGTATGAAACTTCAATAATTAAAATACATCGTGGAAGTCGTGAATCATGACCTGAATGTTTCTTCTACCGCGGAAAGTCTTTTTACCTCACAACCTGGCATCAGTAAGCAAATCCGTGCGCTAGAAGATGAGCTTGGTGTGCAGGTCTTCGGGCGAAGTGGTAAACATTTGACGAAGTTAACCCCTGCGGGTGAACAAATCGTCGATATTGCCAGAGATATTCTTTCGCGCGTAGACAGTATTAAGTCCGTAGCGCAGGAGTACACCAACCCTGAATACGGTCAGTTGAACATTGCGACAACGCATACGCAGGCGCGTTACGCTTTGCCTGATGTTATTTCGCGCTTTGTACAGCGGTACCCTAAGGTGTCTTTACACATGCACCAAGGCGCGCCGAGCCAAATTGCCAGTTTTGTGTTGAAGGGAGCGTCAGAGTTTGCGATCGCAACAGAAGCATCGCATCTGTATGAAGATTTAGTGATGTTGCCGTGTTATCACTGGACGCGCTCTTTGATTGTCAAAAAAGGCCATCCACTAACAAGAGTTCCTAAGCTCACTATTCAAGATATCGCACGCTATCCGTTGGTCACCTACGTCTTCGGCTTCACTGGCCGCTCAAGTTTAGATTCTGCATTTAACCGTGCGAAACTGCGTCCAAATATTGTTTTCACTGCGACTGATGCCGACGTGATCAAAACGTATGTGCGTCTGGGCGTCGGGATCGGGGTCATGGCGACAATGGCTTACGATGCAAAACTCGATGATGATCTGGTGGCGATTGATGCCAGCCATATTTTTGATGCCAGCACTACCCGAATTGGGTTCCGTAAAGGCACTGTCTTACGGAATTATATGTATGACTTCATTGAGAGTTTTGCACCACACCTGACACGTGACGTGATAGATAAAGCCATGCAATGTAAAGATTCGAATGAAGTGGATAGGCTGTTTGCCACAATGGATTTGCCTGTTCGCTAGCTGAGTTCCGATAGATTTAGCACACACGCTTACGCTCTTATCGTCGATAGACCCTGAACCGCTGCACCTTGCAACGGTTTGGGGGTATACTCCGCGCGTTTCAATCAAATGGCTTTCAGCTTGGAGTGCGTCTTTTCTATGGTTACGTCCCCCTTTATTCCTCAGTTTTTGATGCTTGACGACATTCTGTCTCGTCATGTTGACCTTTGGCAGGGCGTGCCATTTGACTGTTTGGATCTGCCTTGGCGAGACACTCACCCTGAACTTTGCCGGTGGTTGGACGCGCAAAGCCTTTCGTCACTTCAAACATTCAAAGAAAGCCCGCAATTGCTGATAGACGCAGTCAGTGCATGGTTACCAGAGTGCTCCCAATTACATGAAGCCAGCGTGGTACCTGAACACACAACCTCGCACCTTCTATGTGATGGCGTCTGGGCGACGGGCATTCCTGGACGCAAATGGTCTCAAATTCAGGCATTCAATCAGTCATTACCCCCGATAAAGCAGGGCCGGTGGCTTGAATGGTGTGCGGGGAAAGGCTATTTGGGGCGTATGTTAGCGGTTTCTCGGGATGCAAGTGTGACCAGCTTAGAGTGGCAGAAGGCACTCTGTGAGGATGGTCAGGCCTATGCGGATAAACACAACTTGGCGATGCGCTTTGTTCAAGGGGATGCGTTTTCACTAGATAATAGAGTGTTATTGGATGAATGCGATCATGCTGTTGCGCTTCATGCTTGTGGTGACCTACATGTGACGCTATTACGCCATGCCGTAAATACAGCAGTGGAAAGTGTCACGGTATCGCCTTGTTGCTACCACCTGATCCAACATTCGGCATATCAACCACTTTCTCGCTATGCACAAAACTCTTCGTTGACGCTTTCTCGCCATGACTTGAAATTACCATTACAAGAAACGGTGACGGCAGGACAGACGGTAAAGAACAAACGCTTTATTGAAGTGAGTTTCCGGTTAGGCTTTGATGCATTGCAGCGAACGTTGAACAAGGTTGATTGCTATCTTCCTGTACCTAACGTACAAAAATCATTGTTAAATGAAGGCTTTTCGGCATTTTGTCATTGGGCTGCCGAGCAGAAAAATATTACTCTTCCCGCAGGGACTGATTTTGAACACTATCAACAGGTTGGGGAAGTGCGGTTTCACCACGTAGAAAAAATGGAAACCGTTCGTACATTGTTCCGGCGTCCGCTAGAAATTTGGCTTGTGCTAGATAGGGCGATTTATCTGCAAGAAAACGGTTTTGATGTCGACGTCACCACGTTCTGCAAAAGGGAACTTACGCCACGCAATCTGTTTATTCATGCCATAAGGAAAGGCTAAATGGACCTGAGTGTTGACCAGCTCGTTCTTATTGCGCTAGCACTGTCGGTGGGTGCCTTTGTACAAAGTCTTATTGGCTTCGGACTTGCCATTGTATCAGCCCCCATTCTCATGATGATTGACCCCATGTTGGTGCCCACCGCAGTAACCTTGGTTACCTTGTACCTGTCGTCGGTAAATACCTGGCAGTACCGTTCGCAATTGTCGCTTCGAGGGCTAGGTTGGGCGTTTGTTGGTAGGATTCCGGGAACCTTGGTGGCAGGTGTAATGCTGGCTTACCTTTCTTTGTCTGCCATGCAAATAATGATGGGCGTAGCGGTAATGTTCGCCGTTGTCGCGAGCTTGTTTAAGTTTTCGGTAGAGCCAAATAACAAAAGCATGTTTTTGGCGGGTTTTGCAGCGGCAGTGATGGGAACAACAACGAGTATTGGTGGTCCGCCAATGGCGTTGGTTCTGCATAAAATGGATGTCGTTAAATTACGAGCAAACCTTTCGGGCTATTTTATATTCAGCTGTTTCATTTCTCTCATTGCGCTTGCCATGGCGGGCTATTTTACGCTCTGGCATGTAAAAGTCAGTTTGATGTCTTTACCGTTTGTGTTACTTGCCTCTGCGATTGCTTACAAGATTGCCCCTTATGTTCGTGCGGAATGGGTTAGGTTTGGTCTGTTGGCACTTTGTACGTTTGCTGGCGCGAGCACATTTATTCAGGGGCTTTCCTGATGCCACTCGTTTGATGATATTTTGATATAAAAAACGCCAGCAAAAGCTGGCGTTTTAGTGTCTGGTTTTCATGTGCAGAAGAAATTAGAACTTCAGGCTAACCTGCATGCCGATAAACTGCGCATCATATTCTGCGCCCGAGTCCATCGCATATTGCATGGCTTCTTTATTATCAAACCACGGGTTGTAGTTCATTTTAACGTCAGTATCACCTTGCCAAAAGTCTGTGATCCAGTGATGGATATGACCCACAGGGTTCAAGACAAACAGGCTAACGCCACCGAGTGTTTCAGAACCCAGTACTTCACCGCCGTTGCTAACAATACTTTGTTCTGTCAAATACATCCATTCACCGACTGCTGCGCCAAAAAGTGGAGTGACGATGATATCTTGAATAGACGGCACTTCAGCGAAGGATTCAACGCCGTATTCCCAGAAGAATGTAGACATTGTGAATGAGTAAACGAAGGATTCAAATTCATTGAAACCAGAGTGACGCGCAGCGGTATAGTAAACACCACCAAAATAAGGGTGCATCACATAGTTCAGGAAGTGATCATCTTTGTCCCATACAGGGCCTTCTGAAACGTTATCCCACCACTTGCTAGTAAGGTTACTGAAGTCGCGATCTTCTGCGGTCCAGTTGGTTATGCTTTCTGGAAGAAACGTCATCATACCGACAGTTGCCACACTTAAACCTAAAATGGTGTAAGTCTGACCCATCAGGTAATCCCAGTCTTTTTCAGGGGCAGTGCTTAGGTATTTTGGCAAACGGTGCTTGGGTGCGTCATTGAAGCGCATTCCGTTGTCCGTCTCAACGGCTGAGTTATCGCTCAGTGCCGTTGGTGCGAATCCATAAGTATTTGAATAGTCGTATGCTTGCTGTTCAAAACTCAAGGTTGAAGCATCAAAAGCAAAAGCAGATTGGGCACACAGCAAACTTGCCGCTGCCAAAGTCGAGCGATAGCGCACGCAGGATCTCCACACAAACAAAAGCCAAACCCGACACGTCAGAAATGCTCTGAAGCCAGGTTCGGCAGCTAATTAATTTATATTCACAAATGTGATTGTTTTGTCGGTGTTATGCGTAACATCCTTGTTAAAGACACCGGCACAGTATCGTCTCTTAATTGATACCATTTACTAATTGTGAGGCAATGACAATTAGGCCGCTAATCATAGCAATTGAAAGGGCGATATTTCCACCAAAAACTTGGTACTTATCTTTGTTTAATCCCGTATACCGTACTTTTTTTGCCATCAGTACAGGAAGAATGACTGCAAGCAAAACCAGCGCAATCGCGGCATAGCCTAATGCCTTGATAAATCCATCAGGGTAAAAGAGCGCGATAAGAAGGGGCGGGAGGAATGTAATAGCGCCAGTTTGCATTCGACCTTTGACGGTATTGTCTCGTTTTAACGTGTCTGAAATAAAGTCAAACAGGCCGAGACTGACGCCTAGAAAAGACGTTGCCAGTGCGAGATCCGCAAACCAAGAAATGGCCGATGTAACGCGTGGGGACATGACAACATTGCTGATCGCATGGAAAAACCCCTGTAGATCGCCACTTTGCGATAGCGAGGTCTGACCTAACGCACCGAAGCTCGCTGCTTGCCAGAACATGTAGATCAATAGTGGTAATGCGGAACCGCAAAGCATGATAGTGCGCAAAGAACGAATGTTTAAGCCAGTGTAAGCCACAACCGAGGGGATGCTGCCGTGAAAACCAAAAGAGGTAAACATCACAGGGATTGCTGCCACC
This sequence comes from Enterovibrio nigricans DSM 22720, assembly GCF_900167155.1. Taxonomy (GTDB): domain Bacteria; phylum Pseudomonadota; class Gammaproteobacteria; order Enterobacterales; family Vibrionaceae; genus Enterovibrio; species Enterovibrio nigricans. The sequence continues at coordinate 56,117 of NZ_FUXU01000006.1, read as the reverse complement.
AGCAAGCCTTGTTCTATCGGTAGCAAGACAAGGTTGCTCATTGATACGTGTGGGGTAAGCAATCCCAACGAGAGCGTAAGCATGATGATTTTGAGGGCGAAAAGGCCGCGGTTAATAAAATCGACTTTTTGCGTGCCAAGCATGATTGCGCCGGCAACCAATAAGGTGAACAACACCGTTCCCGCTGCTGGTGGAAGGTCAAATTGTGCCAGTGTTGATAGCTTGGTGTTGAATTGCCCACCGCCGCCAGCAATGTATGCAGCGCATAACGCGTAAAGAAGAAATAGTGTGGCGAACGTGGCCAAATATTGGCCTTTTCTCCCCAGGAACTGTTTCGATAATGTGTTTAGCGTTGCCCCTGCTGGCGCGTGTTGATGGACTTCCAGCATGAGTAGGGCGGTATAGCTCATCAGCATCCACATCGCGATCATAATGAGCGTTGACGTTGTGAAGCCGAGCCCTGCGGATGCAAGAGGCAACGCCAACATACCTGCGCCGACGGTTGTGCCGGCGATTATCAATATACTTCCTACTGTTTTACTGCTCATGGTTCCTACTTGATGCTGTATTATATTCTTTACACTTAAGTTGAGTGGTGAAGAATTACACTGTATTTAGTGAATATTCCATGGATTATCAGACCAATCCAGATTTCAGAGGCGCTGAGTGTAACAAAAGGAAAACGCTGTGTGTAATTAATTTTGTACGGTTATTCTGGGTTGCGGTGTTGCCGAGTGTCTGGGCATAATGGTCTAACTTCAATGCATACAAGGAGATATCGGTGGAGCAGAGCAAACTTCGCGTTGCCATGTTGAGTACGGGAGAAGAGGTGTTACACGGTGATATTACCGATACCAATGCTGCTTGGCTCTCGCGTCGATGTTTCGAGGAGGGATTTTCCCTTCACCGTCGTGTCACTGTCGGAGATGCAATTGATGATCTTGCGATTGAACTGGTACGTTGTAGCCAGGTTTCTGACGTCGTGATTGTGAATGGTGGTTTGGGACCGACGACGGATGATCTCACCACTGAAGCGATGGCGATGGCCATGGATGTTGATCTTGAGTTGAATCCCCATTGGCTGACGGTATTGAAAGAGCGTTTTGAGAAAAACGGTCGAACCATGGCCAAGAGCAACATCAAACAAGCGATGCTGCCAGAGGGGGCTGAACTGATTGATAATCCTGTAGGCACTGCGTGCGGATTCAAGGCCGAGCTAAATGGCTGCCAGATGTTTTTTACGCCGGGTGTCCCCAGTGAATTTAAGCAAATGTTCGACAACGAAATTTTGCCAACGCTACAAGCCCTTTACCCCAATACCTACCGACGTGAAATCCAGCGTCTATACACGTTTGGTCTCGGAGAGTCATTGCTTAACGACCGGTTTGAATCTGTTGAACTACCCGAAGGATTTGAATTGGGTTATCGCTCGGCGTTGCCATTCATTGAAGTGAAGGTATTTTCTCCGAGGCAGCACTCCGAAATCTCATTAGTGACAGAAGCGATTAAGCTTGCGATTGGTGACAACCTGGTTGGGGATGGAGAGCCATTGTTAGATACTGTCGGCAACGTGCTCAGTGACATGCGGTTTAGAGTGGCGGTGGCGGAAAAATTCACGGGCGGGTATTTGACGAATTGGTTTAATCAAAATATTGACACCCAAAACGCACTGGTCCAAGGGTGGGTGCTCAGTGAGTCATCCTTAGCTGCGGAGAGTGATTATAACCCCTTGGCGGCCGTCCTTGCGATGGCAACTGCAGCACGAGAAAACGCGGGCGTTGATATTGGACTGGCGAGTGGAAATGTTGAAGCGGGTCGTGTGGCGTTAGGGCTTTCAACGTCACTCGGGGATTGGGGTGTCATTGTTAAAGCGCGTCGCTCGCTCGAACATGAGGATTTTCGTTGCTATGCTTCCACCATGATGCTGGATATGCTGCGACGATATTTGCTGGATAAAGATATGTTCCCTGAAATCAGTGCGCTGGCAACTTTGGAGTCGTTACATATCCCTGTCGATATCCATAAATAAACAAAGCCTGACGAAAGTCAGGCTTTGTTGTCTAGCAACAATCAGGAACTTCCTGGGCTAAGAGGCATAGAGGTTCAGCTCAAGAGATTTCACAACGTGGGCAATCATGCGCTGCGCACGAACACTGTTACCCGATTCATCTAATGGTGGTGAAAATGCGGCGATACCAAGCTTGCCTGGCGCTACAGCCAGTAAGCCGCCACCAACACCGCTTTTCCCTGGAAGACCAACCTCGAACGCCCAGTCACCAGAATAATCATACAATCCCTCCATCGTCATTTCTGCCAATATGTAGGGAATGTTGGCTGCAGTAAGTACTTGTTCGCCGGAAATGGGGTTCACACCTCGATTGGCAAGCGTTGCGCTTATCACCGCTAAATCTTTACAAGAAACCAAGGTAGAACACTGGCGAGTGTATACTTCACACGCTTCCATGGGATCGCAGAAGCAATTCCCCGCGGCATAGAGCAGCCATGCGATACCGCGATTGTGAAAGTTGGTGGTCTGTTCTGAATCATTGATTTCGTCTGAAAGTACAATGTCTCGTGCAGCTAATCGTCTTTGCACGTCAAGAATACGAGCCCAGCGTTCTTCGGGAGTCTTGGCGTTTAGCAAACTGACGCTAGCCATTGCGCCAGCGTTCACCAATGGCGATAACGGTTTATCTTGATGTGCACATAAAGCCAGCACGGAATTGAAGGGTAATCCTGTCGGTTCGGCGCCAATTTTCTCTCTTACCATTTCAGGGCCGACATCTTCCATTAATAGTGCCAGCGTAGCGATTTTTGAAATCGACTCGATAGCAAAGCCATAGTCACTTTCACCAGCTTGATAGATTTGACCGTCAGCCGTTACGATGACCAGCGCAGAGAGCGCGGAAGGCACGGAGTCCAGATAAGGAATGTAACTCGCATTTTCTCCCCCCGGTAAGGTGTGAAAAAGTGCATAGGTTTCATCCACCAATGTTTGCAGTTCCGACGCTGAAGGCAGCTTGTTCATAGTTTGCCTCCTTGGTTTTCTTGATGGTGTTCTGTCACAGCGTTTGTATGTTTGTCTGAATGGTTTTGCAAGCCAGGGTGAATGCCCTCTATTTGCCAAGTGAAGGGTGCAAAGTCTGAATTTTCGTCACGCCAATGCGGTTTTCTCACGGCGTAAATGACTAGCGGAATCGCGATGAACAGCAGCGTTAAGCCTACCAGCAGTGAAATGAACACAGTTGGACTGCCCACGGCTATTTGGCTAGGCGGAATGAAGCTGAAAGCAAATGCAGTCAGTGATGCTGTGAAGCCTATACCCGCAATGGCATACAAACCATTTTTACCGCCAGGCACTCGGTAGGGACGCGGACGGTTTGGTTGGCTGAAACGTAAGTAAATCGCTGCGGAGAACATCAACATATACAAGGTGAGATAGATCACTGCCGCAAGTTGACTCAGGATTTGGTAAGCCGCTTCGACGGATGGCAATACCACGAAGGTGATAGCCAGGAAGCTGACGACGATCCCTTGTACGAGCAAGATATGTGTGGCCATGCCATTTTTGTTAGTGTGCTGCCAAAAGCGTGGCATATAACCTGCTTTCGCGACTTCTAACAGGCCGGTTGATGGACCCGCTACCCACGTAACGATCCCTGCCAGTACACCGATGGCAAGGCAGATAGCCATGACGGGCGCCAAGAAGCCTAGTCCCGCCCATTTGAACATATCAAAGTAGGCAACCAACAGACTCTGGGTCAGGTTGATGTCAGCACTTGGAATAACAAATGCAATCGCCAATGTACCAAGGATGAATATCACCACGGTACCGAGAGCCGCAACACCAATTGCTAACGGATACGATCGGGTTGGGTTTTTTAAGTCTTTGACGTGAATGGCGTTCATCTCCATACCGGCATAAAATAGGAATATGCTGGCTGCTAAGACGACATTGTTGAAGTTAGAGAAGTCAGGAACCAATTGAGACCATGACAAATCAATCTGAATTTTTGCACCACTAAAATAGAACGCAAAGCCCAGCATGATCAGTATGATCGCCGGAATGATCGTCCCGATAATACCGCCCCACTTAGAAAGCAAGGTAAACGCTGATACCCCCTTGAATGCCACGAAAGTCGCAAACCAATAGATGGCGAGAACAATCGCGAGAACAAAGAACTTATTTTGCGATAACGCGGCATCGAACGTCTGATCAGGGCCGATAAAGGCGAGAGAGACCGCCCCGAAAGTCAGCGCTGTCGGAAACCACACACAGACCTGTACAAAAAGTAAAAACATCGAAATAAAGGCGAGGCGAGGGCCAAATGCTTCGCCTACCCAACGGAAAATCCCGCCTTTTTCTGGCCAACCGGTTGCCAATTCCGCGGCGACCAATGAAACCGGTACTAAAAAGAACACGGCAGCGAAGACATAATAAAACACCGAGCTGAGTCCATACTCTGCTTCGGCGGGTAATCCACGAAGGCTGACCACCGCCACCACGTTCATGATGGCAAAGGTGGCGACACTAATTTTTCCAGCTTGTTTGAGATTGCTGTCAGAAGGCGATTTCTTGTTCATTTTTCTTATTCCTGCAAGTACGTCTGACCGTCATCGGAACGGTCAGACTGGGATAAATGCAAAACTAACGTTTCTTGGGCGAAGAACTGAGTTAACCGTGGTGGAATGAAGACGTTGCACCGGAGTGCACTTGAGGGTATTGCTTGAAGTACTCAACGCAACGTTTGAGGTCTTCCAGCATCAGTGCAGCCATATCAAGGCTGACGCCGTGACGAATCATGATGCGCTGAATGACCGTGTCCTGGCGGTTGCCCGGCAGAGGGTAAGAGGCAATTTGCCAACCGCGCATACGCATCCGGTCAGAAAGATCGTATAGGGTAAATCCCCAATCACCTTCTTTGAGACTGTAACTCAGTGCTGGCAATCCGCCGCGACCATCGTAAAAGAGGTCGAATGGACCGATTTTCGCTATCTCATCAGCTAGCCATTGTGCGGTTTTTAAACAGCTTTCTTGAATGCCTTTGTAACCGTCAAAACCCAAACGAAGGAAGTTGTAGTATTGGGCTACGATTTGTCCGCCAGGTCTGGAGAAGTTCAGGGCGAATGTTGGCATGTTGCCGCCAAGGTAATCGACATTGAAGACCAACTCTTCTGGCAAGTGCTGCTCGTCACGCCAAACCACCCAGCCCACACCTAAAGGGGCGAGGCCATATTTGTGGCCTGAGCTATTGATGGAGACAACACGTGGTAAGCGAAAATCCCATTTCAATTCCGGGTTGATAAAGGGAGCAATAAAACCGCCTGACGCACCGTCAACATGGATAGGAACATCTAGCCCAGTAGAGGCTTGTAGTTCATCGAGTTTATTGGAAATGGCTTCTACAGGTTCAAACACACAGGTGTAAGTCACGCCAAGCGTGGGCACAACACCGATGGTGTTTTCGTCGACATATTGCATGAGTTTTTCTGGGTTCATGCAAACTTCATCGCCATCTAGAGGAATTTCGCGCATTTCAACGTCAAAATAGCGTGCGAATTTGTGCCAGCAAATCTGCACGGGGCCACACACTATGTTCGGTTTATCGGTAGGAAGTCCTTGTGCTTCACGCTTTTGACGCCAGCGCCATTTCATGGCGAGCCCACCTAGCATTGCGGCTTCCGAAGAGCCTGTGGTGGAACAGCCGACCGTTGTTTCGCTTTCTTGGCTATTCCACAGTTTGGCGAGAATGTGGACACAACGCGCTTCGATTTCGGCGGTTTGCGGGTATTCGTCTTTATCGATCATGTTTTTGTCGATACAAACATCCATGAGTTCATGGACACTGGAATCCATCCAGGTAGAGCAAAAAGTGGCAAGGTTTTGTCGTGCATTGCCGTCCATGAGCAGTTCGTCTTTTAGCATTTGCGCGACGAGTTCAGCGGGTTGGCTTTCTTTAGGTAGGGCGAATTTGGGTAGCTGGGTCTGGGAGAGGACTTCTTCATAGAGGTCTTCATTTCCTGAACCACTTTGATTTTTATAATACAGTCCCATAAGTGTTGCTCCTTCAATGTGCCTTCGAAATAGAGGTTTTCTAAAAACGGTTATGAGCACCTGTAAGTATAGTAGGAACAACGATTGAGAATTGCCTTAGTTTTAGGATGCAATCTTATCTTGATGAAGTGTCTTAAAAATAAGATATAAAAGCGGTATATATTGAGTGGTTAGTCATTTCTGGTGAATAGTTTTACATATGAAGCTTTGCTTAGTGAATGGCACGACGGATTTCTAAGATGATCTTTTTGAGGGGAGTCGGTAAAAAGCGTGGAGGTTTTTGGGGAGGGTATGTATGCCTAGACAAAAAAAAGCGCCGTGAACCTGAGTCAGAGGTTCACGGCTTTTCTTGCTACAAATGAAACCTGATAATCGAAGTCAATGTCGACGTTTTGTGAAGGTATTGCGCTGCACGTGAGAATTTCGCCTGCTGCAATGTAGGCCATTGTGTCCTGTTGAGATACCGCTCCTTTTTGAAGCTTACAGCGACAAGCGCCACATACCCCATTCCGACACTGAAATTCTGGTTGTAGTCCTGCTTGCTCCAATTGCTCAAGCAAGGGCTGGTGGGTGTTACCCACCAGCGGTTGACCGTTCACTGTGATAGTGATTCGGCTCATAGTTCAAAGTCGCCCAGATCATCAATATCGACATCGTTGTCGATTTGACCAACCAAGTAAGAACTGATTTCAGCTTCCTGTGGTGCAACTTGGACGTTGTCAGAGGAAAGCCAAGCGTTAATCCAAGGGATAGGGTTTTGGTTCGCGCCCGGATATGCTTGTTTGAGACCAACAGCAGACATGCGAAGGTTAGTGATGTATTCAACGTACTGGCACAGAATGTCTTTGTTCAAACCAATCATCGAACCATCTTTAAACAGATACTCTGCCCACTCTTTTTCCTGCTCGGCCGCGGCTTTAAACAAATCAAAACACTGCTGTTCGCACTCTTTTGCAATCTCTGCCATTTCAGGGTCGTCATCACCGCCGCGCAAAATATTCAACATATGTTGCGTACTGGTCAGGTGAAGGGCTTCGTCGCGAGCAATTAGCTTGATAATTTTGGCATTACCTTCCATCAACTCGCGCTCAGCAAACGCAAACGAACAGGCGAAGCTGACGTAGAAACGGATGGCTTCTAATGCGTTAACTGACATCAGGCACACATAGAGTTTCTTTTTTAACTCGCGCAGTGAAACGACAACCATCTCGTCGTTAACGGTATGTTCGCCTTCGCCTAAACGGTGGTAGTCGCTGGTGGCCTGAATCAAATCGTCGTAATAACCGGCAATGTCGTCTGCGCGTTTGATGATTTGCTCATTCACTACGATATCGTCAAATACCTGTGAAGGGTTGTTAACGATATTTCGAATAATGTGTGTGTAGGAACGTGAGTGAATGGTTTCAGAGAATGACCATGTCTCAATCCAAGTTTCCAACTCAGGAATAGATACCAAAGGGAGCAGTGCTACGTTTGGACTGCGGCCTTGAATGGAATCCAACAGGGTTTGATACTTCAGGTTGCTGATGAAAATGTGCTTTTCATGTTCCGGCAAATTGGCGTAGTCAATACGATCACCTGAGACATCCACTTCTTCCGGGCGCCAGAAAAAGGAGAGCTGCTTTTCGATCAGTTTTTCAAAAATGTCGTATTTTTGTTGGTCATAGCGAGCCACGTTAACGGACTGACCAAAGAACATAGGTTCTTTTAGGGGATTGTTGTTTTGTTTAGAGAAAGTGCTGTAAGCCATTGCTATCAATACGCCGTGAAAAGTTAACCGTTTAGAGGGAGCGTTGCTCCCTCTAGAATGTTGAATTAGATTTTACATGCACCGCCTGCACAGCCATCGTCTTCTGATGCGAGATCTTGTTGCGCATCATCAGCACCATCACGTGTGTTGTGGTAGTACAGCGTTTTGACACCCAGCTTGTAAGCGGTAAGCAGATCTTTCATCAGCAGCTTCATTGGCACTTTACCGCCTGGCTGTTTGCTAGGGTCATAGTTGGTGTTTGCCGAGATCGCTTGGTCGATGAACTTCTGCATAATACCGACAAGTTGTAGATAGCCATCATTCGATTCGATGTTCCACAGCAACTCATAGTTGTTTTTGTATTTCTCAAACTCAGGGACGACCTGTTTTAAGATGCCATCTTTAGATGCTTTAACCGATACATAGCCTCGCGGAGGTTCAATACCGTTGGTTGCGTTTGAGATTTGCGACGACGTCTCCGACGGCATCAGCGCAGACAAAGTTGAGTTACGTAAGCCGTGTTCAACAATCTCTTGACGCAGAGTTTCCCAATCGTAGTGCAGCGGTTCATCGCAAATGGCGTCTAAATCTCGCTTATAGGTATCAATTGGCAGTATGCCTTTTGCATACGTTGTTTCGTTGAACGAAGGACACGCACCTTGTTCTTTCGCCAATCCTACTGAGGCTTTTAGCAGGTAGTACTGAATCGCTTCGAATGTGCGATGCGTCAGACCATTTGCACTGCCGTTAGAATAACGAACACCATTCTTAGCGAGATAGTAAGCGAAGTTAATCACACCTACACCCAGTGTGCGGCGGTTCATTGTCGCTTTACGTGCTGCAGGTAGCGGATAGTCTTGATAATCCAGTAAAGAGTCCAGCGCACGAATGGTTAAATCGGCGAGGTTTTCCAGCTCATCAAGCTCTTTGATCGCACCAAGGTTGAACGCAGAAAGTGTACACAGTGCGATTTCACCTTGATCATCTTCAACGTTAGTCAGTGGCTTGGTTGGCAGCGCAATTTCCAAACACAGGTTAGACTGACGAATCGGCGCTACCTGCGGGTCAAAGGGGCTGTGGGTATTACAGTGGTCAACGTTCTGAATATAAATACGGCCAGTGGAAGCACGCTCTTGCATCATCAGAGAGAACAGTTCGATGGCTTTCACTGTTTGACGTTTGATTGACGTGTCTTCTTCGTACTGAGTATATAAACGCTCAAACTCATTTTGGTCTGCAAAGAACGCGTCGTATAGGCCTGGAACGTCCGAAGGCGAGAACAGTGAAATGTTTCCACCTTTGATGAGGCGCGTATACATCAGTTTGTTGATTTGAACACCGTAGTCCATATGACGAACGCGGTTCTCTTCAACGCCTCGGTTGTTTTTCAATACCAGCAGGTTTTCAACTTCACGGTGCCAAATAGGGTAGAACAGGGTGGCTGCACCACCGCGAACACCGCCTTGCGAACAGCATTTAACCGCTGTTTGGAAGTATTTGTAGAAAGGAATACAACCTGTATGGAAGGCTTCACCACCGCGAATTGGGCTACCCAGCGCACGAATGCGGCCTGCGTTGATACCAATGCCTGCACGTTGGCTGACGTAACGAACAATGGCGCTTGCCGTTGCGTTAATTGAATCTAGGCTGTCATCACACTCAATAAGTACACAAGAACTGAATTGACGAGTAGGTGTACGTACGCCGGACATGATTGGCGTTGGCAGAGAAATCTTGAATTGTGACACCGCATCATAGAAGCGACGGATGTAATCAAGACGCGTCTCTTTCGGGTAATTTGCGAACAAACACGCAGCAACCATAATGTACAAAAACTGAGCGCTTTCATAGATTTCACCAGTAACGCGGTTTTGTACCAAATATTTACCTTCCAACTGCTTCACCGCAGCGTAAGAAAAGTTCATATCTCGCCAGTGGTCGATATAGCTATCGAGAATGTCTAGCTCTTCAGCGGTGTAGTCTTTGAGAAGATGATCATCGTATTTGCCCATGTCTACCATGTTACGAACATGGTCACCCAGTGTTGGTGGCTCAAACTGACCATATGCCTTCTTACGCAGATGGAATACGGCAAGGCGAGCAGCAAGGTACTGGTAGTCAGGCGTTTGTTCCGAGATGAGATCTGCCGCTGCTTTGATGATGGTTTCGTGAATGTCTTCAGTTTTAATACCGTCATAAAACTGGATGTGTGAGCGAAGTTCCACTTGAGAAACGGAGACATTATCGAGGCCTTCCGCTGCCCAAGTAATGACTCGGTGGATTTTATCTAAATCGATGTTTTCTTTCGCGCCACTTCGTTTTTGAACAGTGATTTGTTGGTTCATTTATCTTGTTCCCGGTATTTCTATGCCTGAAGACGTGTTTTGGTAAATTTCACAAAATACAAAGCAGATTTGTGATCAATATAAAAATTATGACTTGTATGTCGTAACACTATATATAGGGTCTTAGACTGACTTTGGTAACAAGATAGTGTTGGAGGGCAGATAATGCAAGTTGCTAATGATAGCGTTATCTGTGGATATCTTGGGGATTTAAAAGTGACGTTAGTGTTCACTAACCGTGTTATGCCAATCAATGCAATAGCATAGGAAAAAGCAAATTTTTTTGGGCGGTTTGAAGAAATTAAAAAATTTATTTCTCTTGCGTGACAAAAGAAAGAATGCATGGTGTTAACTCATTGAACACTGGTTGTTTTTTGCTCTGAGTCTGTGTGACAAAGATCAGAATAATGACAGTATGTTTTCAATATTGTTAAAAATAAGATCCGCATCCCAATCGTGTGGGTCGATGGAATCGTCAATATATCCCCATGCAGCGACTGCAGAGTGCATGCCTGCCGCTTTCGCGGCGACGATATCATTGCGAATGTCACCAACATAGATGCATGACTCTGGTCGAACGTTTAGTTGCTCTGCAGCATGAATGAGAGGTTCTGGATGGGGTTTTGCTACAGCCAAGGTGTCGGCACAGACAAGTGCTTGAGCGTTTTGCAAAGGGGGAAAGTAGGGCAAAAGCTGTCGGGTTAGAAAGCCGGGCTTATTCGTCATGATACCCCAAGGGATATTCTGCTGACTCAAGATGTTGAGAAGTTCTGGGACACCGTCGTACATGCGTGTCGCTCGACAGATATTCTGTTCGTAATGCTTGAGAAAGGACAGCCGTAACGCATCGATGTCTTTGTCTTTGTCTTTCATTTCATCACCAAATCCCACGCGAAGAAGCCCCCTTGCGCCGAGGCTAGTATTTGCTTGAATTTGGCGTTCAGTAAGCGGCGGTAGGCCGAATTCTCGTAATACCTGATTTGCCGCACTTGCCATATCAGGTGCGGTATCAAGCAATGTGCCATCCAAATCAAACAATACTGCTTTGATGCGTCCTTTCATCGAATTGTCCTGTTTCACCCTTGGGTGGAAAAACCGATCACTATGGGTTGCGGGTATGAACGATGTAGTTTACGTCCACGTTACGTGGCGACAACCAATAACGATCGGTGAGTGGATTGTAATGCAGGCCCGTCATGTGTTTTTCTTGAAGTGGCGTTGCGTCGATCATGCGCAGTAATTCAGAAGGGCGAATGAACTTATTATGATCATGTGTTCCTTTTGGCACTATTTTCATCACATGCTCCGCACCAACTATCGCAAATAGCCAAGATTTCACATTGCGGTTGAGCGTTGAAAAGAAAACATGCCCACCGGGTTTTACCAATTTCGCGCAAGATGCGATCACAGAAGCAGGGTCAGGCACGTGTTCCAGCATTTCCATGCAGGTCACGATATCGTATTGCTGAGCGTGAGATTCTGCGTGCTCTTCGGCAGTGCACTGGATGTATGATACGTCAGTCCCTGTTTCTAACGCATGCAAGCGAGCGACAGTAAGTGGCTCTTTGCCCATATCAAGGCCTGTGACGATAGCTCCCTCTTTGGCCATACTCTCGGCAAGGATGCCGCCGCCACAGCCAATATCCAGCACTTTTTTACCGAAAACTCCGCCGCTTTGGGCGATAACATAATTTAGGCGCAAGGGGTTAATACGGTGCAAAGGCTTGAATTCGCCTTCTAAATCCCACCAGCGAGAAGCCATGTCTTCGAATTTCTTGATTTCCGCTGGATCGACATTACGTGGAGAGGTCATCTACTGCTCGTCCCTAAAAATTTTCTATATCTCGGGAATATACAGAAGTTTATAAACGTCGGGGAGAGGAAAAAGTGAAAACGCGAGAACCGGAGGCTTTCCCCCCCGGTTAGAGTGACTCCAGTTGGCGAAATTATCGATAATAAAATTTATGCTGCATTTGTTAGCGTAATCGCTGCCAGCAGACCTAATAAAGTGTATTTACCGATAATGATCGCCATGCCTAATGCATTGATTGCCTGATATAACATAGCGTCCCCCTTACAAACACGAAATGTGTCTGTAGCATTTTTCCTTACAAATACAAGGGATATTGAGACGGGCTTCGCACTCTTCTCTTATTTAACTTGTTACATTTTCAATTGTGATCTGGGTGATTTGCACTGCCCAAATCATATGGTTTTCCAGATGCGTTTCTGAGAGCCTCAAAGTGAAAGTGCGACCTCCACCTTGAAGTTGGGTGTTTTTTCGCCCTGCCGTCCCATAGAGGGCCAAAATAAGAGTATTTCGTGATTTATCTCGGGTTTAGGCTGTGACTCTTAGCGTGCTTTTGTGGTATTCTCGCTATCTTGCACGTAGTCAACTTTGACATACTTACCTGAGGGATATTGGCTCCATGAGCGATCTTGCTAAAGAGATCACGCCCGTCAATATTGAAGAGGAGCTGCAAAGCTCATATCTAGACTACGCGATGTCCGTTATCGTGGGTCGTGCTCTTCCTGATGTGCGTGATGGTCTGAAACCTGTACACCGCCGCGTTCTTTTCGCGATGAATGTACTTGGTAATGACTGGAACAAAGCATACAAAAAATCTGCCCGTGTTGTCGGCGATGTGATCGGTAAATACCACCCACACGGTGACAGCGCTGTTTACGATACCATTGTCCGTATGGCACAGCCGTTCTCGCTGCGTTACATGCTGGTTGATGGTCAAGGCAACTTCGGTTCGATTGATGGCGACTCTGCCGCTGCGATGCGTTATACCGAAGTTCGTATGGCGAAAATCGCCCACGAATTGCTGGCTGATCTGGACAAAGAAACCGTTGATTTTGTTCCTAACTACGACGGTACCGAACAAATTCCAGAGGTAATGCCTACCCGAATTCCTAACCTGCTGATAAACGGTTCTTCCGGTATCGCTGTAGGTATGGCGACCAATATTCCTCCGCATAACCTGACTGAAGTTGTCAGCGGTTGTTTGGCGTATATCGAAAATGAAGACATCAGCATTGAAGAGCTGATGACACACATTCCGGGTCCAGACTTCCCTACTGCTGCCATGATCAATGGTCGTAAAGGTATTGAAGATGCATACCGTACTGGTCGCGGCAAGATTTACCTGCGCTCTCGTGCAGAAATCGAAGTCGAGAAAAACGGAAAAGAAACGATCATTGTTTCTGAAATCCCGTACCAGGTTAACAAGGCACGTTTGATCGAGAAGATCGCGGAGCTGGTTAAAGAGAAGAAGATCGAAGGCATCAGTGCGTTACGCGACGAGTCGGATAAAGACGGTATGCGTATTGTTATTGAATGTAAGCGTGATGCAGTTGGTGAGGTTATCCTCAACAACCTATACGCACAAACACAACTTCAGACGTCTTTTGGTATCAACATGGTTGCGCTGGACAATAACCAGCCAAAACTGTTTGGTCTAAAAGAGATGCTGAAGTGCTTCGTGAACCACCGCCGTGAAGTGGTGACACGTCGTACTATTTTCGAGCTGCGCAAAGCGCGTGATCGTGCCCATATCCTTGAAGGTTTGGCGATCGCTCTAGCAAACATCGATGAAATTATCGAGTTGGTTCGTGCTGCTCAAACGCCAGCCATTGCTCGTGCTCAACTACTACAACGTGGTTGGGGTATGGAAGCTGTTGCTGCCATGCTTGGTTCAACCGGTGTTAATGATGCGCGCCCTGAGTGGTTGGATGCAGAGTTTGGTGTTCGTGATGATGGTAACTACTACCTGACTGAGCAACAAGCGCAGGCCATTTTGGACTTGCGTCTGCACAAGCTGACTGGTCTTGAACACGAAAAGATCCTTGATGAATACAAAGAGTTGCTGACACTTATCGGCGAATTGATGTTCATCCTGTCAAGCCCTGAGCGTTTGATGGAAGTTATCCGTGAAGAGCTTGAAGCGGTTCGTGACGGTTACGGTGATGAACGCCGAACTGAAATTACCGCAGCAAGTGCTGACATTGATATTGAAGATCTGATCAATCAAGAAGACGTGGTTGTTACATTGTCTCACGAAGGCTATGTGAAATATCAACCGTTGAACGATTACGAAGCACAGCGTCGTGGCGGTAAAGGCAAGTCAGCAACACGAATGAAGCAAGAAGACTTCATTGAACGCCTGTTGGTCGCTAATACTCACGACACCATTCTTTGCTTCTCTAGCCGTGGCCGTATGTACTGGCTGAAGGTATATCAATTACCGTTGGCGTCGCGTACTGCGCGAGGCAAACCAATTGTTAACCTGCTGCCTCTTGAAGCGAATGAACGCATCACTGCGATTTTGCCAGTTAAAGAGTACGCGGAAGACAAATTCGTCTTCATGGCAACGGCTGACGGTACGGTGAAGAAGACACCGTTGGTTGATTTCAGCCGCCCACGTAGTGCGGGTATCATTGCAGTTAACCTGCGCGATGGCGACTCCTTGATTGGCGTTGATATTACCCACGGCAATGATGAAATCATGCTGTTTACTGATGCGGGTAAGGTTGTTCGCTTCAAAGAAGCAGAAGAATCACCAGTATTTGACGAAGACGGTAACCCAGTACTTGATGAAAATGGCAAGCCAGAAATCAAGTTTAAAGGTGTGCGACCAATGGGCCGTACCGCTGCGGGTGTTCGTGGTATCAAGCTAGCACCGAACAACAAAGTTGTTTCGCTGATTGTTCCGCATACTGAAGGCGATATCCTAACGGTTACTGTGAATGGTTATGGTAAGCGTACTTCACTCGCTGAGTACCCATCGAAGAGTCGTGCGACACAAGGTGTTGTGTCAATCAAGGTCTCTGAACGTAACGGTGCAGTTGTTGGCGCAGTTCAGGTAAGCGAAGGTGATGAGTTCATGATGATCACCAACGGCGGTACGCTGGTTCGTACTCGTGTATCTGAAGTGAGTCAGGTTGGCCGTAACACCCAAGGTGTTACGCTGATCCGTACAAGCGAAGGCGAAAAAGTAGTAGGTCTTCAACGTATCGATGAGCCGGATGAAGAAATCTTGCCATTGGAAGACGGTGAAGAATCGACTGCTGAAGTAACGACCGAAGCAACGACGGATACGCCAGTAGAAGCGAAGCCAGAATCTTCTGAAGATTCAGCAAAAGAAGACGATAGCGAAGAGTAACTCTCTGAGCATTGACGCTTAATCTATAAAAAACGCAGCATAAGCTGCGTTTTTTTTATCACCTATCTAAATCAAGCAGTATCAGAATGCGAATTGTCGTTTCAATCGTATCCAAAAGGTGATAAAACAAAAATGAACAGATTTTGCGCGACGCGGTTTGGTGAAGCTGTTACTAACTGGTTGTATGCACAAATTAATTTAGAACATCATAAAAAAGCGATAAAACGCAGGAGCATTCTGAAATCATGGAAAAGGTCTATAACTTCTCGGCTGGCCCGGCAATGTTGCCTGAGGCTGTTCTGGCAAAAGTTCAAGCGGAACTGACAGACTGGAACGGTACTGGTACATCCGTTATGGAAGTATCGCATCGCGGGAAGCCATTTTTAGCCGTTGTTGCTGAGGCCGAGAAAAATCTCCGTGAATTACTGTCTATCCCTGATAACTATCATGTTTTGTATGCGCAAGGCGGGGCAAGAGCTCAGTTTGCAGCAGTACCCATGAACCTTCTGGGAAGTAAAACCATTGCGGACTACATCGATGGTGGTTACTGGGCAGCAAGTGCTGTTCAGGAAGCAAAAAAATACTGCACGCCTAATGTTGTTAACGTTAAAACAGACGCTGATGGCAAACGCGCAGTGCTTCCGGCTAAAAATTGGAAACTGAGCAGCGATGCCGCTTTTGTTCACTTCTGTCCGAATGAAACGATTGATGGTATCGAAATCCGTGATTTGCCAGAAACCAATAAGCCGATCGTGGCGGACATGTCATCGACGATTTTGTCTCGTCCGATTGACGTATCAAAATACGGTGTGATCTACGCAGGGGCGCAGAAGAATATCGGCCCAGCGGGAATTACGCTGGTTATCGTACGTGATGATTTACTTGGCAGAGCCAAAGACTATTTACCTAACATCCTGAACTACAAAACGCTGGTGGACAAAGAGTCAATGTTCAACACGCCACCCACATTTGGATGGTATCTGGCAGGTGAAGTCTATAAATGGCTGAAAGAGCAGGGCGGACTTGACGCAATGCAAAAGCGTAACGAAGAAAAAGCGGCGCTGCTCTATGATTGCATCGACTCATCGACGTTTTACGTGAACAACATTCACCCTGATAATCGCTCGCTGATGAACGTTCCGTTTCAATTGGTTAATCCAGAGCTGGACGAAAAGTTCCTCGAAGAGTCTGATGCTCAAGGTCTGAAAGCGTTGAAGGGTCACCGTGATGTAGGTGGTATGCGTGCGTCTATCTACAACGCCATGTCACTTGAAGGCGTACAGGCGTTGGTTGCCTTCATGAAAGCGTTTGAAGCGAAAAACGCGTAATACCAAAAAGTGAAGATAAAAGCCGTCGAAAGACGGCTTTTTTGTATCTGCTAAATGTGCACCAGCTTTTTCAGTTTGGTCTTTACTGATCGCCAGTGTGTTACCGGAATTGGCGGAATTTTGCTGGTAAGGAAATCAATGTCGTCTGGAGTGGGTGACACCTTCCCGCCATGCGCTAACATGATGGACTCAGTCTGAAGCGAAAATACTTTCTGTAATGATTGTCTGTAGCGATTGGGGTAGAACACCGGAAACGGCGGAATAAACTTACCTTTTACGGTCACCATCAAGTCAGCAACATAAACAGTGCTGGTGGCTGCGTGGTGAAGTGAAATGTCCCGGTCGGTATGTCCCGGGGTTTCTAGCACTGTCCAGTCGGGGAAGCCTGGAATGGCATCGCCATCTTTTAAATATGCATCCGCATTGAGCCGACGGTTATACCATACCCGCTTGGGCGATTTACCCATGCGCTTTGCCATCCATTTCGCCAACGCAATATCCGTCCAATGCATCATGATGCCATCAAAGCCTTTGTACCAATCTTGCTCCGCTACACCAGTGGCAATTTGACAACCTGTAATGTCTCTAAGTCGGTGAGCTCCTCCTGCGTGATCGGGATGCATGTGGGTCACAATAATCCATTTCAGATCTTCAATCGGGCGCATAAGTGAGTGCTGAATGTATGACAAAACAACGCCTACGTCAGCGCGGCTGCAGCCATCGAGCAACATTAGTCCTTTCTGATACTCTGCAAGATATATGGTTTGAATGTAACCCTCGATTTCATGGAGCGTGGGGTTATCGGACACTCGGATCTCCTTTCTCATCTGACCAGTCAAAGTGTACAGAAAAGATGGCGTTTATGTTTCTAATGTTTTCCTTGTGTTAAATGTGGTTACTAGTTAATCAGTTAGCGCAAGCGTTTGCCGCAAACGATTGCTTTTTGTTTTTTCAGTCCTACAATGTCGAAAAATTTCCTTCTACACCATCGCCTTACCGTCTATAAGCTCTGAGTAACAGCAATAACAGAACACTGCTTTTTGACAGCTCAATGCCCAGTCAGCGCATTGAGGATCGCGACTTCTATAGGTACTTTGCTATGACTCTTTCTCGCACTAACGAAAAAGCTCGCCCGTCTGAACTGGTTTATCGTCTGGACGACAGACCGCCACTTCCTCAGACACTATTTGCGGCAGTCCAGCACTTACTGGCGATGTTCGTCGCCGTGGTTACGCCTTCGCTGATTATTTGCCAAACACTGGGTCTGCCAGCCGCGGATACCAATACCATCGTGAGTATGTCGTTATTTGCATCTGGCTTAGCGTCATTTATTCAAATCCGAACATTTGGCCCTCTCGGCTCAGGGCTATTGTCTATCCAAGGCACAAGCTTTAACTTCTTAGGACCAATTATTGGTGCAGGCCTTGCGATGAAAGCGGGTGGCGCGACAGTTGAAGCGATGATGGCGGCTATTTTCGGCACCATTATGGTGGCATCAATGACCGAGGTTCTATTAAGCCGAGTACTCGAACATGCGAAGCGTGTGATCACTCCGTTGGTTTCCGGCATTGTTGTTACCCTGATTGGTTTGACTCTCATTCAGGTAGGTCTGACATCAATGGGTGGTGGTTATACAGCCATTGAAAACGGTACTTTTGGTGATTTAAAAAATCTTCTTCTCGCGGGTTCTGTGCTGGGTGTGATCGTGTTGCTTAATCGCATCAATAATCCTTACTTGCGTGTTTCATCCATCGTCATTGCGATGACTGTCGGTACGCTGATAGCGTTTGCGCTTGGAATGGTGAACACCAGCCCTGCCAGTGATGTGGACTTTTTCGCTGTGCCAATTCCAATGCAATATGGCTTGTCGTTTGATATCGGATTGTTGGTTCCGTTGATTATTGTATTCCTTATCACATCACTGGAAGCCATTGGTGATATTACTGCCACATCAGAAACCTCTGAACAACCTGTTTCTGGCCCTGTATATATGCGCCGCATTAAAGGTGGCGTGTTGGCTGATGGTGTGAACTCTGCTTTGGCCGCGTTACTGAACAGTTTCCCGAACTCTACTTTCAGCCAAAATAACGGCATCATTCAGTTGACGGGGGTTGCGAGTCGCTACATCGGTTATTTTGTGGCGGGTATGTTGGTAATTCTTGGCCTGCTACCAGGGGTGGCGACGCTCGTTCAACTTATCCCTGAGCCTGTGTTGGGCGGTGCCACGATTGTGATGTTTGGTACCATCGCTGCGTCGGGTATCCGTATCATTTCGCGCTGTGAGCTTAACCGTCGTGCGATTCTTATCATGGCACTTTCATTTTCGATGGGCTTGGGTATCGCACAAAAACCAGAAATCCTGCAATTTATGCCAGAATGGATTAAAAATATCCTTTCTTCCGGTATGGCAGCGGGTGGTTTGACTGCGATTATTCTCAATCTGGTTCTGCCAATCGAAGACCATAACGAAGACACAAACTAATATCTTGCCCAAAAAGAGGGGGACGGTGCACCATCCCCTCTCTTTTTCTTTTTCATAATTACGTTCTCCACACCTCTCACTTTCGGCAACCTGTTTCTATACTGAGAAACTGGAGGTGTCGTTATGTCAAACCATTCAGATTCCACCAATTTTGAATCCGTACCTTCTGGGACTTCTACGGAAAAAACGCATCAGGATGATCTGCCTATAGCGACATCACAAAATGTTGCGGAGTCGTGCTGCCAATATCTCGATCCAGACGGGGTTGTACATCAATGCTTTGAGCCAGCAGGCGAGACTGGCTTTTGTTTTTGGCACGATGAAAATGCACCCAAAGACGGGCCAACCGTTAAAACGCAGCTTGAGGAATATGCAAAAAAGGGTGGGCAACTGCGCGGGATTGTCGTTAAGCGTGCAGATCTGCAGGATGTGAACCTTGTGAGACATGGGCCGGGTGGTGGTTACGATCTCAGTTATGCGAACTTCTATCGTTCGAACATGACCAATGCGCACTTGTTTAACGCAAAGTTTGATAATGGTAGCTTGATGAAGGCGGATCTCCATGATGCCAATATTCATTGTGCCAGCTTCATTAATTGCAACCTGTTGGGTGTAAAGCTCACAGACACAAAAATCGATAACATTAAGATCGGGAGCACTTTACAGCAAGAGGCGGAAGGCCGTGTTGCAGAAAGAAAAAGGGACATGGAAAAGGCGCTAGATCTTTTTGAGCAGTCAGAGGAAATCTATCGGGATTTAAGAAAAGCGTCGGAAGCACAGGGTATTTTTACGATGGCAGGCCAATTTTTGCAAAAAGAACTGACGATGCGACGTTATCAAATGCCTTATTTTTCCACACAAAGGGCGATGTCAAAAACCGTTGATTTGTTCTGTGGCTATGGAGAAAGCCCAATTCGCGTTATTTTCTTTTCCCTCGCGCTGATCTTACTTTGTGCGATCATCTATTTTCAAACAGGTATCCAATATGCGGGTGATTACGTGGGCTTTTCATCGCAGCAAACGGCAGGTGAAAACTTTTGGGCATTTTCGGATTGTCTGTATTACAGCGTGGTGACGTTTACAACGTTGGGGTATGGCGACTTTATCCCGATAGGAATGTCGCGACTTGTGGCTGCGACAGAAGCATTCACTGGCAGCTTTACCATTGCATTGTTCGTTGTGGTCTTTGTGAAGAAAATGACACGCTAACTTACTGAATACGAAAAAAGAAGAAATCGCCATATAAGCGCTGCAGAGGGTAGCGACTTAGCTGCTTTTTCGTTACTCTCGGGATATGAAACAACAAGGATCTCGAAGTTCAGATGGAGCAGTTGACGTTACAACCAATTTCTAAGATTAACGGAGAAGTTAATCTTCCAGGCTCAAAGAGTGTCTCTAATCGCGCTCTTCTTCTCGCCGCTTTTGCAACAGGCACTACTCGCCTGACCAACCTTCTTGATAGCGATGACATCCGTCATATGCTAAATGCACTGGCAAAGCTGGGTGTCAATTTCCGACTGTCTGATGACAAGACAGTATGCGAGGTTGAGGGTTTAGGTGGGGCATTTAACACATCTGAAGCGTTAGAGCTGTTTTTAGGTAATGCGGGCACGGCGATGCGTCCTTTGGCCGCAGCGCTTTGTTTAGGAAAAGGTGAGTATGTACTCACTGGTGAGCCAAGAATGAAAGAGCGTCCAATTGGCCATTTGGTTGATGCAATGCGCGGTGTTGGTGCGCAAGTGACGTATTTGGAAAATGAAAACTATCCGCCACTACGTATCATCGGTAAAGATATTGCAGGTGGCAGTGTAGACATTGATGGTTCAATTTCCAGCCAATTTTTGACTGCGTTCCTCATGACAGCCCCGTTGTTTAGTGGTGATACTGACATTCGAATTAAAGGCGATTTGGTGTCAAAACCCTACATCGATATTACGCTGCACATCATGGCGCAATTTGGTGTGGAAGTCATAAATGATAACTACCAAACCTTCCATGTTAAAGGTAACCAAACCTACGCCTCACCGGGTGACTTCCTTGTGGAGGGTGATGCGTCTTCCGCCTCTTACTTCCTTGCTGCTGCCGCAATCAAAGGTGGTGAAGTCAAAGTCACAGGCATTGGCAAGAAAAGTATCCAAGGTGATGTGCAATTTGCGGACGCACTGGCAGCGATGGGTGCGGACATCGAGTGGGGCGACGATTATGTGATTGCCCGTCGTGGCGAGTTGAAAGCGGTTGACTTAGATTTTAACCATATTCCAGATGCCGCAATGACGATAGCGACCACGGCATTGTTTGCAGAAGGCACGACGGCCATTCGTAATGTTTATAACTGGCGAGTGAAGGAAACTGATCGCCTTTCTGCGATGGCAACAGAATTGCGTAAACTTGGCGCAGAGGTTGAAGAAGGCGAAGATTACATCACGATTACGCCGACAGATAACCTGCAACACGCAGCGATCGACACCTACGATGATCACCGCATGGCGATGTGTTTTTCATTGGTTGCGCTCAGCGATACACTCGTGACAATCAATGATCCCAAGTGTACGTCGAAGACATTTCCTGATTACTTTGACAAATTATCAGCACTTGCGGAAAGTTAACGTTCCGCCAAGAGAGAAAAAGAGAAAATGGGTCGCATCGCCGACCTGTTTTTTTTCTGAGACTTCCCTATAATACCGCCCGATTCCTCGAAGCAGTTGGCCTATCGATACACGAGTCTGTGATTGTGCTAACTGTTTCGGACGTAAACGATTTGGAGAAGTCTATGTCTACCCAAGCACCTGTGATTACCGTTGATGGCCCAAGCGGCGCCGGAAAAGGTACCCTTTGCATGTTGTTAGCAGAGAAGCTGGGCTGGCATTTGCTCGACTCTGGCGCGATCTACCGTGTTCTGGCTCTTGCTGCTATCCACCATGGCGTGGACACAGAGTCCGAAGACGCGCTGGTTCCGTTGGCTGCACACCTTGACGTGCAGTTTAAAGCCGAAGGTGAACTGGTTAAAGTTATCCTTGAAGGTGAAGATGTATCGGGTGAGCTTCGTAAAGAAGAAACCGGTATGGCGGCATCTAAAGTAGCTGCACTACCACGTGTTCGTGAAGCGCTGTTGCGTCGTCAACGTGCCTTTGCAGAAGCCCCAGGGCTGGTTGCTGACGGTCGCGACATGGGAACCGTTGTTTTCCCGAAAGCGGAAGTGAAAATTTTTTTAGATGCCAGCGCTGAAGAGCGCGCAACTCGCCGCATGAACCAGTTGCAACTGAAGGGGTTAGATGTTAACTTTGACCGCCTTTTAAACGAAATTCAGGAACGTGATGACCGAGATCGCAACCGCGCAGTCGCGCCATTACGTCCCGCGGACGATGCTTTAGTGCTAGATTCTACCTCTCTCAACATTGAGCAGGTGCTCGAGCAAGCTTTGTCCTATATTGAAAGTAAATATACCGTTACTTCTTAAAGTAGCGGCAAAGCCGTTGGTCGCAAGGATGATGACCGACATTAATATCAACCCCATGAGGTAGGATACCCGTGGACGTTTAAATAATTGAAGACCAAATTAATGACTGAATCTTTTGCTTCACTCTTTGAAGAATCTCTAAAAGAGATTGAAACTCGTCCAGGTGCCATCGTTAAAGGTACTGTAGTAGCTATCGCGAACGGTTACGTTCTTGTTGATGCAGGCCTGAAATCAGAGTCTTCTATCCCAGCAGAGCAATTCAAAAACGCTGCAGGCGAGCTAGAAATTGAAGTTGGCGCTGAAGTTGACGTAGCTCTAGACGCTATCGAAGATGGCTTCGGTGAGACTCAACTGTCTCGCGAAAAAGCGAAACGTCACGAAGCTTGGATCCAACTTGAGAAAGCTTACGAAGACGCTGAAACTGTTATCGGTGTTATCAACGGTAAAGTTAAAGGTGGTTTCACTGTTGAGCTTAACGGCATCCGTGCGTTCCTGCCAGGTTCACTGGTAGACGTTCGTCCAGTACGTGACACTGCTCACCTGGAAGGCAAAGAGCTGGAGTTCAAAGTTATCAAGCTAGACCAGAAGCGCAACAACGTTGTTGTTTCTCGTCGTGCTGTTATCGAATCTGAAAGCAGCGTTGAGCGTGATGAACTGCTGGCTTCTCTGCAAGAAGGCATGGAAGTTAAAGGTATCGTTAAGAACCTGACTGACTACGGTGCATTCGTAGATCTGGGCGGTGTTGACGGCCTGCTGCACATCACTGACATGGCTTGGAAACGCGTTAAGCACCCATCAGAAATCGTTAACGTAGGTGACGAGATTCTGGTTAAAGTTCTTAAGTTTGACCGTGACCGCACTCGCGTATCACTGGGTCTGAAGCAACTTGGCGAAGATCCATGGGTAGCAATTGCTAACCGTTACCCAGAAGGTCACAAACTGACTGGTCGTGTAACTAACCTGACTGATTACGGCTGCTTCGTAGAAATCGAAGAAGGCGTTGAAGGTCTGGTACACGTTTCTGAAATGGACTGGACTAACAAAAACATTCACCCATCTAAAGTTGTTAACGTGGGTGATGAAGTTGAAGTTATGGTTCTGGACATCGACGAAGAGCGTCGCCGCATCAGCCTGGGTCTGAAGCAATGTAAGAACAACCCATGGCAAGTATTTGCAGAAATGCAAAACAAAGGCGATCGCGTAACTGGTAAGATCAAGTCAATCACTGACTTCGGTATCTTCATCGGTCTGGAAGGCGGTATCGACGGTCTGGTTCACCTGTCTGACATTTCTTGGAATGTTGCAGGCGAAGACGCAGTTCGTGACTTCAAGAAAGGCGACGAAATCTCTGCAGTTGTTCTTCAAGTTGATGCTGAGCGTGAGCGTATCTCACTGGGCATCAAGCAAATGGAAGAAGACCCATTCAATAACTACATGGCCGACAACAAAAAAGGCGTTATTGTTAAGGGTAAAGTAACTGCAGTTGACGCTAAAGGCGCTACTGTTGAGCTAGCTGAAGGCGTTGAAGGTTACCTGCGTGCTTCTGAAGCATCACGTGATCGCGTTGAAGATGCGACTCTGGTTCTGGCTGTTGGCGACGAAGTTGAAGCGAAGTTCACCGGTGTTGACCGTAAGAACCGCGTAATCAACCTTTCTGTACGTGCGAAAGACGAAGCAGACGAGCAAGAAGCTATGGCTACT
The DNA here is from genome assembly GCF_900167155.1 of Enterovibrio nigricans DSM 22720. Taxonomy (GTDB): domain Bacteria; phylum Pseudomonadota; class Gammaproteobacteria; order Enterobacterales; family Vibrionaceae; genus Enterovibrio; species Enterovibrio nigricans. Next base: position 31,831 of record NZ_FUXU01000006.1, on the reverse strand, counting down.
CTGAACAAAGCAGACGATGCTGCGTTCGGTAACGCAATGGCAGATGCTTTCAAAGCTGCGAAAAGCGAATAATTAATGTGAACTGAGGGGGAAAAATTCCTCCTCTACAGTTATACTGTTGAGAAACATACTAAAAGCGGGGTGTTCATGACGAAGTCTGAGTTAATCGAAAGACTGTGTAGTCAACAAATCCATCTTTCTGCCAAACAGGTAGAAGATGCCATCAAGGAAATCCTTGAGCACATGGTCACTACACTCGAAGAAGGTGACCGAATCGAGATTCGTGGTTTTGGTAGTTTCTCTTTGCATTATCGCGCTCCTAGAGTTGGACGTAATCCAAAGACTGGTGACAAAGTTGAGTTGGACGGCAAGTACGTTCCTCACTTCAAACCAGGGAAGGAGCTTCGCGACCGAGTTAACCTTTAACGGTTGATTCGATTCTGAATGAAAAAACGGCATGCGTATCGTATGCCGTTTTTTTATGTCTATTAGAATGGTCTGACAAGCCAAATTACTGCATAATCACACATAAACTGGCTGGCAAGTAACTGACATTTTCATCAATTGGGTGTCATGAGCCGGAAATTTTAAAGAGGGAGTGACAGTGAAGATTATTGGTATCGTATTACTCGTCCTGAGTTTTCTCATAGCACTGGCGTTAGGGACACAAAATCAGGAAGTGGTGAACTTCAACTATCTGCTCGCACAGGGTGAGTTCAAATTATCTTTGTTGTTAGGCATTGTCTTTGGAACGGGTTTTGCGCTTGGTTGGTTGATTTGTGGCATGCTTTACCTGAAAGCCAAAATGTCAGCGTCAATGTTGAAAAAACAAGTCAACAAACAACGCCAAGAATTGGATAAATTGCGCACGGACCCGGTTAAGGAATAACAGTAAATGCTTGAGCTGTTGTTTCTATTGTTACCAATCGCGGCCGGTTACGGCTGGTACATGGGCAATAGGAATGCTCGTCATCGTCGACAGGATCAATCACACCATCTTTCGAGGCAATATGTCGCAGGTTTGAATTTGCTGTTGTCAGATCAGTCTGACAAAGCGGTGGATCTGTTTATTGAGTTGCTTCAAGTCGACAACGAGACGATAGATACTCATCTTGCACTCGGGAACCTATTCCGTTCGCGCGGAGAGGTCGACCGCGCTATTCGTATCCACCAGAACCTTATTGCTCGTCCAAATCTCACCATTGACCAAAGAAATCTCGCACTCCAACAACTGGCCAAAGACTATATGGTTGCAGGCTTCTTCGACCGCGCAGAAAAGATCTTCCACCAGCTTGTTGATGAGCCTGATTACAAGCCGTTCGCATTACAACAGCTTCTTGCCATTTACCAACAAACCAGAGAATGGGAAAAAGCCATCGACATGGCGAGCCGTCTGGTCAAATCGGGTAAGACAAAACTGAAGCGCGATATATCGCATTTCTATTGTGAATTGGCGATGCAGGCTTTAGGTGATGAAGATGAAAGATCAGCGCGTCAGCTTTTAAAGAAATCCCTCTCTATAGATAAAACCTGTGTGCGAGCATCTTTAATGATTGCACGTATGGACATCGAAAATAATGACTACAAAGATGCCATCAAAGTCCTGGAGCATATATTGGAGCAAGACCCAGACTTCATCAGTGAAGCGTTACCGCTGCTGGACAAGTGTTATCACCAGCTGGGTAAGGAAATGTCGATGGTACGTTTCCTGAAAAGCTGTTTAGAAAAGAATACTGGAGCCGCTGCCGAATTGATGATGTCTGATGTGATCAACTCTCATGAAAATGCAGCCATGGCACAGAGCTTTTTGACTCGCCAACTTGTAAAAAATCCAACAATGAAAGGCTTCCACAAACTGATGCAGCTTCATGTTGAACAGGCTGAGGAAGGGCGAGCTAAGATCAGCTTAAACACGTTAAAACATCTTGTAGAAGAACAATTAAAGGTTAAACCGCACTATCGTTGTCGTAAGTGTGGTTTTTCTACCCACTCTTTGTATTGGCATTGTCCTTCATGCAAAGGATGGGGATCAATTAAGCCCATTAGAGGTCTAGACGGAGAATAATTAGGAATGCAGGACCCAAAAGTAATTGTTGCATTGGATTACCCAAATATTGATCAGGCACTGGCGTTTGTTGACCGTATTGAGCCAGGCAGTTGTCACCTGAAAGTGGGTAAGGAAATGTTTACCCTGTACGGCCCTGATTATGTGCGTAAGCTTCATGAACGTGGTCATACCGTTTTCCTCGATTTGAAATTCCACGATATTCCGAACACTTGTGCACGTGCGGTTGCAGCGGCGGCAGAGTTGGGTGTTTGGATGGTGAATGTTCATGCAAGCGGTGGTGAGCGTATGATGGTTGCAGCGCGTGAAGCACTGGAACCATATGGAAAAGACAAACCGTTGCTAATTGGTGTAACGGTACTGACCAGCATGGAGCAAAGTGACCTTGCGGGTATTGGCATTAGTCGTGAGCCACAAGAGCACGTAATGTCTCTGGCTACCCTAACCCGTAATAGTGGCTTGGACGGTGTTGTGTGTTCAGCCCATGAATCCAGTATGTTGAAAAATGCACTGGGTCAGGACTTTAAACTGGTAACACCTGGCATTCGCCCTGCGGGCTCTGATGCTGGTGATCAGCGTCGTATCATGACGCCTGTTGAGGCTGTTTCTGCAGGTTCTGACTATTTGGTGATTGGTCGCCCTATCACACAAGCGGCTGATCCAATGCAAGTCTTGACCGAGATTAACGCGTCACTGCGATAATTATTAAACCGCCGTCATCGGCGGTTTTTTACGTTACTATGCTTTTCCTAAGCCCTGCAACCGCAGGGCTTGTCTTTATGCAACATTGTATCGGGATCGTCGGTCCATTGTCGGTGCTGTGAAATGGCTTTCAATAAGACGTTGTGTCAGTGCATTTTCCGGTGCAGAGAAAATGCTTTGTGTCGTACCGGATTCCACCACTTCGCCGTTTTGCATCACCATGACTTTATCAGATATGTGTTTCACGACCCCCATATGTTGAGACACATAGATGTAGGAAAGTCCCATTTTTTCCTGAAGCTCTAGTAGGAGGTTCAGTATCTGAGAACGCATGGACATATCGAGTCCATTCAACGCTTCATCTGCAACTATGACGCAAGGCTGTAGGATCAGTGCACGAGCGAGCGAAACGCGCTGTTTTTGCCCCGTCGCCAGCATTTGTGGGTAGAAATAGGCGTGCTCAGGCAAAAGACCCACCAACCGAAGCGTATCCACAACACGTTTTTCACGCTCTTGGGGTGTCATGTTGGTGTTTCGTTTTAAAGGACTTTCTAAGATCTGCCCAATCTGATTTCGTGGATTCAACGACGTGTTGGGATCTTGAAAAATCATTCTGATCAATTTGCAGCGGGTTTTGTAGTCTTTGGGCAGTAAAGCATCACCGTTTACGTGTACTTCACCACCAGAGGGCTCGACAACACCCGCTAACATTTTTGCCAGGGTTGATTTACCGGAACCGTTTTCGCCAATCAAGGCGAGCGTTTCACCGGCATCTAAAGAGAAAGAAACCGGCTTTACAGCTTCAATGACACGCTTGGTAAACAGGCCTGTACGGTATTGGTAGTTTTTACTCAAGCCTTCAACTTCAAGCAATGCTGTCATGCTTTTTGACTTCCATATTGAGTGGGAAATGGCACGCGAACTTGTGGTTCTTTATTTTTTTCGTACGAGGTACTTCAACACACTTTCTTTGCGCATAAGGGCAACGTGGCCCCAAACGACAACCAATCGGTAAGTTCTGAAGTGGGGGAATCGCACCGGGAAGAGCTTCGAGCTTACATTTGTGTGGGATGTCTTTGCTGAAGTCAGGCATTGCCCGCAATAGCGCATTGGTATAAGGATGATGCGGCTTTTCAAGGATCTGCTGGCGGCTGGCCGATTCAACGGATTGACCACAATACATGACCGTAATACGGTCAGCCCATTGGGTTACAGTTGTTAAGTCGTGGCTGATCAACAATATGGTGGTATTAGAAATCTGATTGGTTCGACTGAGCAGACGGAATATTTGTGCCTGCGTAATCGGATCTAAGTCGTTGGTCGGCTCATCGGCAATCAGCAAGCGAGGACGGTTCGCGATTGCCATCGCAATCATCACCTTTTGACACTCACCGTCGGTTAGCTCGTAGGGGTAACTGTTCATGACGCGTTTGTGGTCTTTGATACCCACTTTGTGCAGCAGTGCGATTGACTGTTGCTTACGCCACGAAAGTCGCTGCCACCAACTGCCACTGAATGAACTCGATGGAATCGCTTCTTCAAGCTGATAACCCACTTGCTCAGAAGGATCCAAACAGGTGGAAGGCTCTTGAAAAATCATCGCGATGTCTTTGCCAACAACGTGTCGACGCTCGCGTGCGGGCAGAGAGAGCAAATCAATATTACCCAAGCGTAATCGGTCTGCACTGACACGCCAGTTGTCTTTAGTGACGCCACAAATGGCCTTAGCGACCAAGCTTTTGCCTGAGCCAGATTCGCCTACCAAACCACGAATTTCACCTTCGTTGATGGTTAAGCTCATCCGGTCTACGGCCTTCACCGGACCTTGAGGTGTATCAATTTCGATGGTCAGGTGTCGAATATCTAATAACGGCATTATTCTGTCCCCGCATTAACCGCTTGGCTAACGCCATCGCCTACTAAGTTGACGACCAAGACACTCACCATGATAGCGAGCCCTGGTAATGTCACTGTCCATGGCGCTGTAAATACTAACTCTATAGAGTCACCCAACATCGCGCCCCATTCAGGAGAAGGGGCTTGTGCACCCAATCCAAGAAAGCCAAGCGCGGCAATATCCAGAATCGCTACTGATATTGCGCGTGTCAGTTCGGTACTCAATATCATAAAGATGTTTGGCAATACCGAGTGGTAGAGGAGATAAAAACTGTTGGCACCATCGAGTCGTGCAGCAAGAATGTACTCTTTTTCCATTTCAGCATGCACTGCCGTGTATACCGATCGAATAAAGCGAGGAATAAGCGCCAGCCATACCGCCAACAATATGCTCATCTCTCCGGGACCTTTAAAGGCGACAACAATGATTGCCAACAGCAGTGACGGAATAGACAAGACGGTATCGAGGATGTGGTTCAGAAAGCTCGATTTTAAGCCGGATGTCATGCCTGCCAAGATACCAATCAAGACACCAATAATGCCTGCCGCAAGTGCAACCAGAAGCGCATAGCCGAACGTCAGTCTAGAACCCGCAATCAAGCGTGATAGCATATCGCGCGACAGATCATCGGTACCCAAAAAGTAGTCAACGGTTCCGGCATTGTCCCAAGACGGAGGCTGTAGTAGATGGCCTGTCTGGAATTGCGGATCGTAGGGCGTTAACCATGGCGCGAAAATTGTCACCAGCAGAAGAATACACAGCAACCAGAAAACAGCCACAGCCAACGTGTTTTCTCTGAATGCTTTCCACGCGCGTTCCAACTGGGTCGGAATGCGCTGCTCTAAATACACACTATTTGAGGGCATACCATTCCTTCCTTGCTAGTGGACTGATAGCAGCACCCGCGAGATCTGAAAAAATATTGGCCAGTAAAACCACGCTTCCCACGGTGAGAACACCCGCTTGTACTGCCACATAATCTTTAAAACTCAGCGCATCCAACAACCAAGTGCCGATACCTGGCCAATTGAAAATCGACTCAGTAATGATGGCAAAGGTCATCATGGTCGAAATTTGGATACCAAATTTTGGGATGATAGGAGGTAACGCGTTTTTAAGGCCGTGCCGCATGACAATCTCAGACTTTGAAAGTCCTTTTGTTGCAGCGGCTTTAATATAGTTCTGGCTCATAACATCTGATACTGAGTCACGGAGAAGTTTAATAATTTCTGTGGTTGGTGCCACGGCCAATACCAGAGTCGGCATGATCAAGTGGCGAATAATGTCTTCGACGGCCTGATTGCGCTGTGGGTGGTTTGAAAGCATCACGTCGACCAACGCAAAGCCCGTCGTGTTGGGGATTTCAAACAGCAAGTTGTAACGCCCTGATACTGGCAACCAGCCAAGGTAGAGAGAAAACAACATGATCATCAAAATGGCCATCCAGAAGATGGGCATCGAGAACGTTAAGAGTGTAATGGAAGAGATCACAATATCGGCTGGAGAGCCGCGACGAATGCCAGCAAGCGTTCCTAGAGGTATTCCTACAATGAGTGCAATGAAGAAGGCAAAAAAGCACAGTTCCATGGTCGCAGGGAATACTTCTGACAACGCTTGAGTCACAGGCAGCCCATCAGCGGAAATACCAAGGTTGCCTTGCATCAACTGACGGAGATATTGAAACCAACCAGCCCAGAATTCTTGCTGATTAAAAACGGAGAATGGGTCGAGCTTGACAATGTTATAGCTGATAAGCGTCAGTATCAGCAGTGTTATGATAAACAGATTGAGCCTGCGAATAGCATAGATCAACATAGATCAATGGCTCCTCGAAACATTTGCAAAAGATTTGTCTCCAAATGGACTGAGGTTAATACCCTGAAGGCTGGCGTTTCTTGCTTGAAAATGTACGCCATGAGCGAGAGGAATGACGGGCATCCTGTCTTTCAATATGGTTTGCGCTTGCAGATATATATCGCGTCGTTTTTCCTGAATATCTGTTGCTATCGCGCCGTCCAAATAACGGTCAAAATAGCGATTACACCAATTCGATAAATTCCAGCCCGTGAATTTGGCATTACACGAGAGTAAAGGACGAAGGAAATTATCAGGGTCGCCATTATCGGCAATCCAGCCAGTAAGTACCATACCTAGATCACTAATTTCATCACGAAGCAGTTTACGATTGATGTCTTCTTGCGCAACGATGTTCACCTGAATACCAATCACCGCTAAATTAGACTGGATTAGCTCCGCGGCTTTGATGGGGCTAGGATTGTACGCCTTAGGCGTCAGCGGTACCAATAAATCGACACTAAAACCATGCCGATAGCCTGCTTTTGCCATCAGACTCAATGCGAGTTGAGGGTCAAAGGTTGTATTGAGCTTGTCGTCATAGGCCCAAGACATCGGTGGAAGCATACCTGTCGCTGGGGTGCCCGTTCCGTGATAAACCGACTGAATCAAGGTGTCGCGATTGATCGCGAGGCTGATCGCTTGGCGTACTTCTAGCTCTGAAAGCGCCGGATGACGAGTATTCAACGCAATAAACGCCACATTCATCCCTGTTTGAGACGCCAATACAAAATCTGGGTTCTTTTCAATCACGGAAAGCTGGCTGGCAACGGGAGAAGAGAGTACATCACATTCACGCGTGATCAGTTTTGCCAAGGTTCCAGTCCCACGAATACTGATGTCGTAGACAACTTGCTCCATGGGGGCGGCCCCATTCCAATATCCCCAGTGGCGTTTTAAACGAATAAGCTGATGCGGTTTGTATTCATCCAAATGAAAAGCCCCCGAACCCACGGGGAGGGTGTCGATGTTGGCTAATTCGCCACTTTTAATCAGTGTGTCGCCATATTCGGCTGAATGAATCACGGCATACGTGGTCGACAGGGTGGATAAAAATGACACATCGGGGCGAGATAAGGTGAATTTCACCGTGTAATCGTCGAGCGCGTCGACCTTGGTGACTAAGCCAGCAAAATCCATGCTATCGAACCATGGATATTCACCGCCGGAGACATCATGAAACGGGTGCTCTGGGTCGATCAGGCGATTAAAACTGAACACCACATCTTTGGCCATGACACCTCGATGGGGAATAAACCAGTCAGTGACTTGAAATTTGGCGCTGCGACGAAGCTTAAACGTGTATTCCTTTCCATCCGGGCTGACGCTCCAGCTTTGCGCCAACATAGGGATAGGTTGGTAGGTGTCGGGGTCTAATTGGAGCAATCTATCGAAGATTTGGCTTGAGAGCGCATCTGCTGTTAACCCCCCATCGGTCAATTGGGGATTAAAGGTGTTGGGTTGTCCCGGCCCGCAATAAATAAACCCTCGATTTCTCGCTGAGTTTTCAGAGAACGGGTCTTCACATCCTGCCAGTAGCAATATAGCAACGCTCGCGGTGAGCAAACGACGTAATGCTCTCATAAGCCAATGATTCATTGTTCGGATTAAGTGATTCAATTTACCACTGAAGCAACCTTGTCACCAAGTGGTCACGAAAAGAACAGACCAAAATACAACGAATTGAGTGCGAATCTATACAGTGTCCTGAACATCCTCGCCCACCAAGTTATATTTTCTGAGCAAGCCTCTTATTTGATGGTAGCTTAAGCCCAGAAGCTCTGCGGCACGTCTTTGATTAAACTTGGCTTGTGTCATGGCTGATTCAACAATCTCTTTTTCCTGCTGTGTTTGCCATTGGCGCAAGTCCATTGGAAACGAAAATGAGGCTGTTGCTTCCGGTGCTTGGCTTTCGCTGGCTGCCCACGGTGCTTTGAACGGGTCGAGGTGAATAGTATCGACTTCACTGTGTTCATCACCGTGACGATAGATGGCGCGCTCTATGACATTTTTTAGCTCACGCACATTTCCTGGCCATTGATAGCTCAACAGTGTTTTCTGAGCAATTGTCGAAAAACCACTGAAGTAGCTGTACCCGAGTTCACGACACATTTTCACTGCGTAGTATTCGGCGAGCAGCAGGATATCGCCATGACGCTCGCGAAGAGGAGGGAGGTGAATAACATCGAACGCCAATCTGTCGAGCAGATCCGCGCGAAAATTCCCGTTAGAGGCTAATGCAGGCAAATCCTCATTCGTGGCGCAAATCAGTCGCACATCTGAACTCAGTGCATCGCTGCCGCCAACACGCTCGTATTCACCGTATTCAATGACCCGCAATAGTTTTTCTTGCACGCCAAGCGGCGAGGTTGCGAGCTCATCCAAAAAAAGTGTGCCACCTTCTGCCCGCTCAAAGCGGCCTTTGTGCCGGCCTTTCGATCCACTGAATGACCCCGCTTCATGACCAAACAGCTCAGAGTCAATCAGTCCCTCACTGAGCGCCGCGCAGTTTAAGCTCACTAACGGGCCATCCCAGCGTTTTGATAAATAATGCAAACGCTTGGCAATTAACTCTTTACCTGTACCACGCTCTCCGATGATCAACACAGGTCTATTCAGCGGTGCGATGCGCGACACATGATCTAACACGGAAAGGAAGTGATCGGACTCGCCAATTAAATTGTCAGGCTTTTGCATGGTTAAATTTACCACTTGTTAGTTTATTTAATCATACGCTTGTTAGGTTATAAAACACAAGTTTTCTTAAGTTTATGATTATTATGGAATATAAAAGTTGGCATGCACTTTGATATAGGAACATCATGAATGCAATACACTCGACATTAACTCGTAAGCGCACAGCGCGCATTTTGTAAAAGGAGTCTCACCATGGGTATTTTTTCTCGCTTCGCAGACATCGTTAATGCCAACGTTAATTCACTGTTGGACAAAGCTGAAGATCCTCAGAAAATGGTTCGCCTGATTATTCAGGAAATGGAAGATACACTGGTTGAAGTTCGTACTTCATCAGCGCGTGCGTTGGCAGACAAAAAGGAACTGGCACGCAAAATTGATAATATTGAACGTCAAATGACAGACTGGCAGGAAAAAGCCACGTTAGCATTGCAAAAGTCGCGTGAAGATCTGGCGCGTGCCGCTTTGATTGAAAAACAAAAAGTGCACGATATTCTGTTGACACTCAAAGAAGAATATAGCCTTGTTGATGAAACGATTGAAAAATTGGGTCATGAGATCGCTGAGCTTGAAACCAAACTAGCTGAAACGCGAGCTCGCCAGCAAGCATTGGTGATTCGTCGTGAGGCTGCGGGTAAACGTCGTGATGTTCGTCGCCAATTAGATCCGAATCGCACAGATGAAGCGATGGCGAAGTTTGAACAATATGAACGTCGCATTGATGAGCTGGAAGCAGAAGCTGACAGCTACACCATCGGCAAAGGTAAACGCTTGGAAGACGAATTTGCGGATCTGCAAGCGCAAGATGAAATTGAAAAAGAACTGGCGAAGATGAAAGCCGCGCTGAAAGACAAAGAATAATCTGAGAGAGAGGTAAGGAGATCACATGTCGATGGCATTTCTATCAATTCCACTGGTTGTGTTCCTCGTTTTTGTGGCACCCCTGTGGTTATGGCTCCATTACCGCAGTAAGCGACAGGTAGGGCAGGGATTGAGCAGTGATGAATTTGAGCAGCTACAAGCACTGGCTGATCGTGCGGAAGTGTTGCAGTCTCGCATTGAATCGCTAGAACGTATTCTTGATGAAGAAGCACCAAATTGGAGACATAAACAATGAATAAAACGCTGTATCGTGACCCTGTAAACGGGAAAATCGGTGGCGTTTGTGCAGGAGTCGCCGATTACTTAGGCATAGAGATCTGGGTAGTAAGGATTTTTACTGTGGCTGCAGCACTGGTTGGCTTTTTTCTCTTGGTGGTTGTTATATACGTAGCAGCCATGTTGATACTTGAAAAAATGCCAATAGAAGAAGTGCAGCGAAACAATCAGTCCCGTGAGCACAAAGTGAAACAAAAACCTTGGCAACAAGGTAAATCTGCTAGCGATTTGCTCGCTGGTATTGATGAAGAAATCAAAGAAATGGAAGGTGACGTCGCCAAAATGGAAGCGTATGTTACCTCCAAAGAATTTGACCTGAACCGTCAGTTCAAGCAGCTTTAATTTTTAGCTTGGTTCTCTCCCCCGGTTATATCGCCGGGGGTATTTCGTTTTGAGGAGCGCTGCTGTCAATGAAGTCCTTAAAAAGTCACATGAATAAATGGGTGAGCCGCGGTTTAGATCGTCATGTTCGCCTTGCCGTGACGGGCCTTTCTCGCGCCGGTAAAACGGCATTTATTACATCCCTCATCAACCAATTACTCCACAGTGGCACCAATCCGCGTATGCCGCTGTTCGAACCGGCAAGAGAAGGGCGTTTGCGCGGCGCAAGACGCGTTCAACAAAGCCAACTTCACATCCCTGCCTTCGATTACGATCTCGGTATCCAATCGATTCGCTCTCTGCCACCGCGTTGGCCGTCGCCGACCCGCGATGTGAGCGAAATTCGTTTGGCAATTCGTTATCAGCCAGACAGTGGCCCAATGAAGCTACTTCAAGATACCGCGACACTGTATCTTGATATCGTTGATTATCCGGGGGAATGGTTGCTGGATTTGCCGTTGCTGTCGATGAGCTTTGAAGAGTGGTCGCGAAAACAAAGTGGTCTTTTGGTTGGCCGTCGCAAAGATCTTTCTGAAGCGTGGCTGTCTGCACTGGATAACTTTGATCCTTTAGCCGAGGCCGATGAAAAACAGATCGCTGACCTTTCTGCGCTTTACACGAATTATCTTCACGCCTGCAAAGACGAAGCGGGTTTGCATTGGGTACAGCCGGGACGGTTTGTTTTACCGGGTGAATACAGCGGGGCACCCGTGTTACAGTTTTTCCCTCTTGCGACGGAAAAATACGGTGACAGTCAGTTGGCTGCCGCACCACCAAACAGCAACTTCGCGATGCTGAAGCAGCGTTATGCGTATTACTGCAATCACATCGTAAAAGGGTTCTACAAAGAGCACTTTTCTAAAGTCGACCGTCAGATTGTGCTGGTGGATACGCTACAACCTCTGAATGCGGGGCCAGAATCATTCAACGACATGCGCCTTGCGTTAGAGCAACTGATGCAAAGTTTTCGCTATGGAAAGAGTGGTCTGTTGCGTCGACTCTTCTCACCACGCATTGATAAGATATTGTTTGCCGCCACTAAGGCTGATCATGTCACGCCTGATCAGCACTCAAATCTCGTCTCCTTGCTTCAACAGCTGATTCACGAAGCGTGGCAAACCGCCGCGTTTGAAGGGATTGATATGGAATGCATCAGTCTGGCGTCGATTCAAGCGACGGAGCCTGGCATGGTCAATCATCGCGGGGAGACGATAGCAGCACTGCGCGGAACCTTGGAGTCAGGCGACCCAATCCTCCTGTACCCTGGCGATGTACCTGCAAGGCTGCCAAACGATGAGTTTTGGCAAAACAATCAATTTGAATTTCGTCAATTCCGCCCGATGGCCAGTGATGTGGATGAGCCACTGCCGCACATTCGTGTCGACAAGTCACTGCAATACCTGTTGGGCGATAAGCTGAGATAAGGCGAAAAGATGAGTGAATTTAAAAAATCCATTGTGTTTGAAGACACAGAAAAAACTGAGACTGATGGACCTGAGCTCACGGCACAACGCCACTTTGATGCCGAAAAAGTGAAGTTCGATCTTGCGCCAGTTGAAGAAGAAACAGAACAAGAACAAAGCCTAGAAAAGACATTGGTACCGAAAAAGTCACGCTGGGGGATCCGAGCGTTGGCCTTTTCTGGCTTGGGTCTGGTGCTGTGGCAAACCGTTGATTCGGTGGTCACAGCAGTACAAAGCGGGGACTGGCTTTCCGTTGGTTGGAGCGGCTTCGTTGCCGGGCTAGCAGCGCTGGGTGTATCTGCACTTGGAAGAGAATACTTTGCATTGAGAAGGCTGAAAGGCCGTCAAGATGATCGCCAACAGATCCAAGCGATTATTGATGCCGATGGCATTGGTAAAGCAAAAACCGTTTGTGAGAAGTTGTCTAAGCAAGGCAAAGGCGAACTGACGGCAGGCTACGACCGATGGCAGTCATCACTCGCAGCAACGCACAACGACAAAGAAGTGTTTGAACTTTACGACCAAATGGTGGTGAAAGAGCAAGATGTACTCGCGAGAAAAATGGTGACCAAATATGCTTCAGAAGCTGCGGTGATGGTGGCACTGAGCCCGTTAGCCGTCGCGGATATGTTGCTGGTGGCGTGGCGAAACTTTCGCTTGTTGGAGCAGATTTCAACGTTATATGGCGTCAAGCTCGGCTACTGGTCTCGCATTCGTTTATTAAAGCTGGTGCTCGCCAATATGGCCTTTGCGGGAGCGAGTGAAGCCCTCACTGATATCGGTGCTGATTTGTTATCTGTCGACCTTGCTGGGCGGCTTTCGGCACGTGCTGCGCAGGGGCTGGGTGTCGGCTTGCTGACCGCACGTTTGGGCTATAAAGCCATGGCCTTAATGCGACCGTTGCCTTATGTGGGAACGTCTGCGCCAAAACTGTCTGATATGCGCAAGCAACTGCTTGGAAGACTCACGTCAGGCGGTAACAAATAAACTGAAAGAAATGACAAACTTGAAAACAGCAGCTTAGGCTGCTGTTTTTCTTCATTGCTGCATTCTCACGTTTTGCTCGCTAGCACTTGACTACGTTGATGTTCAGGCGCACACTCCGTTTACTGTCAACAATTCCTGACACTTTTATTGGCTGTTTTTTACGCAATGGAAGGCGGGTGTCAGCTGGATTGAACAACCCTATCTCATCCACCACATCGGATGGCGTTGTACGCAAGCGTTATCTGTTTTGTTAGCAGGACATCACCGTGAGATTACAGGTCTTTTGTGAAGATCGACTTGGACTAACCCGTGAGCTTCTCGATATTCTTGCACGCCGCAACATAGACTTGCGCGGCATCGAGATTGATCAAGTAGGTATCATTTACCTCAACTGTCCAGAAGTCGAATTTGAAGAATTCCGTCAACTAATGTCAGAAATTCGTCTAATAAGCGGTGTTACCGACGTTAGAAAAATTCAATTCCTACCCGCAGAGCGTGAGCATCGTGAGCTTCGTGCACTGCTTGAAACCCTCTCTGATCCCGTATTATCGGTCAGCCTGAATGGCAAAGTTGATTTGGCAAACAAGGCCGCGCTTCGCTTGATGGGCAACGACGAAGAGGGACTTATCGGGGAGTCTACCAATGTTATTTTCCCTGAGTTCAACTTTAGCCACTGGTTAGAGCGTGATAACGCAAGTCAGATTTGCCGTCAAATTGTAATCGCAGGTATCGATTACCTGATGGAAGTGATGCCTGTGTACATCACTGACAGCGAAAACAAAAATGTGTTGGCAAGTGCGGTAATTCAGCTAAAGCAAGTGGCTATGAGTCAATTGCCAACCAAGCTTTACCGGACCCCTGGGGAGCATGGCTTTGACCATTTAGTGGGTCAATCCAGCAAATTTCGCTCGCTGGTCAATCAAGCGAAAAAATTTGCCCTTCTTGATGCACCATTACTGATTCAAGGCGAGACGGGGACGGGCAAAGAAATGTTGGCCAAAGCGTGCCATCAACGCTCACACCGTGCAGAAATGCCGTTCCTCTTGGTTAACTGTGTCTCTATGCCAGATGATGCGGCAGAAACGGAGCTATTTGGCTGTGCGCCGACCGAAGGTCGTGAGGGCAAAAAAGGTCAGCTAGAGCAAGCCGATGGCGGAACCGTCTTTTTGTATGAAGTCGGTGAGATGAGCCCGCACCTTCAGATTAAATTGCTTCGATTCATGCGTGATGGTGCTTTCCGTCGCGTTGGAGAAGAACATGAAATTAAAGTCGATGTGCGTGTTATCTGTTCAACGCAAAAAAACCTTTCTGAGCGAGTTGCAGCAGGTCAGTTCCGTGAAGACTTGTATTATCGACTGAACGTTCTTTCGCTGACAGTGCCGCCACTTCGCGAGCGTCCTTCTGATGTGCAGCCACTGACAGAATTGTTCTTAAATCAATTCTCGGCTGAGCTCGGTCAGGAAAGGCCTATGATGCAGCAGGGTGTTTCTGATTTTCTTACGCAATACTCGTGGCCGGGCAATGTGCGCCAGCTGCGAAATGTTCTATTCCGTGCAATGACACAGATAGAAGACGGTTGCCTGACCAAAGAAGACATTCAGTTGCCTGAAACAGAGCAAACGGCATTTTTAACCGAAGAGTCAATGGACGGCTCGTTGGATGAGATCATGAAGCGTTATGAGTCCGGCATTCTGTCGAATCTCTATCGCAGCTATCCTTCAACACGTAAGCTGGCTAAACGTCTCGATGTATCTCATACCGCGATTGCAAACAAATTGCGGGAATATAGCATCGGAAAGAAATAGAAAAATAGCGGCCATTTAGCCGCTATTTTTTTCAATTTCGAGAAGCTTTTTTTTGATTGTTAGCCCATAACGGTAGCCCGTTAATTGTCCATCACTTCCAATGACGCGGTGGCAGGGAACAATCAGAGGAAGAGGATTCACATTATTGGCCATACCCACTGCTCGACAGGCGTGAGGGTTCCCGATCTCATTCGCAATTTGGGCATAAGTACGTGTTTCGCCATAAGGGATTGCGCGTAATGCACGCCATACTTGATGTTGGAATTCGGTACCATCGGGAGCCAGCGGAACGGTAAATTCGAAGCGTTTTCCGGCTAAAAATTCGAGTAGTTGCGTTTTATACGGGGCGAGTTGTTTTGGGGCGTGTTTCCATTCTCTACTGGGCTCGAAAGGGTGGTGGAGGCATAACGTGAGATGCCTGAGTCCGGCCTCGTCGGACAGTAAATGGATTTTCCCCAACGGTGATTCAAAGCTATCGTAGTACATAATGACGACACATATTGTATAGACAGGAGGCAAGTTGTCAGTCGAAATTATAAACCCTTTCCCGAACTTGAGCGTTGATAATCTTGTAATTAGGGCAATTCAAAAGGGGGACGTCGCAAAGGTAGTACGCTACTTTCAATCTAATCGTGCCTATCTCATGCCTTGGGAGCCATTGCGGCCGGACGGATTTTTTACCTTTGAAGGCTGGGAACGAAGGGTTATTCAATTGACGGAATTACAACGCCATGGATTGTCGTATTACTTTCTGATTTTTGAGTCAGGTAACGAGGACATTCAGGGGGTTATCACCTATAGCAATGTGATGCAGTACCCTTTTCATGCCTGCACGGTTGGCTATTCGCTCGCTGAACATGCACAAGGCAAAGGGGTAATGCGTCGTGCGCTTAAAATGACGAACCAGTGGATGTTCGATAACTTGAATATGCACCGTATCGTTGCGTCCTATATGCCTCGAAACACGCGCAGTGCAGCGGTTCTCCAATCTGTGGGGTTCTTGAAAGAGGGCGAAGCAAAAGACTACTTACTGATTAATGGTAAGTGGGAGGATCACATTCTGACCTCGTTGATCAATACAAACTGGGTAGCATCTATCAATGAATAATTTCGATCCTTTACGTCTTGAGAAACAATTGGCTTTGCTGGTGGAAGTCGACAAATTAAAAGCCATTTTACGGCGTACCCGTGTCCAAAGTGATGGTGCTAGACGCGAGAATTCGGCAGAGCATAGCTGGCAAGTCGCTCTCATGGCATTGCTGCTGGAAGAATATGCCAATGAACCCGTCGATGTAGCAAAGGTGGTGAAAATGCTGTTGCTGCACGATGTAGTAGAAATCGATGCGGGCGATACCTTTGTTTATGATCTAGAGGCAGCGAAGCTGCAAGAAGAGAAAGAGTTAAAAGCGGCGAAACGAATCTTTGGCATGCTCCCTCATGATCAAGGAGAAGCATTGCTTGCCTTGTGGTTGGAGTTTGAAGCCGGAGAGTCACCTGAAGAACGATTTGGCAAAGCGTTAGATAGAATGCTCCCGATGTTATTGAACTACCATAGTGACGGCCAAAGTTGGAAAGAACATGGTGTGAGTCTTGACCAAGCTCTAACGGTAAACCGCAAGATAGAAAAAGGCTCTGAAATTCTTTGGGATAAAGTGACAGAGATGCTCTCAGAAGCAGCAGACAAAGGCTGGCTGAAAGTCTGAACCCTATACTGAGCTATGCTTTTCACCGAGAGAAAAATGCCCCGCGATTTCGGGGCATTTTTTATGTCAGAGTTCGGTGATTAGGTCACGGTGATCATGCGCATAGTATTGGTGGTGCCGACGTAGCCGGAAACATCGCCTTGCGTGAATATCACCACATCCCATGGCTCTAAAAGCCCTTGTTCTTTAAGCAACTGAATGGCTTTATGCGCCACTTCTGGCCCTGCTCCAGTATCGCTTTCGAAAAATACGGGCGTGACACCCCGGTAAAGGGCGGCGCGAGATAAGGTAGATTCGTGCCGCGACATTGCGAAGATAGGTTTTCCCGAACTGATACGTGACATCATCAAGGCCGTTTTCCCTGATTCGGTCAAAGATACCATGGCTTTCACTTTAGACATGTGGTTTGCGGCATACATGGTGGCCATTGCAACCGTCTCTTCTATCAGATCAAACTCTTTATTTAGTCGGTGATTGGAAACGTTAATCGATGGCATTTTTTCTGCACCGATGCACACTTCGGCCATGGCTTTCACGGTTTCAAGCGGGTAGTCTCCAGCGGCCGTTTCAGCGGAGAGCATGACGGCATCTGTGCCGTCGAGTACAGCGTTTGCGACATCCATGACTTCTGCACGCGTTGGCATTGGGGCGTGAATCATGGACTCCATCATTTGTGTTGCTGTGATTACGCAACGATTAAGAGCCCGAGCTCGGCGGATGAGTTTTTTCTGAACGCCAACCAGTTCGGGGTCACCAATTTCAACGCCTAAATCGCCGCGAGCAACCATGACACCATCAGAAGCTTCAATAATGTCATCGATGCTTTCATCCGTGGCCACCGTCTCAGCGCGTTCAACCTTCGCAATCATACGTGTGTTCAGCCCCGCATCTTTTGCTAAAGAACGGGCGTAGCGCATATCGTCGCCATTACGCGGGAATGAAATGGCAAGGTAATCCACTTTGATGGCGGCTGCGGTGAGGATGTCTTGTTTGTCTTTGTCTGTGAGGGCTGTCGCGGAGAGGCCGCCGCCTTTCTTGTTAATGCCTTTGTTGTTAGAAAGTGGGCCTCCAACGGTCACATCAGTATGTACACATGCCCCTTTGACTGACACCACTTTCAGCTGAACACGTCCGTCATCCAGAAGCAAAACATCTCCAGGAACTACGTCTTTGGGAAGGTCTTTATAGTCTAGGCCGACGCGCTCTTTGTCTCCTTTTCCCGCGGGCAAATCACTGTCTAAAACAAATCGGTCACCTACCGCCAACTGCACCTTGTTATCCGCAAATGTAGATACGCGGATTTTAGGGCCTTGCAGGTCGCCCAAAATACCAACATGTTGGCCTAGCTTCGCCGCAATCGTGCGCACTTTGTTGGCGCGATCTATATGGTCTTGTGCTGAGCCATGTGAGAAGTTCATTCTGACAACATTGGCACCGGCCATGATTATTTGTTCAAGGATGTCATCTTTATCAGTGGCTGGACCAAGGGTTGTGACGATTTTGGTACGACGCATGGGTACAGTCATTCAATTCTCCAGAGTCAGAATGTAACCTCGAATTGAGTGACAGTAGTCCTCTTTATTCGGGCACCTTCAGGTTGTTTGGTTATGGTGACAATCTGTCTTCTAAAGAAAGTGTAGTTGAGTGCGTGCGAGATAATTAAAAAGGGCAGTATCACACTGCCCTTCAATTGGTTAAGTCAACGACTCTTTGTTAAACCGCGAGTCTTTAATCGCCTCTTTTACCCGTTTGAGGTTTTCTCTGAAACCAGGCCCACGTCGTAGCGTGAAGCCAGTGGCAAGAACGTCGATCACCGTCATTTGAACCACACGACTTGCCATTGGCATATAGATGTCAGTGTCTTCCGGTACGTCTAACGTAATGGTCAGTGAACACACCTTGTCGAGAGGGGAGCCTTTCTCCGTAATACCAATGACAGTAGCGCCGTTCTCTTTCGCTAACATCGCTACATCGACCAGAGACTTGGTGCGCCCAGTATGTGAAATCACCACGACAACATCGCCATCGGTGCAGTTTATACAGCTCATGCGCTGCATAACGATATCGTTGAAGCAAACAATAGGAATATTGAAACGAAAGAATTTATTTTGCGCATCGTACGCGACAGAAGCGGAAGCCCCCAATCCGAAGAAAGAAATTTTCTTCGCTTGTGTCAGCAAATCGACCGCGCG
Source organism: Enterovibrio nigricans DSM 22720 (assembly GCF_900167155.1). Classification (GTDB taxonomy): domain Bacteria; phylum Pseudomonadota; class Gammaproteobacteria; order Enterobacterales; family Vibrionaceae; genus Enterovibrio; species Enterovibrio nigricans. Next base: position 12,930 of record NZ_FUXU01000006.1, on the reverse strand, counting down.
GTTGATTTGGTGTGGGTCAATGCTATTTTTCGCCACGTCCAGGCACGCCATGGTCGATTCGAAGATCTTAGACGTATATGCATCGGCACTGTCATGCTCTTCGACATTACGATTAACATAAGGCGTACCATTTGCAAGGCTTTGTGCAAGGTGCAATTTAAAGTCAGGGAAGCCTTTCGTGTCGAGGCGTCGACAGAATCGGTTAACCGTAGGCTCACTGACGTCAGCCATTTTTGCTAGCGTCGCGATGCTCGAATGGATAGCAGTTTGCGGTGAAGCAATAATAACCTCTGCTACCTTACGTTCAGACTTACTGAAGTTTTCAATATTTTTTTGTATTTTTTCTAGGGTGTTCATTTAGATTACCGCTTTGCTTCCGCTATCTACTGGTCAGAACTGCCTCTTACGCTAGCGAGATATACGTCACTGAGGTGCTCGGGCGAAATAAATTGAGGTTCGACAATGTTATGCTTGAGTCTAACGGCTGGAATCGATTAATGACATTTTAACCAACAACTAGCTTTGAAAAGTTTGTATTCATTCACGCTTTTAGTTGCTTTATTACACAGGTTCGGATTTTTTTTTCAGTCGAATTAATTCAAAGTGCAATTTTGTGGCACGTTGATGATGGATTTTTGTTGGAACTGAAATTGGATTACAAGGAACTTTCGATGTCGAAACCTATAAAAACAATCACGGTTTGTGGGTGTGGATGGCTTGGTATGACGTTGGCCGATCAGCTTGTGTCTGACGGGTACAAGGTTGTTGGCACAAAACGATCGGCAACAGATGCTAAAAGGCTAAATCAACGTGGAATTCAAGGTGTTCAGTTTGATCTCAATGATACGGAAAGCTACCAGGATAAAGCCACAGTCTTTGGCAGCGACACATTGGTATTAAATATCCCACCGGGCAGGGGAAAGCTGGAGAGCAGCGAGTTTGTACTTGCCATGAAAGCGTTAATCGATGAAGCAAAACGTGGCGGCGTAGAGCAACTTATTTTTATTAGTACGACGTCCGTATATGGGGCAGCCAAAGGCATCATCTGGGAAAATACACCCTGTGCGCCTGATACTGCATCAGGGATTGCTCACGTTGAGATAGAAAAGTACCTGAGTGAGCAGTTTGCAGAACGTGGTGTCGTTTTACGACTTTCTGGTTTGGTGGGAGAGGCAAGGCACCCTGCACGTTATCTGGCTGGTCGCCACGATGTGCCGAATGGCGATGACCCTGTAAACCTCATTCATAAGGTCGACTGCGTGAATACCATTAAGGCGTTAATCGCGCAAAACGCAAAGGGTGGAATTTACCATTTAAGCGCTGGCGAGCATCCTACGCGTTCGTCATTTTATCGATGGGCAGCCAAAGAAATGGGTCTTGAACCTCCGACGTTTACGAAAGGAGAAGGGGCTGGTAAGTGTATTGATGCGAGCAAAACATTACAGGCACTGTCTTTGACACTTAGCTATGCGTCACCTTTTGATATGCCATTACCTGCGTTGAAAAAGAAATAAAAAAAGCCCGCTACAGAGAGCGGGCAACAAAACTTTTTGAGCAGGAGTAAGAAAAAGCAGCAGTGTTAGCGATAAGTCAGAAATCATGTGAGGCGGCCAGCTATACATTAAAAGGCACTTATTCGCTATCTATATATACTCAGATACACTGTTCAGAAATTAGTTCAAAAAAAATTCAAAAAAACTTTAAAGCCTACATTTACCCCTTTTAAATCAGTGGTCACCGATCATTCTGACGAAAAAAAGCCCACACTCAAATCGATGATGTGGGCTCTAAGAAGACATTCTTCTAAGAAAAAGCAGTGGCATAAATTAAGACCTGACTTTTTTAGCTTTGTTCCCAAACAGACGGATATATTTCTCAATAGTGAGTCAGTCTCGTCTCCCTTTCTAAATAAAATCCTTTGATATCGGTACCTTAGACCTTGTTGTATTTCTCAAAAGAAAAGTTGTTAAAAGTGTGATTGTTTTCGGGTTGTTATTAATGCTAACGAGATGTAAAGTTAAACAGGTGTTTAATACGGGTGAATGAAAATGGCTGGGAAAGGCGAGACGAAAGCAAAAATCCTTGATGCAGCAGAACAGCTTTTTGCTGAGCATGGGTTTAAAGACACCTCTTTGAGAACGATCACCAGTAAGGCGAATGTAAATTTGGCCTCAGTGAACTATCACTTTGGCGACAAGAAATCTTTAGTGAGAGCGGTACTGGCACGGTATCTGGAAAAATTCATGCCTCAATTGGAGCAAGAACTTCAGCGGCTGCTTGTGAAAGATGACATCACCATGATGGATGTTTTTGCGTGTACAAAACGACCACTGTTGGATCTGGATACCTTTCGCCGACATGGAGCATCCACATTCATGCAGCTTATTGGACGAGGATACACGGATGTTCAAGGGCATCTACGTTGGTTTATTACCACGCGCTATGACACGGTTTTAACCGCGTTCACTCAAGCGGTCGTTAAAGCCAATCCTTCATTGAAGCCAGAAAACGTGTTTTGGCGCCTTCACTTCACGCTTGGTGCTGTCATTTTCACCATGGCCTCCAATGTGGCTTTAAGCGAAATTGCAGAAAATGATTTTGGTCATACGGTGTTGATAGAGGACATTGTCGATCGACTCATCCCTTATTTAGCCGCGGGCGTAGATGCACCCGTTGCAGGAGAGCTAACGCTCATTAGTAGCGGCACTTCTCTTAGCGTGAGCTAAGAAAAACAGAACAACAATAATCAAGTAACGAAACAAAAAGGATCTGAACCATGAGCTCTCAACCATCAATAAGAAGACGTTATCTCAGCGATCCAGCGTTTAAGTTTTTTAAGAAGGTGCTGCCCCCTCTTTCAGTGACAGAACGTGAAGCAATGGAAGCCGGCAGTGTGTGGTGGGACGGGGAACTGTTCAGCGGAAATCCGAATTGGCAAACGCTGCTGCAATACCCTAAACCCAGGCTGTCAGATGAAGAACAGGCGTTTATCGACAATCAACTGCAAACCTTACTCGATATGCTTGATGATTTTGACATCGTTCAACAGCGAAAAGACTTGCCCGCGGAAGTGTGGGAGTTCTTGAAAAAAGAAAAATTTTTCTCGCTTATTATCCCGAAAGAATTCGGTGGATTAGCATTTTCTGCTTACGCTAACTCCACCATTGTCACCAGTATTGCGACACGTAGCCTGAGCGCTGCTGTTACCGTGATGGTGCCAAACTCCTTAGGCCCAGGAGAGCTCCTTACCCATTATGGTACCGATGACCAAAAGAACTACTGGTTGCCCCGTCTTGCCAATGGTGATGAAGTTCCTTGCTTTGCATTGACAGGACCGGAATCGGGCTCTGATGCAGGGTCAATTCCTGATAAGGGCTTTGTGTGCATGGGTGAGCACGACGGCAAAGAAGTGTTAGGTATTCGCCTGACGTGGAACAAGCGCTATATCACGCTTGCACCCGTTGCAACAGTATTGGGGCTCGCATTTAAACTGCATGATCCGGACGGCCTACTTGGCGACAATGAACAGCTTGGCATTACCTGTGCGTTAATCCCTGCCGATCATGAAGGCGTTGAAATTGGAGAGCGCCATAACCCGTTAGGGCTGTCGTTCATGAATGGCCCTACTCGCGGCGAAAATGTCTTTATTCCGATGGAATGGGTCATTGGTGGTCAAGACTATGTGGGTAAAGGTTGGCGTATGCTGGTGGAATGCCTTTCTGCAGGGCGGGGCATCTCGCTCCCCGCGTTAGGTACGGCTGTCGGTCATCTTGCATCGAAAACGACAGGTGCTTACGCATATGTGCGCAAGCAGTTTGGTATGAACATCGGCAAATTTGAAGGTGTGGCAGAAGCGATGGGGCGTATCGGCGGATACACCTATATGCTTGAAGCCGCCCGTACCTTGACGACAACCTCCCTCGATATGAACGAAAAACCCGGGATTGTCACCGCGATTGCTAAATATCACATGACAGAATTAGCACGCACCATACTTAACGATGCGATGGATATACATGCAGGCCGTGCGATCCAACTTGGTCCATTGAACTATATCGGCAACCATTACTTTGGTATGCCCGTGGCGATCACCGTAGAAGGTGCAAACATTCTTACGCGAAACCTGATGATATTTGGTCAAGGTGCAACGCGTTGTCACCCTTACGTACTGAAAGAAATGGAAGCGGCCGCAGAAACTGATGAGGCGAAGGGAGCTGAATCGTTTGATGCTTTGCTGATGAAGCATATCGGCTTTGCATCTAAGAACGTTCTGATGTCCCTGACCAACGCGTTTTCGCGTTCGTCATTTAACCGTTCGCCAGTTTCGGGCGAAACAGCAAAGTATTACAAACAGCTTGCGCGAATGAGCCGTGCTTTGGCTGTTACAGCTGACGTGTCTATGTTGATGTTGGGCGGGGAATTAAAGCGTAGAGAAATGCTGTCTGCCCGATTAGGAGATGTATTGAGTCATCTTTATCTCGCCTCGGCGGTATTAAAACGCTATGAAGATGATGGGCGTCAACAAGCGGATTTACCCTTTGTTCATTACTCCCTTCAACACTGTTTGAATAAGTGTGCAGAGGCATTTTATGGTGCATTCAACAATTTCCCTCGCAGAGGGGTTGGTACCACCTTGCGTGCGATTACCTTCCCGCTGGGCATGCACTTTAAAGCCCCCTCCGATGAATTGGCCAATGAGATTGCCACTTTGATGATGACACCAGGAGCACACCGCACGAGATTGACGCACCTTTGCTATGTTGGCGGCAAAGAAACCGATCCGGTTGCCATTATGGAAAGGGCATTTGAAGCGATGCAAGCCATTAGACCGTTAGAGAAAAAACTAGCGGTAGCTGCAAAAAATGGGCAAATCCCTGCGAAAGTTCCTCTTAAGGAAAAACTTGAAAAAGCTCTCGAAGAAAAGGTTATCTCGCAGGCGGAGTTTGAGCAGATCACAGAAGCTGATGCGCTTCGGTCTAAAGCCATTCAGGTAGATAATTTTGACCCTTCTTGGTTTGCGCCAGCCAAGTCATCAACCCGTAACTCAGGTAAAAAAGGCAAAGCGGCGTAACCGACAGCAAATAAACCTAGCTCTCAAAAACGCCGCAATCGCGGCGTTTTTTTTCGTCAACACCTCCAACCACTGCTTGAATCAGGGCTTTTACAACAAAAAAAAGTGCGAAAACAAGATGAAGTATTTATCCTAGGCGCAACTTTGTAAGGAAGGTTGAATATGATCATCAAACCGAAAATTCGCGGATTTATCTGTACGACGACACATCCAAAAGGATGCGAAGCTAACGTAAAAGAGCAAATCGAGTACACCAAAGCACAAGGTCCAATCGCAAATGCACCTAAGCGTGTACTGGTTGTTGGTTCATCAAGTGGCTACGGTCTATCTTCGCGCATTGCAGCAGCGTTTGGCGGCGGTGCAGCGACCATCGGTGTGTTTTTCGAAAAACCTGGCACAGAGAAAAAGCCGGGTACAGCGGGTTGGTACAACTCTGCAGCATTCGACAAGTTTGCAAAAGAAGAAGGCCTGTATTCCAAAAGCCTAAACGGCGATGCTTTCTCTGATGAAGCGAAGAAAAAAACAATTGAGCTGATCAAAGAAGATTTGGGTCAAATCGACATGGTGGTTTACTCTCTGGCGTCACCAGTACGTAAACTGCCAAAAACAGGTGAAGTGGTTCGTTCATCATTGAAGCCAATCGGCGAGACTTACCGTTCAACGGCGGTTGATACCAACAAAGATGAAATCATCGAAACCAGCGTAGAGCCAGCAACGGCAGAAGAAATCAAAGACACAGTCACGGTTATGGGTGGTGAAGACTGGGAACTGTGGATTCAGGCTCTGTCTGATGCGGGCGTTCTGGCTGATGGCTGTAAGACAGTGGCATACAGCTACATCGGTACTGAATTGACGTGGCCAATCTACTGGGACGGCGCGCTAGGCCGTGCGAAGATGGACTTGGACCGCGCAGCGTCAGCACTGGACGAGAAACTGTCTGCAACCGGCGGTAGTGCCAATGTTGCAGTACTGAAAAGTGTGGTGACCCAAGCATCGTCTGCAATCCCTGTTATGCCTCTTTATATTGCGATGGTATTTAAGAAGATGCGTGAAGAGGGCCTGCATGAAGGCTGTATGGAACAAATCTACCGTATGCTTAGCCAGCGTCTGTATAAAGCAGACGGTACTCCTGCAGAAGTAGATGACAAAAACCGCCTTCGTCTGGATGATTGGGAATTGCGTGAAGACATTCAGCAGCATTGCCGTGATCTGTGGCCTCAAATCACTTCTGAGAACCTGAAAGAACTGACTGACTACGTTGAGTATAAAGAAGAGTTCTTGAAGCTGTTTGGCTTTGGTATTGAAGGTGTTGACTACGATGCGGACGTGAACACAGAAATAGATTTCGACGTTCAAGCTATCTAAATCAGTATGTTGAATGAAAAGGTCAGCGAATATGCTGGCCTTTATTCTATTTGGTGCATACCGGGAAAACTAAATAGATAAACGGAACTGAAAATTTCCAGTAAAAATTGCTAAAAATATGATCAATGTGGCTGATATTTATCATATTTGGTTGAATAAGAAGCAAACGAACCAAAACCCCTAAATTTGTACGTGACAGCCCGAAAAACTTATGTAAAATGCCACCCATACCAACGAGGAAGGCAACTTCTGAAGGTGGTTGTGGAATGGCGCGTTGGCAGAGTGGCTATGCAGCGGATTGCAAATCCGTGGACCTCGGTTCGACTCCGGGACGCGCCTCCATTTGCGACACTAGCTCAGCTGGTAGAGCGCAACCTTGCCAAGGTTGAGGTCACGAGTTCGAACCTCGTGTGTCGCTCCAAACATATAAGCTCTCAGTGTGCTTTGAACATTGAAACACGGACGCGGGGTGGAGCAGCTTGGTAGCTCGTCGGGCTCATAACCCGAAGGTCGTCGGTTCAAATCCGGCTCCCGCAACCACATTTAATTATTCGGCTTATGCCGGGTAATATGCGACACTAGCTCAGCTGGTAGAGCGCAACCTTGCCAAGGTTGAGGTCACGAGTTCGAACCTCGTGTGTCGCTCCAAATTTTGACCTTTATATCTATGAAGGTAAGTATGTAGAAATACATGCGACGATGGTGTCAATCATCGCAATAAAGAATTGCGTGCCCTGGTGGTGAAATTGGTAGACACAAGGGATTTAAAATCCCTCGACGTTCGCGTTGTGCCGGTTCAAGTCCGGCCCGGGGCACCATCTATAACAACGGCTTACAAGCATCTGCTTGTGAGCCGTTTTTATTTGGGTAATATTTGGTAATATCAATTGGTAATGTTCTGGCGATTGAGTAAGGGTACTTGTTCCACTTTTTTGTCGTAAGTTGCCACCTGTCTTTCGGTCTTGTGACCGGAAAAAATCTGTTTCTCCCTCGTACTTCCGTTGTAATCGGATATCCCTTTTGCCTTCAAATCATGAAAGGTGAAATCGAGGGGGAGGCCCGTTTCTTTTCTTGCCCGTTCCCGCGCCTTTTTCCAACGAGAGTTAAACCCATCGCGTGAAAAAGAAGAGCCCGTTGTCTGATGAATGACATACAGGCTGTTTACTCCATAGGCATTATCACATTCCTTTACAGCGTCCTTAAGCTCGGCACTCCATAGCTTGATTTGCTTCTTCCCCCGTTTTTCCCTGCTGGATGAAAATTCCGTCTTCCAATATTTGACCCTCACGGAGCGAAAGTAAGTTTTTCTGGAGGGGAAGGGAAATATACTTGCATCTATTTACCCTGTTAAATTTTGTCATCGTTTCTACCTATTGAATCCATAGATATATTCCATTAAGTAAAATGTATCGTTAAGGGTATATTCTTCATGGGCAGAAAAGAGCTTTTGAATATCCATAGACCACTCGATAAGTCAAATGGGTAGCATGCAATGGAGAGCAACCATGCGGATGTCAAAAAGCTTTTTATTAATTACAGTTGGCTTAGCCAGCATATCTCTACAGGCGCAACCCCTGACAAGTGACAATGGTTCACCTGTCGGTGACAACCAGAATTCAATCACAGCGGGTGAAAACGGCAGTGTGTTGCTGCAAGACGTTCACCTTATCCAAAAATTGCAACGTTTTGCTAGAGAGCGTATTCCTGAGCGTGTTGTGCATGCTCGTGGTACTGGTGCTTCTGGTGAATTTGTTGCATCTGGTGATTTTAGTGACTTAACGGTTTCAGCTCCTTTTACTAATAAAGGAAAGGTAACACCTGTTTTCGTTCGATTCTCAACCGTTATTCACTCAAAAGGATCACCAGAAACACTTCGCGATCCTCGTGGTTTCGCCACTAAATTTTATACTGAACAGGGTAACTGGGATCTTGTAGGGAATAACCTACCGGTGTTCTTCATCCGTGATTCGATTAAGTTTCCGGATATGGTGCATTCTCTGAAACCGTCTCCAGTAACCAACGTTCAAGATCCAAATAGATTCTTTGATTTCTTCAGTCATGAGCCTAGTGCAACCAACATGCTCACTTGGGTTTACAGTAACCTAGGCACGCCAGCGAGCTATCGCACGATGGATGGATTTGGCGTTCATGCTTATAAGTGGGTCAATAAGCAAGGTGATGTGAACTATGTGAAGTTCCAGTGGAAGAGCCTTCAAGGTATTAAAAGCTTTCGCCCCGATGAAGTAACGGCGATGCAGGGCAAGGATTTCAACCATCTAACCAACGATCTCTACAAAGAAATTGGGCGTGGTAACTACCCTAAGTGGGACCTTTACGTGAAGGTGCTAACGCCAGAAGCCTTGAGCAAACTGGATTACAATGGGCTGGATGCAACCAAAGTATGGCTGAATGTACCGGATCAAAAAATCGGTACTATGACGTTGAACCACCTACCTGAAAATTTCTTTTTAGACACTGAACAGTCGGCATTTGCGCCTTCGAATTTGATTCCTGGTATCGAGCCATCGGAAGATCGATTGCTACAAGGTCGTTTGTTCGCATATGCAGATACGCAGCTGTACCGCTTGGGTGTGAACTTGTTCCAACTGCCAGTAAACCGCCCTTTAGCATCAGTGAACAACCATAACCAAGATGGACTGAGCAACAACGCGAAACAAGCCAATGGCGACGTGAACTACGAACCAAGCCGTAAACTGGCGCTGGCAGAAGATACGCAATTTAAAGCGGTTGAAACCAAGCTTGTGGGCACAGTTCAACAAAAAGCAATCAGCAATCCTCGCAACTTCTACCAAGCGGGTGTGTTGTACCGCAGCATGAACGAGCAAGACCAAAGCGATTTGATTGCTAACTTAGCAGGTGACCTTAATAAGGTGATGGACAAAGGCGTTAAGGAAACCATGGTGAGCTATTTCTATCGTGCAGATAAGGAGTACGGTTCACGCCTAGCTGAGGCTACAGATACCAATCTTACGCAAGCCAAAAACAAAGCGAAGATGTAAATCTCAAGTTTTGACCTGCGGGAGATTTATCTGCTCTTTTCTGCCCGGAAATCAGCGCTCCCGTGGGTCATTCTCCAATATGTAAGTGAGGGTGAGCGAATGAAAACTGTGTTTTTGCTCTGTTCCATCATTTTCTCTTTGATCTTTTCGCACGGCGTATTGGCTGCTGATGATCGACTGGAAGAGGAATATCAATCTTTGGTTGGACTGTTTTTTGATGCCGCACGGATGGGAAATACTGAAGTGCTTGATACATTCGTTTCTCAAGGCTTCCCTATAGACCAACGCAACAACCAAAGTTACACCGCTCTAATGGTAGCTGCCTATCAAGGAAATAGAGAAGCTGTCCGTTTACTTCTCGACTCCGGTGCGAATGCTTGTTTGCAAGATAAGCGAGGTAATACTGCTTTAATGGGGGCACTTATCAAACGTGAAATTGGTATTGCGAAAGACCTATATCAAGCAGGTTGTTCCCCTGAGCTGCGTAATAAAGGCGGACTTAATCTGAAAGAATTTGCTGAAATCTATGGACAATCTAATGTGCTGAAATCGCTTGCTTACTAGGTGTAGTGTTCTAACAACGAAAGGAAGTCACAATATGAACAAAAAACTATGTATTACTGCACTCGCTCTTTTTTCTTCATCTGTTTTTGCAGAAGCAGTGAGTGTGGAAATGATTGATCTTAGCTCAGGGCAGTCAGCCGGAACGGTGATGATTCATTCTAGTGATTACGGCACCGTTTTTACGCCAACACTACAGGGTTACCTACTGGTATGCATGGCTTCCATTTGCACAAAAATGGCTCATGCGACAGTATTACCAAAGGTGGAAATACCATACTAGGAGGGGCTGCGGGTGGGCATTATGACCCAGCGAAAACGGGTAAACATGGCTTCCCGTGGACTGACGATAATCATCTTGGTGATTTGCCTACACTTTATGTTAATTCACTGGGCAGAGCCACACAGCCAGTATTGGCGCCACGAGTCAAATTCGATGATGTGAAAGGACGTGCTTTGATGATTCATATGGGGGGGGACAACCATTCTGATCATCCGGAGAAACTTGGAGGTGGTGGTGCTCGAATCGTGTGGCGTGATTAAGTAAGCTCTATATTAATCGGTGTAAAAAGTACTTCAACTGCCTTGGAGTACTCAGCTTTCTGCCATGCAAGGTTATTCAACCGCGATGCGCCATCTTGCAAATATTTATGAAGACGGCTTCGGGGTCAAAAAAGATAATAAATTAGCCTATATGTGGGCGTATTTATCGTCTGAAGAACCAGAAAGCAAGGAAATGATTGCGCAGATGGAAAAACTACTAAGTGACAGTGAAATTGAGGAAGCTAAGGCATTGGTGCTTGAATGCAAAGACTCTTCGTTCCAAGATTGTCAGTATATAAATTAAAATGATTTATACGCCATATTACGGCCTGAAGGCTTATGCTTTCAGGCCCTTTTTTTTGCGTACTGCATCCATTGTCCGTCTGGCTGCAACCAGACGGATAACTGAAAATTTAACAGTTTCTCAAGGGTAAGTAATCACAAAGATTGTCCAATGAATTTTTATATTCATATAATACGTTGCATTTGACAGAAAGTTTACTTATAACTTTTCTTTCTCCTTTTTGGTTGCTCGAAAATTCTATAGAAGCCACTTGGTTTTCGTATGTAATAGATTTTATTTTCTCGCAAAATCCATTATCCAAATGACTAATAGTGTAATAAACACCTTCGTCACTTACTAAGAAAAAAGTGGATGTCCAACGTCCATTTTTAATCTTAGAGGTGCAATAAGGCTCTGGTTCGGATATTTTTATCTTGGTCAACGGCATTTTGCTATATGGCAAGAAAGCATACCAGAAAGTAAATGCTACTAATAAAATAGCAGCTAAGACTGTGTAGTTTAATCTACTTAAGCCATTCATGTTTAGAAACCTCGTTTGCTTAGTACATTATTCTGACTGACTGCTAATTTCCTTTTCGACCATTGTTTTACTCCTATTAGATGTTCCTGTGAGTTTTCGGTTTTTTGAAAAAGATCTAAAGGGAGAAAGAGTCCATTGAACTGCCATATATGGCTGAATGCTGCCAATGTTGAGGAATGTACTGCATCGATAAAGGTGTATGTTATTGCATACTAAAACCTTGCAACTATATTGATTCTGGATTGCCTGGACCTTTGAAAGTGAATGACTGAAATATTAAACATGAGATAAAAATAATTCAATTCATGTCAATTTCTAAAATAAGTTAAGGCTAGTATCGATTGTTTATTCCCAGTTGTGAAATATCTTATCTATTAAAATTATTACTTTTTCGAAACCAGCTGGAAATATTCCTAAATTGTAATCGAAAATATACGCGTCCCTTATTTTATTTGCTTTTTTAGATGACTTTTCAATGCTCATTAATCCTTCATTGTAAATGTTATACAGCATCGCGAAGGATAGTGGGTTTTTGTGTTCCATTCCCTCGTTTAATAATTTTAATATTTTTTCATCTGCATCTTTTTCCCCAATCTTGATCAGTGTGAGAGCCTTGAAAGTGGAAACGTCACCTCTTAAATTACTTGTTTTTATTCTTTCGAGTAGATACAAAGCATATTCATCTTCTACCTTGCTCGCGTTTTTTGAAGAATTATTGATTTGGCATGGAAAAGAGTTTCTTTTTCATGCCGCTCTGAAAACATATGGGTTGAACCAATGACGCTAGATAATGAAAAAGAGCTATAAAAGATCAAGAAGATAGATATTATTATCCTGAATGAAATATTTAAATTAAATTTCTTTTCCTTGTTAAAAATAAAGATCCATATTTGGAGATTTACATTATATGGCTTCTCAATAAGAAAGGAAATCTATAATTTATGTGGCAGCCATACAGGGTCTCTGTCATTCTATGTTTGGTCACCATATGGAGCTGAGAAAATAGGGGCGGACGCTTTTTTGGAAATCATAAATTGGTGCGTTTCATGGTCTTATCGAAGTGGTCTCATACTGCTTCACTGAATGTGAAATGACGTTCTGTTTACGGCATGTTGAATCCTATTGATAGCCAGAAACAATACGAAATCCCCCGCCTTTCTTATTGGTGATGATGCTACACCACACTATCACTGTGTATCGCGTTGTGTACGTTGATAATTTCTATGTGGTGAAAATACGTGTACTGATTAAATCGCAACAACATAGTAGGCTCAGAATCGGCAGTGAATGGTGTACTACCTCGCCTTAATCGCCCAAAAAGTGTCAGGTTTCCGACTGCCTGACCACTAGTTCCCCATTTTTACTCATTTCTTACATTTCATAAACATTAAAAGGCCAACATACTTTGACTCTTTTTATAGTGCACTTTAGTTTAATTAAAAAGACAGTAAGAGTACATTGTGAAATGGCTTTGTTGCTTAATTCGGTTGGAAGACATGGCAGCCTAAAGTTGTTCGGTTCTTAAGCAATATACTGAGTTTCAGGC
>NZ_FUXU01000012.1 GCF_900167155.1 Enterovibrio nigricans DSM 22720 | reverse complement strand
ATCGTAGCTTCTAGATTTAGTTCCATCGATTTAAGCAACAAAGCCAGTCATTCTCACTCACGGTGTAACGGTATTTTCTGTTGTTCAAAATAATATGGTTCATTGTACTACCTTTTCTCTTTTTATAAGGAAGGTGAAATATATCCATATTTTTTGAGGCACATAACTATTGATATGAAAAACACTAAGAGAGTTAGTGTGGGCATTTTTGAATTAATTCGACACAATAGGTGAATAAATGGATATGGAACTGTCAAAAAAGAAGATTGCTAACAAAATCAGAACCGCAAGAGAAATGGCACACAAAACACAAGTTTTTATGGCTAAAGAGTTAAATATTGCGAGACAGACCTATTTAGATATTGAGAACGGTAAAACGGCGGCTAAAACCACAACGTTAATGGAAATCGCTGAAATTACTAAAATGCCGATTATGTGGTTTTTGGAAGATGTCCGAGACCATGACGACTATCAAAGTGTAAGAGACAGTAAAGATGTGATGGACTTCATGATGATTCTTTCGAAACTTCCTGAGTCAGCCCGTATTGAGCTATTGAAAAACAGCACCCAAATGGCATCCATGATGGTTTCGTACAGCAATAAATTTGCCAATGAAAGAGACGTTTATAACCCGATGGGGCTATGCGTGGTGAACTAGCATTCAACACAACTAAACTTTGATGTCTATTTGCCAAATGAAAACCGTTTGAAAATTAATCGCGATATGTTGAGATTTTAGGACTGAGGGCCGATGTTATGGCCCCTTCCTCCCCTCCATCCTTTTAACCCCGGCACCTCTGCATTATTCCCTCTGGATGCGGGATGGTACTCTTGTCGTTCTAATTCAAGTACCATACGCCCTCATCGTTGATAGGGAAGGGCTTAGCCGCTCATTTCGTTACGACGAATCGTGTTGATAGTGTTTCTGAGTTACCTATATGAAAGAAGTGATTTACACCGTGCGCCAAACTATGCTCTTCGTGCCGATGACTCGAGGTCAGTGAGATTGAAACTGATTTTAGGCCCAATGGAGGGGGTTCTTGACCCACTCATGCGTCAAATTCTGACCGAAATTAACCCTTACGATCTCTGTGTTACGGAGTTTGTTCGTGTCGTGGATGCGAAACTTCCCCCGCGTGTATTTCATAAGCTCAGCCCTGAACTGAATAATGGAGGTAAAACCTTATCGGGTACTCCTGTACGTGTTCAACTTCTCGGTCAAGCGCCAGAATATATGGCAGAGAATGCCGCTCTCGCCACTGAGCTTGGTTCCTCAGGGATCGATATTAATTTTGGCTGTCCGTCTAAAACGGTTAACGGTAACAAAGGTGGTGCGGCGCTCCTGAAAGAACCGGAGCTCATATACAAAGTCGTTAAGGCTGTGCGTGATTCGGTGTCGTCAGAGCACGTAGTGAGTGCCAAGGTTAGGCTAGGATTCGATGATTGTTCGCCATATCGAGAAATTGTAGATGCCGTCCAGTCTGGGGGGGCGAATGAAATCGTTGTGCATGGTAGAAGTAAAGCGGACGCCTATAAGCCCGGTACTGTGCGGTGGGATTTAATTGGTGACATTTCTCAGCGTTTAACGATTCCAGTTACTGCGAATGGTGACATATGGAGCAGAGCTGATGCGTTGAAATGTGCAGAGATGACGGGCAGCGATCAGTTAATGGTGTGTCGCGGCGCGCTAAATATGCCGAACCTCGCTTCCCATATCAAAGACGACCAGGTACCAATGAGTTGGCATCAAGTGCTGGTTCTTCTTGTACGATATTCAGAATTTGAAATTCAGGGTGACAAAGGTATGTACTACCCAAACCGTGTTAAGCAATGGTTTCGGTATCTGCAAGTTGAATACCCCGATGCCCGCGCGTTGTTTTCTGACATCCGCGCGTTAAAAAATAAGCAACAAATTCTGGGCATTATTGAAGACGCTTTGTCGCGAGCTGATAACGTTTGAATATGATGTTGATAGCGGACAGCTAACCGTCTCTTTGAGCCAATAAAAAGGCAGACGCTAAACGTCTGCCTTTTTCATTGTTTTAACCGTATCAACGGGTGCAATCATTTACCTAAACTAGCCTTGATTCAATACCTTTCCTGGTAGTATTCGGAAATCAAAACGGCCTGGCCACTTTTCTTCAGTCAGTGTTTTTATCATGGATTTTGCGACCCGGACGGCTTCTACTGGTTCGAAATCTGCCAAAGGACCGGCAAGAAACGGAGAAATAAAAGGCAGTATGCGCTTCAAGGCCTGCTCATCGGTGCGCAGTGTTTCACGCTCACCTAAAAGGGGGCCAGGTCTAGCAAAAAGCAGCCTCTCGAATCTCATATCGGTCAGTGACCGCTCCATCTTGCCTTTACAGCGGAGATAGTGCGATGGTGACCAAGGGTGGCTTCCCATGCTAGAAACAACGGCTAAATGCTTTACACCAACCACTGCCATCATTCTCGCGACCTTCACGACTAAGTGAAAATCCACCTCTTCCAATGCTTGTTTTGAACCTACCTGCTTGAGGGTGGTTCCCAGAGCAATATATCCCTGAAGAGGCACCGGCCACTGGGGCTGCCAATGGGTCACAGACAGATCCTGACTGAGATGGATGATGATTTTTTCTGAGGTAATTGCGATAGGACGGCGTGTGACGACATGAATGTGTACACATCGGGATCACCAAGAAGTTGATGGAGTAACTCGTCGCCAACTAAACCTGTTGCGCCAGCGATGATAACGCTTCTAGACGAAGACACTGCAATTTCCTTCAATAAGCAATTGGGCGTAGGCTAACACGAATTGCGTAAATACATTCAATATCTTAGATGGAATATTGGATGAAGCGAAGAGAATGAACGCGCACTTTTTACTTTATGTATTCCTTGACGCTTAACGTTTAGAAGACGAGCGAGAGTAAGACGTAAGGAAGGTATTTCAATTACTGGACTTACTGAGGTGGATGTATATGATCCACTGTTTTGGTTTAACCGAGAGTTGCAATGAACACACTGATTGAAATGCCCCAAGATTGGGAAGGCATGCCTGCGAGCTTTATTGAAGGGGCGTTGCTAGCGGCAAATCTGTCACCTGCACCGTTAGACCCTGATACTTGGCTGCCCATTCTTCAGACTGCAGGCATGGATGAAGACGATGTTGAAGCAGTCACTCTAGACCAAAAGAAAGCGATAATGGTGCGTTTTGAACAACAATACGCACTACTCATGAGACATCAATACGTACTGCCTGACGTACTCTCGTTGGACAGTGAGCGCAATGACGCTCATTTAGCGTTTTCTGAGGGCTTTCTGGCAGTTTGGCCGCACATTGAACCCGCATGGCAGGAAGTGACAGTGTCTGATGGCAGCCGTCGAATGCTATCTGCGTTGATGACGACTATGTTGTTTCTTCATGATGAAGAGGGCACCTTGGCACAGATGAGAAAAGCTGGGCTTTCTTCGCTTCCTTCACCAGAGAAGTACTACAAGCAACTTGAAGTCATGATTAATGAAGTGGCACTTGCGGCTGATGAAGTTCAACAAGGTTCGGGTGCTCAGGCTGTTAACCCATATAAATCGGTCGGCCGAAATGATGCTTGCCCGTGTGGCAGTGGCAAAAAATTCAAGAAGTGCTGCGGGAAGTAAGCATGGAAGATTCTGCCATTTTGGTTGTGGCTGGTGTGATTTGTAACGGCACTAAAATACTAATCACCCAACGCTTTGACGCTGACGAAGGCGCCGGGCTGTGGGAGTTTCCTGGTGGAAAGGTAGAGCCGGGTGAATCAGAGCCTGATGCATTAGCAAGAGAGCTTCTGGAGGAGCTTGGGGTAGTTGTTGAGGTTGGCGCATTTCAACTGGAAACGCGTCATTCATACCCGGCAAAAACGGTCTGCCTACGAAGTTACAAATGTCGTATCCTGGCGGGAGAATTGACGCTGCACTGCCATCAAAGTATGGCATGGGTAGAGCCTGATGAACTGGCTCATTACATATTCAGTGGTGCAGATAAGCCTTTAGTTGCCAAACTGCTAGGCAAAAAAAATCCCAGCTAAGCTGGGATTTTTTTAGCTGAACATTCGGCGTTCTCGTTTTCCGATGAACTGGGATAGAACCACGATAGCCAGCATGAGTAGCATGCCGCTAAATATGACGACGAGCCATTGAGGCATAGACAAGGTCAAGAATTGCCAGACAACCTTGCTGCAGTCACCACTGGCTTCAAAAACGGATGGAACCCATTCATTCAGAGGTGCCCAGGAAGGGAATGAGACAAAAATGTCACACGTCGCTCCAAACAGCACATTTGGATCCGGAAATTGGTATCCGACATGCTCAACGGACAGTTTGAGTCCCCAACCTGCAGAAATGCCCCAAGCCGTTAGGCTCAACCAACGCATCAATCCGTTCGCAGGGGCAATCATACCCAAGAGACCTGCACCAACGACGCCTAACATGGCAACGCGTTCGTAGATACACATGACACATGGCGCTAAATCCATGATGTGCTGGAAGAATAAGGCGCACGCTTCAAACGCTAACGCTGACAGCATTAGCAAAAACCATGCACCACGGCCTCGCGAAATTTCATTGAAGAAGGAAAACATAAATAGCGAATCCATTTAAAAAAAACGAAGCCCTGCTGTTTATAACAGGACTTCGCTATTCAAAGGCTTATTTGATCTAAGATCAACCTTTTAGTGACCTGTGCTCGCTGCGGCTGCGGAACCGATTTCGCCGATTGAGATCCAACCCGCATCGTAGAACCACTCAGTCATTGGAATCAGCATGAACTCGATACCGGCTAGGCCGATCAGGCCTAGAACAACGGTATATGGCAGTGCCATGTAAACCATTTTGCCGTAAGAAAGACGAAGTAATGGTGCCAATGTAGAGGTCAGCAAGAACAAGAATGCTGCCTGGCCATTAGGTGTAGCAACTGAAGGCAGATTGGTACCCGTGTTGATAGCAACGGCCAAAAGCTCAAACTGTTCACGAGAGATGACACCTTCCATCAACGCCGCTTTTACTTCGTTAATGTAAACGGTACCCACGAAAACGTTATCAGACACCATAGACAGTAAGCCGTTCGCGATGTAGAACATCGTCAACTGATCGCTACCTTCTAGTCGTAGTACAGCTGCGATAACGGGCGTGAAAAGTCCTTGGTCAACGATAACCGCAACGACCGAGAAAAACACGGCAAGCAGTGCGGTAAATGGCAGTGCTTCTTCAAAAGCTTTACCAATCTGGTGCTCATCGATAACACCGGTGAAAGATGTTGCAAAGATGATTACGGTTAGACCAATGAGGCCAACGGCCGCTAAGTGCATAGCCAAAGCCAGAATTAGCCACACAGCGATCAATGCTTGAATAATCAGTTTAGCGACATCGTAGTTAGTGCGCTTTGCACGTTCTGCTTGGTCGTACTCAACCAGAATTTGGCGGACATTTTCAGGGAGTTCAGTACCGTAATCAAACAGACGGAATTTCTCTACCAGTACACACGTTAGAAGACCACAAACTAGAACGGGTAACGTTACTGGCAGCATTCGAATGATAAATTCGCCAAAGTACCAGCCCGCCTTTTCAGCAATGATCAGGTTTTGTGGCTCACCAACCATGGTCATTACACCACCTAGAGCAGTACCTACACCTGCATGCATAAGTAGGCTGCGCAGGAATGCACGGTAGTTTTCTAAATCGTCGCGGCTCAAATCATCACGAACTGAATCATCAGAGTTAATATCGTGCGAAGAGGTAAAGTCTGCCCCGGATGCGACACGGTGGTAAATGCCATAGAAGCCCACTGCGACACTGATGACAACGGCGATAACGGTTAATGCGTCAAGGAACGCAGACAGGAACGCGGCCATCGAACAAAATGCAAGGGAAAGCAGAACTTTAGAACGGATACCCAGCAGTATTTTGGTAAAGATGAACAGCAGTAGCTGTTTCATGAAGTAGATACCAGCAACCATAAAGATAAGCAGCAGTAACACTTCGAAGTTCGCAACCAGCTCGTGTTTCACGGTTGCAGGGCTTGTCATTCCAATGGCGACTGCTTCGATAGCAAGTAAGCCACCAGGCTGAAGGGGGTAGCATTTTAGTGCCATCGCCAAGGTGAATATGAACTCAACAACGAGTACCCAACCCGCAACAAATGGGTCAATAGCAAATAATATCGGGTTGATGATTAAAAACGCGATAATCGCGGCTTTGTACCAGTCTGGCGCCTTACCAAGAAAATTCTTGATAAATGCGTTCCTTAGCGTAATGGCCATGTATTAGTCTCTGTTTTTTCTAATGCAAGTATTCTTGGGGGCTTGAAATGGTTGTAAATAAGCTGTTACCGAGGACTGAAGAATGGTGATCTTATTTCGTGATGCGTTGAAATAACAATTTTCCATAGTGAAACCGCCCAATAGTTGACGCTTAACACTTCGATCGTCCACGGGTCAGACAGATTCGGTGCACACAATACAGCGACTTTTCAAACAGTCAACAATCCAATGCATGTTAATTAAATTACTGGAGTTTGTTACGAAAAAATGCCACTCCAGCACATTAAAAATGAAACGATATGTAACATTTAAGCGCGCTTATTCTATGCGCGAGATCTGTTGCAAACTGTGATGTTGGTCAAGGTTAATTCGTGAGCTGAAAAATTGAGAGAATTTGTTCGACGATGAGCGAGGAATCCGCTCTGGACATCTTGAAGAACCTCGCATTTCACTTATTGAGACAGTTGTAAATAATGAGTTGATAGCAAATTGAAATCGTCAAAATTAATGACAATTTGCGTACAAATTGAGTATCTGTGACATGCGCCGTTAATTCTGCGTCAATTCCACGCAAACGATATCACTCACAGGTTTCTAGGATGTGACCAGAAGTGGTATGATGAGTTATTAATCAAGACAAGAAGCAATTTGGAACACTCAATGGTTATTAAGGCGGACAGCCCGGCAACTTTTGCTGAAAAATATATTATCGAGAGCATTTGGAATAATCACTTTCCTCAAGGCTCCATCCTGCCAGCAGAGCGTGAATTGTCAGAACTGATCGGAGTAACGCGTACGACGTTGCGAGAAGTACTACAGCGTTTAGCGCGTGATGGATGGTTAACCATTCAGCACGGGAAGCCAACCCGTGTAAATGACTACATGAACACATCAGGACTGAGTATTCTTGATACGCTCGTTACGCTAGAAGGCGAAGACGTACAGGGTGTACTTGAAAACCTGCTAGCAGCACGTACTGACATCAGTGGTGTTTTCATGCGTTACGCGGTTAAAAATGACGCTCAACAATGTGCCGCTTTGATTGAAAAAGTGATTAGCCGTTGTGAAGAATTGTTAGCAAGTGAAAGCTATGCCAGCTTTGTTGAAAGCATCGAAGAAAAAGATGCCATTCAAAAAGACGTGAAAAAGATCCTTGATACGTTTGGTAAGACAGATATGGATGTGTGTGAAGCCGTCTGTCGTGGCCGTGCGTTCAACCACTTTGACTACATGCTGTTCCAAGGCATGGCTCAACGTTCAGGCAACAAAGTTTACGTGTTAACCATGAACGGTATGCGTAAGATCTATTCACGCGTGGGCGGTTACTATTTCATGGACAAACGTGCATGTGAATTGGCACTTCAGTTCTATCGCGATTTGCTGGCGATTACCGTCGAGGGCCGTAACGGCGACGTTGCTGAGCGCATCAAACAGTATGGCCGTGAGAGTGGTGCAATGTGGTTTGTTAACCGTGACAGCATCGCAAAGCTAATGGAACAAGAAGAAGCGTAAACACACTACTGTAAACGCATAAAAAAACCGCCGAGATGGCGGTTTTTTGTTTTTAGCTTATGTGCCTGGGATTAAATCTGGATCAAATTGCGGTCGCTTAGGGCAAGTCGAAATGATTTTACCTTTACCATCAGGCAACTCTTCTTCCAGTACCACTTCAAATCCCCAAAGTCGGTGAACGTGTTTGAGCACCTCTTGATAAGAGTCATTCAGAGGAACTCGGTTGTGGGGGACATAACGCAGTGTCAAAGAACGGTTTCCGCGTAAATCCACATCCCACACTTGAATGTTAGGTTCATGATTGCTCAGGTTGTATTGCGCAGACAGCTTTTCTCGAATTTGTCGGTAGCCTTCTTCATTGTGAATGCAGGTTACTTCAATGTAGTTGTGCCTGTCGTCATCATTGATGGAGAAGAATTTCATGTCTCTCATCACTTTTGGCGATAGAAACTGGCTGATAAAGCTTTCGTCTTTGAAATTCGCCATGGCAAAGTGAAGCGTTTCAAGCCAATCACTTCCTGCAATATCAGGGAACCAATATTTGTCTTCTTCCGTGGGTTCTTCACAAATCCTGCGAATGTCTTGCATCATTGCAAAGCCGAGCGCGTAAGGGTTGATACCACTATAGAATTTACTGTTGTAGGGCGGTTGCGCCACAACGTTTGTATGACTGTGTAGAAACTCCATGATGAAGCGATCTGTCACCAGGCCTTCGTCATATAAATGGTTCAAAATGGTGTAATGCCAAAACGTTGCCCAGCCTTCGTTCATGACTTGCGTTTGTTTTTGCGGATAGAAGTACTGACTCACTTTTCTCACGATGCGGATAATTTCGCGTTGCCACGGTTCGAGTAATGGTGAGTGTTTTTCAAAGAAATAGAGAATGTTCTCTTGCGGTTCAGCAGGGAATCGCTCGACTTCTTTTTCGCGTTTCTTCTCGCTGGTGGGAATGGTACGCCAAAGAGCATTCACCTGTGTTTGCAGGTAATCCTCGCGAGCTTTTTGACGTGCCTTTTCTTCCGCCATTGATATTTTTTGAGGGCGTTTGTAGCGATCTACGCCGTAGTTCATCAGGGCATGGCAAGAGTCGAGAAGCTTTTCGACTTCATCTACACCATATTTTTCTTCGCACTCGCTGATGTATTTTTTGGAGAATAATAGGTAATCGATGATTGAGCCTGCATCTGTCCATGTTTGGAACAGATAATTGCCTTTGAAGAAAGAGTTGTGCCCATAACATGCATGTGCCATCACGAGAGCTTGCATTGTGATGGTGTTCTCTTCCATCAAGTAGGCGATACAGGGGTCGGAGTTAATCACAATCTCATAGGCCAATCCCATATGACCATGCTTGTATCCGCGCTCTGTTTCGATGAATTTTTTGCCAAACGACCAGTGGTTGTAATTGATTGGCATGCCGACGCTTGAATAGGCATCCATCATTTGTTCGGCAGTGATGATCTCAATCTGATTAACGTACGTGTCGAGTCGATAGTGCGCAGCAACACGCTTAATTTCATTGTGGTATTTATCCAGCAGATCAAATGTCCAATCTGGACCATCACTGAGGGTCTTTTTTCTGTTTTTTTCTGCGACAGTCATAAGTCCTCCTTGGATCCCAGCCCGAAAAGTAGGAAACGGTGAGTGGTTAGCTCACCTGTTTTTTAAACAACTCTCGGAAGACAGGGAAGATGTCGTCTGCCGTGCGAATATTCTGCATAGCGAAATTCTCATGTCTCTCATCTAGCGTTTCATATTCGCGCCAGAGCGTTTGGTGTGCACGACGTGTGATTTCTATATATGCGTAGTACCGTGAAACTGGAAGTAAGTTTCTCTCCAGTAACTCTCTACAGCCCGGTGAGTCATCTGCCCAGTTATCACCATCAGACGCTTGCGCCGCATAGATATTCCATTCGTTTGATGGATAACGTTCTTTCACAATCTCGTTCATCAAACGAAGTGCACTGGAGACAATAGTGCCACCGGTTTCCTGCGAGTAGAAAAACTCATGCTCATCCACTTCTTTCGCTTGGGTATGGTGTCGGATAAATACGACCTCGACATTTTTATAGGTACGCGTGAGGAAGAGATACAGCAAGATGTAAAAACGTTTAGCGATGTCTTTGGTCGCTTGATCCATTGAACCTGATACATCCATCAGACAAAACATTACGGCCTGACTACTTGGCTGAGGACGTTTTTCGTAGTTTTTAAAGCGTAAGTCAAAGGTGTCGATAAAAGGCACAGCGGCGATCTTATCTTTCAGTGCATCGATCTCTTCTTGTAAACGCTTTTCTTCTAGTGGTTGCGCGGGTTCCGTACTTTTCAGCGCTTCTAGTTCCGCCTCCAATTCCCGCACTTTTCGGCGCTTGCCTGCCGACATGGCTGTGCGTCGGGCAAGTGAATTCTGCAGCGATCGCACGATAGCGATGTTAGCGGGAACACCCGTTGCTTTAAAACCGGAGCGGAAGGTTTTGTATTCGACCAATTTGGTCATTTGGTTTTTTTGAAGGTTAGGCAGTTCCAAATCCTCAAACAGGAGATCTAAATACTCATCTTTTGAGATTTGGAAAACGAAATCGTCTTGCCCTTCACCATCGGGGCTTGCCTGACCTTCACCAGCACCACCGCCAGCACCTCCAGGTGGACGTTCAATACGGTCACCTGGAATAAATTGGTCATTACCAGGGTGGACAGCATCGCGCTCTCCGCCCTTGCCTTGTCGGAATACTGGCTCGCGGATGTCACGAGAGGGGATAGCTCTCGCCACTATCCACATCGGTGATTGAGCGTTTATTTACAGCATCTGCAATCGACTCTTTTATCTGTCGTTTGTGACGTCGTAAGAAACGCTGACGGTTAACCGTACTCTTGTTCTTTCCGTTGAGCCTTCGATCTATAAAATGCGCCATAAGCCCCCCGTATAATTTGTAACTACTCAGACTGCCTGTTTACGACGATTTACGTACGCGCAGATACCATTCTGACAGGAGTCTTACTTGTTTGCGGGTATAGCCTTTTTCCATCATGCGGGCGACAAAGTCGTCATGCTTTTTCTGCTCTTCGGTCGATGTCTTTGCGTTGAAGGAAATAACGGGAAGCAGTTCTTCAGTGTTTGAGAACATTTTCTTCTCGATAACAGTGCGAAGCTTCTCGTAGCTTGTCCACATGGGGTTTTTGCCTTCGTTGTTCGCTCGCGCACGCAACACGAAGTTGACGATTTCATTTCGGAAATCTTTCGGGTTGCTGATACCCGCAGGCTTCTCGATTTTTTCCAGTTCACTGTTGAGCGCAGAGCGGTCAAACAGTTGCCCTGTGTCAGGATCACGGTACTCTTGATCCTGGATCCAGAAGTCAGCATAGGTGACGTAGCGGTCAAAGATGTTTTGCCCGTATTCAGAATACGACTCTAGATAAGCGGTTTGGATCTCTTTACCGATAAACTCAACGTATTTAGGAATCAAATACCCTTTGAGGTGTTCGAGGTATTTTTCAGCCACGTCTTGCGGGAACTGTTCACGCTCGATTTGTTGCTCAAGCACATAGAAGAGGTGAACAGGGTTCGCTGCCACTTCGGAGTGATCGAAGTTAAACACGCGGGAGAGGATCTTGAACGCGAATCGGGTGGAAAGACCGTTCATACCCTCATCAACACCTGCGTAGTCGCGGTATTCCTGATAAGACTTGGCTTTCGGATCGGTATCTTTTAGCGTTTCCCCATCGTAGACGCGCATTTTCGAGAAGAGACTAGAGTTCTCAGGCTCTTTAAGGCGAGACAATATACTGAAGCGTGCCAGAATATCTAAGGTGCTAGGGGAACAAGGCGCTGCAGACAATTCACTGCTTTGCAGTAGTTTGTCGTATATTTTCATTTCTTCCGAGACACGCAGACAGTACGGAACTTTGACGATGTATACGCGGTCGAGGAATGCTTCGTTGTTCTTGTTGTTTCGGAACGTCTGCCACTCTGATTCATTTGAGTGCGCGAGGATCATGCCTTCAAATGGCAGTGCAGAAAGCCCTTCGGTACCGTTGTAGTTGCCTTCCTGTGTCGCAGTCAGCAGCGGGTGAAGTACTTTAATCGGCGCTTTGAACATCTCGACGAATTCCATCAAGCCCTGATTCGCTTTACATAGCGCACCGGAGTAGCTGTATGCGTCTGGGTCGTCTTGCGAGAAATGTTCTAGCTGTCGAATGTCGACTTTACCTACCAGTGATGAAATATCTTGGTTGTTCTCATCACCAGGTTCGGTTTTGGCGACCGCAACTTGATCGAGAATGGAAGGGCGTACTTTAACGACCTTGAATTTACTGATATCGCCACCAAACTCATGAAGACGTTTTGCTGCCCATGGTGACATAATAGAGCGCAAGTAACGCTGAGGAATACCATATTCGCTCTCTAGCAACGCACCGTCTTCCAATGCATCAAAGAGACTGAATGGGTGATCATTCACAGGGCTGCGTTCACCGTTTGCAGTCAGCATATAAACTGGCACTTTTTGCATTAAACTTTTCAGTTTTTCTGCCAGTGAAGACTTACCGCCCCCCACGGGACCGAGTAAGTATAGAATTTGTTTACGTTCTTCCAGCCCTTGGGCTGCGTGCTTTAAATAAGATACAATTTGCTCTATGGCCTCTTCCATGCCATAAAAGTCTTCGAATGTTTTGTAGCGCGATATGACGCGATTCGAAAAGAGTCGGCTCAGTCGTGGATCGAGCGCTGTATCAATCATTTCTGGTTCCCCAATTGCCATCAGTAATCGCTCTGCGGCATTGGCATAAACGCTGCGATCTTCGCGGCATAGGTCCAGAAACTCCTGAAGGCTCAGCTCTTCGTCTTTAGCTTCTTCGTAGCGTTGACGATAGTGGTCGAAAATACTCATGGTCCTGCCCCCTAAATCGTGCTGTTGTCCATTGAGAAAGGATATAAACGCGATTGCTTTCATATCCTCGCTCTTTTAAGACTAGTAGCAACTGATCAATTTGCGTCGCTGAATTACTTGTTTTTTAAATCTTTTTCCCTTTTGTGATAGTGCTTTGCATTCGAGATGTAACTTTCGATTGATGCACTTGTGGCTGTGGTGTCGCAAAGACGAAGCGGATTTCTCTGGTAAATTTCACAGAGACAACTGAATTTGCTGTGGAATGCGGAAAGGGGGAAGAGAACGGCTGAGTTCAGAAATAAAAAAACCGACGCAGAATGTGGCGTCGGTTTTTGCTATTCGATCGGTGTTATTTATTGGCAAGCGAGCAACGTAGTGAGTATATGTTTGTCACCCGGTTCCAATATCACACTGCGGTCATATACGGCCGATTCAACGCAAACCATAGTTTGGTAGCTGTCGTCAGCCATGTCGCCCATGCTGATAGACAAGGCTTCCCATGGGTTCCAAACCACAACCGCATTGTTGCCCGTATTGGTCACTGTCATGCGGCGTTGATACGCTGGGTCTTCGACGACAACAGTTTCATCAGCGCACGTATAAATACGATCTACTTCTTGATCGAAACCAGTTGTGCCTGAACTTGGCTTACGCTCACCAGCTTCAATATATTCGTTGCCGAGAGCCGATACGGTGGTCTCGGTAACATCACCAATATTCAAGTAAGTATGAAGTGCTCCGCCGACGTTAATGGCTGATTTGCCAGTATTTGTCGAAATTAGACTGACTTTCAATGTTTCGGACACTTCTATCAGAAGCTCTGCATGAAATGCGTGAGGCCATATTTCACGGGTTTCGGCATTGTCTTCCAGTGTCAGGCTGATGATTACCCCGTTTTCACTTTCTCGATGCTCTTTGAGTGTCCAAGTGCTGCTGCGCGCAAAGCCGTGTGATGGTTCGGCGGCTTTGCCAAACCACGGCCAGCAAACAGGAATACCACCACGAATGGCTTTGTTACCGCTAAAGTCAGCGTTTTCACTCATCCAAATGGCGTCTTCTTTACCCGTAGGCTGAAAACTCAATACGTGCGCGCCGAAAAGGGAAACAGCGGCAGTGGCTTTTGGGTGAATAACGCGAATAACTTTAAGTCCGTCCAACTCGCAGACAGTGACAAAATCAGAAAGCACAGCAGTAGTAGGAAGCTGTCTTACGTCCATGAATATGCCTTTAATATCAAAATGATTGCGATGAGGTATCGCAACGAAAATTCAGATACAAAAAAGGCGGCTTATAAGCCGCCTTTTGTCACTCATGCCTTAACGGCAATCCGGAATGATTACTTAGAGATGTGAGCAATCAGGTCCAGAACTTTGTTTGAGTAACCGATTTCGTTGTCGTACCAAGATACAACTTTAACGAATTTGTCAGTCAGAGCAACACCTGCTTTCGCATCGAATACTGAAGTTTGAACTTCACCGATGAAGTCTTGAGAAACAACTTCGTCTTCAGTGTAGCCAAGAACGCCAGCCATTTCGCCTTCTGAAGCAGCTTTCATTGCCGCACAGATTTCTGCGTAAGTAGCAGCTTCTTTTAGGTTAACAGTCAGGTCAACAACAGAAACGTTTGCAGTTGGTACGCGGAAAGCCATACCAGTCAGTTTGCCGTTCAGTTCTGGAAGAACTACGCCAACTGCTTTAGCTGCGCCAGTTGAAGATGGGATGATGTTCTGAGAAGCACCACGACCACCACGCCAGTCTTTCGCAGAAGGACCGTCAACAGTTTTCTGAGTTGCAGTAGTAGCGTGAACAGTAGTCATCAGACCAGATTCGATGCCCCACTTGTCGTTCAATACTTTCGCGATAGGCGCAAGACAGTTAGTAGTACAAGATGCGTTAGAAACGATATCTTGACCAGCGTAAGAAGCGTGGTTAACGCCCATTACGAACATTGGAGTTGCGTCTTTAGAAGGACCAGTTAGAACTACTTTCTTCGCACCAGCAGTGATGTGTTGGCGTGCAGTTTCGTCAGTCAGGAAGATACCAGTTGCTTCAGCAACAACGTCAACGCCTACTGCATCCCACTGTAGTTCAGTTGGGTTACGCTCAGCAGTTACGCGAACGGTTTTGCCGTTAACTACTAGGTTACCTTCTACAACTTCAACAGTACCGTTAAAACGACCGTGAGTTGAGTCATACTTCAGCATGTATGCCATGTAATCAACGTCGATCAGGTCATTGATCGCTACAACTTCGATGTCGTTACGCTCAACAGATGCACGGAAAACGAAACGGCCGATACGGCCAAAACCGTTAATACCTACTTTGATAGTCATTATGTTGCTCCACAACTTAATATCTAGTGAAAGGAAATTGGTAGTAAAATTACAGAATCGGTACCACCCATGCAAGTAAAAAACCCATCTAAATTGCTTAAAGTCAAAAATACAACGGATTAAATTTACAATACCTAAACATCTTTTTGGTCTGTTGTAGGAAAAGTTGAATTTCCTTGTGGATGTTAGGGTTAGGTGAAATCTTGAACAATACGTCGACGGAGCCTTTCATTCGCTGACTATTATGACTGTACTAAAACTATTTTCGCGTGCGAGTTTTGAGATTCGGGACTATATCGTAGGGAAGAATAGAGAAAGTGAATTGCATGTGGTGTGTTAATTAGATTCTTGTAATTTTTCTCCACAATTAAAACAGTCTGTTGCATTTAAAATAAGCAACGTTGTGTTAAAGCCTTGTTCAGCTCACAGGGTGAGTATGGAGAGGGCGAATTCCTCACAATAAAGTGAAATATTATGTGTCGCGATTAACTCGAATGATGGGGAGAAAAATGACAACAAAAGAAAACGAAAAATGGAAAACGTCTCTTTCTGAACTTGCGTACAGAGTGTGTCGGTTAGGAGAAACGGAACCACCGTTTTCCGGTGCATTGTTGTACAGCCATGCGGTAGGTACTTATCATTGTGTTTGCTGCAACGCCGTGCTGTTTTCTTCAGGCGCTAAATTTGATTCGGGCTGTGGTTGGCCGAGTTTTGACAAGGTGGAAAACGACGCTGTTTGTAATTTGGAAGATCGTAGCCATGGCTTGGTAAGAACGGAAATTCGCTGTGTAAATTGCGATAGCCATTTAGGTCATGTTTTTGATGATGGTCCAACGGAAACCAAGCAACGTTATTGCGTGAACTCAGTATCATTGTCGTTTAAAGAAGGCGAGTAAGGTGTCGCGCCATTGGAGCGCGACGTCAATGTATTCTCAGGAAGGATCGGCAAGTTGTCGAACTGGCTCCAATAAGTCTCTTTCAAAATCACCATCTTCAATCGCAGAAGCGACGTCGTTAGCGATGTCCGAAATTTCAATACGTCGACTGTCCTCCATCGGATACAGGAGTTTTAGTTGAGGTTCTTTCGCAACAGGCAGCCCCAGCTCACTGCCAACCAGCGCCCACATGTACGCTTCGTCTAAATAGCCCAGCGAGTGATTTGTGGTTGCGAGTGATTTCACCGCTTCAGCAACGGTTCTGTCTCGTGTCATACCGGCTCGGCCATCATAAAAAGATAATGATTTTAATAGGATGTCGATGGTGTGGGCTTTGTCTTTATCGACGTAGTAGGTGGCTAAACCCAACTGCAGTTCAGGCGTGTCGAGGTATTCAGTCTCTTCTAAACGTAAGAATTGATCGAGTGCTTCATTGTCGCCTTGAGTCCATCGGTAATAAATGATTGATGGCTGATACGAACTTTGAAGTTCTCGCTCAATCCGCTCGATAGAATCATAAGCGTGGAATACCGCCTCTGTGCGTTTGGTTTTTCTTTCTCTCAGGGTGGTGGTTTCAATTTGCGCCGACAACTCCATACACCTAGCGTATTTTTTAGTCAGTAACAGCTCATCGAACTTGTTCAAATCTGACGGCTTTTTCTCTACTTTGTATCTCATCCAAATGAGGTCGGTTC
Source organism: Enterovibrio nigricans DSM 22720 (assembly GCF_900167155.1). GTDB lineage: Bacteria > Pseudomonadota > Gammaproteobacteria > Enterobacterales > Vibrionaceae > Enterovibrio > Enterovibrio nigricans. Next base: position 66,193 of record NZ_FUXU01000012.1, on the reverse strand, counting down.
GCTGGTGTCGGCATTGCCCATCACGAACGTTCAATTCGTGACAAATTTGCGGGTAGTTTTCACAAAGCTGCGCAGTACTACGATTACTTTCAAAGCAACCAGTGAGTAACATAGTGCCGACGGTGATAACGGCGAATTTTAACGAAACGGGAGCTGTACCTGTTGTCATCGTATTGCGGGCTCGTCAGTTTTAATGGTTTTTCCAATTAAGGATACGCACGACTTATAACATAAACACTCTTATAGAGTTTATGTCTGATTTCGGAGTTTTGCGTGATGCCACATACAGGAATAATTTTATTGATCTAGCCGCGATTTTTAACATCATTACGTTAGAGGATGGTTGCTCCCAGATAGTCGATATTGTCCGCGTCGGTCCAAATGGTAATTTGCGCGGCACTGTAAATATCATCAAACACAAAAGCCTGAAGATCACTGACCTGCGAGGCACTGAGCCCCATTTGGGTGATCATTTCGGGTGAAATTGTGGCGTTAGCGGGAGCGGAAGCGTTGTATGCCCAATTAATGCCAGTAAAGTTTAATGTATCATCGCCGTCGCCAAGCCAGGCAATGAACCCTTGCCAGTCATCGTTATTTAGGTCGTCGGATTGTTCATCAATTTCATGCAGGTTAATGGTGACGGTTTGTGCGCTGCTGTCACCGATCACAGCTTCGATGCCTGCGATGACATTGCCCGTGATGCTAGGGTCTGACTGATAACTTACGCCCGTGAAGTCAGCATGCTGCGAGCCAGATATTTTCATGGTGTCAAATCCTGCTGATGCGTCGTATCGATGTTGGTTAATTTGAGTGCCGCCTGGCAAGGTTTTTACTTGGCCCTGAAAATCGTTTACATCAAAAATAAGGGTATCGGCGTTTATGCTGCCAGTGAGAGTATCAACACCGCCTTGTCCATCAAGTATATTGTTAGCACTGAATCAACCAGCAAAAATGATATCGTCACCTTCACCGCCATAGAGCTGGTTACTGCCTAGACTCCCATAGAGTTTGTCGTTGCCATCTTCACCGTAAATTTCATCGTCACCAGCATTGCCGCGTAAGTCGTCATTGCCGTTGCCGCCATAGATTTCATCGTCGCCAGCACCGCCAAAAACAAGATCATTGCCATTGCCAGCTTCAATATAGTCGTTGCCACTGTCGCCGTATATTTTGTCTATGCCGTCTTCGCCGAAAATGTCATCGTTTCCGGCACCACCTCGTAACTCGTCATCGCCTTGCTGCCCTTCTAATAGGTCATTGCCAGCGCCGCCAAGGAGTTCATCGTTACCGAATCCCCCCCAAAGTTCATCATCGCCGTTGCCGCCTTCGACTTTGTCGTTACCATTTTGGCCGTAAAGAAGGTCATCCCCGTTTCCGCCATGAATATGGTCATCGTCGTTCCCGCCCCAGGCTCTGTCGTTCCCGTCACCGCCGGATAATACATCGTTACCATCCGCACCGGTCAGCGCATCGTCACCACCTTCACCGATAAGATAATCATCCCCTTCATAACCGAATAAGGAGTCATTGCCGTGGGATGAGCTATCGCCTGAGATTTCTTCAACGTTAATCGCAACGTCGTCGGAAGAAATGTTGGTGTTGACGTCTGCGAGATTGAACGGTGCCCACTCAAAGGAGGGCAAAGCGGTGGCGGGGAGGGTGAAAAAGACCAATTTGGCGCCATCTGGCACGTTGATATCTATGGCGGAACCACGTTCGGCCGTGGACACTGCATCCACGATGATTTTTCGGCTGAGGACATTGCCACTGCTATCAAGGATGGCGTATCCAAGACTTTGCTCTTCGGTTACATCAAAGTCGAATTGTGACAATGTGACGGTTAGAAAGGTATTTTCTTCGAGGTCATAGCTGCCGTCGGCGTTCGCTGCCAAGGTGGCAATATCACTGGATGAAGAATCACCGTAAGCTTTGTCGTGGCCTGCGTACCCTCGGAGAATATCATCATCACCGAGGCCGTAGAGTGTGCCATTGTCTGAGGTGCCTGCCAGGTCATCCTGAGAGCCGCTACCCGTTATTGTGGCCATGCTTGAGTACCTTGTATTCATGAGGCTAAGGCGACAGTGTTGCGTCTAGCCAAGTGGCGGACACAATAGTAAGAAAGCGGCAATGTTACCTGCTGCTTATTGAGAAACTCGTTTTAGTGAGACTGGTTTCTGTCACCGGCCTGATACTGCCAAAGGTGGCAAATTGTCACAAAGGGCACAAGGTTGCAGGTGCGTATTCATATTAAAATCAGTAATATTATGTTCACATTCATGTCAGGTGTTGCACTAAAGCATTTAAAAAGAATGACTTTTGGTATGACAAATGACTGACAGTGAAATGTGTGTAAACGTGTAGAAGATAAGCCATTGCCGTGCGCCCATATTGAAGGTAAAGGAAGAGATTTTTATGGATATTGAGCAGCTGTTATCAAGCGTGACACCTGACGTGTTTGAACGATTGAGCTATGCGGTAGAAACCGGAAAATGGCCTGAAGGAACGCCGCTGACGAAGGAGCAGCGTGACAATGCGATGCAGTTGGTGATGCTGTATCAGTCACGCCACAACACGGAGCCTCAACATATGAGTGTTGCTGCCGGTGGCGATATAAAATTAAAGTCGAAATCCGAATTGAAGCGCGAGTTTTCCTCCGGACAGGATACGATTGTTCAGAAGAGATTGAACGAAGAGTAAAAAAAACGGCCCTGTGGCCGTTTTTGGTATTTAGAGGGACAACTCCCCTCGAAGGTTAGTTTGTAGCTGCGTACGGATTTCTGTCATTGGCAAATCTTGGCTCAACAAGAAATGCAGTTTTGCCAATGCCGCTTCCGGTGTCATATCGAACCCGCTTAGTACACCGGATTCAGCGAGCGCGCAGCCCGTAGCATAGCCTCCCATGTTGACTTTACCGGCCAGACACTGCGTCAGATTTACCACAACCACACCCCGATCGCTTGCTTCTCGCAGTAAGCCCAACAACTCTTTATTCTGTGGCGCATTGCCAACACCAAAGGTGAGAAGGATCATTGCGTTAACGGGTTGCTTCAGTGCATTACGAATGACATCAGGTGAAATGCCTGGGTACATCATGATAATGGCAACGGGCTGTTCAGTAATGGTATGTACTTTGAATGCACCGTCTGGCTGCTTGTTTATCTCACCACCCAGCAGTTGAATGTTGATACCAGCTTCGAGCAGCGGAGGCAGGTTTGGAGACGTAAATGCATTGAAGCCATCTGCATGCGATTTTGTGCTTCGGTTCCCTCGGAGTAGCTGATTGTTAAAGAACAACGTCACTTCATTGATTGGGTAGTTGGCTGCAATGTGCAAGGCATTGAGTAAATTCGCCTGACCGTCAGAGCGCAGCTCTGCAAGCGGAATTTGAGAGCCAGTAATAATCACAGGCTTATCGAGATTTTCCAGCATGAAAGAAAGTGCAGATGCAGTGTATGCCATGGTGTCGGTACCATGAAGGATCACGAAGCCATCGTAGTTGTCATAGTTGTCACGAATATCATCAGCGATACGCTGCCACTCTGCAGGTGTCATGTCCGCAGAGTCGATGAGGGGGCTGTATTCGTGAATAGTGAATTCTGGCATCTCTGGACGATGGAATTCTGGCATCTGTTGAAGTTGCTGCTGCATGAAACCAGAGACCGGGATGTAGCCTTGCTCTGACTTCAACATGCCAATTGTGCCGCCTGTATAGGCGATATAAATATGTTTTCTTTCCATCTTCACAACATCAATCTGTTCGTAAGTGTGGGCGCATTATACGTCCCCCAACCACGAAAAAAACCCCGGCAGATGCCGGGGTGCGCTTAGTTTTCAAAATAACGGCAATTTGGACACATGGCATAGCGGCCATTGGGGTCGTTAAAGTTATTTAAGTTACTCATTTCGCCGGATGCAACCTCCGCGAATTCTTGAATCGCGGAAGGCAATTTGAATTGCGTATTGAGCTCCAAGGCTACTGTTGCCTGGTTCATCAACTCAACAATAAACTGCTGCGCTGGAGACAGTGGTTCCTCCATCCAATTCAGTGAATACTTCTCAATGTTTGCAAGCTCTGCTGCTGCAATAATGGCGTCGTCAAAATCACCGAGTTGGTCAACAAGGCCACGTTTCATTGCATCGTATCCCGTCCACACTCGACCTTGCGCGACTAAGTCGACATCTTGGATGGACAGATTACGCTGGTTAGCAACAAGGCTAATGAAACGTTGGTAGCCATTTTCGATGCCCAATTGCATCATCTCACCAATTTTTTCAGGCAAAGCACGTGTTACGCCAACGCCTGCAAACGGTGTGGTGCCTACGCCGTCACTGTATACGCCGTATTTTGCCAGTGCATCTTCAAAGGTGGTCAATATCCCGAAAATTCCAATAGAACCCGTGATTGTCGTTGGCTGTGCGATGATCTTATTGGCACTAGTAGAAATCCAGTAACCACCAGAAGCTGCAACGGAAGACATGGAAACGACAACAGGTTTACCTGCTTCTTTCAATGCATCCACTTCGTTGCGAATAACTTCGGAAGCGAAGGCACTGCCGCCTGCACTGTCGACACGAAGCACAACGGCTTTAATCGCACTATTCAGGCGAGCCTCTCGCAGTAAGCCCGCAGTGGTATCGCCGCCTACTGTACCTTCGGTTTCAAATCCATCAATGATCGCGCCACTTGCGACAACCACCGCGATTTGGTTTGCACTTGGGAGGGTAAAGGCGTGAGGTGCGTAGTCATAAATACTGACGTAGTTAAAACTGTCTTCACCATTGCTGCCAAAAACCTCCGCCAGTTTGGCGCGGATTTGCTGGCGGGTCAGCAATGCATCAACGAGTCCCATTTTTTGTGTCAGTAATGCAAAATCACCATCGACAGCATTAAGATTCTTCAGCAAGGTTTTGGAGTTTGGCGACAATGACTCCGGGGGAATACCGCGGTTTGCGGCTACATCGTCAACATATGCTCCCCAAAGTTGATTTAGCCAAACTGCGTTGGACTCTTTAGCCTCATCTGACATGTCGGTGCGCGTATAAGGCTCTACAAATGATTTATAAGTACCTACGCGGAACACATGTGTGGTGATATCCAGCTTCTTCAGTAAGTCTTTGAAGTAGAGGTTGTAGGTGCCGTAGCCTCGCAATAATACCGCGCCGTCGGGTGCCATCAGCACTTCATCAGCATAGTTCGCAAGATAATACTGACTTTGACTGTAATGACCACCAATGGCGACAACATGCTTGCCGGTTGCTTTGAACTCGTTAATGGCTTTGGCGATATAACGCAGCTTGGTCAAACTGGTTTCTGACATATCAGACAGACTGAGCACCATGCCGTTTATCTTGTCGTCTTTTGCCGCGGCACGAATTTGATCAACCACGTCATAAAGTACGTTTTCAAACTGAATCTGTTGGCCGAATAAGTTACGTGCTGCGAAGTCGTACGGGTCGAGGCGACGCTGCTTTTCTACAATGGGCCCCGAAAGGTCAACGAGTAATGCGCGAGTCGGCTGTTCTTGTGGGTTTGGTGTGGGTGTATGTTCGGTTGTGACGGCAAAGTAGATTGCCACCAAAATTCCTATAAAAATGAGATTTAGCAGCAACTGACGTGCAAACGTGATGGTCTTCCAGATCCACTTCAGCACATTACCGATAAATTTAAAAAGCGTTTTCATTTGGTTATCCAGCTTCTTGTCCTAAGTGTAATCGTAACGAATCCTGTTTGGATTACCTAGCTTTGATTTGTGTTGTGAAAATGTAAACAGTTGTTTGAATTTTTGCTTAACTAGGTTATGTTGGTCAGACCAGAAATTATAATTATCATGGATGCATACTATGAGCTCGCTGTACCCACATTTGCTTGCACCACTGGATCTTGGTTTTACCACCCTAAAAAATCGTGTGTTGATGGGATCGATGCACACAGGGTTAGAGGAGTCTAATGATGGATTCCAAAAACTCGCTGCATTTTACGCTGAACGTGCAAAAGGAGGGGTTGGACTTATTGTCACTGGCGGCTTTGCGCCTAACTTCCGAGGCCGGTTGCATCCGCTCAGCGCACAGTTCAGCAGTGGGAGAGCGGCGAGAGCCCATAAAACGATTACGGATGCAGTCCATGAACATGGCGGCAAGATAGCGCTTCAGTTGCTGCATGCGGGCCGTTACGCTATGCACCCTTTTTCGGTGAGTGCTTCTGATACGCGTTCACCTATCTCTAAGTTTACACCTTCAGCCATGAGTGAACGCCAGATCCGCAATACGATCACTGATTTTGCAAAAAGCGCAGAACTTGCCCGAGAAGCTGGCTATGCCGGCGTTGAAATCATGGGTTCTGAGGGCTATTTGATTAACCAGTTTATCTGTGCGCGTTCAAATACACGTTATGACGACTGGGGCGGACGTTACGAAAACCGTGTTCGGTTTCCTATTGAGATTGTAAAAGCAGTGCGCGAGCGTGTCGGGCACGATTTTATTATCGTTTTTCGACTATCCATGCTGGATTTGGTTGAGCAAGGCAGTACGAAAGAAGAAGTGGTGCAATTGGCAAAGGCGTTGGAGTTGGCTGGCGTCACGATCCTCAATACTGGGATTGGGTGGCATGAGGCGCGTATCCCAACGATAGCGACACAAGTTCCCCGCGCAGCGTTTAGCTGGGTGACGGAAAAGCTCAAAGGCGAGGTGTCCATACCATTGGTAACCTGTAATCGAATTAATACGCCGGAGGTTGCGGAGTCCATTTTAGAGAAAGGGCAGGCGGATATGGTTTCGATGGCGCGACCTTTCCTTGCGGATGCCAATTTTGTGGCGAAAGCAGAGGCCAATCAATCTGATGACATTAATACCTGTATCGCGTGTAACCAAGCCTGTTTAGATCATGTATTCAAAGGCAAGCGTGCCAGTTGTTTGGTAAACCCGCAGGCATGCTATGAAACCGAGTTAACAGTGACGCCAGCCCAGAATAAACGCCGTATCGCCGTTATCGGCGGAGGAATGGCAGGCATGTCTTTTGCTGTCACAGCGGCTGAGCGAGGATTTGAAGTGGTGCTGTTTGAGGCGCGGGATTCGCTCGGAGGGCAATTCAATCTCGCGATGCAAATCCCCGGCAAAGAAGAGTTTAAAGAATCTATTCGTTACTTTACCAAGAAAGTGGCGGATTGGGGGATTGAGGTCAGGTTGGGGGAACGCGCCACCTCCGAGGTGCTTGATCACTTTGATGAAATAGTGATAGCAACAGGGGTTAGACCGCGTTTACCTTCAATTAAAGGGTTGGATCATAAAAAAGTGATCGACTATCAAACTATGATCCGGGAAAAACCAACGCTTGGACGTCGCGTCGCCATCATTGGTGCGGGTGGCATCGGAATTGACGTTGCAACCATGATTACCGAACCGGAAAATCAAACACTGGACGAGTGGCTGCAGGATTGGGGCATTGACAAGTCGCTGGGGCATGAAGGTGGATTGCTGCCACAAGCGCATTATGTTTCTCAACGTCAGGTGTGGCTACTTCAACGTCGCCAAGGAAAAGTAGGTAAAGGACCTGGGAAAACAACGGGCTGGATACACAGGAAAACGCTGGAAAAGCGCGGTGTTGAGCTTTTGGGGGGCGTCAGCTACGAGAAAATTGACGATGAAGGCCTACACATATCACTGGAGGACCAACACCATGTGCTGCCTGCCGACAGCATCATTGTTTGCGCAGGGCAAGAGTCGGTCAATGAATTAGCCGCTGAATTAAAAGAGAGGGGAAAAACCGTGCACGTTATTGGCGGGGCAGAAAAAGCCGGAGAGCTTGATGCCAAGCGAGCTATTCGTCAAGGCGTGAAACTGGCAATTTCACTTTAGGGTATCCCTACTTGAATGAGGAAATACCACAAAATTTGAGGGGATTTATCCCGTTGGATTTGTGGTATTTTTTGTTTGTAAGTTCAATTGTTTTTAATCTCGGGATTTATATGGATGCTTTAAGCCTTCTTACTCAACGTCGTTCGATTCCACGCCTTTTGGCACCCGCACCTTCTAGGGATGCACTGGAGAATATGATTGCTGCTGGGCTAAGAGCCCCAGATCATGGTGCATTAACGCCTTGGGAGTTTGTTATCGCGACGGGAGAAGGGCTGGAAAAGCTATCAGCCATTCTAAAAACGGCAGCAGAAGCGGATAACGAAGATCCTGCTGTCATAGAGAAAACCACCAATGCACCGTTTCGTGCGCCCATGGTTATCACGGTTATCGCCCGAACCAAACTGCACGACAAAGTGCCTGTTATTGAGCAACACATCTCAGCGGGTTGTGCAGCACAAGCCATGCAAATGGCAGCTGTAGCCCAAGGTTTTCAAGGCTTTTGGCGTACGGGGAAATGGGCCTATCATCCGAGTGTGCGAGAGGCTTTTGGTGTTTCTGGTGACGATGAAATTGTGGGTTTCCTATACGTAGGTACACCGGACTGTACACCAGCAAATGCGCCAAAGCGTGATACGAATAAATACGTGAAATATCTCTGATCTATTTCTTCTGTATATTGCCAAGATTTAACTGGATGTATATCCAGTTAAATCTTGTGTGCGTCTTCATTTTTCGTTAGATTGTGAGCAATTACTTTATTGTCTGAGTGCTTATGGCTCGTCTCTTTATTGCCGAAAAACCCAGTCTTGGCTGCGCGATTGTTGCTGCATTACCGAAACCACACAAAAATAACGAAGGATTCGTTGTTGCCGGAAATGGGGATACGGTGACTTGGTGCATCGGTCACCTTTTAGAACAAGCCGAGCCAGATGCTTACGACGAAAAGTACAAAGTTTGGCGACTAGAGCACCTCCCTATCCTTCCTGAGCAGTGGATCCTTAAACCGCGTAAATCGGCCGCGAAACAGTTGGCTGTCGTAAAGCGGTTGCTGAAACAGTTCGATGAGATTGTGCACGCGGGTGACCCCGATCGCGAAGGTCAGTTGCTGGTGGATGAAGTGTTCAGTTTTGCAAAACTACCTGCAGCCAAGAAACAGCGAATTCAACGGCTTTTGATCAACGATTTGAATACGTCAGCAGTTACAAAAGCCCTTTCTTCGTTGAAAAGCAATCTAGATTTTGTGCCCTTATCTGTTTCCGCGCTTGCTCGTTCTCGTGCTGATTGGCTTTACGGCATGAACATGTCACGCGCTTATACCTTGCTGGGCAAGCAGGCCGGTTATCAAGGCGTGTTGTCAGTAGGGCGCGTACAAACGCCTGTGTTGGGTTTGGTCGTTCGGCGAGACAGAGAGGTGTCTGACTTTGTTCCCAAGCCATTTTATCAACTCGATGCCGTGATACCGTGTAACGGAAGTGACATTCTCGCACGTTGGCAGCCAAGTGAGTCTTGTCAGCCTTGGCAGGATGAAGAAGGCCGTGTTCTATCGCGTAAGCTGGTGGAGAACGTCGCTAAACGTATAGAAGGACAGCCTGCATCCGTTACTGAAGCCGAACGAAAGAGCAGCAAACAGGCACCGCCTTTGCCCTATAGCCTTTCCACTCTTCAGATAGATGCAGCCAAACGCTATAACATGAGTGCTGCGGATGTATTGGCTTGCTGTCAGGCATTGTACGAGAAGCACAAGCTTATTACTTACCCGCGCTCAGATTGCCGCTATTTACCCAAAGACCATTTTAAAGAAGCGACGTCGGTGATTCAGGCGGTTAAGAAAACGGCGTCTTCCTTGGGAAAAGCTGTTGACGGTGCAAACATATCCTTGAAATCTAAAGCATGGAACGACAGCAAAGTGGAAGCGCACCATGCCATTATTCCGACAGGAAAAAGCGCCAGTACGCTCAGTGGCAGAGAACTGAATGTCTACGAGCTGATTGCGCGTCAGTACTTAATGCAGTTTTACCCATCGGCTGAATATGCTGAGGCAAAACTTACCTTTGATATTGCAGGTGGCCTTTTTGTCGCTAAAGGTAAAAAGCTGATGATTGAGGGATGGCGAGCATTGCTTTCCCGAGAATCACAAACGCCAAAAGAAGACTTAGAAAGCCTCGTTCCGCCGCTTGATAAAGGCACGATATTGACGTGCCTGCGTGGTGATATTAAAGATTGTATGACTGAGCCGCCACGACATTTTACTGAGGCCACGTTACTACAGGCTATGACGGGTATCGCCCGTTTCGTACAAGACACCTCACTGAAAAAGATACTAAGAGACACTGACGGTTTAGGCACCGAAGCGACGCGTGCAGGGATCCTCGATTTGTTATTTAAACGCGGATTACTTTCTCGTGAAGGTAAACAAATCAAGGCGACACCATCGGGGTTTGGATTGATTGATGCACTACCGTCAAAAGCTTCTTATCCTGATATGACAGCACAATGGGAAAGGCAGTTGCATGATATGGCAGAAAAAAAATCTGCTTACCAGCCTTTCATGGGAGAGCTTGAGTTGGAATTAAAAAGCTTGATGGAAGAAGTCAGGAAAGGACCTTTGCCGGAGAGTTTGCGATCACTGCCGGCACAGCCTTCAACATTTACCAAGAAAAAAGGGAAGGGCGGATTCAGGAAAAAGCGTTACAACACAAAGGCCTGATTTTTCCCTTTGCTTTTCGCTTCATACAGTGCAACGTCAGCATCGGTGAATAACTGTTGTTGCGCATCCACTCTGTCAGGAAGGGCGGATTTTCCGCCAATACTGACGGTGACAAACGGTGCAACTGGCGAATTTTCATGTTTGATTTGCAAGTCACGAATTGCGTCCAGGGCTCTTTCGGCGATCATTTCCGCCGCATCACGGTCGCAGTTTGGGAGAAGATATACAAACTCTTCGCCACCGAATCGAGCAAGCACTGTGCCTGCTCGTCGGTCGACATCACTCAGCGCTTTTGCTACTTGATACAGACACTTGTCACCCAGTGAATGGCCATATGTATCATTGAATTGTTTGAAATGATCGATATCTACGATCAGAATGCTCATTGGTGTTTGATGTCTCAAAGCCCGACGCCATTCTTCTTCCATTTTTTCATCAAGCATGCGGCGATTAGGCACCATCGTTAGGCTATCTTCGCGTGATATGCGACTCAGCCTTTTATTCGCCTCTTCAAGTTGGGCTGTGCGCTCTGCAACGCGGTGTTCCAGCGACAGGTTAAGTGCTTTTAATTCATCTTGTGCGCGGCGTTGAATCAGATGCTGTGACATGGTGACGCCAAGCAATTTGAGAAGTTCGCTGTGATAGCTTTTAAGTGGTGTTCCGGTAATTAAGTTGTCGCAAGCGATCCAACCAATCGGGTCGTCTCCATCCCATAGCGAGATAGTTGCGTTCCACCCTGTCCCAACCTCTTTACTGTCATGATAGAGTGGCGCGTTGTCGTTAATAGTAATGTGCTTTCGTCTATCCAGCGTTGTTTTTGCATGAAAATGTTCATGGATAGCTGTGCAGTACCATTGTTCGTTCGTCACACTACCGTCTCTGTCGGTACCGTATGTGCCTCGCATTAACCCCGTGCGGGTATTGAGGAGGAAAATAGCCATACGATCGAGTTCAAGCGCATGTATACACTCATAGACGGCGGTATGAAGCATATTGTCGAGAGAATGGGTATGCCAAAGACGCAGCGAGATTTTATGTAGGATGTGGAGCTGTTCAAGCAAACCTTTTTGCGAACAGACTTCTTGTACGCGCTTTTGCTCGGTTTGTTGGTGAGCAAGTTGTTCTTCAATACAGGCTTCGTATTGAAGGTGGCTGTCCAAAGCGCCTGAAATCAACAAGGAAAGCATATCAAGAGAATGCCCATCAATATTGATCGTCTGCGGCAGTGATAGTACAAAGTAGCCGTAATTCTTACCGCGAACAGTCAGCCGAACAAGCTGATGGAAGCGGTCAGATTGAATGCGTAATTCACTGGATACCAGTAAACGATTTAGCAGGGCATTGAACTGAATATCAGTCGACGTTGCAGGCGTATACACATTTGACGTTTCTGCTGACATTTCAGCCAGTAGTTGCCATTGCGTATCACCGTTTTCTGCAATGAGAAGTTGGCAGTGCGCATCTTGAAATGTGTCGGTAAAAACTTGCCCGAGAGCCACACAAAATGACTCAATATCTTCTTGAGGACAAATGGCCTCACCGACTTTCAAACAGAATGAATAATCAAGAGCATTCATGCTCTGTGACTCCCCCTAAATCTAGCTAGCGTGAAAAATGTGACGTTGGTTCTAATAATCTTTACGCCAGTATGACAGCAATTAGTCTGACGAATGCCTGAATTTCTGCCATCTTCGACTCAAATCACAAGGCTCTTATATACGGTGTGAGCTATCTTCTTGCAAGCGGTGTTTTCTATTTTAATTTATTAAAAACAGTGGGGTAGGTGATTTCCACTAGGTTGAAAGTGCAAACACGCTTCCGACCAGTGTCATAATGAACAGAAACCACTTTAGTGTCTGCGGATTTGCTTTGATGGCGAACTTAACCGCAAGCCATGCGCCCAGCATAGAACCCGCTGCAAGCAAGAGTCCTGGCAACCAAAGAATGAGGTCTTGCCATATAAAAATTGCCAAGGACACAGCGGTAAACGCTAACGTACAAACGAGCTTAAGGGCGTTACCGCGAACGAGATCGTAACGAAGCGTACCGCAAAGTGCGGCAATCAGGACAAAGCCCACCCCAGCCTGTACAAAACCGCCATAAAACCCAGCGAGGGTTAAACCGATCCAAGACGCTGGAGTATCTTTCACTTTTCTAAACGGAATGTTGGCATCAGGTGCGATAACACTGGGCTTAACGAGCATGATAAAGGCCATTAGAAGCATGGTGCCAAGCAGAAGGGGTTTTATGATGTCCGAGGGAAGCCAAGCTGCGGCACTTGCGCCTATCAAGCCTCCTCCCAGCATAGGAATGAGAATGCCAACGAGATCACTGCTTTTTAAACGGTTGTGATGGCGAAATCCCGCAATGCCGCTGACACTTTGCATTAACACGCCAACACGATTGGTCGCATTCGCCACTTCAGCAGGCATACCTAGCACAATGAGAGCGGGGATAGTTAGATTGGAACCGCCACCTGCAAGGGTGTTTATAATGCCAGCAATAAAGCCAAGAACGACGAGTAATACGCCAAATCCGAGCGAGATATCCATATCTTAACGTCCGTAGAATGAAGAGAAGTCAGTCTGTTTGAATTAAGACTTTCAGCATCATAACGAATTGCACAGAAACGAAAAAGCCCGCAGCATAAATGCTGCGGGCTCTGAATAATGGTCGGTCTGAGAGGATTTGAACCTCCGACCCCTGACACCCCATGACAGTGCGCTACCAAGCTGCGCTACAGACCGACGACATATTCATGGTACGGAGCTAGATCTTCAGTGTCAATTGCCTTTCACTTTTAAATCCGTCAAATTCAATTGGTTGACTAAAAATTCGCCAGTAAGAGTGCCAGCCCGAGTACAGTTTTAGTTTTCTTCTGGGTAGTAGAAACGCTTCAGTTCGTGCATCACCTGCATCAACACTGACAACTGAGGCTTACCCTCTGGCTGCAGCTTGTAGTTGCTATCGTAGACGCGGTAGTTACCAAACTTATCCACGACCGTAGTCTTGTCAGGTTGTATCACCACGATGTCTCGGCTATCTCCGGCGAGTACCCATTTTCTCGGCGTATCCGCCAAATCGAAGAGGTTTTGTCCACTAGTGTAAGACTCTGTGGGGCTATCTACCGCTAACATGCTCTCCATGAGTGTCGGGACAATATCAAGGTGAGAGCTGTAAATATCGACTTCATGACGGCCTTGATCCGGCCAGTGAACAACCAAAGGTACTTGAATTTGGTATTTGCTGTAGTTGGTGTTTGCCCCCCAACTGTTTGAGCCAGTTTCATTAAACTCTAAACCGTGGTTGGCTGTTACGATGACAATGGTGTTGTCCAATTGGCCTTTGGCTTCTAGGGAGTCAAACAGCTCTCCCAGTAGGCTATCAACATAGTATGCTGCGTTGTTATAGCTATTTTTAAGGACTAACGTCGTATGCTCTCCCACGTTGGCCAAATCGTTGTCCAGTGAGGGTTGGAATGGTCGGTCGTAATCACCACCCTGCTCGTATTCAGCGACGCTTTTCAGCTCCAGATAGGCAAACCAGGGTTTGTTTGGCACTTTATTGTTTAGCCAGTTCTCAAGGTTATCTGTTGCTTTATGATCAGCCAGCCACGCCTCGTCAGCGTTAATTTTGGTGGCATTATCAAGGTGTTTACCAAAAATGCTTTGGTAATAAATTGGGTTGTTAAAATTATCGGCACTGAACAAACCGAAGTCGTATTGGCGTTTCTCTAACGTATCCAATAACAGAGGGCTTAAGCCTTCGGTTCGTGCACTTTGTGCATAGCTGCCAGGCAATCCATAGAACAGGCCAAACAGACCCGCCATTGAGTCATTGCTGGAGCTGTAATGGTGCATAAACTTCACGTTATGTGATGCGAAGTCATCCAGATTTGGCATTACGACCGGATCAAGCATGTCCGAGCGCAGGCTTTCAACCATCACTATCAATAGGTTTGGATTGTAGCTTGACGCTTTTGATGAAAAAGACAACTTTTCCAATGGGTAGCGAATGACTTCACTTTCTTGGTTCCCTATTTCATCTCTTCGGCGCTGGTATTCTTGACGGTCAAGCAGGCCGTATTTCTCCATGAAGGTTTTGGCCGTCATCGGATATGAGATAGGGAAATTGGAACGTTGAGATGTCACCGGGCTGTAAAGAAACGCGTCTGCCCAAATGTGAATTAAGTGGCTACCGATAAAGCAAACCGCAAAAACAGTTGCGATGGGTACACCTACGCGTTTGCGAGACAATTTTCTTAATTTACGCCAAACCCATTCAGACATAATGAGTTCTAAAAGGAAGATGGCGGGCACCACAACAAACAAGTACTGCCAGTGGGCATTCATGTCTGTTTTTTCACCGCTAAGCAAGAGCTCCCAAACCAAGGGGTTGAGGTGCAAATGGAGCGTTTCGTAGGCGTAGATATCTAACAGCAGCAATGTCATGCCAGCTGTAGCAACGAACACGGCAAACAGCCTCATCAATCTTTGGGAAGGGATGACAAAGCTGGCTGGAAAAATGATCAGAATATAAACAGCGAAAACCAGAAAACCAAAGTGACCAAGCCATGTCAGCAATTGATAGGTTTGTCCGAGCAAGGTTTCTGGCCAACCGGATTGCGCGATATAGCGCGTCCCCAGCAACATGGCCGCAATGATATTGAAAAAGCTAAACCAGTGTCCCCAGCTAATAAGCTGCGACACTTTATCCCTGTAGGTATTTCCGCTGTCTACCATAAAAGGTCAATTCTTCTCTTTATTCTACTTCGCGTAATTTGATGACGCGTTATTACTCTGTATCGATAGATGACAGCAGAGCTTGAGCAAATTTTTCAGCGATGAGCTTGCGCTGTTCAGCAGGCATCTTGCTGCTGTTAAGCAAATTTGTGGCGATGTTGCCAACAATCATCAGTGAAAGTTCGTTAGAAGCTTTGTGCTTTTCAAGAACATTGACCACATCGGAAAGGATCTGTTCAACGTTTTTATCTTGATATTTAGAAGTAACAGGCATAGAAACTCTTGTCTTGTATCAACGGAAGCCGCGTATAATAACCCACACTTTAGTCTGACGAAAAATGTTTTCAATTATGAGCCTCACGCTTTCGAACGTAATTCTTCACCAATTAAAAAAAGACGGTGAAGATTCACTGGTTGTTCATCTAAGAGAACAGCCCCTAACTCATTCTACATCAACAGAAAATCTTGTTAGTGAAATCCATCGGGTCTATAACGCAAAAGCGGGTAAAGGCTTTGGTCAATTTGCTGAAAAAAGTGAATTCTGCGGCTGGTTGAAAGCATGTCGTAAGCAACAACTCGATTTTTTGTCGTTCTCGTCGCAGTCAACACAGCGCTTGAAAGAAGAACTTTCAAAGTACCCGTTTGCAGATGAAGGGGTATTGGTAGTTGCGGAATACCGCTCTTTGGCGACAGAATATTTGTTCATTGGCTTGTTAGAGTCCAAAGCAAGCATGAAAGTCACTGATGACCTAGAAATTGGCACGACGGACTATCTGGATGTGGCCAAGATGGACATTGCAGCCCGTATCGACTTGTCGACTTGGGAAAGTGACGCAGACTCCAACCGCTATCTGACGTTTATCAAAGGACGTGTAGGTAGAAAAGTGGCAGATTTCTTCTTAGATTTCATGCAAGCAGAAGTGGGCATGGACACGAAACAGCAAAACTTGGTTTTGATGCAAGCTGTTGAAGATTATTGTGCAGACTCGCGTTTAGACAAAGAAGAAAAGCAGCAATACCGAAAGCAAGTGTATGACTACTGCAATGGTCAGTTGCAATCGGGTGATGAAGTGGTCGTGAAAGAGTTGGCGCAAGAGTTGCCAGCAAATGGCGCTGGCGTTGATTTCTACCAATTTGCATCTGAACAAGGTTATGAGCTGGAGGAAAGTTTCCCAGCCGATCGTACATCAATGCGTAAGCTGACGAAGTTTGTTGGTGGTGGGGGAGGACTCTCTATCAATTTCGACAGCATGTTGTTGGGTGAGCGTGTTTTCTATGACCAAGAAACCGACACCTTGACGATAAAAGGCACGCCGCCAAATCTTCGAGATCAACTAACCCGTCGATTAAATGTAGAAGAGTAAATTCGTCGAAATACAATAAGATGCAGTTGGCCGACCCCAATTTAAGTGTTTGGGGCGGCTTGTTGTGTGTAGATAACTTAAACATTAATGTTTGCAAAGTAAGACAGGTTTTCTAACTTATAAGAAACGCCACGCTTTCTCTATCACAACGAACACCACGCTTCAGTCTTTATCTGGGGCTGGTTTTTTATTGTGATAGCTTATTCGAGGAACATCTGTGACATCTATATCCGCACTGCTAGGTCTTCGTAACCAGCTGGATAATAAACGTAATTCTGGACTCCATAAGGCTTCATACGCGCTATGGGGGGTGTTCGCTATCGCCCTTGGATATGCATTATATGCCTATCAAGACATGAATCATGTGAAAGTTCATGCCGCACAAGTGGTTACACTCAATAATGCGGCACAGCAACTTCGCCAAACTGTGTCTGCGTCAATGCTGAATCAAGAGCGTGAACTTACTCAAATAGAGAAAGAAGTTCAGCACTTCCGTTATCTTTTGCTTCGCACAAAGTCACACACAATCGAAGACGAGTGGGAAGACATTCAAAATACATTGGTTGATGCGGATGCTTTTGTAGAAGATGTCGACAACTTACTTGCGTCAATTTACTCGGTTTCTAAAGTCACAAGACAGCTTAAATCGCTAACGGAAACACACCGCTCTCCTGAACTGATTCGCTTATTCGAATCTATCAGCAGCTACTTGCTTTTTGAGTTTCACGGCTTAAATGGCGATAGAGCGACAAGCGTTCAGCGCTTCAATCAATATATTGATGCAATAGAAAAGCAACTTTCAAGTTCATCTTCCAATGTGGTCAGTGTGGAACTGTACACGCTCTATACAGGGTTAATTCGCCTCAATCGACAGCTTGAGAGTCTCGATAGCGTGATTAACCACAAATTTGTCCGAGCGATGACACAGCAACAGCAGTATTGGACGAACCGCGTCATCGTACTATTAGACAACACGTTATTGTCTTTGGTTGTCGCTTTTATTGCGTTAGGTTCGCAAGTAGCCGTCCGCTATAAACTAGAGCAACGCGCTTATGCTGATAATGATTTACCACGAAAGCTCCCAAGAAAATTTCAACACGAAGAGATTAAAGAGCGTCATGTCGATGATTCGTTTTCCGAAGAACAACTGTTTGATTCCAACGTGCTGATCGAGCAGTTGGAAGGGGACTTTGATGCTATTGATTCGGTATTGACGATGTTTGTTGCCGAACACCAAAACGATGCTCAAAAAGTCAGAAAGCAAAATGAGCAAAATGAAACGGCGAGAACGAGTGCGCTAATACACAATTTAAAAGGCGTTTCCGGAAACATCGGCGCAGTTTCCCTAGAACGTTTTTGTCGAGAGATGGAAATGTCTCTGAAAGAGGGGCTGGCCCTCTCTGAAACGACATTGGACAGATTTGAAATGTTGCTAACAATGACCATTCAAAATGTGCTCAAAGAAATGGAGCAGCTTCGAAGAACGTTGGCAACATGAGGGACAACGTGTTTACCAAAGACCTACCCTGGTACAGAACGATGAGTTTTAAAGCCCTAGGGATTTTGGGTCTGATGCTTGCCGTTGTTGTTATCACTATCGTTTACGTCATGGAAACGACTGGCGATAGCATGGTGCGCGATAGTGCAAATCAACGTGTTGAAGCACAAGTTGAGAACGTGGCCCGTACTCTGGGACAACTGTCCAATAACGTCAGTACCGTGGCATTATCGTTGGCTGACACTCTGGAAATTACAGATACACAAGAAGACATAGAGCACACACTTGCAGTGATGCTCAACAACGAAAACATTCGCTCTGTCGTTGCAAGTGGTGGTTTTTGGCCAGAGCCGCATATTTATACGTCTGGAAAGTCTAAAGCATCGGTGTTCATCGCATTTAATGAAGATGGCTCATATCAACGTATCGACGACTACAACTCTGATATCGCGCGCCCTTATCACATCGAAGAATGGTACGCACCGACCCGTTTCGTCAGAGGAGCGGCCTACTGGTCACGGGCGTATATTGACCCCTACACCAAAGAGTCAATGGTCACCTGCAGTGTTCCGATCATCAAAGAAGGTGATTTTTACGGTGTCGTGACCATTGATGTGAGGTTAGCCAAGTTACAAGCATTTTTAAGCCGAAGCGGTGAAAAGTTGGGTGGTTACCTTGCTATGTTTGACCGAGGCGGACGTTTGATGTCTTACCCGAATTCGGTTGCTCCACCTGACAAAGAGCAGTTGCCTACCGTGCTTGAAATCGCCGGCAATGACAGTCGCTTTTCTGAGTTGGCATTAGTGATAAGTTCTGCAATGCAGGGGGAGCGCCTCGCCTTACAGCGTAATGCGAATATTCAGGATCTTGCCGAGCAAATCGTAACCGCTACCCCTGACATTAATTTTGGCTATGCACTCTCCATCGCAGCGGAACTCAATCCGGATAAGGGTGTTTTTCAGGACACGGAGAAGTTGTTTATTCACCAACTTGAGCGTGACCCTGTGCTCAACGAACCGACGCTGGTATTGGCCCGATTGTTGCCGGGTACGAACTGGATGCTCATTGGTGCGTTACCAGAACGATTGCTGAAAGTAGAAGCGACGACGTTAAAAAATGATCTATTTTTCGCCATGTCTTTGGTGGCATTGTTACTGGTAGGCGCAACCTATCTTGCAATCCATTTTCATATTGTTCGGCCCATGGCACGAGTAAGGCATGCATTGATTGCTCAAGGTTCAGAAGGGCCGTATTCGCCAATTAATTATGATGAAAAAGATGAACTTGGCATGTTGGTTCAAGAGTTCAATCAGTTGAGTGCTAACTTGGTGGAAACACGCGAGCGTGCTGTCGAGGCCGCGCGAGCTAAACAACTGTTCCTCGCCAATATCAGCCATGAAATTCGCACGCCAATGAACGGTATACTTGGCGCGACGTCTTTAATGCAAGATGAAGGAATGTCAGGTAAACAGGCAGAATATCTTTCGGTTATCGCGCATTCTTCCCGAGGTTTGATGTCACTCATCAACAATATTCTCGACTTCAGCAAAATGGAATCTAACCACCTTAAGCTAGAAGAAGCGCCATTTGATTTGCAGGAAGTGGGTCGATATGTGCGTGATTTAATGCTGCCCACGATACAGAACAAGCCACAACTTGCGTTTGATTTCCACTATGACAAAGATTGTCCGCATCGCTTTATTGGTGATGCACACCGCATCGAGCAAGTGGTGTTAAACCTAGTCTCCAACGCGTTGAAGTTTACGGACACAGGCTTAGTGAATTTGAGGGTCGGCATTAATCGTCAG
The DNA here is from genome assembly GCF_900167155.1 of Enterovibrio nigricans DSM 22720. Lineage (GTDB taxonomy): Bacteria > Pseudomonadota > Gammaproteobacteria > Enterobacterales > Vibrionaceae > Enterovibrio > Enterovibrio nigricans. The sequence continues at coordinate 46,223 of NZ_FUXU01000012.1, read as the reverse complement.
CAGGAACGTTATGCAGGTGTCGTGATCAGTGTTGTCGACACTGGTGTGGGTATTGCACCAGATAAGTTTGATGTGATTTTTGATGAGTTTCAGCAAGCGGATACATCTACGACCCGACAATTTGGTGGTTCTGGGCTTGGGCTCGCTATTACAAAACAATTGGTTGAGTTGATGGGGGGCGAGATCTTCATCAGCAGTGAGGTCGGACGCGGAAGTCAATTTGATGTGACGTTACCACTGCAAATAGAAGAACACTCAAGCGATGAAAAGGGTCGCGAGATGCTCAAGGAGCATGCGGATGCTTTCAAGGGCAAACATTGTCTACTCGTCGAAGACAATGCGATAAATATGATGATTGCAGAAAAGATGCTCTGCAAATTTGGCTTCACCGTAGACAAAGCGATTGATGGTGTGGAAGCGATCGATAAAGTTTCGTTGCAAGGCTATGACATCATCTTTATGGATATCCAAATGCCACGAATGGATGGGTTAGAGGCGACCCGACAGATTCGTGCAAGCGATGGTTTTAACAAACGGACGCCAATTGTGGCAATGACGGCAAACGTGCTGAAAGATGATATTTGGCGATGCATTAGCAACGGTATGCAAGGCCATATTGGTAAGCCTTTACGCGAAAATGATATTTTTTCCGTCTGTGTGAAAGCGATGTCATCGGAAGTCGAAGTGTAAGTTGAGATTCTGGATTCGTCCTTTGATGCTGGAAGTTTGATCTGCATCAAAGGATTTTCATGGCGACTGAGGAAAATAGCGCGCCTATGAAAACTGTATCTAATTCGTCTGGCCCCCGACGCCAACCTTTGTGGCTCGTGCGCGCAATGACGACGCTTTATTGTAAGCATATTCACCGCGGCAGCCAATTGTGCCCGCAATGTACAGCACTATTAGCATTTGAGGAGACGCGAGTCACCCAATGCGCTGAAGAAGGAAGCAAGTCTGCCTGCAAAGAGTGTGATCGCCAGTGTTATCCCGATGCAAAACGATTAGAGATAAACCATATCACTCGTTGGGCGGAACCAAAGCTGAGATGGCGAAAGCCATTGCTTGTCGCGAGACATTACGTGAGTTCCATATTGAATTAGTGACATACCCAGCCAATTTAAAGATGCTGGGTATGCATTTTCCTCGCTTTGCTTACCCGGGCGTCTAAACGAGGCGCGCGAAGGTTTTCTGCTTAGTGCCTCCGTGGTCTCAATCAAATCTCTTCTTCTTTTATTGCCAAATCGGCAACGATCTTTTGCTCATGAGCTAAAGTAAAATGCTCACTTTTCTATTTGTCTGTTTTTTAGTGAGTTAGCGACCCGTCCTTTCCCTTTGCCTCTTGTTTATCTCGTATACGAAACGCGGTGCGGTTTGACGTTTTTTTTGCTGTGAATAAATAATTTTTCATTGGATGCAAAATTATTCACGGAGCAATGGTGTTATCTCTAAAGCGTACCGCCGCCCCCCTTTCAGAAGAAGACAGTCTCGCTGCGCATGCAGCTTGGTTGCATTACTCTGGAGGGTTTACACAAAGCGAAGTCGCGAAGCGCCTTGGTATTACCCAGCCAAAGGCTCATAGGCTTATTTCTCGCGCATTCAAGCAAGGATTGATTACCGTTCTTGTTGACCCCTCTATTCAATGCTGCATTGACTTGGAAGACTCTCTGACTGCCAACTATGGACTTGAATTTTGTCAGGTCGTTCCTGATCTGAATGAAGATGGGCTTCCTCTCCGCGCTCTGGGTCTAGCGGGGGCAGGCTTTCTGCGACGCATCATTGAAAGCGAGCAGTATAAGACCATTGGCATCGGCCATGGGCGGACGTTGGCGTCTATGGTTCATCACCTTCCTGCAATACATCAAACACACACAAGGTTTGTCTCTCTTCTAGGCGGTTTGACGCGAAAGTTTGCGGCGAATCCTCTTGATGTCATCCATCGTCTAGCGGAAAAAACCGATGCTGAAGCTTACATGTTGCCCGTCTCGATTTTTGCAAACAGTGCCCAGGATAAGGAAACCCTGATGAGGCAACCGGGCATTGCCGATGTTTTTGATATGGGGCGAGAAGCGGATTTGCTCATCATCAGCATCGGGGAGGCGAATTGGCATTCCCATCTGAGTGAAGTCAATTTGGTTACCAAAGAAGAAATGCATGAAATACAAGCGTTAAACGCTCAGGGCGAGCTACTCGGGCATTACTTTGATGCCGAAGGGGAACCAGTAAAAACCAGCCTCAATGAAAGAGCCATGTCGCTCTCTGTGGATGAACTACGCGGGAAGCCATTGGTGGCGTTGGCGGGAGGCGTGTCGAAAGTGCCTGCGCTAAAAGCCGTATTGAAAAGCGGCTTGATGAAAGGGCTGATCACTGACGACGTAACAGCCAAGCAGTTGTTGAGTGATCAATAGGACAGGAAGCGCACTGCGCATTTCCGGTTACTGAAACAGGAGTCAACCATGTTAAGGAAACAAAAAAAGCTGGTCAGCCGTTACCTTCGGGGTGATGTCGGACGACGCGATTTTCTAAAAGGAATGGCCGCGTTAGGCGCAACAGCAACTGCGACAGGTACTCTTCTCGGCACAATGTCGAGTCAAGCTCTCGCAGCAGACTTTGATTGGAAGAAGTACCAAGGCAAGTCAGTAAAACTGTTGCTAAACAAGCATCCTTATGTGGATGCGATGATTGCCAACCTCCCGGCATTTGAAGCGTTGACAGGTATGAAAGTCGAGTATGACATTTTTCCAGAAGATGTTTACTTCGATAAAGTCACCGCCGCTCTTTCCTCCCGTTCCTCAGAGTATGATGCCTTTATGACTGGGGCCTATATGACCTGGACCTATGGACCGGCTGGTTGGGTTGTTGACCTGAACGAGTTTATTTCTGACCCCACGAAAACCAATCCCGGTTATCGCTGGGACGATGTGTTACCCGGACTACGAGCTTCTACAGCATGGGATGGCATTCCCGGCAGTAAATTGGGTTCAGCCAATGCCAAACAATGGTGTATTCCTTGGGGCTACGAGTTGAACAACCTGTCTTATAACAAGCGTTATTTTGATAAAGCCGGGTTGAGTGTCCCTACCAATATGGATGAGATGATCGAAACCGCGGCGAAAGCGCAACGTGATTTGGGGGGACCCTATGGCATCGGTGTAAGGGGATCACGCTCATGGGCAACGATCCATCCCGGCTTCCTCTCAGGTTATGCCAACTTCGGGCAAAAAGATCTCACCATGCGAAGTGATGGCACATTGCAGGCAGCAATGAACACCGATACCTCTAAAGCGTTTCATCGCCAATGGGTGACGATGATTCAAGAGTCGGGCCCTAAAAACTGGTCGACGTATACCTGGTATCAAGTCGGGACGGACTTAGGGGCGGGGGCTTCCGCCATGATCTATGACGCCGATATCCTCGGTTACTTTATGAATGGTGGTGACAATAAAGAACGCGGCAATATTGCCTATGCGGCGTTTGCTGCAAACCCAGAAGCACAGGCCCCTTCGCCGAACGTCTGGATTTGGTCACTGGCCATGTCGAATTTCTCCAAACGCAAAGATGAAGCTTGGTATTTCATGCAATGGGCAAGCGGTATTGAGCATGGCCTCTTTGGCGCAGGGAAAATGGATTTCGTTAACCCAGTCCGACAGTCTGTTTGGAATAACGAAGATTTTCGAACCCGCATTGCAGATAAGTACCCAGGCTATCTGGATCAGCATGATGCTTCCGCAGCCAATGCTCAAATCTATTTCACCCCCCAGCCTTTGTTCTTCGATTTGACCACCGAGTGGGCGTCCATGCTGCAACAAATGGTGGCAAACCAGGTGCCGGTTGATGAAGGTCTCGATATGTTGGCCGAGAGCGTGAATAAACAACTCAGGGATGCCGGACTGAGTTAATTCGGGCGGCTCCCCTAGCAGGGAGCCCTTAACGAGACGGTGAAGGAGTCAAGGATGTCGCAAACTGTTCAAAAGTATAAATCCGGGCAATTTCGGCACAAAGCTTTGCCTTATTTATTGAGCCTTCCTGCTCTTCTGGTTTGCATTGGTGTTTTGATTCCTTTTTTCACGGCGGTGTACTACTCGTTGGAGCGGTATCGGCTGAACTTGCCCCATTTGAGAAAGTTCAACTGGGGCGAAAACTATGCAGATTTCTTTTCGGATCCGTCATTTTGGAACACCCTGAAGGTGTCACTTTCCTACACGGGGTTAACTGTTGGGATAGAACTGGTCCTTGGCCTTGGTATTGCATTGTTGCTGCAAAGGCGGACCCGTTTTAACAACATAGTCTCAATCGCATTGCTAATGCCATTGATGACAGCACCAGCGTTAGCTGCCTTGATGTGGAAGTTAATGACCAACCCTAATTTCGGCATATTGAGCTATTTCGTTGCATCAGCCGGGATTGAAGACTTTAAGTGGGCCTCTTCTCCGGATACAGCCTTAATGACGGTCGTGTTGGTTGATGTGTGGGTATATACGCCTTTCATCATGATCTTATTGTTGGCCGGCCTGCGTTCTCTCCCCACACAACCGTTTGAAGCTGCGGCTCTGGATAATGTCCCCCGTAGCTTCGTCTTCTTTCGAATTACATTGCCCATGCTGACACCTTACTTACTGACAGCGGTGTTATTTCGGCTTCTCGACGCCATTCAGCAGTTCGACATCATTTATGCCATGACCCAAGGAGGGCCTGGCGACAAATTAATGGTGTTTCAGGTCGAGGCATATTTGCAATTTTTTCAATCAACGAACGTCGGTCGTTCGGCAGCCTTGCTGATGGTCCTTTGGGCTATCACATACTTTTTGTCGAACCTATTTGTAAAAAACTGACTCAAGTTACGGGCCAAGAACAAGGCGAGTTAAGGAGAAGTCATGGAGCAATATTCCCTGCTTGAGCGATGGTTGCGCCGAGTAATGATTACCTTAGTGCTGGTGTTCTTCCTGTTCCCGATCTTCTGGATCTTGTTGATGTCTTTTCAGACCAATGAACAAATCTTGAGGATTCCACCCAGCATAGTGTTTGAGCCGACACTGCAAAACTACACATCGCTCATCACAGGAAAGCTGGAAAGTGCTGGCGGGACATTAGATATCGCGTTCATGAAGAACTTGGGGAACAGCCTGTTTTTATCAACAAGTTCAGTGTTACTGGCACTAATCCTCGGTGTACCAGCGGCATACGCGTTTGCGCGTTTTCAGTTTAAGTTAGGGGAAGATATCGCATTCACCCTTTTGTCATTCCGTTTTGCTCCTCCTCTCCTCGTGCTTCTCCCCTTGTCGTTGTATTTCCAAGATATTGGTATGGCCAATACCTACACCGGACTTATCTGGGTATACCAACTGATTTGCCTACCGCTGATTTTGTGGATTGTACGTGGTTACTTTGAGGACATAAGCCCAGACATTGAGTATGCCTACCGACTGGGGGGAAACAGCTGGTTCAGGACGTTCCGTAAGATAGCCGTTCCATTGGCAGGCCCAGGTATAGCAGCGGCGGGACTGCTGTCTTTCATTTTTGCCTGGAACAACTTTGTGTTTGCCCTCGTCCTCGCCTCGGCAGATAAGCAGCCAGTTACGGTTGGGGCATTGGCGTTTGTCACTGCTTCCGGCATTCAATACGGTCAAATCGCTGCCGCAATTGTCTTGTCCATTGCGCCGACATTGTTGCTGGCCTTGTATGCCCAACGGTACTTGGTAGAGGGATTGTCACTTGGTGCGGTGAAAGGGTAGGTCGTCATGATTGAACTGAAAAACCTTAGCAAACACTTTAAGGACAACCCTGTTTTGACAGACATTTCGTTGACGGTGGCCAAAGGGGAGACCTTGGTGTTGTTTGGACCGTCTGGGAGTGGAAAAAACCTGCTGTTGAGGTTCATTGCAGGGCTTGAGTTGCCCACGCAAGGCGAAGTGGTGTTAAGGGGCGAAGAGATGACAAACAGTGGTCCTGAGCATCGAGGGATTGGCATGGCATTTCAGAACTTTGCCCTGTTTCCTCACATGGATGCGTTTGAAAACATTGCGAGTGCCATTGCAAGAAGCGGGCTCAACACAGGTGAAGTTAAGACCCGAGTGTTGGAAGTTGCCCAGCTTCTGAAAATTGACAAGGTGCTCGATCACGCGCCCAAAGCGTTGTCTAACGGGCAAAAACAACGAACAGCACTAGCCAGAGCGTTGGTGTCCCAACCCGATATTTTGCTGCTGGATGATCCACTAAGAAATGTCGATGCCAAATTGCGTTTTGAAATGAGGCTTGAACTACCACAACTGCTTTCACGCAGTGCGCCGAGTGTTGTTTACGTTACTCAGGATTACCGGGAAGCAATGGCTCTAGGCGATCGTATTGCGATTCTAGACGGTAAAGGAGAAGGCATTGTGCAGGTTGGTACACCGGAAGAAATTTTCTATACCCCGGAAACGCTGGAAATAGCAGAAGCATTTGGCGACCCAGCCATTAACGCTTTCACGGTTTCTCCCTATTGGCATGGCGGACAATGGCGATCTCAAATTGGCGATTGCAGTGTTGAGCTACCTGTTCCTGCCAATGCTCAGGCACTGGATTCAACGGAGTACACCTGTGCAGTGCGTCCGGACGCGTTGTCATTGCTCCCTGAAAAAAAGCCAGAGTCTGCGGCTTTCACTGTCAATGCGGTGACGCCAGTGAATGAAAAGACCGTGATACTTCTGGCAGACAAAAAAGGGCTAGAGCTGGTTGCATCAATACCCTCGCAATTTCAAAGCCCAGAGGTCGGGGCCGTCGTCTTTGTTACTTTTGATGCCTCGGATATGACGCTTTTTGATGCGAAAACAGGGAAGCGTATTACGTCATTAGAGACAAAGATAACGGGAGTGTGCGCATGAGCCAGCTCGTTTTATCGCAGATCAATAAGGTTTATGACGGAAATGTACATGCCGTTAAAAGATTGAGCCTTTCTGTAGAGAAAGGTGAAATCATCGCGTTGCTGGGGTCATCGGGGTGCGGGAAGACCTCTACATTGAGGATGATTGCCGGATTTGAAGCCGCCACGACGGGAAGTATTACTCTGGCGGGACGGGAGATACAAACATTGCCACCTGCACAGCGAGGCGTGGCCATGGCATTTGAAGGCTACTCGCTTTATCCACCCCTTTCAGTCCAAGACAACATTGGCTTTGCGTTGAAAAGCAGTGGGTTGAGCCGTGAGGCAATCAACCAGCGCATCAACGAGTTGGCAACCTTGTTAGCAATAGAAGACATCTTAGACGCTTATCCATCGTCATTATCGGGCGGCCAGCAGCAACGTGTCAGTTTGGCGAGGGCATTAGCGCGAGATGCAGATCTGTTTCTCCTTGATGAGCCTATGGGGCAACTGGAGCCTCGCTTGCGCACTTTGCTTCGCGGGCATATTAAGCACTACCTGAAAAGCCGTGGTTTGACCGCGATTCTGGTGACACATGATCAAACAGAAGCAAACGCACTGGCGGACAGAATTGCTGTGATGGAAGGTGGTGAGTTGATGCAATATGCAACGCCCGCCACCTTGAAGGCATCACCCGCCAACCGCTTTGTGGGTACGTTTATTGGTGAGCCTCCCATGAACCTGTTGCCTGTCTTTGTGAAAAACGACGGGGATTCCTTGTTGATTGACCTTGGACGAAGCGGCGGCGTCTATACGATTCAGTGTGATAAAGCCAATTTCACGCCAGCGCTTTGTGAGTATTTGTGCCAGCGAGGCGAATTAATGATGGGATTCCGTCCTTATGCAGTTCAACTGACGGATACGGGTCTGTCTGGCCGTGTATTGGCAAATCAGTGGCTTGGTGATCAGACGCATTTCTCCATTCGTATCGCCGAGCACAGCTTGATTGCTATCAGCCATGAGAGGTCACCGCTTCGTCCCGGCGATGATGCGAGAGTTCAAATTGACCAACGACAATTACATTTCTTTGACCCTTTGTCTGGTAGCCGGCTGACTGAATCGTCCTGCTCAGCATCTTCACATCATTCAGGGCGGGCATGACAATGAATAATGCAGTCATTATTGGTGTTGATGCCGGGACTTCAATGATCAAAGCCGTGGCCTTTGATCATCAAGGGACTGTATTGGCTACCGCCAGTCACCCCAATCCATATGTTTCCCATGCAAATGGTCATGTAGAGCAGGATATGCTTGAAACCTGGCAGGTCACCGCTGATGTGATTTCATCACTGGTGGAGGGTAATCCTGAGATTCGTGACCGCGTTATTGGCTTGGGCATCACTGCTCAGGGAGACGGTACATGGCTGGTGGATCGTGATGGCGTACCGGTTGGGCCAGCTTTGCTATGGTTGGATAGCCGGGCTTCAGAGATAGCGCAGGCGATCAGTGAGGGCCCAGATTACGATACCTTGTTTTCACTCACTGGCACAGGAGTCAATGCCTGCCAGCAAAGCTGTCAGTTACGTTGGCTGCAACAGCATGAGCCGGAGAGAGTCGCGTTAGCAGCGAGTGCATTTCACGCCAAAGACTGGCTGTACTACTGCTTGACGGGGGTGAGGGCGGCAGACCCATCTGAGGCAGTATTCACTTTTGGTAATTTCCGCACCCGAAATTACGAACAGGAAGTCCTCCGAATCCTTAAGCTCGAATCGTTACAACACTTGTTACCACCCATTGTTGATGGATTAGAAGACGCTTACCCACTTACTCAGGATGCCGCTAAGCGTTGCGGCCTTCCCATGGGGATACCCGTAACGCTGGGCTACGTTGATGTGATGTGCACGGCACTCGGTGGGGGATTGTACGATGGACACTGTACTCAAAGCGGCTGTTCCATTGTCGGAACAACGGGGATGCACATTAGGCTTTTGCCGGATGCGAAGGCTGTCCGGCTATCCGAAGAGAAAACTGGCTATATCATGTGCTTTCCCGAAAAGGGCATGCTCGCGCAAATGCAATCTAACATGTCTGCCACGCTCAATATCGATTGGATACTCGATATGGTCATTACGGTTTGTAACGATCTTGGCGTGACACTAGACAGGCAGGCTCTTCTGAAACTCATAGATGATCATCCGCCTGCCAACGCGGAGTGCGTTTTATTTCATCCGTACATATCTAATGCTGGTGAACGCGGGCCTTTTCTTGATCCAAAAGCGCGTGCCAGTTTTTCCGGATTAGATATTCATCATAGCTATTATCACCTCTTTCTCGCTGTGCTTGAGGGGTTGGCATTTGCCACTTGGGATTGTTATCGCGCAATGGGAGATTTACCCAATGAAGTGCGTATTACTGGTGGTGCTGCTCATTCTCAACGCTTCATTTCCTTGCTTGCATCGGTGCTGAACCGCCCAATACGAAGAATCGACCAACAAGAAGCCGGGGCTGCGGGTGTCGCCATGATGGTTGCGGTAAAAGTGGGGCTGTATAACGACATGGCATCTGCCGCTGAGTCATGGGTCAAACCGCGGCTTTTATCGTCAGTACAGCCAGACGCCAGCCTCGTGCACGTTTATCAATCGAAGCGAGACCTTTATCTGCAAACCCGAACATATTTCTCCCCTGTTTGGGCCGCCTTTGGCCATCAAAAAAGGAGTCCGTCATGAAAACAGAAGTAGCAGTTATCGGCGATCTGTTTATGCAGCCTAAGTATTTTATCGATGCGTTGGAGAAAGCCTGCCCAAACCAACTCTGCTATAAAACGCTGCAGCTAGATTGGCCGGAAACGCCAATGGAGCATGGCTATCAAACCCCCGCACTTGAAGGTCTGAAGGAGTACTTAGGGGATCCCGATGACATTGTCAGTTTTATTGGCGACGCCAGCATACTGGTGAATCATCTCGCCCCTCTTTCTCGTGCAATGTTTGAACGCTTACCAAACTTAAAGCTGGTTGCGGTTTCACGCGGTGGGCCGGTCAATATCGATATGAAGGCAGCTAAAGCTAACGGCGTTACTGTCGTTAATGCGCCGGGACGAAATGCAACCGCGGTGGCTGAATTTACGATAGGTGCCATTTTATCTGAAACCCGAAACATCACCCGTGGCCATGATGCATTAAGGCATGGAAAGTGGCGTGGCGATCTCTATCGTGCGGATACCACGGGGAACGAGCTGTGCGATATGACGGTTGGTCTTGTCGGTTATGGTGAGATTGGCTCGCTCGTCACCGCACTTCTTCGCCCTTTTAAATGCCGGATAATCGTTTGCGACCCTTATAAAACCCTGAGTGAGGAAGACATCAAGGCTGGTGTTGAACAAGTGGAATTTGATTCGCTCCTGAATCAATCGGATGTGGTATCACTTCATGCAAGGGTGACCGAGGAAACCACCGGACTGTTTGACTACAAGGCGTTCGAGAAAATGAAAGACGGGGCGACGTTTATTAACACCGCGCGCGGCCCGATGGTTGACTATCCCGCACTGACTCGGGCGCTTCAGCGAGGAAAGCTCAGGGGAGCGATGTTGGAAACCTTTGGTGTTGAGCCTATCCCTGTCGACGATCCATTGCTGGCTATGCCGAGTGTGACACTAACCCCTCATATTGCCGGTGCCTCTATTCGAACTATTTACAATGCAGCCAATGCTGCTGCTGAGGAAATACAGCGTTATCTCGTTGGGGAGCCTCCAATCAACCCCTGTTGATTAATTCGTTCACTCCAAAATTCACATAACCCTGAAAGGAAACAAGCCATGACCATGACGCAGCAAGAGTATGCCTTGAGGCAGGAGATCATCGCACAATGCCTATTTATGAATCAAAGCGGATTAAATCAAGGTACGTCTGGCAACATCTCCGCGCGATATGAAGAAAGTATGATCATTACGCCTTCGGGTGTTCCTTACCACAAGATGGAACCGGAAATGCTGGCAAAAATGCCGATCAATCATGATTACGGTAGTTGGGAGGGGCCAATGAAACCCTCAACAGAGTGGCGTTTCCATCTTGATATTCTAACGGCACGTAGTGATACACATGCTGTTGTTCATGCCCACCCAACCTATTGCACGGCGATTGCCATTGCCCGAAAAGACTTGCCGGCCGTTCACTATATGATTGCAGCATTTGGGGGCTCAGTTGTTCGTTGCGCAGACTTTGCACGTTTTGGTACGGAGGAGCTTTCGCAAAATGCCCTCACTGCGTTGAAAAACAGAACGGCCTGTCTGTTAGCGAATCACGGCATGATTGCGATCGGTGAAACGCTGGATAAAGCCATGTGGCGAGCGGTAGAGCTAGAAACCTTGGCCCGCCAATATTTTAATACTTTATTGATGGGAGATGCGGTGGTGCTCAGTGATGAAGAAATTGCTGGCACCATTGCCGCTTTTGGCAGCTATGGCCCCAAAGATGATGCCTAAGGCATAAATAACAAACACTGTGTGCAGCAGGTAAAGCCGATGAAAGATGAGCATAACTGCACTGTCGATCTCTTTGTTATAGGTGGTGGAATTAATGGTGTTGGTATTGCAAGAGATGCGGCAGGTAGAGGATTAGACGTTATCCTGTGTGAGAAAGAGGATCTGGCTGAAGGAACGAGCTCCCGTTCTGGAAAACTGATACATGGAGGCTTACGTTACCTTGAGTATTTCGAATTCCGCCTTGTTAGTGAGGCGCTGAAAGAGCGTGACGTTTTGTTGCGCTCTGCCCCTCACATCATATGGCCATTGCGGTTCGTGCTCCTACTTGGGGAAGGCAAGCGACCGAGTTGGTTTATTCGTCTGGGTCTGTTTTTGTATGATCACATTGGGGGAAATCAAACGCTACCAAATACCACAACGCGAAAGCTTTCTCCTTTAAAGGAAGGGCTGAAACGTCAATTTAAAACAGCATATGAATATTCTGACTGTTGGGTAGATGACTCGCGCTTGGTGATTTTGAGTGCCATGGATGCCTATGAAAAAGGAGCCAAAATATTACCCCGAACCCGCTGTGATGAGGTGACACGAAGTGCTGGTGGGTACTGGCGGGTTGTAACGACAGATCAGCAGGGGCGACAAACCATTTTTCGGTCTCGAGCTGTCGTGAACGCTGCGGGTCCTTGGATTAATGATGTCAATGAAAGAGTGCTGAAGTTCGCCAGCAAACGAAGGGTACGCTTGGTGAAGGGCAGTCATCTTGTGGCTAAAAAGTTCTGGCAGGGCGATCATGCTTATCTGCTGCAAAATCCGGATAAACGAGTCATTTTCGTTAATCCCTATCTCGACGATCTTTGTCTGATCGGGACGACGGACGTTAGTTATGCGGGCAATCCAGAAGATGTTGCGATTGACGCACACGAAACAAAGTACCTGTTAGAAACACTGTCGCGCTATTTTGACGATCCTCCCTGTGAGAGTGACATCCTGCATGCATTCTCCGGCGTTCGCCCGTTGTTTGACGACGACAGTAACAACCCTAGTGCTGTAACTCGCGACTATGAATTAGAGTTAGATAGTGTGTCTGGTATGACCCCGCTGCTAAATATCTATGGCGGCAAAATCACCACATTTAGAGAGCTTTCGCAACATGCGATGGAGAAGCTCAAACCCTTTTTCCCAGCGATGAAACCCAATTGGACAGTTAACGCCACACTGCCAGGGGGTGATATGGGGAGAGATGTTGGTGTTTTTATCAAAAAGGTTGAAAAGGCGTATCCCTGGTTACCTTGTTCGCTTGTTCATCATTACGTCCGGCTTTATGGGACACGGTTGTTTGTACTTTTAGAAGGGGCACAGGCCACGGCTGATTTGGGGGAACATTTTGGTGGACTTCTCTATGCCAGAGAGGCCGAATATCTTATTCGACATGAGTGGGCACTTACATCGGAAGATATTTTAGAGCGTCGTACTAAACATGGTTTATTTCTAACGAATGAGCAAAAACAAAAGTTTGCACAGTGGGTTTTAGTTAAACAACCAAGTTTGCCGGCAAGCAATGACTCAGCGATGTCATGCTAAGGCCCCATTAACGGCCTTACGCACTGCTATAAAAGAGGGAAAAGGCGAGAACAACAAGATAGTGATAAACGCTCACAGTTTATCCTGAAAGATGGGTGGCTTTTCACCCATTTCTCTTTGATCACCTCTCACTACCTTTAATCAACTGTTAATCCTATCGCGTTGTAGCTCACCTTTTACGGTGAATAGGCTAGTTGGTTAAGGGAATATGACACGCATGCGAAGCGCATGCTGAATACATGGAGTGAGAGGAAACGATATGAAGATGTTTTGCAGAGTGCTGTTGTCAGTAGCACTTTTTACTGGCCTTTCTGCATGGGTACATGCTGCGCCAGAAACCATCAAATTTTCACATGTGGTGGCTGAAAATACGCCCAAAGGACAGATGGCACTGAAATTCCGGGATTTGGTGGCTGAGCGGATCGGCGATAAATATGTTGTAGAAGTCTATCCAAACTCCCAGTTGTTTGGCGACGGAAAAGAAATGGAGGCTCTGCTGCTGGGGGACATTCAGTTTATTGCTCCGTCATTATCCAAATTTTCGAAATACACCAAGCAGTTACAAATTTATGATCTGCCGTTTTTGTTTAAAGATATGGCGGCGGTGGATCGTTTCCAACGTAGCGAAGCAGGACAGGCGTTACTGAACTCGGTGAACAGCAAAGGTTTGGTCGGATTGGGTTACCTTCACAATGGGTTAAAGCAGCTTTCCGCGAACGACCCTTTACGCGTGCCGAGTGACGCTGATGGTAAGAAGTTCCGCATCATGAGCTCTGACGTACTTGCAGCCCAGTTTGAAGCCGTTGATGCCGTTCCTTTGAAAAAGCCGTTCTCAGAAGTATTCACGCTTCTGCAAACTCGCGCGATTGATGGACAGGAAAACACCTGGTCAAACATCTACTCCAAAAAATTCTTTGAAGTTCAGCCTTATATCACGGAGTCAAACCACGGTGTTCTGGATTATATGGTGACAACATCGACCGAGTTCTGGATGCAATTGCCAGACGAGGATCGCCAAGTGCTGGCAAAGGCACTGGAAGAAGCTGTCGCGCATGGCAACCAGATTGCGAATGAAAAAGCGATGAAAGATCGCCAGAACATCATCGAATCAGGCCGCAGTGAAATCATTACCCTCACCGATGATCAGCGAGCGAAATGGGTGGAAGTGATGAAACCTGTTTGGGTTGAATTCCAAGAACAAATCGGCCCCGAGCTTATTGAAGCTGCAGTGGCATCCAATCAGTAATACAAAAAGCCCGGTGTTCTACCGGGCTTTTTCATGGAGTTTGAAATGATTCGGTTATTACACCGCTTTGAAGAGGCAGGGATTGGTCTCTTACTGGTGGCAATGACACTGCTTGTGTTTATGGAAGTGATTCTGCGCTTCTTCTTCAATGAAGGGTTGCTTTGGGCGCAGGAGCTTACCCTGTATCTCTCCGCTTGGATGGTGCTGATGGGCGCGTCTTGGGGACTGAGAGAAGGTGCGCATATCGGTGTGGATGCGGCGATTAAACACCTATCTCCTTCACGACAGAAGGTCGTTACCCTTATCGCCTTGGCATTGTGTCTTGTCTATTGTGGCTTGTTTCTCTACGGATCTTGGATTTACCTCAGCAAAATGAAAATGATTGGCATCGAAATGGAAGACATGCCCATTGAAAAATGGAAAGCCATGACATGCCTTATCCTCGGGTTTGGCTTGCTTGCTCTTCGTGTCTGCACCATTGCTTATGAGGTCGTGAAAGGCTCCCGTAAAGGCTTCGGATTCATTGATGAAGCTGAAGAAAGTATGCACCTGGCAGAGGAAATTGTGCAGGAGAGCAGTGAAGAAACGGACAGTGCGAACAAGGAGCGAAACCAATGACAATTGCAGTATTATTTGGCTTGCTTTTCTTGTGCATGTTTATGGGTATGCCCATCGCGATAGCGTTAGGTTTATCGAGTGTGGCAACCATACTGATGTTCTCCAATGACTCGTTGGCGTCTATTTCGCTCAAACTGTTTGAGGCGACCAGTGAACACTACACACTCCTTGCTATCCCGTTTTTTATTCTCTCTTCAGCCTTTCTTTCAACGGGCGGCGTGGCAAGACGTCTTATCAACTTTGCTATTGATTCTGTTGGCCACATTAAAGGTGGGTTGGCGATGGCGTCTGTCATGGCCTGTATGCTGTTTGCCGCTGTTTCGGGAAGCTCACCGGCGACCGTTGCCGCAATAGGCTCGATAGTCATCGTCGGGATGGTAAAGGCGGGGTATCCCAAAGCGTTTGCTGCGGGAGTGATTGCCAATGCGGGAACTTTGGGTATTTTGATCCCGCCGTCAATCGTGATGCTGGTTTACGCCGCTGCCACAGAAGTGTCAGCGTCGCGTATGTTTATGGCAGGCTTTATTCCGGGCCTCATGATGGGCGGTATTTTGATGCTGGCGATTTACATCGTTGCCAGAATCAAAGGTTTGCCGTCCCAGCCGTTTCCCGGTGTGAGGGCATTAGCATTTTCCGGTGCTCGGGCATTGGGCGGGCTGATGCTTATCATCATTGTGCTTGGTTCAATCTATGGTGGTGTGGCAAGCCCGACAGAGGCTGCCTCGGTTGCGGCTGTTTATGCGTGGCTGGTGAGTGTGTGGGGCTATAGAGACATTGGCCCTTTAAAACACGTGGCATGGCGTAAAGAGGGCGAAAATACAATTGCCATGTTTGTTCGTAACATGCTTTTGCTCCCCGTAGTGATGGTGCGTTCTTTCATGGATAAAGAAGTGAACCATGTCGTCAAAGATGCCGCGAAAGTCAGTATTATGCTGCTGTTTATCATCGCAAATGCCATGCTTTTCGCACATGTTCTTACCACTGAACGTATACCACATACCATTGCTGAAACGATTGTTGCGTGGGGGCTTCCTGCATGGGGCTTTTTGATCGTCGTAAACATATTGTTGCTCATAGCAGGGAACTTCATGGAGCCGTCGGCGATCCTTCTGATCATGGCGCCAATCTTGTTTCCTATTGCGGTGCAACTGGGTATTGATCCGATCCATCTCGGGATCATCATGGTAGTGAACATGGAGATTGGCATGCTGACACCACCCGTGGGACTCAATCTCTTTGTGACTG
Source organism: Enterovibrio nigricans DSM 22720 (assembly GCF_900167155.1). Lineage (GTDB taxonomy): Bacteria > Pseudomonadota > Gammaproteobacteria > Enterobacterales > Vibrionaceae > Enterovibrio > Enterovibrio nigricans. The sequence continues at coordinate 30,224 of NZ_FUXU01000012.1, read as the reverse complement.
CGGGGATTACCGGAGAAAGCATGGGCTGGGCGATAAAGGCCGCATTGCCGTGGTTGGGGCTGCTGTTGATCTTCTTAATATTGATCACCTACATCCCACAAATATCGTTGTTTCTACCTGACTACATCGACTCCCTCAGAGGATACAAGTCATAAATACAGGGTAAACGTTACTCATACAAAGAGGGCGTCGATGACGCCCTCTATTTACTTGAAGCCTGCTGTTAAGCCAGCTTAGTGATGATGCGTTGAAGCATCTCGACGCGTGGCTCGATAGAATCAAGTTCCAGATATTCAGCGTCACTGTGGAAACCTGCACCGATAGGGCCCAGACCGTCCAGCGTCGGAATGCCAAGAATCGCAGTCAAGTTCGCATCAGAACCACCACCAACGGCTTGCCAGGTGATGTTCATACCCAACTCCGTGCCTGTTTCTTCGATCATTGCCATCAGCGATTCTGTTTTCTCGCTAGGTGTCATTGAAGGTTTGTACGCTTCGCGATCAACAATTACAGACACACCATCAATGAATGCATTTTCTGCCATTTCACGGATTTTTCTGTCAACAGCGGCGTATTCATCATTGTCCCAGAAACGTACATCAACCACAGCGGTTGCTAGCTCTGGAACGATGTTTGCACCGTCACCACCACTGACAACGCCCACGTTTAGTGTGGTGCCAGTGTCGAAGTTAGTCATTTCGTTAATAGCCACAATCCAATGCGCCATTTCCGAAATTGCGCTACGACCATTTTGCGGTTCGTTACCTGCGTGCGCAGCTTTCCCATTAAAGGTCATTTTGTAGCGAGCATTACCTTTACGCGCTTTAACCAAAGAGCCGTCTGCACGGGCTGCTTCACAAACCAACACATGGTGCGCATCTTCTGCCACTGATTTCAGCCACTCGCCAGAATGCAGAGAACCGATCTCTTCATCTGGGTTCATGCAAACACAGATAGACATTTTGTCCAGTACGGCCGCATCCAGTGTGCGTAGTGCATAAACAATGTTCAACAGACCAGATTTCATGTCTGACACACCCGGACCAAATGCACGGTTACCGTCAACGCTCATCGGGCGTTTAGCCGCGGTACCTACCGGGAATACGGTATCCATGTGGCCAATCAACATCAGGTCGATAACATCGCTTTCTGGCTTGTTGCGGATTTCGAGGCCGGGGCCAGCAATACCGCAATCAACACGTTTGATGTTCCAGCCACCCATGTCTTCGTATTTTGCAGCCATGATGTCTGCAATGACTTCAATACCTTCAACGGTCAGCGTGCCACAGTCTACGTTCACCAGAGGGCGAAGTTCTTCAAGGTAAGCGTCTAATGAAAAGCTCATAATTACTCCAGAATTCCATTTGGAAAGCTGCGCTGAAAGCGTGTCTTTCAGCGCAAAAATCAGGGGGGGTTACACCAGAATATTCATCACAAACATTGCGCCGAAGGCGTTGATCACAGAGATCAGGATCATGATTGGGATGTAACGACCTTCGGTACCGATTGGACCCAAGATACGACCTAGGTACTGAACCTGAGAACCCATCAAGTAGATAGCAGGCGCCAGAATAGCGATGTGCTCGCCGTTCAGGATACCTTGGTCAAATAGAGTGATAACAACACCTACTGCACCACCCATCGACATCCATGCGCCAATCAGTACAGCAGCGGCTTCACCAGGTAGTCCGAAAATCGCCATGATCGGCGAGAAAAGAGTGCCCATCATGTCTAGCGCACCGGTAATTTGTAGCGCTTTGATGATCACAAATGCCATCAGAACGTTTGGTACGGTCGACATGGTGGCGATGTTCCAGCCTTTTTTCGCACCTTCGACGAAGATATCCGTCACCATCGGCTTTTTAGCTGTCGTCATTATGCTTTCTCCTCAGTCAGCGATGCGTTGTTGGCTTTGTCTTCTTTGCCTTCCGTGATGTTCAGGTAAACACGGAACAGGTTTGCGCCGACAAATTTGAAGATAAACATAACGCCGACGGCCAGGCCGATTGATGATGTAACAGCCATCGAGCCGTCAACCAGTGTCAGGGTGAACAGTACCGCGCCTGACGAGAAGAAGTTAACGATGGTGGCGCCAGCAGAGAACTGGAACATGGTAAAGATGTCAGCTTCACGCTTGGTGAGTTGCCCCTCATCTTTGAGCTGGCGAGTCATCGCTGCACCCGCATCCGTACTTTGCAAAGAAGCAATCAGGGCCAAACCTGTGTTACCAGGAACGTTCATCAGTGGGCGCAGAAGAGGTGTTAAAAGTTTGCGCGCGGCTTCAAGTGCACCGTAGTGCTCCAGAACATTAATCATACCAAGAGCAAACATTACGGTTGGGATCAGGGTCAGGGCGAACATGAAACCGTCACGAGCACCGCTACCGCCTTTACCACGCATTGATGTTGCGGCAGTTTGAATACCGTCAGCAGTTTCATTTACAGAGTAAACGACGCTACCGAACGAGCCATTTAGCGTGGTGAAATCGAAAATGCCATACCATTGATTAGATTGGAGAAGGCCAGAAAAGAATACGACTGCAAATGCCAGCGCAATATAGGCGCCGATAGTGACTTTGCGGTCTGAGTTTGCCGGTTGCGACATATTGTTCCCTCAAACAAAGATAAAATTGAACGAATCGATTGTGCTTCAGACTGGAAAACGGAAATTGACAGGGGTCAATATGGGCTACATAAAACCACCGCAATGCGATGAATTGCATGAAAATGAGATCTTGATCGTCATTGGTGGCTATTGGTAACGAAGTCATTTGTTATGAAAAGTGATGAGCACTGAAATGTGGCTTATGAAAAGTGAATAATTTGGTGTGATATTTGTGCAACAGCGGTAGGTTGCGGGTGGGTTCAAAGTAGGGTTTGGCGGAGAAGCGTAGATAGGGCGTATATAGAACGCCCTATCTCAATAAGAAATTATGCGTTTTGAATTTGTGCATTGGCACATTTTGGCACAGTCGTCATAGACCCTGTTGGTTTGCATGGGTTCACAAACCACCCCATATAAGAAGTCACAATTGTCACTAAAATACAGACGAAGCTCAGCCACATAAACGGCGCATAAGACAAGGTTGCGACACCCAGAATACTTGCCATATAAATACCGTTGTCGCTCCAAGGCACCATACCCGATGTTAGCGTCCCGCCGAACTCTGCATTGCGAGAGAGGTTCTTGCGTTTGAACCCTAAACGGTCATAGTTTTTCGCGCAAATTTTTGGCGTCAGGATCAGTGAAACATACATCGCTGAACCAAATACGTTCCCCAAGAATGCTGTCGCGATGGTCGATGTCGCCAGACTACCTGCTGAGTTAACTTTACGTTCAAAAATCTTCGCAATGGTTTCAAGAACACCCACTTTATCCAACAGTCCGCCGAAACCGAGACCGAAAACGATAACCGCCACTGAACCTAGCATCGACTCCATACCACCACGATTAAGGATGGCGTCGATAAAGCTGACACCTGACGTAATTGAATAGGGTGCCCAAGCGGTATTAATGGCATCCAGCGGGTTCATGCCTTGAACCACGATCGCCCATACAATACCCAGTACTGAACCGAGAGAAATCACGGGGAAAGATGGTAAACGCAGGGCCAACAGTACGAGCACGATAGCAACGGGAATAAAGGAGAAGGGTGTAATAATGAATTGCTTGTCCATTGCGGCAATCACATCAGACACCTGAGCCATATCGACATTGCCAGTGTAGTGAAGACCAAATGCAGTAAACATCAGCGCTGTGATGATGTAGCTAATCAATGCGATTGGCAGCATGCCTTTGATGTGTTCGACAATCTCAACACCAGACATCGAAAAAGCAAGGATCACAGAGTCAGACAATGGCGACATTTTGTCCCCGAAATAGCAGCCTGACAGCACGGCACCAGCGGTGACAGGCGCAGGCACCCCTAAGCCTTGTCCAATCCCCATCATTGCGATACCGGCAGTACCTGCCGCCCCCCAAGACGTGCCAGTAGCCAGCGCAGTCAGTGAACAAATAATCATGGTAGCGGCGAGGAATATGGATGGATGAATGGCTTTTAAACCGTAATAAATGATGGTTGGAACGATACCGCCCGCAATCTATGTTCCGACGAGGGAACCCACGGCTAACAGGATAAGCACTGCACCTAAGCCATTTGAAATACCCTGGGTCGCAGCGTGCTCAAGGTCTTTATATCGATGACCGAGCCGAATGCCTAAACCAATAACCACGAACCAGCCAATGTATAAAGCCAACTGGATAGGAAGATTTAACTTCGCTGTAAACGAAAATGCCAGTAACAGGAACAGACCAAGCGCAGCGAAAACTTGGAAAAGGGAAGGTAGTCGCGCCGAGTGTTGTTGCATATCTCAAACCTTTCTTAAGAGTAAGGCCCTTTTGGCTCCTGCCGAAATGTACCGAAACAACCTCAGGCTGCAGGTTTGGTGGGCTTTCATTACTACCTTCCTGGCGGCGGACGCATACTTTAGCGAAATACTGTCTGCAGGGGTAACAAGTATTTACATTTCTCCGCGTTGACGGTGTGAAGTGTTTGTTTTTGAGGGTTTGTGTGATCGAGTGGTTTTGTTAATTGTTAGCGCTGTTCGTTGGGGTGGGTTTGTTTCTATAATGTATGAGGATGTGTAAATGGACGGCGATTAATGCTATCAATTTGGCTTAATGTGGCGCTTGTAACTGTGAATTTTCCATGGGGTAGTTATATATATGATTGTTGGCATTATATTCTTAACTGCGGATATAAATGCAATCAATTCATATTGTTACCATCGAGAGTGTTTGCATCTTGTTCCTTCTGGCTGTGTTGTTGAAAAAACACGCCACTTTGCTGTGAGTTTTAACGTTTAGCTGCAAAAAGATTCAGTTTTTGCTTGTTATTTGTGTCGTTAATTTTCAAGATAGGTACAGAAGATTAAACAAGGAGTGTGAGTACTAATGAAAAGAGTAGGTTTAGTAGGCTGGCGAGGTATGGTTGGCTCCGTACTGATGCAGCGCATGGTAGAAGAGCGTGACTTTGATGTTATTGAGCCCGTTTTCTATAGCACCTCTCAAGTAGGTATCCCTGCACCAAACTATGGTAAAGATGCAGGTCTTCTGCAAAATGCGTTTGATATTGAAAGCCTGAAAACGCTAGACATTATCGTCACCTGCCAAGGCGGCAGTTATACCGATGAAGTGTATCCAAAGCTGTTAGCCGCAGGCTGGAAGGGTTTCTGGATCGATGCCGCTTCGTCTTTACGTATGAAAGACGATTCTATCATCACGTTGGACCCAGTTAACTTTAAACAAATTCAAGAAGGCATTCACCAAGGCACGAAAGCCTATGTGGGTGGTAACTGCACCGTTAGCTTGATGCTGATGGCGGTGGGTGGATTGTACCAAGCAGGTCTGGTTGAGTGGATGACATCTCAAACTTATCAGGCAGCTTCGGGTGCAGGTGCGAAAAACATGCGGGAGCTTATCAGCCAAATGGGCGTGATAAATGACTCCGTAAGCATGGATCTGGCGAACCCTTCAACGTCTATTCTCGATATTGACCGTAAAGTGGCAGAGACTCAACGTTCGGCAAATTTCCCAACGTCTGAATTTGGCGCACCCTTGGCAGGTTCATTGATCCCATGGATTGATGTGAAACGCGAAAACGGCCAGAGCAAAGAAGAATGGAAAGGCACGGTAGAAACCAACAAGATTTTGGGTCTCCAAGACAGCCCAATTCCAATTGATGGTACTTGTGTCCGTATCGGTGCGATGCGTTGTCACAGCCAGGCATTGACGCTGAAGCTGAAGAAAAACGTTCCATTGGACGAAATCGAAAGCATCATCGCTGCGCACAATGATTGGGTAAAAGTGATCCCGAACGAGCGTGACATGACCGTTCAGGAATTGTCTCCTGCAAAAGTCACTGGCACATTGTCTATTCCTGTGGGTCGTTTACGCAAAATGGCGATGGGCGACGATTACCTCAACGCGTTTACTGTCGGCGACCAGTTGTTGTGGGGTGCAGCAGAGCCATTGCGTCGTACGCTCCGCATTATCCTGTCTGAAGTTGCTTAAGTAAAACTTCGACACTGAAGAACCGCTGCTCGTGCAGCGGTTTTTTTATCCTTACCACTGCTGTTGGTGCCACAAAACCGCAGGCAAAAAAATACCCCGCCGAGGCGAGGTATTTTTCTATTCTAAGGCAATAGCCAGAAATTACGCTGCCAGATTTTGTGCAACGAATTCCCAGTTAACCAGTGCCCAGAACGCGTTCATGTAGTCTGGACGCAGGTTGCGGAAATCGATGTAGTACGCGTGTTCCCACAGGTCAACAGTCAGCAGTGGCGTTACGCCTTCTTCAGTAAGAGGTGTACCCGCGTTTGACGTGTTAACGATATCCAGAGAACCGTCAGCTTTTTTCACCAACCAAGTCCAAGAAGAACCGAAGTTGTTGATTGCTGAATCAGTGAATTTTGCTTTGAATTCTTCAAAAGAACCGAAAGATTTCGCGATAGCGTCTGCAACGTCACCCGTAGGCTCGCCGCCGCCATTTGGGCTCAGGCAGTGCCAGTAAAACGTGTGGTTCCAGATTTGAGCAGCGTTGTTAAATACACCGCCGGTAGAAGTCTTGATGATCTCTTCCAGAGATTTGCTTTCAAGCTCAGTACCTTCGATCAGGCCATTCAGCTTAACCACGTAAGTGTTGTGGTGTTTGCCGTAGTGGTATTCCAGAGTCTCTTGAGAGATATGTGGCTCTAGAGCATTTTTTTCGTAAGGAAGAGCTGGTAGTTGAAATGCCATTACTCGATTCTCCATGATAGACGGGGTCTCCCCCTGACTTTATTGCTTCCTGTAGATTTGTCTTACACTTTAAGAGTGCTTACCTGTAGGCTGACGTATCTACTTATAGGCTAACTGCGGAATAGTTTAGCAAGTTTTTACTTTATTAAAAGAAGAATTTTAAAAAAATGGAGGGAATTTGCCCCTACAAACTTTAGGCGTTTTTTTCCGAGCATTTCCCAGTTAGAATCGATGTAATCATCACGCTTTGTGTTCGAGGAAGTAATGGAAACTATTGATAAAATTAAACAGCAGATCGAAGAAAACGCAATTCTGCTATACATGAAAGGTTCGCCTAAGCTACCTAGCTGTGGCTTCTCGTCTCAGGCTAGCCAGGCTCTGATGACGTGTGGTGAGAAATTCGCATACGTAGATATCTTACAAAACCCAGATATCCGCGCTGAGCTGCCAATCTACGCGCAATGGCCGACTTTCCCACAGTTGTGGATTGATGGTGAGTTGATCGGTGGTTGTGACATTATTCTGGAAATGTTCCAGAAAGGTGAACTTCAGCCAATGATCAAAGAAGCAGCAGCACGCCGTGATGCTGCAGAAAACGAATAAGTTTTCGAGTGAGATGAAAAAAGCCGCTGATGTCAGCGGCTTTTTTGTATCTTGCTGTTTTAGCTACGGGTACTGACTTATAGCGTCATTGCAGCCAACCAACCGAATGCAATAAGCGGCAGGTTGTAGTGGATAAAGGTCGGCACGACCGTATCCCAAATGTGTTCGTGCTGGCCGTCACTATTCAAACCAGATGTTGGCCCCAGCGTTGAATCCGAGGCTGGAGAGCCAGCATCACCCAATGCTGCGGCGGTGCCAACCAGAGCAATGGTTGCCATTGGCGAAAAGCCAAACGCTAGTGCCAGTGGAACATAGATGGTTGCGATGATTGGAATTGTCGAGAATGATGAACCAATGCCCATGGTGACCAACAGACCAACAACCAACATTAACAGTGCCGCAAGTGGCTTATTGTCGCCAATGCTTGATGATAGTGAGGCAACCAGTGTTTCCACACCGCCTGTGGCTTTCATCACTGCCGCAAAGCCTGCCGCAGAAATCATAATAAAGCCGATCATCGCCATCATGTGTACGCCGCGTGTGAATACATCGTGGGAGTCTTTCCACTTGATGACACCGCCAAACGTAAACACCATAAAACCAGCCAATGCGCCGACTATCATGGAGCCGGTGTAAAGCTGTGCGCCGAGAGTGACAATAATGGCAATCACTGCCACCCAGATGTTCCAAGGTTTGAATTCTGCTTTCTCAGGCTCAGCGGCTAGGATCAGTTCTTCCGAATATTCACGGGGTTTACGGTAGCTGATAAAGACAGCCATCAGGACACCAAACAACATGCCCGCGGCTGGCAATAGCATTGCATGCGGGACTTGGCTTGCGACCACATCCAAACCATTGTCGTGCAGGTTTTTTAAAAGAATATTGTTAAGGAAGATGCCGCCAAAGCCAATCGGTAACACCATGTAGGGTGTAATCAAACCAAATGTCAGAACACATGCAACCAGACGGCGGTCCATCTTGAGTTTTGCAAATACATGCAAAAGAGGTGGAATAACAATAGGGATAAAAGCAATGTGCACAGGGATGGCATTTTGTGAAGAAATCGCCAGCAAACCCAACACAACGAGCACAGAGTATTTGAGTGCAGCAGACCCTTTTGCACTGTCTCGGCCATTAAGTTTACGAATTACTGATTGGGCAAGCAGATCTGTGATGCCCGAGCGATTGATAGCGACGGCAAAGGTGCCTAGCATGGCATAGCTCAACGCGATGGTCGCACCACCGCCTAAACCACCTTCGAACGCTGAAATGGTATCGGGCAAACTCATGCCACTCACAATACCGCCAAGAATGGCACTAAAGGTCAACGCGACAACGACATTAACTCGTAATAGAGCTAACAACAGCATCACACAGACGGAAACGACTACTGGATTCATTACTTCTTATCCCTACAAAACTCGCCCAATCCCGGCGAAAAAACGTCCTAAAAAGATTGATGTCACAAAAAAACACAGTTTGCGCGTTTTTTTTACATTGTCGAGAGGAAATTAACGGAAAGAGAAAAAAAGAAGAAGGCCTACGCAAATAGGCCTTTGAAGCAGGGATTGGGCGGGCTACAGCCTTTTATTGGGAGGTAGAAAGAATCGCGCTATTACCAACTTCAAGTGTTTTTCCGTCACCAGCAATGAAAGAGGCAATTTGATCTAGCATTTCTTTATTGGTATTGGCACTTGGCGATGTATCAAGCAACGAAGAGTGTCCTCCTTCAGTAAACAACAATGCACTTTTGACCGTTTGGCCGGAAACTGACGCTGTCGTGGCATTTAAACCCAAAGGCTCGATAAGCGGCAATGTGCCTCCTGAGGGGGAATAAATCTCGAAAACCGTTGAACTTGGTTTAATAGGGGTTTTCTCTTTGAGCGCATTCGGAATGGTTTCATCACCAGCCACAGAAGACATGTAGACGGGAATGTCGCTGCCGATTGAGCCTGCGTGATTGATGGGGTCTACCGAATCTAACACAATCTGAGCGGCAACAGCGTATTGTCCAAATGCGTCATAAGCGGGCTGTAACGCTGCATCTAGTGAGTTCGTTTGAAATACCGAGAAACAGGTTTTTAAATCATTAGACAGCCCATTTTGCTGACAAAAGCCTGCAAATGTTTGATTTGCACTGGCTAACAAGCTTCCTTTTACGAAATCGCCAAAGAACCCTGAGTTGAGCAGCAAATAAGGAATGCCCGCCCCTGGGTTAGCAAGTGCCACAGCATTGATGTTGAAAAGAAAAGTATCTGCAGTTGGGTTATTCACCGAACGGTTTGCAACATTCCCAACATCAACACCAGTGATTGCGCCAAGAGAGTGGCCAACAAAAGCGACGCCTTTATCAGGGTCTAGATTGCCAAGCGGTGCAGCAAGTGTCCCGCCTTGTTTTAGCAGTGCAAGAATACGCCCGATGGATGCACGCAGGTTGATGACGTCAATCGCACTTTGTCTCAGGTTGTCACGTGCAACAGGCAGTGCAGCGAGGTTGAGATAAACAGCGGCACTTCCTGTCGTCGCGCTCAATTGTTCGGATATGGCTCGCTCACCGTGAAGAGGGTGATCAATGGCGAAAATAGCTACGCAGTTATCACCGATAAGGCCATCAGCACCCATTCCGCCATTATCAGTAAGTACCTCTTTTTTCGATGTAATGCCGTGCTGAAAGATAACTGTTCGCATCTTGGCACCGTTGGCACAGTTAGCTGATTTAGGGATGACCAGCATCACGGGTACATCTTCTACAGAACGCAGCATAGGCACAGGGCTGTAGCGGGTTACAAGACGCTCGGCATCAAGCTGACTGCCGTCAGCTTTGGTTAGGGTTGCGCCGACAAGTTTTGGCAGCACGTCAGCCTGTGTTTGAGGATCAGTCGCAACAGTCGCTAACTGCGCCTGCGAAATACCCAGTGCAGTTAATTGGCCTAAGACTGCCGCTTTGTCGGCATCGGAGCCGTTTGAAACGATGTTCGTGATGGCCGCCAAGCTTGGCATGCCACTTTTCCACGGAGTCGATGAGAAAGTGCCAGCTTCTTTGCTTAAGAAGTAGGGCAGTTTTACCGAAAGGGCAATAACTGTGTTGCCTGCGTTCGTTTGGGTAGGCGCAACAGCCTGAGCGGTGATAGAAAAAAGGGCACTAAGATCGGCGTCTGTTACAGAGCTATCAATGGCTGACCCTTTCCAAACTGATGATGCACCTTGATCGATTGCAAACGCGGTGGCTTGTTTTGCACCGTAGAGGACATCACCTGCTGATGCCGTGGTAAACCAAGTCGAGAAGATAATGTCTTCAGCAGCAACACCCGCTTTCTCAAACTCTGCTTCAACTGTACGAGTGATAGCTTGTGCGGGCTTCAGCGCATCACTGGGTGGAGCCGCTTTGTCTTTTAACACCGCATATGAGCGTGTCATACCAACGCTTGCCCCTGTGACATCTTTTAGGTCATTGGTAATGGCAAACATGTATTCTGCGGCTGGATTGAGTGGCTTTTTCAGGGAGACCGTCAGCGTTTTTCCACTCGCACTCACGGTGTAGTCTTGGTTCTCTTTGAGTAACGTGGGGCTTACATTGGTGCTCGACGATGCCGTTGGGTTGATACTTGCCATCAAACGAAAGCCTTGGCTCGCTGTCGACGGGTCGAGATCGTTGCCGGTAAATGACACGCTGATGGGTGATTGCGTTCCCCAACCGTCGGTTTTTCCCGTCGCAACCAGAGGGTCGGAAATATCTGTCGAATAAGCACTGCTTCCTACTGTTCCTTCGGAAGCCAGCGTGCCGTCATGTGCATCTGCAGCAATAAAACTCGGGGTGACGACCACGGTTTTTTTCGCCAACAGATCGAAGTTAACTTTGGTTGGTGCGTTAAGGCTGTCAGTAATTCCGGGGTCTAAAGTTGAATCACCTGAAATACTGGAATCATTACATGCCGACAAAAGCGCGGCTGAAACCATCATGGCTAAAATTTTCGTTTTCATAAAACGCCTCATGAACTGCTCATCAATGAAAAATTAAAAGGTGTAGTTAGCCTGCATGGCATAAATCAGGGCGTTTCCTGAACTGTCGAATATTTCTCCGTCTTCTGTGAACGTGCCAGATTTACTGTCGATGAGAGTGAACCCTGCATCAAAGGAAAGATCACTGCTGTACTGATAGGTGGCACCAATGGAGTACCAATAGCGGTCGGTATCTGGAATGCTCAGTGTGGCTTTACCTGCTTGTTCATCGAAGGCAAATCCTGCTCTGACAGTCCAGTCATCATTGAGATTGTGCGTTACGCCAACAGACCAGCGTAAGGCGTTTTCGTAGTGTTCTTCTTTTAGGAAACAAACGCCTGCGCCATCTGATGAGTTGCATCGAGTGTTGGTCGCTCGAAGCTCTTTAAATTGACTCCACTCTGTCCACAATACGCTGTAGTGGACGGCCCAGGCAGGGGCAACTTGATGGAAACCAGAGAATTCAAACGTGGCGGGAAGGACTGCTTCAAGCTTCCCTGTCAATGTTGTGCCCGGCGGTAACCCCGCGGCAATACCTGTGTGATCGGTGAAGTCTCCGTCAAAGTCGAGCGTAACTTCTGAGCGGTAGGCAAATCCAAATCGGTTATTAGGATCAAGCGCATAGAGCGCACCAATATTCCAGCCAAAACCAAAGGTGTCACCTTCCATGGTGATGAGTTTATCTGACGCGTTTCCGCCAATCGCCAAGGCCAACAAGCCTTTATGACGGTTCAGCTCTGCTATGCCGTATACGGCACTGAGACCGACACCTAAGCTCCAATGTTCATTAGCTTGCCAAGCAATACTGGGATTGAAGGTGACACTCACCAAAGAGGTATCCCCTGCGGAGCGACCCTGATTAAAATCATCGGGATAGCCTGTTGCTACACCGTAACCCGTAAAAAGAGCGACACCCCAAGAGAACTGTTCATTGATAGGGGATATATAATACGAGGCAGGCACGATAGCATAAGGTGCAACGTCTTTTACTGACTGCTCCCTTGATGGCCCTGTGTGTGAAACGTCCACATTTGGGTCAACAAAGCTGATAACGCCGGATGTCGTGGCACGTTTAAACAATGTCCCTGCTGCTGGGTTACGAGCCAGCACAGACGCGTTGTCAGCGACGGCGGCCTCACCCGCAAAGGCGCGGCCTAACCCACTGGCAGAGTGTTCTGATACTTGATAGCCCGCACTCCATGCAAGAGATGATGTACAAGCTACCGTGATTGCAATTGCCGTCTTTAAATATTTGTGTGACATACAGCCTCTCTGTCCGTTAGAGATGTCCGTTGAGGTACGGGTGTAACCTTTTGTTTTAATGTGTTTTAAAGATGAGACGCAGGAGGGGAGGTATAGTTTTCCAGCTGGTCGGATCTTTTCGCTGAGTAATATGGCACGCAATTTTGGAATGTTAAATAGCTGTTAAATTGATGGATTTGATGGGATTTCACGTTGGAATGGAGTGCGGAAAAGAAAACTGTTGTTTGAAGTTATTACTCTAAATAGTAAATGCACTTATTGATTGTATTGTTATTAGTGAGTTATCTGATTACGTTAGTATTTGTAGATATAAACAGGTGTTTGAAAATGGAGTGTCAGCTTGCTGTTGCTATTGGTCACGGGTTTATTGGGAAAATGTCGATTCTGTGATAGAAATAAAAAAGCCGACTGCAAAGAGTCGACTTTTTCCTGTTTATGAAACAAGTGATTAGAATGTGTAGTTTGCACTAATTGAATAGATATATGCGTCGCCACCCGCTTCAAATGTAAATGCGGTACCACTCTCTGTCTCGGTTCCAGAAACTGAATCACCGTTGAGGTAAGCGAAGCCACCGTCAATGGTCAGTTTGTCAGATGCTTGGTATGTTGCCCCTAGGGTGTACCAGTTTCGTTCGGTATCTGGAATACTCAGTGTACGGTGAGAGTCAGGTACAGGACTCTCATCAACAGCAATACCAGCACGAAGTGTCCAAGCGTTGTTCAGGTAGTGCGTTGCACCGATAGCATAGCGCCAACTGTCGTCCCACTTTTCATCTTTTTGAAGACAGACGCCAGCACCAGCGGTTGCACTTGTGCATGATGTACTGGTTGCTTTCAGCTCTTGGAACGAGCTCCAGCCGATACGCATTGCACTGTAGTGAATTGCCCATTTTGGCGCGACTTTATGGTAACCAGAAAACTCGAAGATATCGGGAAGGTTCAACTCAAGCTCACCAGGAACCGTTCCCCCAGTAAGTACACTCTGTGCATTGGATGTGCCTCGATAGTCGCCATCCAAAGTAATATCGGTTTCTGAGCGATAAGACAGACCTAAGCGGTTATTCTCATTGATCTCCCAAAGAACCCCCGCGTTCCAGCCAAAGCCCCAACCGTCGCCTTTCAAGTTAGTGACTTCATCAGTAGGAGACGTTATGCCTAGTGCGGCAAGTTGGGTTTTACTTGAGCCATACACAGCAGCGCCGGCGTTACGGACGAGAGATGCATCTGCGTAAATTGCATTGAGGCCGAACCCTAAGCTCCACTGAGGCGTTATTTTGTAAGCGTAGTTGACGTTAAAATCGATGGTCGTCAACTCCGTTTGTCCTGCAATGGGGCCTGCAACTGAATCCGAAGGGTATTCGGTTGCGAGACCAAAATTAGAAAAAACAGACAACCCAAACGCAGATTTTTCGTCAATTGGCCTAACGTAGTGAACATTAGGAACGACAGCATCAGGTGCAACGCCGCTGTGCTCAGAAGACGTGTTTGGGAAAAGAGAAGGAGAGTTTCCACCCACACTGTTAACTTTCGCGTTCACATCTGGCTGAATAAAGGAGATGCCGCCAGAAAGCTGGGCTGAATCAAACATGGTCATGGCGGCTGGGTTACGGACAGCGACGGCTGCATTGTCTGCAATAGCCGCTTCGCCTGCGAATGCGCGGCCTAGGCCACTGGCGGAATGCTCGCTAATTTGGAATCCGGCACCGTGTGCTTGGAAAGTTGCCAAAGCAATCGCTACGGATAGTAAGGTACGGTTGGTTACACGTTTCATCAATCTTGCCTCCCTGTCACTGCCTTTGTGTTACCCGCTGCTGCATAGCCTTGTATCAATTGCGCTATAACGGTTCAGATTTAAGAGTATATTCGGCTTTTTGATGAATGTGACGGATTTGTTATCAATAGTTTGCGCGAGATCTACAATGGTAAGACCACTAAATAATGGTGTTTTCATACCATCGTTTGAAACATGTGTTTAACTTTTGATATTCTCAGGCGGGATCCCCTGTTTTAATTGGTTTCCCGCCTGATTTTTCTAAGAAGAAGCGTAGTTAGTTATCCGTACTTTGTTCGGATTCATTTTCTGCTGAAATGACTGGCCAACCACCCAATTTTTTCCATTTGTTAACGATCTCACAAAATAACTCAGCTGTTCGCTCAGTGTCGTAAAGTGCAGAGTGAGCTTCGCGATTGTCAAATGCGATTCCCGCAGTCTGGCAAGCTTTCGCCAAAACGGTTTGTCCTAATGCCAACCCGCTTAGTGCGGCGGTATCGAACGTGGCAAATGGGTGGAATGGGTTACGTTTCAGGCTTGCACGTTCTGAAGCGGCCATAACAAAGCTGTGGTCAAAGTTAGCGTTGTGCGCAACCATGATGGAGCGTTGACAACCTTGCGCCTTTTGCTCTTTACGGATCAGCTTAAAAATCTCTTTAAGTGCATGCTCTTCACTGACTGCACCACGCAAAGGGCTGAATGGTTCCTTGATGCCATTAAACTCTAAGGCCTCTTGAACCAGGTTCGCACCCTCAAATGGCATGACGTGAAAATGCAGGGTTTTGTCTGGAGAAATCCAACCTTCTTCATCCATCTTTAAAGTGATGGCACAAATCTCAAGTAATGCATCCGTTTTGGCATTGAAACCTGCGGTTTCAACGTCGACAACTATTGGGAAATAGCCACGAAATCGCGCTTTTAAGGTGTTTAGGTTGGTTTCTTGGGTCATATTTGAGCAACTCATTAAAATCAGGCGTGCATTATGTCAGAAGCCGCAGCCTTTTTCATTTTCTTGTTGGGTGGATGATGATTACAATTACCACTAAAGAAGTCGTTGTTACGACCGATAAATCTAGTAACCCCGTTTGACTAAAGACACAGGAGCCAGCCCAGATTATGAAAAGCGCGATCCGTCATACGCTTCTTCCTCTGTGCATTGCAGCAGCACTTACTCCTATGTCTGTGAATGCGAGCAAGTATTACGGTGCTAAGCCAACGGAATCAGTATGGCAGGTGAAAGTTGATACGCCGATAGAGTGCCGAGTTGAACATGTGATCCCCAACTTTGGTTCGGCGACATTTACCTCCCGAGCGAGCAAAAAAATCAATTTGGATTTTGAATTGGAAATGCGTCGCCCGATGGGACAGACCGAAAACGTGTTTTTGCTTTCCAAGCCGCCAGTTTGGACGCCGGGCGAGCCCGCGGAATACATTGATCGTCTGAAATTTTATAAACAGTTTGATGGATACGTCGATGGTCAGACGGCTTGGAGTATGTTGGCTGAACTAGAGTCTGGCCGATTGCCAACATTCAGTTTTCGAGAGTGGCAAAGCCGAGGGAAGCGCGTAGAAGTTGCGTTATCGCCCGTCGCTTTCCAGTCATCATATAATGAGTTCAGTAGTTGTTTGGCTCGACTGTTGCCTTATTCATTTGAAGACATTGCGTTTACGACGCTGCATTACGACGAAAATGGTGACGAGTTGAATAAACAATCCATGGCGAAACTTGCACAGATCGCTGAGTTTGTTCGTTACAGTCCAGATATCGACTTGGTGCTTATGGCGACCTATACGGATGCGCGTGGTGCAAAAGCGGCCAACCAGCGGATGTCAGAAAAACGTGCGCAAAAATTGGAAGACTATTTCATGTCTCTTGGTCTGCCAAAAAATCGTATTCAGGTTGAAGCATACGGTGAGCGCCGTCCTATCGCCGTCAACGAAACGCCTATTGGACGAAACAAGAACCGACGCGTGGTGATCTCTCTCGGACGAACGATTATATAATGGCGACGTGTATTGCATAAAAAGCCCCGGAAGGGGCTTTTTTTATAGATACGCACCGTTTCGTAACGTTTGCTAAACAGCGGTCTCTTCTTGTGCAGCTTTAACTGGCGCGACGATCGCGAGCAAAGCACCTTCGTTGACGGAGTCATGTTGAGATGCGGGCAAAAAGGCATCTGCATATCGTTGATAGACTTTTTGTTCGATAAACAATCGAAATAGTTGAGGGTCGATATGCTTATCTTTTGCCATGAAGGCCAGTATCTTCAGTGCTTCGCTGAGTGATTTGGCCTTTTTATATGGCCGGTCGCTTGCCGTTAATGCTTCAAAAATATCGGCAACACCATAATTCTGGCATCGATCGACAGCGATGAAGCGTCCAGTCCGTAGGGGTAACCTTTACCATCCAGTTTCTCATGGTGTCCGCCCGCGATTTCAGGTACGCGCTGCAAATGCGTGGGGTAGGGCAGCTTTCTCAGCATTTTGATGGTTTGAATAATATGGTCATTGATAATGAATCGCTCTTCATCATTGAGCGTCCCACGTTGAATCGATAAGTTGTAGAGTTCACCACGGTTATGTTGCAATGTCGGAATCGTCAGGCTGAACTCCCAGTTCTTGAAAGCTTCTCTTTGTTTTTCGAGCCAAGGTATTTGATGGTCAGTCTTGTCATCTAAGACACGTTCGACACTGGGCAATATGGTGTCACCACGCTGTGTCCGTCGCGCCGTTTCTTCCCATGAAAGACCCAAGGTGTCATCCAGGGTACGAACCCACGTCCTCTTGGAAATCTCTTCCAGCCGAACGAGATTGCTGTCATCCATAAACTCTCCGCCCACGTTACACTTGGCGATAAATGCATAATCTTCATCTAATTTTGTATGTGTGTTACTTAACCATTGTCTCCATATTTTCTCATCTTCACCGTTATAGCACTTTTGCCAATACGTGATTTCAGCGTCACGTTTTAACACCTCGAAGCGGGTTCTGATTTCGTGAATTCGGTTGTAAATGGTTTCTAACTTCGTGGCTTTGTCGACCACATATTCAGGGGTTGTCACTTTTCCGCAATCGTGTAACCAAGAGGCGAAGTGAAGGGCTTCTTGTGCTTTTTCATCGAGTATGAAATCGGGGAAATTCGCATTATCTTTGCTTACTTCTTCTGCCAACATAAACGTGAGCTCAGGGACACGCTGACAGTGCCCCCCCGTGTACGGAGACTTGGTATCGATAGCGGATGCCATCATCTCTATAAACGATTTAAACAGATGTTTTTGTGCGGAAACGCGGTCCCAGTTTTCTTTGATAAGAGAGGCGAACCCTAAGAACTGTCGGATAAATTGAATTTTGTCTTTTTGCGCGTTTGTCGGCGTGTCATGGAACCCGAGCAGTACATAGCCAACACATGTTTTTTCTCTGTTAAAGAGAGGAAGAATCCATGCGTGTTTAATGTCGATGGGCAGGTTACTGCGTTGGACATCGGTTTGTGATGGTTTAAAGCTGAAAAATGCTTGGCTATTAAGCGCATTGGCAATTTCTGGTGAATCGACAAGTAAGTTGGAAATGTCTATATCGCTTTGGTCGTTGCTGGTGGGGAACTGTGCGATAAGTGTCAAGGCATCCTCACTTTGAGGGGGCTTTGTCCATAAATGTACGGAATCGGCTTCCACAGTTTGGTGGCAGTGGTACACGATGTCAGCCATTAAGGCATCAAAATTGGAGCTATTTGAAACGCGGTGAAGAGTGTCAAGAAAGCTGCCAATTGTTTCGGACATCAATTGCACTGATTCGGAGAGCTCTTTCACTTCGACAATATTTGATTGCGGTGTGATGACGGATGTGAAATCAAGTTTACGGATACTTTGAGTGGCATCTCCGAGTTCTTTCAATGGCTTGGCGATTTGTCGTGAAGCCCCAAGCACCATTAAGGTGCCGATAAGCAGACCGAACGCACTGATAATGATTTGGTTGTTTCGTGCTTCGATTGCACTGCCGATTAATGCGCTTTCGGGGATTGCTTTTGCCAGCCATAGCCCTCTTTCATTGCCAAATGTCATATAAACGAGGTTCAGCACCCAGGTCTCACCACGATGTTCAACTTTGCGGTTGGTCTCTTCCCAATCAGTCCTTTTGAACAAGGTATTGAGAGGGGATTGAGTCAGTGCTTCCAAGTAGACACGTTGATTGGGGCCTGAAGAGGTTTCGGGTAGAAAGCCTGTGTGCGCAAAAATACGTTTGTTATCATCCAATAGCATTAATTGGGTATCTGGAGAGTCGATAAGCGCATAAAGGAATCGCTCAAGAGAGGCGAGTGTAATATCCGCAGCGATAACACCGTCCCCCTTCGGTAATTGACGAGATAGTGTGATCCCCATACGTTGGATAAACAGATAAAAATAGGGGTCAGTGACATGAATGCTGCCATCGTCTGGTGCCACTTTATACCAAGGGCGTGAAGTGGGTGTGTAATCTATATTGTCGGTATCGGCATCGATATAACTGAGCGTTTCGTCATAGTAAGTGCGAATTTGACGACCGGACGCCATGTTGATGTCAACCATAACGTGGCTATTGTCAGGCGTTGAAAACTGTTCTCGCATAAAGCTGGGTTTGGTTGAGCGAACAAAGGCTGAGCTTTCATCGGGGTAGCCGAGGTAAATAGAGAGCACATCAGGGTTGCGCGTCATGATGGCATTGATGGCAGAAAGCCATTGTTTGTTGTTTGCTGAATATAAGTTTTCCCCGAAACTGGATGCTGCCATCATTTCCATTGACGTGATTACAGGGGCGACCAGACTTTGAAAAGAGCCTTTAATTTGTTCTGCGTTTTGAAGCGCACGCTCAGATGCCAATTGCTCATTGAGCACTTTTGAATTGTGGTAGCTCAATACAATAAGGATGATAGAAAGTGCTGAAACGACGACAAAGAAAATGCCAGCGATGTGAATTTGGAGTGTGTAATGTTTCTTGGGGAACATGTCTGGTGTCTAATAAGTAAGATGTTATTTAGAGCCTATCAGATCTAAATCTTTTCAAATTCCTTACATTCATCCCTATGAATATCATCACGAAAATATTTGTATGCTGAGGGCATTAAACAATTGTTTTGATTCAAAGATCCTACCTTTGTTCTTGAGCGCTATGCCAAGCATCGTCTCCATGAGTGTAAATGTGATCTGACCTATATGTTATTACGCTTTTGTTGCGGCGTGCTTACTTTTGATATTTAACACGATGTTGAGTAACGCTTGCTCATCAACGTCATCATGTTGCTTTGTCGGAAGAAAGGCATTGGCATATTTTTGATAAATTTTTTGTTCGATAAATAGCACAAACAGTTTTGGATCGATGTGTTTGTCTTTCGCCATGAATGCCAATATTTTTAGTGCTTCGCTGAGTGTTTTGGCTTTTTTGTATGGCCTGTCGCTTGCCGTGAGTGCTTCAAAGATATCGGCGACCGCCATTATCCGTGCATCAATGGGAAGATCGTTTTCATCTAGACCGTATGGATACCCTTTGCCATCCAGTTTCTCATGGTGGCCCCCAGCAATTTCAGGCACGCGCTTTAGGTGCTCGGGGTAGGGGAGTTTCCGGAGCATCGTGATGGTTTGAATGATGTGATCGTTAATTTTGAAGCGCTCCTCGTCGTTCAACGTGCCTCGTCGAATCCCCAAGTTATAAATTTCCCCGCGATTGTATTGCAAAGACGGAACGGGAAGTTTGAATTCCCAATTATCGAAGTGCTTACGCTGCTCCTGCATCCAATGAATTTCATGGTCCACACGGTCATTCAGCAGCTTTTCTGTGCTAGGGAGTGCATTTTCGCCCCGTCGTTTTCTACGATCCTCTTCTTCCCACGACAAGCCAAGAGAGTCGTCGAGGGTTCGTTCCCACGTCATCTCACTGATGCGTTGAAGCCTTTCAATGGATGAATCATCCATGAATTCGCCACCAATATTACATTGGGCAACAAACGCGAAATCATCGTCCAACTGCTGGTGGGTTTGTTGCAGCGTATTCCAATCGGTATCGGTAACTCCGTGACGACATTTTTTCTGCCAATACGCAATGTCAGCATCGCGTTTTAACACTTCGAAACGCATTCTGATTTCATGGATGCGGTTGTAGATGGTCTCCAACTTGGTTGCTTTGTCTACCACATATTCGGGTGTGGTCACTTTTCCACAGTCATGGAGCCATGCTGCGAAGTACAAGGCTTCGCGTGAATTGTCATTGAGCGAAAAGTCGGGGAACGTGGCATTGTCTTTACTGACTTCCTCGGCAAGCATAAACGTTAGCTCTGGTACCCGTTGACAGTGGCCGCCTGTATAAGGGGATTTGGTATCGATTGCGGATGCGAACATCTCTACAAAAGACTTAAAGAGATTTTTTTGCGCAGCAATGTGGTCCCAGTTTTCTTTGATCAGTGAAGCGAAGCCAAGGAATTCTTGAATAAAGGCGACTTTCTCCTCTTGCTCTTCGCTAACGGAATGGTTGAAACCTATGAACACGAAACCAACGCGTTCTTTGTCTCTGTTGTGGAGTGGCAGCACCCATGCCCTCTTTAATTTTGCGGGCAGCTGGCATTGGCTTTTCTCTATTTCGGAAGGCGTGAAGGCATATACGCGCTGGTTTTCGAGCGCTTCTGTCATGTCTGGTTTGGCATCTAGCAACGTGAAGATATCTATGTTTGTTTCGCTGATTTCCTCTGGAACGTGCGCGACAAGAGACAATTGGTCACGATCGTCCATGTCAGCTGCCCACATCAGCACGTAATCTGCGTCTGATGTTTTCTGGCAGTGTGACACCATGTCAGTCAATAGCGACTCGAAATTCTGGTTGTGGGAAACTCGGTGCAATGTTCCCAAAAAATCGCTAATAGTTTCAGACATCATGCTGATCGAGTCAGATAATTCGCGGACCTCCTGAATGGTGGAATCCGGTGTTTTTACGCCTGAGAAGTCGAGGTTTCTGATCTTTAATGTGGCTTGATTAAGCTGTCGTAGTGGTGCTGCGATACGTCGAGATGCCCATAGAATAAGTAGCATGCCGATACCTAAGACGGCGAAGCTAATGAATATCTGATTGTTTCTGGCTTCTATCGCGGTGCCGATAAGCTTGTCTTCGGGAATGGCAGTGGCCAACCACATGCCATCACCCTGTCCAAAGGCGACATTGACGAGCGTTATTCGCCATAAAGCATCATTGAACATGGTGGTTTGGGATGACTCGGACCAATTCTGACGGGAAAACGTGTTGTTTAGCGGTGAGCTTTCTAACGCTTTCTCGTAGATATCTTGTGTGGTGTTTTCTGCTGCGTTCTGCATTACGCCATTTTGCGCCAAAATGGTTCCATTATCGTCAAACAGTAAGACCTGAGAGTCGCCGGAAAACGGCAATGAGGTGAGAAATTCATTGAGCGTTGCAAGGGTAATATCAGCGGCTAGGACACCACCGTTAGCGGGTATACGCTTGGAGATTGTGATCCCCATACGCTTGATAAACAGATAGAAGTAGGGGTCGGTGATGTAGATTGTACCGTCATCGGGTGTGTCTTTGTACCAAGGTCGAGTTGTAGGGAGATAAGAAATCTTATCGCTTTTTTCGCCTATGTATTCGAGCTTGTCATCATAGTAAGTGCGTACTTGGTCGCCATTGCTTTGATTGATGTCGACCATGATGTAGGCGTTATCTGGCGTTGAAAATTGTGATCGCATAAATGCGGGGCGTGTGGAACGAATAAACGCCGAGCTTTCATCCTCATAGCCAACATAGATAGCCAGTACATCCGGCGAAACGTCCATAATGGCATTGACAGACGCTAACCAATTTTCGTCATTAGATGCATCGAGTGTATGCCCAAAATCGGAAACGGCGAGTGTTTCTAATGCGGTGAGAACAGGAGAGATTTTTTTTTCAAACGCCAGCTTTACTTGCTCAGCATTTTGAGAGGTTCTCTCTCTTGCGAGCTGCTCATTCAAGGCTTTTGAGTTTTGGTAGCTAAGAATAATCAATATTAGCGAGAGCACAGAGACGACAATAAAAAATATGCTGGCGATATGTAGCTGTAAGGTGTTTTTTTTACCGAGCATGAAGGCGTGGTCTTGTTATTGCGACAATACTTTAAGCCTATCAGAGATAAATGTTTTTGAAGGATGAACTCGGGAACTGTGAGGAGTGCGAAAATTGGATGGAAACCACTTGCAGTATGATGTTCTGAATTGAATGCAACTAGATGTATATGAATGGGAAGCGCCGTGAATGTCACGGCGTTTCCTCAGTGTGTTTAGTTACCTAAACCTTCTGATGCGCTTTTGTTTTGAATCAGCTCAATTTTGTAACCGTCTGGGTCTTCAACAAACGCGATTTCAGTAGAACCACCTTTTACTGGGCCAGGCTCACGGGTAACGTTTCCGCCAGCCGCGCGAATGACATCGCATGTGCTATAGATGTCGTCTACGCCAATCGCAATGTGACCAAAGGCAGTTCCTTGTTCGTACTCTGTTGTACCCCAGTTGTAAGTGAGTTCGATAACCGCGCCTTGCGATTCGTCACCGTAACCTACAAATGCCAGCGTGTATTCGTACTGCTCATTCTCGTTTTTACGTAGAAGTTGCATACCCATCACGTCGGTGTAAAAAGCAATTGAACGATCCAAATCGCCAACGCGAAGCATGGTGTGAAGAATACGACCCGTGCTCATGACATTCTCCTTTAATATGTCTTTTCAGATGTAAAAAACCACGAAAGGTGGTTTTTGTTATTCGTCAGGATAAACCTTGTCTTTAAACTCGCATAAATCCTCAATGATGCAGCTTCCGCAACGAGGTTTACGCGCTATACAGGTATAACGTCCATGAAGAATAAGCCAGTGGTGGACATCCACTTTAAACTCATTGGGTACGACTTTGAGAAGTTTTTGCTCGACCTGATCGACGTTTTTACCTACTGCAAGTTTGGTGCGGTTGGAAACACGAAAGATATGGGTATCAACCGCTATCGTTGGCCAGCCAAATGCAGTGTTCAACACAACATTTGCTGTTTTTCGGCCAACTCCCGGAAGGGCTTCCAATGCTTCTCTGTCTTCCGGAACTTGGCTATTGTGCTGATCGATCAAGATCTGACACGTCTTGATGACGTTTTCCGCTTTTGAATTAAATAAACCAATGGTTTTTATGTATCCTTTTACACCTTCGACGCCCAGAGACAGCAGTGCTGCCGGTGTGTTGGCGATAGGGTAAAGCTTGTCAGTGGCTTTGTTGACACTGACATCGGTGGCTTGCGCTGACAGCAAAACCGCAATGAGCAACTCAAACGGTGTACTCCAGTTCAGCTCTGTCTGCGGGTGAGGGTTTTCCGCGCGCAATCGCTCCAGTATTTGGACTCGTTTTTCGTTATTCATTGCTTTTCCATTGACTATCTATATCAGTCGGTTGAAGTCACGCGGACGCGTTCAATTACGACTTTTTCTTTTGGCAGTTTTTTCGCTTGGTGTTCGTCAAGTGCATTCTTGGCGGCAATAAGGAAACCGACTGCTAAGAACGCTCCCGGTGGCAATAATGCCAGCAAAAACGCGCTATCGAAGTGGAATATTTGAATTTTCAGACCTGCCGCCCACTCTCCGAGCAAACGGTCAGCGCCATCGAATAAGGTGCCGTTGCCCAGCACTTCACGGATAGCACCGACGACCACCAAAGATAGTGTGATGCCTAATCCCATCCAGAGCCCATCAAGTACAGAGGGGAGTGGTGTGTTTTTTGAGGCAAACGCTTCGGCTCGGCCAATAATAATGCAGTTTGTCACGATCAGCGGGATAAAGATGCCCAAAGACTGGTAGAGACCGTATGCATAGGCATTCATAAGCAATTGCACACACGTTACTAGCGACGCGATGATCATGACAAAGATAGGTATACGGACTTCTTTCGGCACCCATTCGCGTACCAGCGAGATGGTGAGGTTGGACCCAACGAGTACTAACAGTGTCGCCAGGCCAAGGCCTAATGCGTTGACCACTGTAGAAGAGACTGCCAATAAAGGGCAAAGACCGAGTAATTGAACTAGCGTTGGATTGTTTTTCCAAAGCCCGTTTTTCATTAATTCAATGTTTTGGCTCATGATGCATCTCCACAATTTTGTGGTTGCTTGATGATGGTATCGATGTTTTCACTGACATACCATGCTGCTTTGCGTGCTGCGTTAACGACAGCGCGAGGAGTGATGGTTGCCCCGGTGAACTGGTCAAACTGCCCGCCATCTTTTTGGACGTGCCAACGCTTGTCGTCCGCACTTTCAATTTTCTGGTTGGTGAATGAGAGCGGCCAATCAGAAACAGTGAGTTCAATTTTGTCGCCTAGCCCTGGTGTTTCGTTTTGGCTCAATACACGCAGACCTAAGACTGTTTTGTTTGTGTCCACACCAACGAGGATCTTAATGGCACCGTTGTAGCCATCAGGAGCAATGGCTTCAATCGCGATGGCGGTTGTTTTCCCGTCTTTGGTCGCGACGTATGCAGGCATTGGAGACTTACTACCCAATGCTGGGTTGGTAATCATAGTGCAGCTTTTATACAACGGATTATCGTGCATTGAAGTTGGAATAACCTGGTTGAGCACATTTAACAACTGCAATCTTTGTTGTTCAGCAATGGTGTCTTTGGTTAGCGAATCAGTAATCGCAATCAATCCAGTGGAAAGCAGTGCGACTAGCGCCAGTATTAATCCATTGTTTCTCATTGCGCGGATCATTTGCTTTCCTTTTTGTAACCGTACGTCGTTGGCTTTGTGTAGTAATCAATCAAAGGGACACACATGTTGGCAATCAATACTGCAAAGGCGACCCCGTCAGGGAAACCACCAAAGGTTCGAATTAAATACACCAGAGCGCCAATCATGCAGCCAAATACCAAACGGCCTTTCGGCGTTGTAGAGGCGGAAACAGGGTCAGTTGCGATAAAGAATGCACCCAACATGGTTGCACCTGAGAATAAATGCAGCAGGGGTGATGCGACAGTATCAGGGCTAACGGCATACCCTAATGTGCTGAAAACGAGCAGTGTTGAGAGCATGGCAACGGGAATTTGCCACTGGATAACGCGTAGTTTGAGCAGAATTAAACCGCCTGCAAGGAACGCCAGATTTGCCCAACCCCACCCAAGGCCTGCAAATGTGCCGAAAACAGGTTCTTGAACAGCTTCCGTTACAGTCTTACCGGCCAGTAGGGCGGTTCTAACCGTGTCTAGTGGCGTCGCCATCGTTGAACCATCGACAGCTTGTCTGAGTTGGTTAACGCTAAAGCCATCAACGCTTAACCCTGTGAAGACTGACGATAAACCATCCATAAAGCTCAATGGTTGAGCCAACAATGAGGATGGCGGTAGCCAAGTTGTCATCTGTACGGGGAAGGAAATCAACAGAACAACGTACGCAACCATTGCAGGATTGAACGGATTTTGGCCCAATCCGCCGTAAAGATGCTTCGCGATGACAATGGCAAACAGAGAGCCGATGACGGCAATCCACCACGGTGCAAAGGGAGGTATAGCGATACCAATTAGAATACCGGTTAGTAACGCAGAATTATCTTGCAGGTATCGTTTTACGGGACGACGGCGCATCGCAATGATGGCAGCTTCCGACAATACGGCGGTTGCAGAGGCGATGAGTACCTGAAATAACACACCCCAGCCAAAGAAGTAGCAAAGTGCAGCAATACCGGGCAACGTGCACAATATCACTGTCATCATGATGTCTTTGGTACTTCTGCGATTATGGCTATGTGGGCTACTGGCTAGAAAAAAGGCCACGACTACTCATCCTCGTTCTTGTTTTGCATCTGCGCTGCTTTGCGAGCTTTTGCTCTGGCAATGGCAGCAGCAACAGCCGCTTTTTTAGGGTCTTGAATAACAGACAGCTCCGCTTCCTGCTCGTCGATATTTTCGTCTTCTTTTTCTTCGCTCTGGGCGGCTGACAGTTGTGCCGCTTTACGTGCTTTAGCGCGGGCGATAGCGGCGGCAACGGCAGCTTTCTTCGGATCGTTTTCAGAAGGCACTGGCGTTTCTACGTTTTCCTGAGCGTCGGCTTGCTGCGCGGCTTTGCGTGCTTTAGCACGAGCGATAGCAGCGGCAACAGCAGCTTTCTTCGGATCATCCTCAGAAGACTCTACGATGTCAGCGGATTCTTGCGTCTCAACCTGTTGAGCAGCTTTACGCGCTTTTGCACGGGCAACAGCGGCAGCAACGGCTGCTTTTTTCGGATCATCCTCAGAAGACTCTACGATGTCAGCGGATTCTTGCGTTTCAACCTGCTGAGCAGCTTTACGTGCTTTTGCACGGGCAACAGCGGCAGCAACGGCAGCCTTTTTCGGGTCACTCTCAGACGACGTATTGTCAACCGTAGGCTCTGCGGATCCCGCTTGTTCTGCTTTGCGGGCTTTTGCGCGCGCAATAGCTGCTGCGACCGCTGTTTTTTTCGCATCAGCCTCGCTGGACTCGCTCGCTGGTTCGTCCGGTTGCTGAGCAGATTTTTTCGCTTTCGCTCGTGCGATTGCAGCCGCAACGGCATCTTTTTTGTCTATAGCACTGTCAGAAGACGAGGTGTTTTCCGTCGCCTCTTTTTGCGCTTTTCGCTCACGAGCAAGTCGCTTACGTTCTTCTCGCAGCTTGTTCATTTCACTATTATCAGGTTCTGCGTTACCTGCAGCAGCGGCTTCAGCTTGCTTGGCCTTCGCTTTCGCAATGGCTGCGGCAACGGCTGGTTTCATGGCTGTGGCAGCAGATCCTTGGTCGTTCTTTGCTTTAACACGAGCGATCGCAGCGGCAATTGCATCACCGTCACCCGTTTTTTCCATTGCCTTACGACGGTTTTCAGCCGCTAGCTTGTGGCGCGCTTCGCGTTCTAGCTTGTCACGCTCCATACGCGCTTTTTTCGCTTCAAAGCGCTCACGTGCACGTTCAGCGGCTTGGTGTTCTGCATCGCGAGTACGGATTTCTGCTTTTGCTTGGCGATAGTATTGAACAAGCGGAATTTCACTTGGACATACGTACGCACATGCGCCACATTCAATGCAATCTAACAGGTTGTACTCTTCGCATTTGTCGTAGTTTTGGTCTTTCGCATACCACTGCAGTTGTTGTGGTAGCAATGAAGCCGGGCAGGCGTCTGCACAACTGCTGCATCGAATACACGCGATTTCACCTTGAGAAGGCGCAATTTCACGTTTGCTTGGAACAAGAATACAGTTGGTGATTTTTGTGACGGGGATTTGGGTATGCGGCACCGTAAAGCCCATCATCGGGCCGCCGATGATCACGCGTTCTAGTTTATTATCTGGCTGGTAGCCATGCTTATCCAGCAAGAAGCTCACGGGCGTGCCTAACAGTGCCCAACGGTTGCTTTGTTCTTTTAGCGTCGTGCCAGCAAGTGTAACAACACGTTCGATCAGGGGCTCACCATCAATAACAGCGCGCTTTATGGCAAATGCGGTTCCCACATTTTGCACCATGATGCCAATGGCTGCAGGGATTGCTTTGGTGGGAACTTCTTTTCCGGTGATCAGCTTGATCAACTGTTTCTCACCACCCGATGGGTATTTGGTCGGTACGACTTGGACGATGATGTTGTCTTTGCCAATGGTGGCCGTTTTCAGTGCATCAATGGCTTCAGGCTTATTGTCTTCCAGCGCAAGGACCGTCAGCTTTGGATTGACGATGTGCTGTAGAATTTCCACGCCTTGAACAATTTCTTGTGCGTGTTCCTGCATCAAGCGATCATCTGCGGTGATGTAAGGTTCACACTCGGCGCCGTTTAAGATCAGGATTTCGGTCCTGTTATGCGCCGTTTGCAGTTTGCGCGCGGCTGGGAAACCCGCACCGCCCATGCCTGCAATGCCCATCATGCGGATGTGATCGATCAGATCTTCAGGTGTTTGGCGGCGAAAATCAGTACTTGGTGTTTTCGTTGCCCAGCGCTCCTCAAAATCCGGCTGAATAACAATGCAGTTATCCGACAAACCTGAAGGGTGGGCGATCGTTCTTGCTTCTATCGCAATGACTTCACCCGATGTAGGCGCGTGAACAGGGCACGCCTGTAATACGTCAGATTTCGTCAATGGTTGGCCTTTCAGCACCTTGTCGCCAACGGCAACCAGCAATTGACCGGTGGTACCAATGTGCTGTTTCAGTGGCAATACGATTTCATTGGGGATCGCTGCGGGCCGAATGGCTTGTTGATTTGACTGATGTTTGTTTTCCGGGGGATGTACACCACCGTGAAACTCCCAGACTTGACCCTGTTTAATTTGTTCAATAAGGGTGATCATGCTTGTTTCACCCTTTGATTTTCTTGGTCGGTAATTTGTACGACAGGGATCTGGTTGAGTTGCCATTTCCAGGTCTCTGGCGTGGTTTGAACTGGGATCATTTCTATACAATCAGTTGGGCACGGTGCGACACAAAGATCGCAGCCAGTACATTCATCTTTAAGAACGGTATGGATTGCCTTGGTACTGCCAATGATGGCATCTACCGGACACGCCTGAATACATTTGGTACAGCCAATACATTCGTCTTCGCGGATAAAGGCGACAGTCTTTAAGGCTTTTTCTTCATCGTGTGCTGACTCTGTTGCCTCTACGCCCATCAAGTCGGCAAGTTTTTCGATGGTAGCCTGCCCACCAGGAGGACACTTGTTAATCGCGTCGCCATTGGCAATCGCTTCGGCATAAGGTCGACAGCCTGGATAGCCACACTGACCACATTGGGTCTGTGGCAAAATAGCGTCAACTTGGTCAACGATAGGGTCTGATTCCACTTTAAAGCGGATAGACGCGAAACCTAACAACACGCCGAACACGGCAGCCAAAATGGCGATTGCAGCGACCGCAATTAAAATTCCGATCATTACAGTTTCACCAGTCCAGTAAAGCCCATGAATGCCAGAGACATGAGTCCTGCGGTGATCATTGCGATAGACGCGCCTTTAAAGGGGGCTGGGACGTCAGCTGCTGCGATTCGTTCACGCATTGCAGCAAAGAGAATGAGAACCAACGAAAAACCTGCTGCCGCACCAAATCCGTAGATGATGGATTCGATAAAGTTATGTTGTTCGTTGATGTTAAGTAACGCCACACCTAGGACGGCACAGTTCGTGGTGATGAGTGGCAAAAAGATACCCAGCAATCGATAAAGTGTTGGGCTGGTTTTATGCACGACCATTTCGGTGAACTGAACGACCACTGCAATGACAAGTATGAAGCTTAGGGTGCGCAAGTAACCCAAGCCTAATGGTGCCAGAATGTAAGTTTCAACAAGATAGGCACTTACCGACGCCAGGGTAAGAACAAATGTCGTCGCTAGTCCCATACCTATCGCTGTTTCAAGCTTTTTAGACACCCCCATAAACGGGCAGATGCCAAGAAACTTCACCAACACGAAGTTGTTTACGAGGACGGTACCGACGAGAAGCAATAAATACTCAGTCATGCCATTCAAAATAATTTTAAAGAGATCTTTGTATTATCGGCGTTTGAAGCGGGTATAACAACAGATAGGGGGGAGGGTTTTTCACTAAATTTGCGAAGTGTATATAAATTGACCATTTTGGTTTTTGGTGTCACACGCAATCAAACAGGCGATAACATCTCGTTTGAGCGAACACTGCGGACAGATAACAAAAAAACCAGCCGAGGCTGGGTTTCGAAAAGTGGCTCCCCCTGCAAGACTTGAACTTGCGACATACGGATTAACAGTCCGCCGTTCTACCGACTGAACTAAGGGGGAACAGATTTTGTT
>NZ_FUXU01000065.1 GCF_900167155.1 Enterovibrio nigricans DSM 22720 | reverse complement strand
CAGAGTCTAGAAAACCTTGTAGCGCTCTCAATGGCATAGAGAAAATGCGTTTCACCATCAGTGCGGTAGTAATGGCTAAGTCGCTGAATCGGCGAGGTCTACCACGCTTGCCTTGTTTGTTTTGTTTCCACTCAGCTATCGTTTCCTCATCAATCCAAAAGGTCAGAGAACCACGGTTGATTAAGGCTTTGTTGTACTGCTTCCAGTTAGTTGTTTTGTAACGAGGTTTAGACATGAGACTACGACGATTGATGGGTGTAGCCGATCAGATCGTAGCTTCTAGATTTAGTTCCATCGATTTAAGCAACAAAGCCCTTTATCTGCTGCGTACTTCGAGCTCTCACTTCTCTGAGGATGATTTTTAGGAAAGGTGAAACAATCATGTAAATAGGCGGCAGGAAGCACAATCGCTTTGTTGGCATTTTCATGCTCACAAAGCGACTCAGCCGTTTTAACTACTCGGAGAATATGGCTAGTATCATGCGCTGTATCTGTCGTCATTTCCTTTTCAATAAACGCGAGGCAATTCGAGGCTAAGTTGTCTAAGTGGTCCACTGATTATCTCTTATCGTTGTTGGCTTCTCTTTATATATCAAATTAGTACAGTGTCCACGCCTTCGCTCGAATAAGCGTATCGATTTTTACCCATGGCTTTCGCTTCGTACATAGCTTTGTCCGCTTGATCAATCACGAGTTTCAACGACGTTGTATCATCCTTGTCCCAGTAACGAATACCGATACTGGCACTGATTTGTGGACGCACACCTTCAACCAAAACCGGTTCGTGCAGTTTTTTCACCAGCCGCTCTAGAATGTGGTCAATACGCCCTCGGCCTCGAATGCCAATTATGAACTCATCACCCGTTAACCTCGCGACTAAATCCTCACCAGACACAGTTCCTTTAAGCCGTTTGGCGACGACTTTCAGTAATTCGTCGCCCACATGGTGACCATACTGATCATTCACATTCTTAAAGCCATCGAGGTCGACAAAAAGAACATGCACATCTTGTCCTTGCACGTGCGCTTGGGTGAGCGCTGTTATTGCGTGTGTGCGATTCGCCAATTGCGTGAGGGGATCATGGTGAGCGATGTGATTGAGCCTTTTTAGCTCAAGCTTTGTCGT
This sequence comes from Enterovibrio nigricans DSM 22720, assembly GCF_900167155.1. Lineage (GTDB taxonomy): Bacteria > Pseudomonadota > Gammaproteobacteria > Enterobacterales > Vibrionaceae > Enterovibrio > Enterovibrio nigricans. The sequence goes on along the minus strand of NZ_FUXU01000065.1, from coordinate 21,956 downwards.
CAAATCAAAGATGGATATGACAAAGGCTTCTACTTTTCCATTTCTGTTCGTCACCGTTCTCGCATCAATCCGGCAAGGCAGAATGTTTCCAGACGAACAGATCAAAGGCGACGTCCATGTATAAAAACCGTTCAATAATAGGTGTTTGAGTTCTTTGTTGTTCAAATAGCCTTTCTGTTGTGAAAACAGTTCATGCCAATACGTAACGGCACCAAACGTCCTTAAACATGTCGTATTTTGCGCCTCTACAGCCAAACTCCGCGAAAGAACCAGCGTCGCGTCTTGGCTTTGATCGAAAATCAACTCCGCAAGTTTGCGCCGCTGTTCGGCCATTTGAAGCGTTGTAATATCTTCAAATTGCACCAAAGAATGCTGAGCGGATGCCATTGGCGTCGAACGTACGCGGAACAGCTTTCCTGATGCACGATGACAAATCTCGACACCAAAAACCGGTTTGTGCTCATCAATGGCGCTCGAAATATTGAGGAGAGTCTTAGTCGGTTCGAAGTCGGCTAAAATTTGGTCCAGATCGGTCGGTACACAGCCGATCGCTTTCAATTCAATGTCTGCTGCTGGGTTGGAATAGGTCACAATATCGCCGGGAGCGACGACCATGATCCCGTGGTCAATCGTGTCGAGCACTCGATTGATATAGATGCTTTTATCTTCGAGTTGTCGAAGTGTCGCGACTAATTGCTTGTCACGTTCATAAAGGCTCGTCACCATGTCATTGAAACACTGCGTCAACTGGCCAAGTTCATCGTGTCGTGTTACCGGCAGCGTATGACTCATTATGCCCAGGCGGATCATGTTAGACATTGAACGATGCAAAGAAGACAAAGGCTGGGAAACAAAGCCATGGATTGCTCTTGCAAAAAACAATGCAAACAAAGAAAGTGCCGCCGTTGCCATAACTAAATAGCCCGTAAAGCGTTGTTCCTCTTCTGTCACCCATGCTTTTGAGAAATAAAGATTCAGGGTTCCCAACGTTTCCGCCCCCAAAATAATCGGCTTTGACACGGTTTCTAATAACGTCGTATTACACAAAAAACCTGCCGGGTGCGGCGCACAATCGTCAGGTAACCGAGAATAAGAGGCAAATTCAGTCCCGTTTTCTCGCGAGACTTTTGCAAATACCAAGTCGGGATCATAGCTAAGTGCAGTCAATTGTTCTTTGGCCGAGGCGATATCTTCAAAAGCGAGCGCTGCCGTTAAGTTGCTCGCGGCACCACTGGCAAGAATATTCGCCCTTGAAGCAAGACCTTTCTCTAGGTACAAGCTCACGATCTGTGTTGTTGCCATGCCGCCACCAATCACAAATATCGTCATCAACAACCAAGTGGGCAGAATGAGCTTAACGCGTAGCGGCAAATTCTTTATAAATTGCGGAATCATTCTGTTGCCTCCCCTTTGGTTACTGCGATTGAAAGTAACTGCGAGCGAAGCGTAAAAGGCGCGCCGAGAAGATTATGCATATCAATGTAGGGCCTGACACGGTTATTCAGTTTTATAAATGATGCCATTCCGCCACGAGCCACAAATGTTTTGCCATCACCCACGAGCAACGAGCTTGGGAATTGTGTTCGCAGTGACAAAATATGGTCTTCTTTTCGACTGGTGGTAAATATGATGTGGCATTGGTTAGGGCGTCGATTTTCATCGGCAATGTCCCAAAAGCGTGCCTTATGTTTTTTCTGTTCTGCAATACTTTTTAAATGGCTAGCGACTTGGCTACTACCGTCTACGCAATAGTGATAAATACCCTCCTCAACGGCGATACTTTCCCAATTCACAAGATAGGCAAAACGAAACAGGTACACTGCTTTTAGCTCATCATCGGTAAAATCATTCGCAAAAGCAGCATTCCCAAAAAACACGCTCATGGGTATCAGCATCCCGATACAGGTTGCAACAATCTGTCGCTTAAAGCGTTTAATATTAAATTTACGCTTTACCATAGTTCCTCAGGGTAAAACCCAATCGACTTCCAGCCAATATTGGGTGCCGTTATCAAACGCACCGTATGATTCTGGATATTCGTTGAGTTGATCACTAAAGAGGTTCTCGACTGTCAGGGTGACATCTATGCCTTTATACAAAGGCTGAATGCCCACTAAAAAGTCCCAGGTAATGACTTGCGGCCATGCATAATCGTCGGTATTGGGTATTGTTTCATCAGGCTTAGTGCCAGATGCGTAGTGAAGAACACTGCTGACCCAAAAGCGCTGCGTTACATCCCACATGATCTGAGCACTCGCCAAATGTTGCGGTTCGTTTTCATACGAACGCATCGGCACGTCAGATGTACCGCAAATGGCACCTTCACAATCCGCCTCAATCCGGCGATAGCTGTAGTTAGCATTCACTTGCAATGCACTTGATGGAGACCATTTCATGCTCAATTCGCCACCGTAAGTGATCGCACTTAATGGATCGATTTGGCGGTACTTGTACACTTCCACGATTGTCCCAATCGTTCCCGGCGAAGAGTTACCTGAAATAGGTGTTTGAGATGCACTTTCCATTGCCCAAGCAGGAATGTTTTTCTCTTCACTGTAGAACAGGTTTGCATCAAATTGGAATTGGTCTTCATTCCAAAAGCGGTAGCCTAATTCAAACGTGTCCACCGTCGGTACATCAATGTCTTCACTACCCTGATATTCAATTACGCGTAAATAGTCAGCTTGAAAACATGATGTTGGAGCGGCCGAGTAACAAAAAGTAACATCACTTGCATACGCATTCTCATGAAAATCTGTTGTTCTTCCTAGCTGTGCTGGTGTAATCAACGCTCTACCCCAACCCGCCCAAACACGCTGGTTATCTGTAAGAGATTGCATCAAACGTACTTGCGGCTGTGCAAACGTATCATGTGTTAAATTGAAGTACTGCCAACGACTACCTATCATCAGTTGCGTCGTATCAGTAATGGGGTACAGATAGTTAAAGTATGCAGCGACACTTTGATTATCAAAACTGGACTGGTCCGCAACACGAACATACGGCGACGAATAATACTCATCCGGGCTATACGGCCTGAAGTTTTCATCGATATAGCGGTAGCTCAAACCTAGCGTTAAATGCCCACCAAATACATTGGCATCTTGATAACTGGTTTCAGAATCATACCGTGTGAAATAGGCGTTGCGATCCGCGCTATCACTACTACTGTGAGTGATCCAGAATTGTTGCTCCCATTGTCTGTCGTCGCCGAGATCTTGCAGGAACTTCAGCCCAGCAAAATATTCTTCAGCCAGCATTTCTGTGCGATAGGCATTAAAATCTTCACCATCTTGCCCAGGGTTCAGAAAGTGTGGTTGATAGTGTCCCCACTGATAATCTTCACGTGATCGAATGCCACCCAACTGGAAAGAGACGGTTTTGTCGAGGTGCTGATAGTCTCCGCGTAAACCAAAACGCTCGGTATAAACACGAAAATCTTGTTGAGGCTGAACTCTTTCTTCCTCACTCGTCCATGGCATATGTTGGACAAACTCGGCATACCCACTCATGAACAGGTTATCGCTCACTTTGCCAGCGTGGTGAACCTGATATTCCTGATAGTGATAATTTCCCAAAGCCGCTGACACATGCTTTTTAGGGGCCTCTTCAGCATCCAAGGTGATGATGTTGATAACCGCATGAACTGCGTTTCCACCCCAAATCGTTCCTACAGGGCCCAGGACAACTTCAATATGGTCAATATTATCCAAGCTCACTGGGATCAAGTCCCAGTCGACGCCGGAAAACATGGGGTTGAAGACACTACGTCCATCCACCATTACCAGCATTGAATTGCTCATGGTTTCGTTCGTGGTTCTTGCGGAAATACCCCAATCATAGTTTGAGTATTTAGCCACATGCAGACCCGGAGCAAGCGTCAATGCATCTGCGACAGATCTAACGCCTGAACGTTTAATTTCTTTCGATGTGATGACATAAGTAGCGGCTGGAATTTCGGCAAGGCTTAGCGCTGTCTTCGTTGCTGACACAACTTTCGTTTCAGACAATGCTTCTAAAGGCATATCCAATAATTCGCTGAGATCTGACTGAGCAAATGCTGTTATTGGGAACGGTAACATTAAGCTGACGAACGTGGTCGCCAGACGGCCTCTTAACATAGGTATTTCCGAGAATGTATTATTTTAATTAGTTTTTAGGATGTCCTTTTTTTGGGGAATCCTCACCATGACACATCGAAAGTAAAGGATCTGCTTCTTATTGATTTTGTGTCAGGTTTTCACCGGATTATAAGGGAGTTATTGAACAAAAAAACATACCCATACCCATCAAATTATAAAATTTTACAGTTCAATGGGAATGAATTCACGATGCGCCAAAATTCCGTCTAAGTATTTGTTAAATTTAGCGGTAAATAGTCAATGTAACGTCACAATGTTTACCGGAAAAATTAAACGACTTTTTTCAATTTAGCCAATCCATATGCGGCAATTGTCACATTATCTTTAATTTCACCTTTTATTATCATTTGCTCGAATTCTTGTAATTCGAAAGAACGCGTAATTAAATCCTCTTCTTCCACATCTAAACAATTCCCAACATAAGACAGTTGACTGGCATAGTAGATATGGCATGTTTGATTTAAAAATCCGTACGCAATGTACTGCTGACCTAAATAGATCATAGATTCCGCTTTTAAACCTGTTTCTTCCTTTAATTCGCCTTTTGCCAATGCGAGGTGATCTGCATCTGGATTGGACTCCCAAGCACCCTGAGGAAACTCCCAACAACGCTGTTGAACGGTATAGCGGTATTGTTGAACCAAATGTATTCTGCCTTCATCTACGGCCAGAATGACGGCACAGTCAGGCTTATCTACAACGCCATAAATCCCCTTTTCACCACTAGGCCGCGCAATGTCGTCTTCCCTGACAGACATCCATTTGTTTTTGTAAACCACCTTGGATCGTATTGTTTTAAACATAAAGAATTTCCACTCATCCCAATGTTTCATCAACTTACAGCAAGCGCTATAAAAAGTCAGGGATCAAAGTAATCGGCTGGGCGTCATTGTGGCAATACGTTCTAACATCGAGAGAGATTGGGTATGCGCCTCTTCAGTGTCTGCTGCGCATGCATCAGAAATGACATGCACGGTATAGTCGCGGTCATGCGCGTCTCGCACCACGCTCTGAATCGCCCACGTCGTGCTTACGCCGCACACGTACAGATTATTAATCTGGTTTGCACGTAGCACCGCATCGAGTGAAGAACAATGAAATGGGTTTATCCGCGGTTTAATAACAATAAGATCATGAGGCTCAACACTCAACGCCGAGTGAAATTCAGTCCCCCACGAATCTAAACTGAGTGCGCCAATTTTGTTCGCCCCGCCAAAAACAGGTGACAGCTTGGGTTGGTCGCGATAACTGCTGGAAAACCCCACTTTCACAAACACGATCAGATGTTCGAGTTGTCTCGCCCATTCAATGGCATGGTTTGCTTTCTCAATAACTTTCTTTTCAGAAACTTGTTGAGCACAAGAAGGGATTTTTCCGTCAGGGTGAACAATATCATTGATGAAGTCGATAACGATCAGAGCAGTTTTCATACAGCCTCCTTCAATATCTCGCATTCAGTATAGGCAGCAAGCAGTCTACATCGTCTGATTCGCAATCAATTCGGTGTATGCGACATCTCTTGAATTCGAGAAAGTCTGCGACTCCCATCTTGCCAAAATCCGTATTCATGATATTTTTCGCACCAGTTATTCAACTGGAATAGTGACCATGCCAAAGGCAAGTGATATCAAAAAGAACGCCGTGATTGAACACAACGGCAAAATTCTGGCAGTTAAAGACATTTCTAAGCTGACGCCAAGCGGTCGCGCGGGTAGCAGCTTGTTCAGAATGCGTCTGTACGATGTAGCGACAGGTGCGAAGCACGATGAGAGCTTCAAAGCAGACGACATGCTGACGTTGGCTGACTTCAGCCGTCATGCAGCCGATTTCTCTTACATCGATGGTAACGAGTACATCTTCATGGATTGTGAAGACTACACGCCGTACCACTTCAACAAAGAAGACATCGCTGAAGAGCTGCTGTTCATCACCGAAGAGACTAAAGGCATTCAAGTTCTGACCGTTAGCGGTAAGCCTGTTGCCATCGAACTGCCATCTGCGGTTGATCTGGAAATCACTGAAACGTCTCCTTCTATCAAAGGTGCTTCAGCGAGTGCACGTACCAAACCAGCAACACTGACCACAGGTCTGGTTGTTCAGGTGCCAGAATACGTTGCTCCTGGCGACAAGATTCGTGTTAACACGACTGAACACAAGTTCATGAACCGCGTAGACGCGAAGTAATGCTAAAAAGCCCTGAATACTCAGGGCTTTTTTCCTAGCAATCAACATGTCGAAAGCAATGCTTTTCCTTCTCCGCTATTCCCCTGCACCTCTTAGCGACATCTCACTGTTTTCAACCAGTAACCGCGACGCGTAATCTTTCAGAAGCTGCCAATGCGCGTCATCGACTTCGATGCCATTTTCCCATGCACGCTTAACAGAGGCCGCTTGCATCTCTGATGAAATATCGGGCACTTTCTCTGAAGGGCAAGTAAAAGGCTGTAGGCTCAATTCAATGTACACATCTTGAATATCGACCCCGCGATTCATGCCAAAGTAAATATTGGGATAGCGGCTCCCCGCATTGTGGATATATTCGATACCGACCGGTGCACGGCCATTGCTCCAACGCATCCGAACAGAAACACCCTTCCCCGCTAACTTGTTTAACTCCCCAAAAGCAAATAAGCGGTTTTTGCACTGCCGAATGACCAAGGTTGCCGAACGTGACTGCATCAATTGCTCAACCGCCACATCCAACAATGCAGGAAAATGACATAACAGGCTTGCGCCAAACAGATTGACCTCTATGCCTTTGCCATCAAGCTGAATATCCGGCGTATCGGCCTCTGGGTCACCGTCGAGAAACTGAAGGGCAGACACAAAACTTGTTACGCCATAAAGCCCAGCCATCTCCAAATCAACGACCATATTCGCAATGGCATCAGACTCACCACAGCGACGCTGCATGCTGTCGAACGCTTTCGCACTCAAGGTGACGAGTTCATTGTGAGATACATACATCTAACTCATGCCTCCTCGACGGGTAACAGCGGAAACAACCAGTCATCTGTCGCGACACCATTTGACGTTTCAGACGCCAACGGCGCCCCCTGAAACAGGGTGACACGAACCCAACGGTCAGAACGCGGATCAAATTTGGTCGCCCCAAACATAGCGAGCTTGCAACGAAGTAAATGCATTGGGAGCACATGCTTATCCAGCACATTGATTTGAATATCGCCCATCGGGCAATTGCCTAATGTCCAAACCCTACGCGCAATTAAACGATACTCTGGGTGTTTAAGAAGAAATTGCGCCAGCGAGCCCTCGCTGTCCGCGCTGTTCAGAACCTGATGAAAGCGCGACACCTGACGACCGATGTCCAACGGTAATTCGTGGTGTTCTCCGGGCTCTGCTCCTCTGACACCCATGCGTGGCTCTTCTTTGTCGACAGAACGGTACCAGAACCAATATTTGCAATTGGCATCTTGGAAATCGATATCCAATGCCCAACGATAACGTGATTCAAGAAGCAACAACATGTCAGCAACACTCACGCCCGGCGTTAACGCCACTGACTCGTCGGTATTCATGTCATCGGCATAAGTATCAACACGTTCAGGGTACGCTTCCAGTAGCGAGGCAATCAGCACTTCTTGTGTTTCTAGACTGAATACGTTTGCTTCCGCCAAGACGGATTTCCACACGTCATCAGACCCGCTATCTCGGACAAATGCGATCAGGCGGGGTAGCTCTCTCACTGTTTGAGCGTTAAGCCCTCGCTGATGCTCATCAATCGTCACCACTTGCCGTAAATGTGTTTTGGCCTTTTCTAGCCACTTAATCACGCGCGCTTTTGCGTCATCATCTGTCACGCACGAAGAGACAGACGCGAGTGCTAACTCTCGCTGATAGAGCCAGTTATCGACGACACGAGGGTGACGAATAAGGTATGGAGCCATCCCAAGCCCCGTGGCATTGCCGATGCCAATGTAGCGCTGCAATTGCGGCGACAAATACGTGGCTTTCGCGCCGCCACGCGTTTTCCCAAGAAAATGTACCCAATCCAGACTGAATTGTTTGAGTATGTACACCGCGCACATTTGGGCGCTAAAAGACAGGCTGAAATCAGTATTGCTTTCGAGCGTTTCAAAATCTGCGATGCCAAATTTACCGTTGCCATACACAGCCGTTGTTCGCAGGATATACCCCACGTTAGCAATAGCATCCACATCAGGTTGTTTGCCTTGTGACAGGCTATCAACAATATGTTCAAACACCCTCACGCTCTTATTTGCGCGAGAAAGTACCAACACCCTGGGTGAATTACGTCCCGCTTCCTGCAACGGCACATTCTGGCGCAACATCTGGAGTTCCTGTTCTGTCACTTGCCCATTCACCAGCGCAAACGTGACATCCCACTTTTCAGCAATAACACGATCGTTGCGCTCTTCATCTTTAATTGCATCCGAAAACACGACAAGATCGTAAGCATGACTTGGTGTGGTTAACGTGTAGATTGCTGTGCCGAATCCGCTCCCTTCGATGGCCCACGTTTTAATGGCGATTTGCCATTTTTCGTCAGTCATTTTTCTAAGGAGCGAGCGGACAAAACTTATACGTGTTTGATGCATCGCACCAATTCGGTAGGGATCCATCACAACCGCAGGATCGCGTAGCGCTAAGGCTTGATCCTTCACTGAATTTACTTCCATGCCGCTCACCTTCACAACAAGGCTACTCTTGAACCTTTTCTTCATTATTGGCGACAGCCTCGACGTAGGCTGTCGCGTTATTGTGTCTTTCGATAAGTCGGGTTTTGTTAATCCAACCCTTGCGCTTTTGCCATCTGCAATGCGATTTTCGGCGCATTCCACAGTGAGGGCAGCAAAATTAAGGACACGGGCACTGCCGTTATCACAATGAAGGACTGGAGCGCGGACACGCCACCTGAACCTAGAGATATAAGGATGATTGCGACTGTCCCCATCATCACACCCCAGAAGGTGCGCATCAAACCATTCGGATTCAGGCTCCCACTGAGTACCACACTGATGGTGTACGTCATGGAGTCACCCGTAGTAACAATAAAAATCATGGTCAGGATCAGGAACAGAATAGAAATCAGCGTCGGGAAAGGCAGCTGTTGTGTAATCGCCAACAAAGAAGCCGGTAGATTAAACCCTTCAAATGCCTTGCTCACTGATCCGGGTTCTGCCATTTCAAACGCAAGACCAGAGCCGCCGACAATGGTGAACCAGAAACAGGTGATAAGCGGTGCGATAATCGCAATTGTCGTCACCAGTTGGCGAATCGTTCTGTCGCGAGATATACGCGCGATGAAGATCGCCATCATTGGCCCATAGCCAAGGAACCAGCCCCAGAAGAAAACCGTCCACCAGCTCAACCACCCCATATCGCCACGGAATGTCGCCATAGGAATGAAGTTGTCTACCATGGTGCCGACACCTTGCACGTAACCGTTGATGATGAAATCCGTCGGGCCAACCAACAGGATGTAGACCATCAAGCCTACGGCCAAAATGACGTTATAACGGCTGAGTATTTGGATGCCTCGGTTAACGCCACTCAGTGCTGAAATGGTGTAAATTGCGATGGCAAAAAGGATAATAATAAATTGGGTTGTAAAGCCATCAGGCAATTCGAAGAGAAGGTTCAGTGCATAACTGATTTGAAGACCAAGGAACCCAATGGGACCGATAGTTCCCGCCGCAACGGCAACGATACAGCATGCGTCAATTACGTTACCAATCCAGCCAGTCATTGCGCGGTCGCCAAAGACCGGATAAAGCAGAGTCCGGGGTTTAAGTGGAAGTCCTTTGTCGTAATGCAGGTGCATCAACACAATGGTCGTTAACGTGCCCAGAATTGCCCAAGCGAGAAAACCCCAGTGCATGAAGGACTGAGCGAGGGCGTTAAACGCCTGACGTTGCAAGTTCCCTTCCGGCACACCGTAAAGTGGCGGCGGGTTAACAAAGTGCGCAATAGGTTCTGCTGCCGCCCAAAACACGCCACCACCTGCAAGCAGTGTACAGAGAATAATGGCCAGCCACTTAAACCCTTCCATTTCAGGTTTATCCATGGCACCAAGTCGAACCTTGCCCGTTCCAGGACTAAACGCCAAGGCGATACCAATCAGAAATGTCGCTAATAACAACAATTGCCAATAAGGCCCAAAGAAAGACACACTCCAACTAAAGCCTTGGTTAACCAAGCTTGAGAGCAGCTCATTGTTAACCAACGCTGTGATGACAAAAGCGGTAAGAAAGCCACCACTTAACCAAAAAACGGGATTATCTAAGCCTAACTTTTGCCAAGCACTTTGTGCTTCGGGTGCTGCGTTAGACTTCTCAGAATCGAGTATTCCAGACATTATCTGTCTCCACGTCATTGCAAACTGAGGACTCCCCCAGCTCTACTCCTTGTGAGCGGGCATTGCTCCCGCGCTGCGATTTATTTCTTCGGTTCTAAGCCTGCTTCTAAAAAGCGAACCCAATTTCGGCCGAGAATGCCGGCCACTTCTTCGTCGCTAAAGCCAATATCGCGCAATCCCTTGTAAATATTTTTCAGTCCACGGGTATCTCTAAACCACGGCAATGCCGCAGGCCAACCCGCATTCGAGGCCGAGCCCTCTCCAAAATCGAGACTCTTTGACCAACGTCCGTTTCTCATCCAATCCAACACACGCTGTGGTTGGTTCTGACAAAGATCGCTCCCCAATGCCAAATGCTCAGCGCCGTAGGCACTTGCTGCATCTGCCACCATCTGACAAAACGCCTCTAACGTGCAGTCACTGCCATTGGGTAAGTGAAAGGGGTACAAACTAAATCCCAACAACCCACCCCGACCAGTTAGGGCCCGGATCACTTCATCAGACTTATTTCTCAGTGCGCCATGGGCAACTGTCGGGTTCGCATGGCTAATGCAGATTGGCCTTGAGGACAGATCAACCGCTTCTAACGTTGAGCGTTCCGCGCTATGGGACATATCAATGATCATCCCAACGCGATTCATCTCTTCTATAACTTGTTTGCCAAAGCGTGTGACGCCCGAATCTTCCTGCTCATAGCAACCTGTCGCAAGCAAACTCTGGTTGTTGTAAGTGAGCTGCATGATCAAAAGCCCAAGCTTTCGCATCACCTCAACCAGCCCGATTTCGTCGTCAATTGGCGAGCAATTCTGCGCACCGAAAAATATCCCGACTTTGCCGCGTTGCTTTGCACTAAAAACGTCATCCATCGTCATCACGGGCACAATAAGATCGCTATTGCGCTCAAAATGCAGATTCCATTCAGCAAAGCGAGACAGAGTTTCCCGCGCTGTTTCGTGATACACCAAGGTCACATGGACAGCCGTTACACCACTTTCTTTCAGTGATTCAAAATAGGCGCGATCCCAGCGGCTGTATTGCAAGCCATCTACGATGATTTCGTCCTGATACATACCCTCTCCTCGCACCTAGCTGTGCACAGTGGCTTAGTAAGCGCGTTGGTACGCGGTTTTTACGACAGTGTAAAAATCGCGGGCGTAAAGTCCTTGCTCTCGTGGCCCGAAGCTTGACGATTTTCTGCCACCGAAGGGCACGTGATAGTCGGTGCCCGCCGTAGGCAGATTCACCATGACGCAACCTGTCTGTGCTTGTTGTTTGAATAAGGCACTGTTGCGAAGGCTTGAGGTAACGATGCCCGCCGTTAAGCCAAAACGCGTTTCATTAACGGTTTCAATCGCTTCTTCAATCGAACCTACACGTTGCACACATGCCATTGGCGCAAACAACTCTTCTTGGTTTATGTCCCAGCTATTCTGAGTGTTAATAAACAGCGTTGGCCCCATGTAATAACCTTCATGACCAGGAGAAAGACGCTCACCCCCCGTTACCAATTCGGCGCCAAGATCCTTAGCTCTTTCCACCCACTTGAGGTTTGATTCCAGCTGACGTTCATCGACCACGGGCCCCATAAATACGCCGTCTTCCAACGCGTGTCCCACTTTGAGTTCAGCCATTCGTTTGGTCAGTGCATCGACATAGGCGTCATGCACACTGTCGAGCACGATCAAACGAGACGATGCGGTACACTTTTGACCCGCACCAGAAAATGAACCTGCAATAGTCGCTTCCACTGCGATGGACAGGTCAGCATCATCGGAAATAACCAAGGCATTCTTGCTGCCCATTTCCAATTGGCATCGCACAAAATTTGGCGCAGTGGCTGCCGCAACTTGACGCCCAACTTCAACGGATCCGGTGAAGCTGACCGCATCAATGTCAGGGCTATTAATGAGGGTATTTCCGACTTCCGCACCGGAGCCCAGAAGAAGATTGAACACGCCCGCAGGCACACCAGCACGGTGGATAATATCTGCCAAAGCGACAGCACTGGCAGGTGTGAGATTGGCGGGTTTCCAGATCACACTGTTCCCAAATGCCAGCGCAGGAGCGATTTTCCACGACGCCGTCGCCGTCGGGAAATTCCACGGAGAAATGATGGCAACAACACCTACGGCTTCCCTTGTCACTTCCACCGTGACATTCGGACGAACAGAATCAGCAATGTCGCCCATCTGGCGCAGGACTTCTGCCGCGTAGTAATGAAAAAACTGACCGGAGCGATACACCTCACCGCGCCCTTCTGCAAACGGCTTTCCTTCTTCTGAAGACAGGAGACGGCCAAGTTCATCACACCGCGCGATCAGCTCATCACCGATGGTGTACAAAATCCGCTGCTTTTGCTCCATGGGCATTTTTTCCCATGATGGCTGTGCACGTTTGGCTGACGCAATCGCATCCCTGACCTGTGCGCCACTTGCTTGCGCAAAATTACCCAAAGACTCTGAAATATTGGACGGATTAATGTTGGCGACTGTTGTCATCCCCTCTTGCCATTTTCCGTCGATGTACAGGCTCTTCTCTGCGTTCAAATCCATGGGTTGCTCCTTCATTCTTTATTGCTCATTGGCACGGCTGCATACACCACTAATTCGATGAGCATGCCTTCTCTGGCTAATCCTGCGACCACCATGGCCGCTCTGTTCGGGTATGGAGCATCAAAGTACTCTGCGTAGATTTGATTCACTGTCGCTAAATAGCTTCGATCTGTTACATAGATCAGCACTTGCAAAACCGCGTTACTTTTTACGCCTGCTGCGTCTAGCGTGTGCATTAGGTTCTCCAGCGTCTGCCTTGTCTGCGCTTCGATGCCGCCCTCGACCATTTGTCCGGTTTGATCAATCGGGATCTGCGCCGTATGAAGGGTTCCGTTATGGATCACCGCCCACTCCAACGGAGCTTTTGATGCAAAAAGCTCAGTTTGTACTGCTCGAATTTCAACACCTTGTGGATCTGACATCGGTTACCGAATCTCTTGATGCATTTGTTAAATTATGGTTAAAGTTTGCACGGATGGAATTGATAAATCGAACGGTTAATTTTTGACAATTGTTCAGTTTTACTTATCACTTAAAGCAAGGTGTTTGATGGAGGACTAAAGAAAAATGGACATAAAGATTCAGCAACTTAGACATTTTTCTCTGGTGGCAGAGCAACGGGGCTTTCGCGCCGCGGCCTCCAAAGCTAATCGATCGCAAGCAGCCCTCTCAACGTCCGTCAAAGAGTTGGAAAAAATACTGGGACAGACACTGTTTGATTCCGGCCACAAAGCCAAACTCACGCCCTATGGGGAGTTCTGCCTGCCCAAAATCAATCAATTCTTAAAACTCTACGAAGACTTAAACTCTGATTTACGCGCCGCTGCCGCAGGGCAACTTGGTCAGGTGCGCATTGCCAGCGTACCCTCTGTTGCAGCAAAGTTGATTCCTCGCGTGTTAGCCAGTTACACAGAAACACACCCGAATGTGGATGTCGCGCTCGTCGATGACAACGCAGCTGGTGTCGAAGCGCGTTTATTGGCGGGTGAAGTGGATTTGGCTGTCGGAAATTGCCTTCATATTCAAGATGAACGCATTGAGTTTACACCGCTATTGGCAGATCCTATCGGTATCGTCTGCCTTCACGATCATCCACTCACATCATCGAGTTTCCAGCTCAGTTGGGAAGACGTGGTGGATTTTCCGTTTATCAAGAATGGTACTTGTTCATTACTAGAACCCACGCCTGCCCACATATTGGCTGACAACGCCCGTTACAGTGTCGAAAACATCACGTCACTCTTTTCTGTGTTGGAATTAGGTATCGGTATCACGACACTTCCTCGGCTCGCCTTTCCAAGCGAGTCCGAGCATTTACGTTGGATTCCACTCGCAGATCCTTACGTTGAGCGTCAGATTGGTATCTTTCGCTTGAGTGACCGCTATATTTCTCCACAGGCGTATGATTTTTATGAGTTATGCGTATCCGCGCTATACACGCCAAATCAATAGGCTGAACCTATTGAAATAATTGACATTTTTGATTGGCACTATACGTAACGAAAACGTAATCTACAGCGAATAGAAAACGATGAGAAAAAAGGACTATTTATGAGTACGTTAACCTTACGTTGCCCGCATTGTCATACTGCCAACCGCATTCCGGCTGAACGCATTAAAGATCAACCTAAGTGTGGTGCATGTAAATCGTCCGTATTGACTGGTAAACCGCTTAAAGGCACGGAAAGCAACATGGACGCCTTACTGACTTCCGACAAAGCTGTTGTGATCGACTTCTGGGCACCATGGTGTGGACCATGCCAAGGTTTCGCCCCTGTGTTTGAGGCCACCGCTGCGCAGCACGATGACGCTATCTTTGTCAAAGTGAACACCGAAGATCAGCAAGCACTCGCAGCGAAATACCGTATTCGCAGCATTCCAACCATCATGGTGTTTAAAGATGGCAAATTAGCACAGCAAATCAACGGTGCGCTGCCACAATCAGACTTCAACAATTGGTTGCAGCAGGCGAAATAAGCCCACATTAAATCAGGGGCTGCTGCTTAGAATTAGGCGTATCGAAAGGGGCTATTGCCCCTTTTTCATTTTCCTTTGTCACATTCCCCTCACATAACACATCGCGTAATCCCCTACCTAATTAAGGGTTGCCATCTTTGATTTATATGATAATAATTATCATTAACATGTAAATACGAGATAGCGCATGGACAGTAAACAGTATTTGTACCGAACCTTCTTTGCAGCACAAGACCGGTTTAATGAAAAATATACGCCTTTTGGTTTTGAGCCTGACATTGTTCAGCAGTACCTCCATGCAGGTTTTAACCTCGCGTCATTTCACGACTTTGGCGCAGAAAACGAGAGCCCTCTGCTGACAGAGCTCTATCTCAAGCAGCTTTACAACAACCTGCTGGACGCCATTCAGGACCCTAAGCGTAGCCGTCACTTTCGGCATGTCTGTCTGGACGCTATCCATGCGCCACTTATCAGCCTAAAGCGCTATTACAAAAACTGGCCGAATGGCGAGGTAAGGTTTCTCCAACTACAACAAGAATTACAGCGATTACAAACGCCGCTCGATTAATTGAAAAGGGACGCTTTATGACTCAGGAATACCGCACAGAAAAAGACAGCATGGGCGAAGTAAACGTCCCTGCAGATGCACTTTATCAAGCGCAAACACAGCGTGCTGTCGACAACTTCCATTTCAGTAAGCACACCATGCCAGCTGCGTTTATTCAGGCTCTGGCTTACATAAAACAAACCGCAGCCCTGACCAATGCCCAGCTGGGACATCTCGAAGGCGACATCGCCGAAGTGATATCTGAAGCTTCGCAACGTATCATTGATGGACAACATCATGACCAGTTCCCCATTGATGTGTTCCAAACGGGCTCGGGTACCAGCTCTAACATGAACGCCAACGAGGTCATCGCGACCCTTGCGAGCAAAAGCCTTGGTGGCAATGTAAATCCAAATGATCACGTCAACATGGGCCAAAGCAGTAACGATGTGGTTCCTACTGCCATTCAAATCAGCACGGTGTTGGCCATTGAGAAGCAATTGTTTCCCGCGCTAGATGCGTTAAGTGCAACCCTTGCAGAGAAGCGCAAAGAGATTGGTGAAAAGGTAAAAACGGGTCGCACACACCTGATGGACGCGATGCCCGTTACCTTCGATCAAGAACTGGGAGGATGGCAGTTCCAGATTGACCACGCGAAAGCAGGCATTGAGCAAAGCTTGGCCGCCATTCGTCCCCTAGCACAAGGCGGAACGGCTGTTGGGACAGGCATCAATGCAGATCCAAGGTTTGCCGCCGCGTTTGCAGATAATCTCTCCCAAGTGACACGAGTTTCATTCACAGCAAGTGAAAATTTCTTTTTCAACCTAAGCAGCCAAGACGCTATCGTTGCTCTGTCTGGTCAACTAAAAACCACCGCTGTCGCCATGATGAAAATAGCCAACGACCTACGCTGGATGAACTCTGGGCCCTTGGCGGGTCTTGGTGAAATTGAACTGCAAGGCTTACAGCCTGGTTCGTCTATCATGCCCGGTAAAGTAAACCCTGTTATTCCTGAAGCTGTCGCGATGGCATCAGCGCAAGTAATTGGCAACGACACCACCATTACCGTTGCGGGGCAGTCCGGAAACTTCCAACTAAACGTGATGCTCCCCGTCATCGCACACAATGTACTAGAGAGCATTGAACTGTTAGCAAACAGCGCAACCGCACTTGCTGATAAAGCGATAAAAACCTTCACGGTAAGAGACGACAACCTGCAACAAGCTCTTGCCAAGAACCCTATCCTCGTCACCGCGCTCAATCCTGTTATCGGGTATTTAAAAGCGGCAAGAATTGCCAAAAAAGCTTACCAAGACGGGCGTGCCATTCTTGATGTGGCCGAAGAAGAAACTGGCATGGACAGAGCAACACTAGAGCGTTTGCTCGACCCCGTAAAACTCACCCAAGGGGGTGTCGCAGAGTAACGGATATACCGAAAGGAATAGATCTGCCAAAGACACGCCTCGTTTCGCTGCACACGGAAAATGGCACCCTAAAAGGTGCCATTTTCTTTTACGCAACAGGTTAGAGCCAGCCAAGGAAAGGGGGAAGCCTAGGCCAGCTCTATAAACCTAGGTCTGCTATATATACCTTTCTCTTATCTATAGACAGAGCGATTAGCTTTCGCTATATCGAATACGGTGAATCCTACTTTGTGCCTCTAGATGCGCTTGTTGCTCGCGTGCACGAGCGAAGACAGAGAGGATTCAGTTAGGCTGTTGTCAGTGTAATGACATTTCGAAATAGAACTCGCGAAACTAAAGAAGAACCAAGCCGTTGCTCTTGAATTTGCACACCAAATTTGACCATGACTCGTTTAGTTTCCTAGAATATAAGAAATTACTATGATTTTTCAATAATAAAATCAATACGCTTGCGTCAGAAAAATCTGATACCAATGAATATACCACTTGATGTGGGTAAAGTGCTGAACTTTCGCATGCATCGTATGCCGTTAAAGCTTAGGTTACTCGTTGATGAACAACTTTTTGATAAAATATGTTTCTTTTTTTTCCTTTTTTTTCCTCTTATCTAGTGCCTATGCGGCATCTGGTGGTAGTACATTTACCGTCATTAATGCTGATGGATCAGTAGACAAAGTACACATATTCAACTCTTCAGGATCATTTATTGTCCCTGCTGGAGAAGCACTTTCTGGTGGACGCATATTAGTCATTGCTGGTGGTGGTGGTGGTGGTGGCGCTATAGCAAGTGGCACTGGTGGTGGTGGTGGTGGTGGTGGTGGATTTGATCAAAGAAGTGGATTGTCATTCTCATCGGGAACATATCAAATCAACGTTGGTGCAGGGGGAGCGAAAGGGACGCCAGCTGTACAAGGTAGTAATGGAGGAAACTCGACTCTATTAGGGCCAGGGATCTCAATAACCACTTTAGGCGGTGGTGGTGGCGGTGCTGGTTCCACTGGTGGCTACCCCAATATAGCCACTGCAAACAGAGCTGGAGATGTGGTAGTGGTTTGTCTTCAGATATCAGTGGCAGCAATACATATTATGCAGGCGGCGGCGGCGGCAAACGAGACGCAGGCGTTCCAGGTCAAGGCCTCCATGGTAGTGGTCAAGGAGGAGGCAGCACATATGGTAATGCAATTTCCGGTCAAGCAAATACTGGTGGTGGTGGTGGTGGTAGTTACCACGACGGTTCATCTCAAATAGTATATTCTGCTGGTGATGGTGGTAGTGGTGTTGTTATCGTTCGTTATCGATTTCCCAACGCGATTACTCTGACAACTCAACCAGTTGCGGGCAACAACGGAGCCCAGTTGACAACGCAGCCTGTCGTAAATCTCGTTGATAACAGTGGTAATATTGTTAGCAGCAATGCAGCAGTAACCGTTTCTGCAAGCGGCGGGGGTACCTTAAGCGGTACCACAACGGTGAATGCGCAAAATGGCGTGGCGACCTTTAGTGACTTAAGTTTCAGTGGAACTGTGAGCCAAAACTATGCCTTGTCGTTTGCTTCAACTGGTCTAACGTCAGCAACATCAAACAATATCCAACCGACTGGGGCTGGGTCAGCAACTCAAATAGCATTAACAATTCAACCAGTCGCAGGCAACAACAGTACCCAGTTGACAACGCAGCCTGTCGTAAATCTCGTTGACAACAGTGGCAATATTGTTAGCAGCAATGCAACAGTAACCGCTTCTTCAAGCGGTGGAACCTTAAGTGGTGCCACAACAGTGAACGCCGTGAACGGTGTGGCAACCTTTAGTGACTTAGGCTTCAGTGGTACTGTGGGCCAAAACTACACCTTGTCATTTGCTTCAACTGGCTTAACGTCAGCAACATCAAACAGTATCCAACTGACTGGTGATGGACATATAGCATTCGCAAACTCACCTCAGTCTAATGGAACTAAGTTTGTTGAACTTCCATCTAATCAATGGGATTTAAATCAAGGAGAATTGGCATTATCTATTGCTATTAGAGACTCATTGGACAACCTCTTAATCGACACATCGCAGATCGACAGTATTAATGCCGAAATTATCTCTGGCCCTGGTACATTAACTGTAAACCCATCAGGACGCAGCATTATTATTCCCAGACCTAGCAATGGCGCCATATATAGCTTTAGTGTTTTATCCATTGAAGCAGGAAATACAACTGTCAGAGTATCAATTCGCACGGTAGATGGAATCACTCATAGTATACCTGATATATCTATAGAGTTTTTATCGACTAATCAAACTAAAGGAAGTGTAATTATTGAAACTCAACCTATTTTAGGGAGAAATGGAGATTTCATAACACAACCAATAGTCAAGCTTGTTGATAAAAACGGAAATATTTATACAAATGACAACACAACTGTAATCACAGCTAGATTGATCTCTGGAAGCGGAAGTCTTAACGCAAACAATCAATCAACAATGGTAACATCCAAAAATGGCGTTGGTAAATATACTGAATTATTTTTAAGCCAAATGGGAAATAACACTCAATATCAACTAGCTTTCTTTGCTAATGGTTTCTCTCCAGCACTCTCTAATAAGATTCAAAGGCTTACTGTTGCAGAGCTTATTAGAGAGGATATTGAAAAAATATTAGAAAGGGATCTATCTATCACAGTTAAAGATTTAGAATCAAGTTTTAGCGATGCGGCTAAAAATGCTTTGAGTAGAAAAAATTGAAAAATGATAAATATTGCTTTCATAAGCCATTGGATTGGCAAGGTAATATTAACAATATCAGGAGAACGAACAACATCCGCTAATGGTTCTTTTGGCAGCAACTCTATATATTGCAATAGCAGTGGAACTACATCTTTAGATGGAAGCTATAGTATTAATGTTTCAGATAATCTAAACATAAAGACATTTAAATCCACATTTAATGTTTCAACCGAATGGATTAATTCATCTTCCTCTATTAGCGGGCTGTCATTTGGTGGTTACATAAAAGATTCAGCTGTAAGTAACGATGCTAATGGTAATATAACTGGGGTAGGTATAAATACCGGATATTATGGTGCAAGTATATATGATATCGCATCTTTACAGTACTACGTTGCACTTGGCGTTGGTTATCACAGCTATGAGTTGAATATTGATAAGTATGAGGGTGGCAATATTTATTTTTATGGTAACTATAGATACTTGACAGGATTAACTGGCTTAGCCATGTCTATAAAAAAACACATTCACGGCATTACATTTGAGCCTAGGCTTGGGGTTAATCGATCATACGCACTGGCATCAGAAGCATCAATTAACGCAACACAAGGTGAAGAAAATGCTTATCTTAAATTTAACCCATCTAACTACAATAGCACTAGCTACTATATAGACAGTGAAATTTATAAAAAATTCAACTTATCGGAAATAACGAATAAAATCAGTGTCAAACCAAAATTATGGTTCCGTTATGACAGTATTGATGGTGAAAACTACGGTAATGAGCTAGAAATTAAGTTCAGCATTTCATCTCAATATAATAACTTCAGCCTATTATATTCAATCAAAGAGTCAGATGCATATACATCAAAAAGCATTAAAATCCGTTTATCAAGAGAGTTACATTCTGGACAATTATCATTAATTAATTCATTTAATAAGAATGGAAATGCAAACATAAATCTTTCATACACTTCCAATTTTTAGATTAATTTTCTGCTAGTGGCTCAATCGATTTGAGTCACTAGCAGAAATGTATTACCATCTATTTAATCATCTGACAGATACGAGTTTGCGTTAAAAATGGCCAGCCCCCCATCATAGGTCACCACTCGATTCTTTGATTTTCAGCCCTAAACCACCTACTGAAATAGGTGGTTATCATTCAGGAAGGCTTTGCCTGATTATCTACCCATGCTAAACGAACTCTCAATTTCAGCGAAGTCAAAGAGAACATAAAGCATGAGTAGATACAAGCAAGCATCGTATGTGTACTGGCGCTGTCAATACCACATAGTGTGAACGCCAAAGTATAGGCTTCTGATATTAAAGAACAAAACCGGGGAAAAGTGTACAGCTGTATTCACGTATACAGTAGTCAACTGGGCTGCGAAGTTGTTGAATTGAGCATTCAAATTGATCATGTTCACTTGGTAATTAAGGTTCCACCGAAGCCGTCAATTTCGAAACTGAGGGGCCACTGAAAGGAAAAATCAATTGGAGATAGAGCTGCACTAGCCAAAGGTCCCCTTTTAGACAGTCTCTCATGCACAAATCCCCGAGCGTTGCTCGGGGATTTTTTTGAACTCATTTTGCATGCTGTGATCAGATCGCTTAGGACAAATTATTTGAGGCGAGTATGATGATGAATCCAGAGCTGTGGGCGAAATGTCAATTTGGGCAAGCAAACCTCAACGACCCAAGATGCACGCAAAGACTCGTTTCACTGACTGCCTCAATCGCTCAACAGCCTGGAATTGCCGTGTCCAGACTCGCCCTATCCCCCGCCGAGATGGAAGGCGCTTACCACTTTATCCGCAACGGGAATATCCAAGCCAGCGATATCGTTGAAACGGGTTTTCTCTCTATAGCACAGCAAGCCAATGCTCACAACACCTTACTGGCGCTTGAAGAAACGACGCCACTGATTTACAAGCATGATAGCGTCAGAGACTCATTGGGACATGCCAATCAAGGTGACAAACTCCGAGCGATTCAAGCGCACCCTATTTTACTGTATGCACCACAAAGCCAGCAAGTGATAGGCCTCATTGAACAACAGCTCTGGAGGCGGAATATCAAGAAACGCGGGCAGAGCCACCAACATGCCACTCGCCCTTATGAGGAAAAGAGAGCTATAAGTGGGAACAAGCCTCAACCAATATGTCTGAATAGCCACCGACTTGATGTCGGATAGGCGACACTTGTTACCAAGTGCCGCCCTCCTAAGAACCGTACGTGCAACTTTCACTGCATACGGCTC
>NZ_FUXU01000077.1 GCF_900167155.1 Enterovibrio nigricans DSM 22720 | reverse complement strand
GTCGTTTCCAACTGTTATCCCCCACATCAGGGCAGGTTCCCAGCCATTACTCACCCGTCCGCCGCTCGTCATCTTCAAAAGCAAGCTTTTGAAATGTTACCGCTCGACTTGCATGTGTTAGGCCTGCCGCCAGCGTTCAATCTGAGCCATGATCAAACTCTTCAATTAGAATTTTGTTGTTACCCGAAGGTAACGCTCAATGAATACTGAATTACTTTTTTGCCCGTAGGCAAATCTGCATTGACTGTGTTGACAGTGCACTCCGAAGAGATTCACCATCTTGGGTCACTCAGTTCATTGATAAATCTTTTGTCTATCAAGTACGAGTGCCCACACAGATTGTATAGGTCAAATTGTTAAAGAACGTTGACTGTAGAAGCCGGAGCTTCTCACCGTCAGGGCTGCGAATTTTACGCTGCCAGGCGATGAAGTCAAGAAGAAATTTTGCGGTATTTCCGCGTTGCTTTTGCAACCATCAAAACGTCTTGTTGACTTGCTTCTCTCGTTAAAGCGCGCTTACTAAGAAGTGGCTTTTTCGTTGAAGCGGGCGGCCATTTTACTGATTCGTTTCAACGCGTCAAGCGTTTATTTTCATTCAGTTTTGAAGCCTGTTCGCCGTACCGATTTCGTGGGCGTTTCCTCGTTGGAAGCCGCTCTCCGTGTCGGTGAAGCGGCATTATAGGGAGCTATGAAAAGTTGGCAAGGGCTTTCTTACACTTTTCACCTAAAAACGGCGCGTTCGATTACTTTTCAATCAATGCATAGGTAAAACACATATGAACGCTGATTAATTGCACTCTAAATAACATCGATATAGTCTATTTTTATGTTTCCTTATCGGATTTAGCTATGTCTTCTGTACTTCGTAGTTATAAAGGTACCTACCCGAATGTAGGTGAGCGCGTTTATATAGATCCTACATCTGTATTGGTCGGTGATATCACGCTGGGCAATGATGTTGGTATCTGGCCGTTGGTTGCAGCACGTGGCGATGTTAACCATATTCAAATTGGCGATCGATCCAATATTCAAGATGGTTCAGTGCTCCACGTGACCCACAAGAACAAAGAAAACCCTGAAGGTTACCCACTCATCATTGGTGAGGACGTAACGGTCGGCCACAAGGTAATGCTGCACGGCTGCACAATTGGTAATAAGGTGCTTGTGGGTATGGGCGCCATAGTACTCGATGGTGCCATAATAGAAGATGAAGTAATGGTGGGCGCGGGAAGTTTAGTACCACCCGGTAAGCGTTTGGCTTCGGGTTTTCTCTATGTAGGTAGCCCGGTTAAACAAGCGCGCCCATTAAAAGAAGAAGAACGCGCTTTTTTGCAGAAGTCGTCAGATAACTATGTTGTGACGAAAAACGAATACTTAGCAGAAGCTAACTGACCCAAATTTCGCCGGCTCCATTGAAGTCCTCTTCTTCTATAGCGTTTTCGGCGAGCTCTTCATAGTCAAAGCGATACTCATTGAAGATATTGAGTATCGCCTCTTTCGAGTCCAGCTCACTGCCCGTTCGCTTTTCTAAGTCACTCACTTGCACAAAGCATGGGATCAAACCCCCTGCTTGTTGCGCATGAAAACTTACAGCTTGACGTGCGTCATCGACGTTATGAAGATCAGGAAATAGAATATTTTGGTTCATGCTACTCAGCCAAATTTCGGCGTAATTCTCTGAGCACCTGACCAGTCCCCGGTCGGATACCACGCCAAATGGTAAAACTCTCTGCGGCCTGACCCACCAGCATGCCCAATCCATCGATCACGCGAGCGGCCCCATTATCTAGCGCCCACTGGTTACTGCTTGTTACCCCTGAGCCATACACCATGTCATACACCACTGTGTATGCGTGCATGACACTGGCAGGGATTTTTGGACGCTCTCCCGACAAACTTGCCGAGGTGGAATTAATGATGACATCAAAGGTCTGCCCTTCCAATGCCTCAAAGCCAGTCCCATCAACCTTACCGTGTTCAGCAAACAGTGCCGCCAAGGTTTCTGCTTTGCTGACGGTGCGATTGGCTATCACTAAAGAAGCCGGTTCGTGCTTTAGCAATGGCAGCACCACGCCGCGTGCCGCGCCACCTGCACCAAGAAGTAGGATTTTAGCCCCTTCTATTTGTACGTGATGACTAAGAAGGTCTTGAACCAACCCTTCGCCATCGGTGTTGTCGCCAAGAATGCCGCCATCATCGAGCTTTTTCAGCGTGTTCACCGCACCGGCAAGCTTCGCCCTCTCGGTCAGCATGGTTGCCATGGCATAGGCGTTCTCTTTAAACGGTACCGTGACGTTACACCCTTTGCCGCCGTCGTTGAAAAACGCGGTGACGGCCTCATCAAATCCGCCCAAAGGTGCTTCTAAGGTTTGGTATGTCATGTCCTGCGTTGTCTGACGCGCAAAGAGCGTATGTATAAAAGGAGATTTGCTGTGCGATATCGGATTGCCGACAACAACGTACTTGTCCATTGCTTACTTACCAGTCCCTTGGTTTAAGAAAGTCATTATAGAGTTTGGCTTCTGGTGAACCTTCTTCTGGCACAAAGCCATACTCCCAGCGAACCAACGGTGGCATCGACATCAAAATCGATTCGGTGCGTCCGCCACTTTGCAGGCCAAACAGGGTACCGCGGTCGTAGACGAGGTTGAATTCGACATAGCGACCACGACGATAGAGCTGGAATTGACGTTGGTGATCACTGTACTCGGTATCTTTGCGCTTCTGTACAATAGGCAGGTACGCATCCAGATAGCCCTCGCCCACCGCTTTGATGTACTCGAAGCTGGCATCAAAGCCCCACGCATTCAGATCGTCAAAGAACAAACCACCCACACCGCGGGTTTCATTGCGGTGTGGCAAGAAAAAGTAACGGTCGCACCAAGCTTTATGTTCGGCATACACCTCATCGCCAAATGGTGCACAAATCGCTTTCGCGGTGTCATGCCAGTGCTGACAATCTTCTTCTGATGGATAAAAAGGCGTGAGATCAAACCCACCGCCAAACCACCATACCGGTGCTTCACCTTCTTTTTCGGCAATAAAGAAACGCACATTAGCGTGTGAAGTTGGTACATGAGGATTATTGGGGTGCACCACCAGCGAAACGCCCATCGCTTCGAAGCTGCGTCCAGCCAGTTCAGGCCTGTGCGCTGTCGCTGACCCAGGCATTTTGTCGCCAAAGACGTGCGAAAAATTCACGCCCGCTTGTTCAAAGATCTGACCGCCGCGCAACACCCGGCTTCTGCCGCCGCCTCCTGCTTCACGCTCCCACGCATCTTCTTGAAAAGATACTGCACCGTCTTCGCACTCAAACGCGGCGCAAATGGTATCTTGTAGCGAAAGCAAAAAGCGTTTGACTGCTTCTTTATCTACCTGTTGAGGAAGCTGTTGGTTTTGCACGCGATGTCCTTGTATTTGTTAGCCTTGACGTAGCACCTTACCAGAACGTGCATCGCGGATCTCGGTAGGATTGTCACGTCCGCCCGTTTTACCCAACAATACGCACGGCACGCGATCGCCAAGCTGCGCTTCAACTTCTTTTACTGTGCGGCACGGCTCTGCGCCGCTTAAGTTGGCACTGGTTGAGGTGATAGGCTTGCCATATGCCAGGCACAGCGCCTGTACGTCAGGATGATCAGAAACGCGAACAGCAACGGTGTCAAACTGTCCGGTTACCCAATCGGTGATCTTCTTTCCCGCAGGCATCACCCAGGTGACAGGCCCAGGCCAGGTCACCAACACATCGGCTTTAATCTCATCACTCAAACTATCAACATCAATGTAGCCTTCAAGTTGTGCAAGGTTGGCGGCAATAAGTATCAAACCTTTGGCTTTATCACGCTCTTTTACGTCCAATAGAGCCTGCACGGCAGCAGGGCTGTCCGGATCGCACCCAACACCAAACACGCCTTCCGTTGGGTAGGCGATCACTTCTCCTCGCGTCAGCGCTTCAACACACTGTTCAACACTTGCCAATGGGGTTCTCCAACTCTTTCTTATTTACTTACACGCCTACTATGACTAACTATGGCAGCCGTTCTCAACACTTTTGTCACAAATCGAAACAGACTTAGCAGAAATTTCTGTATTTACTTTGATGAGAAACCGCACCAAACCCACCGACGCAAACGTTTTCCTAATGGCTTTTTGCCGATATAATGGCGCCAATTTCACCTAACCCTTATTTTCTCTTTCAGAGAACACCGCGCGAAAAAGCGTTTTGGGTTGCAGTACACGGCAGTTACAGGAGCAACTATGAAAGTCGGCATCATCATGGGTTCAAAGTCAGATTGGCCAACCATGAAAAACGCAGCAGATATGCTGGATCACTTCGGTATTGCTTATGAAACCCGCGTGGTTTCCGCGCATCGCACCCCTCAACTCCTTGCAGAATACGCAAATAATGCTGCATCTCGTGGTTTGAAAGTATTGATCGCCGGCGCAGGTGGCGCAGCACACTTACCCGGTATGACAGCCGCCTTTACTAGCCTACCCGTATTGGGTGTGCCAGTTCAGTCAAAAGCACTGAAAGGCATGGACTCTTTGTTATCCATTGTTCAAATGCCAAAAGGCGTCGCTGTTGGTACTCTCGCCATTGGAGATGCAGGAGCAGCAAATGCTGGTCTATTGGCAGCGCAAATCCTTGCAACGGGTGATGATGCTCTGCTTGCTAAAATTGATGCGTTCCGTCAAACCCAGACGGAAACCGTTCTTGCTCACCCTGACCCATCGGTGGAATAACCATGAAAGTGCTGGTACTTGGTGCCGGACAACTGGCACGCATGATGGCACTGGCTGGTGCCCCATTAAATATAAAAATCAGTGCGTATGATGTTCGAAGTGGCAAAATCGTCCACCCCTTGACACAGGAAGTATTAGGTCAAGGCCTTGAGAATGGTATTGCGGATGCAGACGTCATTACCGCCGAATTTGAACATATTGCGCCGGATATATTGTCTGTGTGTCAGGCAAGCGGCAGATTTTACCCGGGAGAAGAAGCCATTCTCACTGGTGGCGATCGCCGAAAAGAAAAAACACTGCTTGATAGAGCAGGGGTGAATAACGCCCGCTATCAGGTGATTGAAAACCGCGACGACTATGACGCAGCTATCGCTAAAATTGGACTTCCACTCATTCTGAAAAGCGCGCTAGATGGTTACGATGGCAAAGGCCAGTGGCGATTAAAAACAGATAGAGATATCGACGCTGTTTGGCAGGATATCGGCCAATTCCTCAAGACCTCGCCTCAAGGCAGCCGCCAGTGTGTGATTGCCGAAGAGTTTGTCCCGTTTGATCGCGAAGTGTCCTTGATTGGCGCGCGAAACGCCCAAGGCGAACTGGAAATCTACCCGCTGACAGAGAACATTCACACCAATGGTATTTTGAGTGTGTCCATCTCCGCTGGCGAGAATGATGCTGTGCAATCACAAGCCGAAGCCATGTTTAAATCAGTGGCTGATACGCTGAATTACGTGGGTGTACTTGCGATCGAATTCTTTGATGTTGACGGTACGTTGATGGTTAATGAAATCGCGCCGCGTGTTCACAATTCCGGTCATTGGACGCAACAAGGTGCGGATGTATGCCAGTTCGAGAATCACCTTCGTGCAGTATGTGATTTGCCGCTTGGCAGTGCCAAACGTATTCGACCCACCGCCATGATCAACATTGTTGGTAACGTGACGGTACCGACCTCGGTCATGCATCAGGCTCACGTGCACTGGTATGACAAAGAGCCTCGACCAGGGCGGAAGATTGGTCACATCAACCTGTGTGCAGATTCTGCAAGCACATTGGGTGATACATTGGACTCCATCGCAGAGCTTCTTGTTGATGATGAGTTTCCAGCTTTAAAGCTGGCTGCCGACAATTTACGTTAACCGCCCGTAAAACGAAAAAGAGCCGCGTAAACACGCGGCTCTTTTTCCTGCATAAGTGCCCTTAACCCTGTTTATGTTGGCATTTCTTATCAGCACACACTTTCACTATGCCTGTAGCCAGATTCTTTTCCAGTAACAATGGATAACCGCACGCCTCACACCTACCTTTTAACGGCTTAAGGTTCACAGCAACTTTGCACTTCGGATAACCATCACAGGCATAAAACGCTTTGCCAAAACGCGATTTTTTCTCATGCAGATGCCCCGTTTTGCATTCAGGGCAAGCAATGTCGATCGTATCCGTATCGGGCTCCTGATCGCGCTTTTCTATGTGTTGGCATTCCGGATACGACGAGCAGCCAATGAACATCCCAAAACGCCCTTGGCGTAATACCAATTCATTGCCACACTCAGGACAAGGAAGCCCCAACTCTTTTACGATGTGGCCATCGTTATGGTGCAAAGATTCCACAAAGTCACAGGATGGATAAGCAGAGCAGGCTTTAAACGGCCCGCGCTTACTGTGCTTTATAACAAGAGCGCTGCCACATTGTGGACAGCGCTCTTGTTCATTCAGCGCATGCTCATGTGCACTGAACAATGACTCGTCTATTTTTCCAGCCAAAACAGCTTAGCCTCAAAGACTTAGTAATAAAGGGTTAATGAAGGTACTCGTCTTCCGCCGTCGCATAGAGGAGTTCTTCCATCTGATCGTACGCACTCTCATTGCCCGGCACATTGAACAATACCATCAGTATCACCCATTTGAGATCATCCAGCGCAAACTCTAGTGTTTCCAGCTCCATGACACGATCAATGACCATCTCGCGGGTTTCTGGACTAAGCACATTAATTTGCTCTAGAAACATCAAAAAACCACGGCACTCAGTGTCCAATCGGTCCATTTCTTTAAGTGTAAAGATACGGACGGAGGTCTGCGCATTCGCGGTTAAATAAGGCGTTTTATCCGCATCTTGTAACAAAGCCAGTTTTTCCAGCCAGTTCAATGCCTTGTAAATATCGTCTTGATGAAACCCGGCGCGGGAGAGTTCATCAGCCAACTCGTCCTGATCAACCATCAATTCCACATCGCTGTGAATATAGGTTTCGAACAGGTACATTAGGATGTCCATCATGGCTAGCCCCTCCTCGTTCTGATATAGCCTCCAGGTACTGCGGTAACAAGCCCCTGTAGCTCTAGTTCTAACAACTGCATCATGATTTCGTGAACGGGTTGTTCGCAGAATTCTGCAAGCACATCGACACACCTTGCTTCATTTCCTACGTTAGCCAACAGTTCAGGAAATGGCAATTCTTCTTGCAAAACTTGAGCCTGCACCACGTCTAACTGGTGATTAATTGCACAGCCTGCAAGTGTTCCGACTTGGGCTAAAATATCGTCGACGGTTTCGACAAGAAATGCCCCTTGTTTAATAAGTCCATTACTGCCTTTTGCATGTGGGTTATTCACTGCTGCAGGCAGAGCAAATACATCACGCCCCTGTTCAAGGGCAAGCCTTGCCGTGATCAGAGAGCCACTTTTCAAAGCCGCTTCAACCACAAGCACGCCTGTAGAAAGACCGCTGATAATTCGATTACGTTTTGGAAAAAATGCCGGCTTAGGGGGAGACCAAGGCCAAAGTTCAGAAACCAGTGCTCCACCACCCGCTTTGATCTCTTGAGCCAGTTGTTTATGACGCGAAGGGTAAACTTTTTCTAGCCCTGAGCCTAGTACAGCAACTGTTACCCCCTTTCCATCAAGCGCCCCTCTGTGCGCGCGTCCATCAATGCCCAATGCTAAACCACTTGTAACCGTCACATCGTGGCGTACCAATTGATAGGCAAAGTCATGGGCTAGTGACAGCCCGTCTGCACTGGCGTGGCGGCTACCCACAATGGCAATTTGAGGCGCTGACAATACGCAAGGATCGCCCTCAACAAACAAAAGAGGGGGCGCAGAGGCGATATGCTTGAGAAGGTACGGATATCTTGGGTCGGCGAGAGTCAGGATATGCTTGTCTGGCGCATCACACCACGCCAAGCATCTTTCTATCGTGTTCTCATCAGGGTATCGAAATGCCTGCAACTGCGTAGGGGTTAGCCCTAGCGCTAACAACTCATTATCCGAGAGGGTCAAAAGCGAATTGGGTGGATGCGAACTCACAATCTTACTTAAAGACTTCGCACCCAATCGTGGCACAGCCGCCAGTCTCAGCCAACTTTCAACCACTGTCGCCACTATGAACCGCCGCTTGATACCACTGGCAGGCTGGAAGACAGGGGTTGTTCAGCATCGGCCACCATGGCAAGACTGAAGTGTGGGTAGCTTCTGATCACCAGCAATTTACCTAACGAACGCGACGGCAATGTTTTAACAACAGCGTCTGGGGCATTATCGACGGGGTTTTCATAACGCATCGACCCTTTATTCCCTCGCATCAACGCGCTTTGCTGCTGGACGGACAGTACATGACCAGGCTTGAGACCATCTTCGTCCCCCCTATCGACCACGACTATCTGACGAAGCCCCACATACTTACTGCCGTAAAGGTGACCCACCATGTGGCCACTTAACCCTGCAGGTGCTTCAGAAGGATGAAATATTTCTCCCGTTTTCGCGCCCAGAGACGGCAAGAGAATATCGTTTGGCCTAACTTCCTGAGATTGGTGGGTCAGCACCATCTCAGACATGCCATCGATAACCTGCACCAACTGCGCTTCCGCCACTTTTTTCAGGCTAACCATCTGGATAGGGGTTTCTCCAACCTGACGATCGAAGGTTTCCACGGGCCTATAGATAAACCACGTGTCGTTTTCGACCGAGGCATCAATATAAAAAGGCGCACGTTTGGAAATATAGCTCCACCCCTCCTGATCACCGAGCACCCGCGGGGCGAGACCCAGCTCCGCCGTTCCAATCAAGGTGTCATAAGTTAGATGCTGTCTCAGAATCGATGCCGGCGTACTTCCAATGGGTGACGTTGTTATGCCAGCCTGTCCCGCGTGGGTTAATATAGGCTGCCCATCGACCCACAGAAGCTGCAGCGTGTCACCAGGATAGATAAGGTGTGGATTGGTAATTTCCGGGTTCTGTCGCCACAACGAAGTCCATTGCCAGGGTGCGTCTAAATACAGGCCAGCTATGTCCCACAGCGTATCCCCTTTTTTTACGGTATACGTGGCCGGCGCTTCATCAGATAGCGCCAGAGAAAACACATTAAAGACCGGAAAAACCGTTGCGAAGAAAAAATAATGATTGGCTTTCTAAACATCCCATGTCTCCAAAAGCATACTTTCGATTTGGATGCTGTCATTTGAATTGAAAAATGTCTAGAATTAGCCCAATTACCGGAGCCAGATACGGCGCAGTTCAACATATTTAAGAGACGTATATGAGTGTATTACAGGTTTTGACCTACCCGGACGATCGCCTACGCACTGTGGCGAAACCGGTAGAAAGCGTCACACCAGAGATCCAAAAAATTGTCGATGACATGCTCGAAACCATGTACGACGAAGATGGGATTGGCCTTGCAGCAACACAGGTTGATATCCATCAACGCATCGTTGTTATCGATCTGTCTGAAACCCGTGATGAGCCTATGGTGCTGATCAACCCAGAAATTCTGGATAAGCGCGGTGAAGATGGTATTGAAGAAGGCTGCCTGTCTGTACCCGGTGCCCGAGCATTGGTATCTCGCGCATCGGAAGTGACTGTTCGCGCATTAGACCGGGACGGTAACGAATATCAGTTCGACGCGGATGATCTTTTGGCAATCTGTGTGCAACATGAACTAGACCACTTGGAAGGCAAACTGTTTGTTGATTACCTGTTGCCACTGAAGCAACAGCGTATCAAACAGAAGCTGGAAAAAATGAAACGCACAAATCAGAAAGCCAGCTGAGGTGTCCTTGAGCGACTCACTTAAAATCGTATTTGCCGGTACGCCGGATTTCGCCGCCCTTCATTTGGCGGCGTTGTTGTCTTCACACCATGAGGTTGTGGCTGTTTATACACAACCTGATCGTCCTGCGGGTCGTGGCAAAAAGCTGACTGCCAGCCCAGTGAAAGTACTGGCACAAGAGCACAATATTCCGGTTTACCAACCGGAAACCTTACGCACAGAAGACGCGCAGCAAGAACTGGCGGCTATCGGTGCTGATCTCATGGTCGTAGTGGCTTATGGCCTGCTCCTGCCTCAGCCTGTGCTGGATACTCCACGCTTGGGTTGTATTAACGTGCACGGTTCTATCTTGCCGCGCTGGCGTGGTGCTGCACCAATTCAGCGTTCAATCTGGGCGGGTGACGCACAAACAGGTGTTACCATCATGCAGATGGACATCGGCTTAGATACTGGCGACATGCTGAAAATCACAACGCTGGATATCGATGCGAAAGAAACCAGTGCAACTCTCTATGAGCGCTTGGCCGAACTGGGGCAGGATGCACTGGTTGAATGCTTGGGAGACATCGCATCAGGTAATGCAGTCCCCGTGAAGCAGGACAACGAGCAAGCCAACTACGCGAAGAAACTGAGCAAAGAAGAAGCCTTGGTGGATTGGAACCTCAGCGCAATCGCTATCGAGCGCTGCATTCGTGCTTTTAACCCTTGGCCGATG
Organism: Enterovibrio nigricans DSM 22720; assembly: GCF_900167155.1. Taxonomy (GTDB): domain Bacteria; phylum Pseudomonadota; class Gammaproteobacteria; order Enterobacterales; family Vibrionaceae; genus Enterovibrio; species Enterovibrio nigricans. The sequence continues at coordinate 7,343 of NZ_FUXU01000077.1, read as the reverse complement.
AGCTATTTCACCGTGACCGTCAATGGCGCAGAGCACAACATCAAAGTGTGGGATGCCGATGTAGACGCTGAAAACAGCGACAAAGCACCAGGCACCATATTGTCTGCTGACAAAGCGGGAATTCGAGTGGCAACGGGCGACGGCGTACTGCGTCTGACATCCATTCAACCACCGGGTAAGAAAGCCATGAGCGCAGCAGACATTCTGAACTCGCGCCGCGAATGGTTTGAACCTGGCAATATACTGTAATAAAAAGGCCAGCTTGCTGGCCTTTTTAGTGGCTCGCCGCTATGCGAGCAAACACTGAGGTAACTTCATGAACGTAAGAGCTGTCGCTGCACAGGTCATTTATCAAGTGGTAGACCAAGGACAATCATTGTCTGCGGCGCTGCCACCCGCTCAGCAAAAAGTGGCACCTCGTGATGGTGCTCTGCTGCAAGAAATCTGCTATGGCGTACTGCGCTGGCTACCAAGACTGGAATCGATTACTCAGTCATTGATGGACAAACCGCTGAAAGGCAAACAACGCGTATTTCATCATTTAATATTGGTTGGCTTATACCAGCTTGGATTCATGCGCATTCCTGCCCATGCTGCGGTTGCCGAAACGGTAGACGCGACCAAAGTGCTGAAAAAGCCCCAGCTACGCGGATTGATCAATGCCGTATTGCGTAACTATCAACGCAACCAAGAAGCACTTGATATCGCGGCTGTTTCTCATGATGCGGGTAAATACGGTCATCCTGGCTGGCTGCTAAAGTTGCTTCAACAAGCGTACCCGAATCACTGGGAAAGTGTGGTTGAAGCGAACCATGAAAAAGCCCCAATGTGGCTTCGAGTGAACCGCTCACATCATACCCGTGACAGTTACCGAGCGTTACTGGATGACGCCGGCATCGCGACAGAGTTACACCCTGAAGCGAGCGATGCGCTAAAACTGGCCTCTCCGTGTGACGTGACCGTATTGCCGGGCTTTTCCGACGGTTGGGTTTCAGTACAAGACGCTGCCGCACAGCTTTCTATCGATTACCTTCAGCCACAAGCGAATGAGCTAATTCTCGATTGTTGTGCAGCACCCGGTGGCAAAACCTGCCATATCCTTGAACATCAACCGACCGCAAAGGTGGTTGCAATGGATGTGGATGCTACCCGCTTGAAGCGTGTCGAAGAGAACCTTAAACGGCTAAATCTCAACGCTCAGGTCATTTGTGGTGATGCGCGCTATCCACAAGATTGGTGGAAGGGCGAGCAGTTTGATCGTATTCTGCTCGACGCACCCTGTTCAGCAACAGGTGTTATCCGCCGTCATCCAGACATAAAATGGTTACGTCGCGCCGATGACATTGCACAGCTTACAACCCTGCAGTCAGAAATTTTGGATGCGATGTGGGCGCAATTAAAATCAAGGGGTACGCTGGTTTACGCAACGTGCTCTATCACGCCGCAAGAAAATGGCGAGCAAGTAAAAGCCTTTTTAACGCGGACCAGTGATGCATCACTGGAAACTGGCTCCATAGAGGCTCCTGGCCGTCAAATTCTGCCGGGGCAAGAGAACATGGATGGGTTCTATTACGCCGTCCTGAAAAAAGCGTAATAGAAACAATGCAGGTGGGTGAGCCCACCTGCTATAAAAATAAGAAACGAACCGAGGTTCACGCAGACGTTATGAAAATTATCATCTTGGGGGCTGGACAGGTCGGCGGTACATTGGCCGAAAATCTGGTTGGCGAAAACAATGACATTACCATTGTCGATAAAAACCCCGAGCGCCTCAGAGAGCTGCAAGACAAATACGACCTTCGTGTCGTTCAAGGCTATGCTAGCCATCCATCAACCTTATTAGAAGCTGGCGCACAAGATGCGGACATGCTGGTCGCCGTCACCAACTCTGACGAAACCAATATGATTGCCTGCCAGGTTGCCTTTACCCTCTACAACACCCCCAACCGCGTTGCGCGGATCCGAAGCCCTGAATACCTCGCGGCAAAAGAACAACTATTCCAAACTGACGCTTGTCCTGTTGATCACCTGATCGCGCCGGAAGAGTTGGTTACGCGCTATATTCACCGCCTAATCGAATACCCGGGTGCCCTGCAGGTGGTTAACTTTGCAGACAACAAGGTTGGCTTGGTCGCGGTCAAAGCCTACTACGGCGGGCCACTGGTGGGGAATGCCTTATCAGCCCTTCGCGAACACATGCCACATGTCGATACCCGCGTAGCTGCGATTTTCCGTCGTGATCGCCCTATTCGACCACAAGGAACCACCATCATTGAAGCCGATGATGAGGTTTTCTTTGTCGCAGCGAGCAATCACATTCGTTCGGTCATGAGCGAGCTCCAACGCTTAGAGAAACCGTACAAACGCATTATGATCGTTGGCGGCGGTAATATCGGAGCAGGTCTTGCCCGAAGCCTTGAGCGCTCGTACAGCGTAAAACTGATAGAACGTAACCCACAACGTGCGGAGCAGCTTTCAGAGATTCTCGAAAACACCATCGTATTCTGTGGAGATGCAGCAGATCAGGAGCTTTTAAGCGAAGAGCATATTGATCAGATTGATGTGTTTATCGCCGTCACCAACGAAGATGAAGCCAACATCATGTCAGCCATGCTGGCAAAGCGCTTGGGTGCCAAGAAAGTCATGGTACTTATTCAGCGCGGAGCTTATGTAGACTTGGTACAAGGCGGTGCCATCGATGTGGCGATATCGCCACAACAGGCCACCATTTCAGCGCTACTCACACACGTGCGTAAAGCCGACATTGTTAACGTATCGTCTCTTCGACGCGGTGCAGCAGAAGCCATTGAAGCTATTGCTCACGGCGATGCGAATACCTCAAAAGTCGTGGGGCGTGCAATTGGCGATATCAAACTACCACCAGGTACCACAATTGGCGCCATCGTGCGGGAAGATGAAGTACTTATCGCTCATGATAAAACGGTGATCCAGCAGGACGATCACGTCGTGATGTTCCTGGTTGATAAAAAATATGTTCCGGATGTGGAAAGGCTGTTCCAGCCAAGTCCGTTCTTCCTCTGATGGCTTGAGATATGGTTAATTTAAAGCCGGTACTCTTCGTAATCGGGCTGGTCTTATCCAAGATTGCCCTTTTTATGTATATCCCGACCCTTACAGCGTTTTTCACCGGCACCTCGGGATTTCTTGATTTCGGTATGTCCGTTATCATCACGCATATTGCTGCATTTGCTTGCCTGAGCGTCGGAAAAACCGATGACTTTCGCCTCAACACTCGCGATATGTTTGTCATTACCACCTTGGTATGGGCCATCGCCAGCGCGTTTGCCGCACTGCCTTTCGTGTTCATCAACCACATTAGCTTTACCGATGCGTATTTCGAAACCATGTCGGGGATCACCACGACAGGTTCAACCGTACTGAGCGGCCTCGACAAAATGGCTCCCGCGATTTTGCTGTGGCGTTCAATATTGCAGTGGCTCGGCGGTATTGGGTTTATCGTGATGGGCGTAGCTATCCTGCCGTTTTTGAACGTCGGTGGTATGCGCCTGTTCCAAACCGAGTCTTCTGATTGGTCTGCAAAGTCTAGCCCTCGCACCAAAAGCGTTGCCATCAGCATCATGAAGATTTATCTGATCCTGTCTGCAGCCTGCTTTTTCTCGTACCTGCTTGCCGGCATGTCACCGTTTGACGCGGTTAACCATGCCATGACCACGCTTTCAACGGGTGGTTACTCCACCTCAGACAGCTCCATGAACCATTTTAGCCACTCCGCGCAATGGGTGGGCACTGTATTTATGTTTGCAGGCGGCCTGCCGTTTTTGCTTCTTATGCAGGCGCTTCGCCGCCGAGAACCAACAATGATTCTGGCCGATGCACAGGTACGAGGCTTTACCTATCTGGTACTGGCAACGTCCTTGATGGTCTCTGCCTGGCTAGTACTGACTCGTGACTACAGCATCATGGATGCTATTCGCGTCTCGACATTCAACATTGTCTCGGTAGTCACCACCACAGGTTTTGGATTGGATGACTTCACCGCATGGGGGCCATTCGCTTCGGTCATTTTTGCCTTCATGTTAATTGTTGGTGGGTGTTCAGGCTCAACAGCAGGTGGCGCAAAAATCTTCCGTTTCCAAGTCGCATTTGCATTGCTGAAGAAACAAATTCACCAGTTGGTTCACCCTTCTGGTGTGTTCATTCAGCGATACAATGGTCGCCCGGTTAACGAGGATATCGTCCGCTCAGTGGTGGCATTTGCCATTACCTATCTGCTCACGATTTTAGTCGTCGCCATGATTTTGGCAGCAACGGGTCTTGATGGCATTACCAGCCTCAGCGGTGCGATGACAGCGGTGGCAAACGTGGGGCCTGGTATGGGCACCATCATCGGGCCTACAGGCAATTTTTCTAGCCTGCCTGATACGGCCAAATGGGCACTCAGCATAGGCATGCTGATGGGTAGATTGGAGATTCTGACAGTATTGGTTCTGGTATTTCCTGCATTCTGGCGTGACTGAGTCACGCCAGCCTTTGGCTCATATCGGCTTCACATACCAGTAAATCGCCAAGAAATGGAGCACCGTTCCGCCCAACACAAACACATGCCATATCGCATGGTTGAACGGAATGGTGCGCTTCACATAAAAAATCACACCCAGAGAATACACCAATCCCCCCAATGTCAGCAGGATAAGGCCCGGAGCTGACATTACCTGAGCTAGCTGATACACCACCACCAACGACAGCCAGCCCATGGCTAAATACATTGCCAACGACAGCGATTTGAAACGGTAAACAAAGGCAATTTTCAATATCACCCCCACCAAAGCAATCGCCCATATCAATGCCATCACTCCAAAGGCCAATGGGGTTCGAAGGCTGATCAGCATAAATGGGGTATAGGTGCCTGCAATCAATAGATAAATTGCGCAATGATCGAAGGTCTTTAAGGCACGTTTGGCTTTTTCGAAAGGGATAGCATGATAGAGCGTCGATGCTAAATAGAGCAGTATTATACTGGCACCGTAGATACTATAACTGGTAATGCTCAATGCATCCGCGCCATCATGCACGGCTTTGATCAGTAACATGACCAATGCAACGATGCCAAAGATCACCCCGACACCATGGCTGATACTGCTCGCTATTTCTTCTTTGACGGAATATGTGGTGCTCGCGGGTACGTGATTCGACATCGGGCTACCATCCTTTGCTTTTGCTTGAGGGTTTAACCCGAACGAGTATGACATATTTAAGCGTACACGTGTAAGCTAAAAATGGTTACGTGATTTTTCCAAGCAATTCTTTGATGGCTTGCGCAATGTCCTCTGCCGAACTTGTTTTTCCAAACTGCAAACGCCTTTCCAGCTTGTTCGTACCTGTCAGGTGCCCCGCTAACTGGCTGAGTCCTTCGCCTTTCACAAAAAACAGCATGACAAGCTCTGTGTCATCACGCTCGGGGATGACCGTCAACATGACACTCGACCAGTTCTCTGTATGTGGCAGTTGAATAGGAGCCAGAGTGAAAACCTGTTCAAATGGACGGCGTCCCTTTTTGGGTTGCTCTGTGGTTTCTTTTTCTATCCGAAATCCAAGGTCTTCGAATGTTCTCAGCACAGCATCGTGTATGGGAGAAGGCGCGAGATTAACCGGCAGCGAGACGGTAGCATCTTTCGCCATTGGAATATCCAGACTGACGTCCAGCCAGACATGCTCTTTGCCAAAAGTCACGGGGGTATTGGGCGGCACAATCAACGACGTTGAGAAATGGCGCGTTTCATTCTCTTCTAGCGTGAAAGCATCAGGTAGAGACCATGATGAGAGTGTGTAGGACAGCTTCTTCCATTGACGCTTCTTGCCTTGCTCTCCACCTGCTCGGATCTCTTCCCACCCCATATAGTGGCATCGCAATGCACAATGTATTGCTTTTACCGGCTGTGGTACGTCACCACCCTCGGCAACGATTGAGAGACGCGTCTCCCCGCCCTGTGACAGTTGCGAATTTTCTAAACTAGCACACACATTGGCACTGCCAACCCCTATTCGCGCCAGTGCTTTTTTAAACCATCCCACCGTTTTGTATCCTTCTCGTTTGCCATACGCCTAAAATCCCTATGACCTGACATAGCAAAGAATCAACTTTAAGTCAGATGTCACAGCAACGCATTTTTTTCAACTAAGCTTATTACACTGGTGAAATGTGGATGCCGGATATCCACCTTAAGACGGAGAATAAGCCAGCTATGTCACAAGACACCTTTACATTATCTGCTGGATATTTAAAAAAAATCGTTCCTTTATTGATGAAGTATCAGGTTCCGGCAACACCCACAAATTACGCTCTCTGGTACACCTATATTGCACATACCGATGCCGAACTGGCAAAAATAATGAACGAGGCCATTCAAGAGTGTGGCTCAGTCAGCGCTGCTCACTGTGAACAACTTTATCAAGAACATATTGCCGAAAAACACGACAAAGACTTTCATGAATTACAGAGCAATTTACAAGCCATGGCGCAAGAAATGGGCAATACCATGGTCGATACAATGAAAGATACCGATGTCTTCCAAAACACCTTAGACCGGTCTTTCAAACAACTCGCACGCGTCGGCGAAGAAACGCTAACCATGGAAGAAACCATCGCCTTAGTACGCAGTGCAGTAAAAGGGTCAAAAAAAATCAAACAATCCACCAGCTTCTTTAAAAACCAGCTGGCAGAAGCGCAAAAAGAAATTGCCCTATTGAAAGAAACCCTTGCAGAAGCGAACGAGCAAGCCATCAATGATGCGCTGACAGGTATCCTCAACCGACGGGCATTCGACGATCAACTTGATGCCATGATCGCGAACCCCCCCCCTAAAGGCTTTTGTCTGCTGCTTTGCGATCTTGACCATTTTAAAAGCTTCAACGATACCTACGGCCATTTAATGGGTGATCAAGTACTAAAAATCACCGCCAAACGTCTGTCTGACTATTGCCGTGAAGGTATTCAGGCTTATCGTTATGGAGGGGAGGAGTTCGCGATGTTGGTGCCGAATCGCGCATTAAACGGTGCTCGCAGGGTCGCAGAGACCATCCGTTCGAGCATTGATAAACTGATGATAAAAGATAAAAAAACAGGGACAAAACTGGATAACATTACCGTCTCCATTGGTGTCACACAGTTCGAAAAAGGCGATCACGCAAAAGCCCTCATAGATCGCGCCGACAAACAACTTTATGAAGCAAAAAATCTGGGCCGGAATCGCGTGATGCCCATTGCGTAATAGCACGCATAAGCGGCTTTGTTGCTTAATTCGGTTGGAAGACATGGCAGCCTAAAGTTGTTCGGTTCTTAAGCAATATACTGAGTTTCAGGC
>NZ_FUXU01000138.1 GCF_900167155.1 Enterovibrio nigricans DSM 22720 | reverse complement strand
TCAAAGCGCTGAACAAGCTTACAGGACTGGGTATGCCTGAAACTCAGTATATTGCTTAAGAACCGAACAACTTTAGGCTGCCATGTCTTCCAACCGAATTAAGCAACAAAGCCATTAATAGTCGGAGAAAACTTTGTAGTGATTTTTTATTACTTATTCAATGGTTAGAATGAAATATTGGATAGTATGGTCGCTATTTCTCCGGCTAATTTATACTCTGGCTGCTAAGGTTTACTGAAATTATAGTGTGATGTAGAGCAAGTTTTAGCTGTGGGTGATATTGTTGGTTTTAGATAACTGACCTTGAATGAGATTCTGAATTAGAGTTTGAAAATCTCGCTTGGGACTGACTAAATTATTGTTTTGTAGAAGTTCAGAAAGGTGAGTAAATCGATAACTGGCAACGTGCAATCTACTCATACTTCCTAATATTAAGCTACAAGGTTATTTAGTTGTCACCGTTTCGCTTTACAACTCATATCCGCATAGGTGTGCAGAAGTTCTGTCAACGTCTTAACCCAGCCAAAGACATCTGAAGGAGGATTGTTAAGGATGGTTTCTACGCGCTCGCAGTGGGTTTCAAGCGTAATCGCTTGTTCCAAACGAAACGAGATAGCATAGAAATGCCAAAGGACTAAACGCGTCATCCTTTCACTGTTTTGTCTTGCGTTTTCTGAGTCTTCAAATGCTTGCCCAATTTCACTCAGTGCGATTGCCGTCATGCGTAACATGGCATCAAGACGTGCTGATAGCAGGCGTTCTTCGCTGTCTACTTCTTCTTGCTCGAAGGTGAAAATTTCACTCATTACATCTTCAGGTACCATTCTACTGATCATTCGAGCACTGAACTCTTCCAGTTCATGGCGTGGCATGGTTACGAGACATTCAAAGGAGTAATCGCGAATCATAAAGTCACTCTAATTCGTTATAAATTTCAATTCACGCATTCTAATTACTAAGGTGTCATTTACCACTGTTTTCTTCGTGCTTGACGCGCTAGGTGCAAAACGGATGTGGCGATAGCGAACAGGGCAAAAACCACGCTCACCCACAAGATCGTCTAATACAAAGCTGTGGCGGGAAAATCACGCTTTTTATGTTGGCACTATCACCACGCATTCTGGCGAGTACACATTCACCGGCAGCTTCGCCTATTTTTCGCGCCGACACAGAAACAGTGGAGAGGTTAGGGGAGCTGTCACTCGCTTCAGGCACGTCATCGAATCCAATAACAGCGATGTCTTTTCCAACGCGAAGTCCGCGATCTTTAATTGCTCTCATTACCCCGAACGCAACAATGTCTTGATAGCCAATAATGGCTGTAATTTCAGGGTGCGCGTCTAACAGAGTATGCGTAGCGGCAGCACCGTCTGCGCGGCTTGCCTTACAGCTCACCATGTAATGTTCATTGGGTGCGATACCGTGCTCTAACAGTTTTGCCATATAGCCACCTACGCGATGAGCGCGGGTTTGAGAGCTTAGCGAGCCGCCAACAAACGCAATATGACGGTGCCCTTGGCGAATAAGATGCTCAGTCGCCATTTGCACGCCAAGAAAGTTGTTCGTGCCGACATAATCCGAAATGGCATCGTCGCATTGGCGCACGACCTGAACGATGGGAATGCCGCGGTGCTTCACAGAGTTCAGAAACTGCTTATCGGTATTAGGCGCAGGGCACAGGATTAACCCGCCTGCGTTTTGGCTGATCAGAGATTCGATGAGGCGATTTTGCTTCGCGACGTTTTCCTCGGTGTGTGCAAGGAAAAGCAAAACCTCGTTCTTTTCCAGATAACCGCTAAGACCTGCAATGAGTTCTGCATAGAAAGGGTTGACGATATCGGGAATAAGCAAGCCTACTGAATTACTGCGTTTATGACGAAGGTTAGCGGCGGCTTGATTGTAGATATAGCCCAATTCGCTAACGGCATCTAACACTCTTTTTCGGGTTTTTTCCGAGATTCGACCTTTGTTGGTCAATACCATGGAGACGGTTGCAGTGGATACCTGACAGCGTTTTGCAACGTCATAAATTGTGGTCATTTACGGCTAATTTCTGCGTGATTAATCGATTAACCTTTATTTTCGTTAATTCCTGCCGTCTCGCTGTGATCCAGTAATCACTTCCTCACTAATCCCTGATTACTATAGGGAAAATGGCGGGTTAACCGAGTTTACCAGTTTGTCGTGACGGACTGACCTTCATTAGCATGTGGATAAACGCAAATGCTGTATCGAAGGAACCGTTTTGAAGTACCAATCTTTTTCATCAAATTACGATAAATCTCCTCGCGTCACTGTGATTGGGTATGACAATCACGCGTGGCAAGGGTGGTCTGCCATTCTCGACACGGTAAAAACGCGTCTGGACGGTAATAAACATATCGTCGTCATTGATACTTACCACGGTGTCGACCACGACTTATTGAAGCGTGACTTTATCGATAAGCTGGCCCCCGCAGCGATGTTCTTTACGCAAGATGCGAAGTTTCCAGAGCCACACATCTTTAGCATGTTGGAACGCCATATAACCGACGACCGCGTGTTTGGCATTATTGCTCCACATAAAATTCAGGAGTTTTTTGATACGAATGCAATCGCACGGTTATCTGCGGAAATAGATGCTATCTCGTCAGGAACAGTCGTCGTTTATGGCCCTGCGGCAAGCTTGTTTTGCAACGCAGACACCTTGATCTATGCCGATTTAGCCCGATGGGAAATCCAGCACCGTTTCCGCCATTACCAACTGGATAATTGGGGTGCAGAAAATGCCGGTGAGGATATTCTTCGCCGCTACAAACGCGCGTTCTTCATTGAATGGCGTGTGTTCGATCGTCATAAAACCAAAGTGCTGCCGCACGCTGATTTCCTGCTGGATACAAACAATCTGGAACAGCCAAAATTGGTGAGCGGCGAAGCGTTATTAGCAGGATTAAAACAGACCACACAACAACCCTTCCGATTGGTGCCTTTTTTCGACCCCGGCGTTTGGGGCGGACAATGGATGAAGGAAGTCTGTGACCTTGATGCAGACAAACCGAATTACGCCTGGTGTTTTGACTGTGTACCAGAAGAGAACAGCCTTGTTCTGAACTATGCCGGTGTCCACGTAGAAATTCCGGCGCAGGATCTTGTGTTGTTAGAACCAAGGGCTTTGCTGGGGGAAAACGTGCACGCGCGATTTGGTGCAGAGTTCCCGATTCGCTTCGATTTTCTCGATACCATGGAAGGGCAGCATTTGAGTTTGCAGGTGCACCCTTTAACCGAATATATCCAACAAGAATTTGGTATGCACTACACGCAGGATGAGAGTTATTACATGCTCGATGCGGGTGATGATGCGTGTGTTTATCTCGGCACCAAATCAGGGATAGATCCAGACGAAATGTTGTGCGAACTCGCGCTAGCGCAGCAAACGGGTGAAGCCTTCAACGATGAGAAATTCATTAATCGCTTCCCTGCGAAAAAGCACGATCACTTCCTTATCCCCGCAGGCACCATTCACTGCTCTGGTAGTAACGCCATGGTGTTGGAAATAAGTGCCACGCCTTACATCTTCACTTTCAAACTTTGGGATTGGGGACGTTTAGGCATGGACGGCCAACCAAGGCCTGTTCATCTCGACCATGGCAAAGAAGTGATCCAATGGGACCGCAATACTGAGTGGGTTGAAAAGAACCTCATTAATGACATCACGCTCATTGAACAGGGTGATGGATGGCGTGAAGAGCGCACCGGTTTGCATGAAAGAGAGTTTATTGAAACGCGTCGTCACTGGCTCAGTAAGCCTGTTGCGCACCAAACCGACGGCAACATCAACGTTCTGAACTTGATTGAAGGCAGAGAAGCCTTGGTTTCAAGTCCGAAAGATGCGTTTACGCCATTCGTTGTTCACTACGCGGAAACCTTCATCATCCCTGCGAATGTGGGTGAATACGTCATTCAACCTTATGGAGAAAGCGAAGGGCAAACCATCGCAACGATTAAAGCTTACGTCAGATAGTTGTTTTCCTGCTTCAGTGCATATTAAGTACAAGGAATAAGAAATGAATAAGTCTATTTGGGTCTTTTTACAATCCCTTGGCAAGACGTTCATGCTGCCCATCGCGCTTCTTGCCTTTTCAGGTATTTTGCTGGGTATCGGGGCGGGTTTTGGTGGTCAGGCCGTGCAAGAGGCCTTGCCATTTCTCGCAGCACCTTGGTTGCAGGCCGTCTTTACCTTTATGGTGAAGATTGGTCTTGTCGCGTTTATTTTCCTCCCCATTCTTTTCGCGATGGCCATACCGATCGGACTGGTGAAAGAAGACAAAGGCGTGGCAGCGATGTCCGGCTTTGTTGGCTATGCAGTGATGAATCTGGCAATTAATACTTACCTGACGGTTTCTGGCGGCATTGAAGGTGCCACTGTCAAAAACATTCTGGGTATTGAAACCATTGATACGGGCGTTTTGGGTGGCGTTATCACGGGTATCATCGTGTACAAACTGCATGAGAGATTCCGCGAAGTTCAATTTCCTGATGCCTTCGCATTTTGGAGTGGTGCGCGATTCATTCCTATCGTGACCACGGCAGTTATGGCGATGGTGGGTTTAGCGGTGCCATTTATCTGGCCGCCTGTGCAATCAGCGATTAATACCATTGGCGATCTTATTGCGGTGTCAGGCCCATTCGGTCCGTTCTTGTTTGGCCTGAGTGAAATGTTACTGCTGCCGTTTGGTTTGCATCACATTGTTACCTCCATGGTGCGTTTTACCGAAATTGGTGGCACGCAGGTGGTCAATGGTGAAGTGGTTCATGGGGCACTAAGCATTTTCTATGCACAGCTAGGCGCAAACGAAGCGATTTCGTCATCAGCCACTGCATTCCTGTCTGGTGGTAAAATGCCAACCTTGATCTTTGGTCTTCCGGGTGCTGCGGTTGCGATTTACATGTCGGCCAAGCTTAAAAACCGCCCTGCGGTTAAAGGCCTCATTATCTCGGGTATTATCGCCTCTGCGGTTGGCGGCATTACAGAGCCAATCTTGTTCTTGTTCCTTTTCATTGCGCCAGCGTTGTATGTTGCACACGCCTGTTTCTATGGCTTGGGCTTTATGGTGATGAACTTACTGGACCACACGATTGGCAATACCGACGGTAACGTGATTGATTTCTTTACCTTTGGTATTTTGCAAGGCACGCACACTGGCTGGTTACATCTGTTGTGGGTTGGCCCTTTGTTCTTTGCGCTGTATTTCTTCACCTTCAAATGGGCGATTGAGAAATGGAACATCATGACGCCGGGTCGTGCAGAGGATGAAGACTGTGCACAGATGGAGACCATTTCATCAACCAAAGAGGCCGGTGACTTTAAAGCAACGCAATTTATCAATGCATTGGGTGGCCACGCCAACATTACGTCATTGGATAACTGCATCACCCGACTGCGTATGACAGTGCAGGACATGACAAAAGTCTCTGACGATGAACTGAAAAAGCTGGGTGCGCTCGGCGTGGTGAAATTGGATGAGAAAGCATTGCAGGTCGTGATTGGTCCGCAGGTCCACATGCTGAAGAATGCGATGAAAAAACTGATGCTTTAAGGCTAAATACAAGCCAGAGTCGTATGCGCGGCTCTGGCTTTTCTTTCTCACTACCTCTCCCTTAGTCCTTCTTTCGTTTGCTTTGTGATGCTACGCCGTTTGTCTCCGCGCTTTTTTATCCCATTCAAGTAACGCTAAAAATTAGAATGAAAAAGGGCTTTGTTGCTTAAATCGATGGAACTAAATCTAGAAGCTACGATCTGATCGGCTACACCCATCAATCGTCGTAGTCTCATG
>NZ_FUXU01000008.1 GCF_900167155.1 Enterovibrio nigricans DSM 22720 | reverse complement strand
CATGAGACTACGACGATTGATGGGTGTAGCCGATCAGATCGTAGCTTCTAGATTTAGTTCCATCGATTTAAGCAACAAAGCCTCTCTCAAGCCGAGTTGACTAAAGAATGCATTGTCGCGTTTGTGGTGACCAGTTCTGGAGATTCGACCGATGCAAGCCAAATTCGAGAAGCTCTAGTATCGCAATTACCTGGTTATATGCTTCCCAGTCATATTCAAGTGTTGACCGCGCTGCCATTGACCGACAACGGGAAAGTGGACCGCAAGCGCCTTGCTCTGCTCCCCTTTGAATCGATGGGTTCTATTGATAGACAAAATGCAGTGATGTCTGCGCCTGAAACCGAAATTGAAGAAGAAATTCACAGGCTTTGGTGCGAGCTATTCAAGCGCTCTCCAATATGCTGCGAGCGGGGTTTTATGGCAGTGGGCGGTACGTCCGTTCTGGCTATTCAACTCTTAGGATCTGTGCACTCTGAACTTGGTATCGAAGTGAAGTTTTCCGACTTTATTACTCGGGCGAACACCATTCGAGACCTGTCCGTGTGGATAGAAGAACTGATTCTGGCAGACATGAGCGATGAAGAAATTGAAGCATTGATGGCGTCTGAATAGTAGTCAATCAAGACACAGCAATGAATACAACCAGTCACCTATAAAGCGAGTAATGTATGAGTGGTGAAAGAAAGGGAAGACTTTCGCTTTCCCAGGAGCAAAGAAAAAAACTTCTGACCAAACGTAAGTTCAAATCGACGAGTGGGATTTCAAGAGCCAATCGAGAAACGAACGCAAACACTTTTCCGGTGACCGATCTGCAACAAGATATGTGGGTACTGGAAAGCCTCAACACCTCGGTTTCGACGAGTAACATTCCCTGCATGTACACGGTAGAGCATTTTGATGCGAAAGCGGTACAAGCGGCGATGGATAAGGTGGTTCAACGTCATGAGAGCCTAAGAACCGTATTCAGAAACGAAGAAGGTCGGCTAAAACAATGTGTGTTGCCAGTGATTCATTACGCCATTGATCAGTCCGTTGAGTTATCACAGTCTGATACCAGCAGCCTTAACCGTATCATTCAACAGTTTATTGCCGCACCGTTTGATTTGCACAACGGGCCACTTTTTCGAATTCATGCCATACGGTGTGAGGATACTCACACGAAAGTTATCTTCGTTTTCTCACATCTAATTTTTGATGGTGGCTCGATTGTTAACTTTGAGCGTGATTTCTTCCATTACTACCCTTTTATGTCAAGTTCGACTGCGCTTCCTGGATTACCGATACAGCAAGGAGATTATGCCCTCTGGTTACAACAAGAAGTGCAGATAAACCGTCGTTCTGAGCATTTGGCGTATTGGAAAGAACAGCTTGCTCTGTGTGATGTTTCTCTGTCGCTCCCCTGCGACCGCATGCCTGGGGTTCAGACAGACATAGAGGTACGCCAGTGGGAGCATGTATTGCCTTCCTCACTGACACAGTGGTTGAAGCAGTGCTGTGTTGAGCAAGGTGTGTCGCTGTATTCCACATTGCTGTCGGCGTATGCGATATTGCTGCATCGAATGACGGGTCAGTCAGATCTCGCCATCGCGTCTGCGTTAACCAATCGTAGTCGACCAGAGCTTCGTGAGTTGGTTGGGCTTTTCGCCGGAGAGGCGTTGTTGAGAATTCAGCCCGATCAGTACCACACCTTTTGGGAAGTGGCTCAATCGGTTCAAACAACGGTTTTTGAGGCGATTGAACACAGTGATATTTCTCTTGGTCAGATCAATCGAGCGCTCAACCTCACTCAAGATAGCCAGGACGGTCAGGTTGCGCGAACTTTGTTTTTGTTGCGTGAACACCGAAGCTATCTTGGTGAGAAATACAAGGTGGAAGGTTGGAGAGCATATGGTGAAGAGCGTCTTGGTAATGATCAAAACCGTTACGACCTGAGCCTGATTTGCCGAGATGAAATTGATACAGTCCGTGTGGCTTTTAACTATAAACCCGCGTTGTTTAATGAGCGTACCATAGCGCTTTTCGGCGAGATATTTGAACACATTTTGCACTGTCAGATGTCTTCGTCGCTTCCGATTGGTCAATTGCCATTGCTGGATATTCAGCGATTGCTTGCAGATTCAGAGCACTGGAATCGAACTCAGAAATCGTATCAAAGCAGTGAAACCCTTCATTCGATGTTTGAGGCGCAAGTTGAAAAAACACCGGATAACATAGCACTTATATTTGGTGAGCACTCGCTGACGTATTGCCAGTTAAACCAGCAGGCGAATCAGCTAGCGAGATTACTCCAGCATGACTATCAGAGTCTAAATCATCACAGCTTAACCCCCAACACGCCTATCGCACTCTATTTAGATCGAAGTCTGGAAATGGTAATCGGCATTCTGGCTGTGATGAAATCGGGTGGGGCTTATGTGCCCATTGCAATTGATAACCCAGCCAAGCGCACTCGCTATATCCTTGAGGATACCAACGCGCAATTCATCCTGACACAGCAAGTGTGGGAAAAGCAGGTTAGAAGCATCACAGAAGGCTTAGGCACGACATGCATCAGCATCGACAACGTCGAGATTTATGCTGATCAATTTACTCAGAACATAGAGACTCAAACTACTAGCCAGGACATGGCTTATATCATTTACACGTCCGGAACTACAGGGCAACCCAAAGGGGTAATGGTGCCTCATACGGGCGTAGTGAACCGAATTGAAGCGCTTCAAAGTCAATATACGTTGAGTGCGCACGACCGAGTTCTACAAAAAACGCCATACACTTTCGATGTTTCAGTCTGGGAGTTGTTATGGGCGAACTGGACGGGAGCGGCTATCGTCATGTCTGCGCCCAAGGCACATCAGTCTCCTGAACAAATATTGGAGACCATTCGCCAACACTCGATCACTTTGGTCCACTTTGTTCCTCCTATGTTGACTGGGCTGAGCCACTACCTTCAGCACGCTAACCTGTCTTTGCCATCCAGTGTGAAACGCGTATTTTGTAGCGGGGATGCGCTTACACCTGAACATATTCGTTTGTTCAACGCTATCAATCATCATGGAGCAACGCTTCACAACCAGTACGGTCCGACTGAGGCATCCATTGAGGTCAGTTATTACGATTGCCAGCTTACTGAGACGGATACCGTACCTATCGGGCAGGCGATCCAAAACGTTCAGTTGTGGGTAATGGATCCACACAGCAAGCAACTTCAGTTGTGCCCGGAAGGTTTGCCGGGCGAGCTTTACATCGGTGGTGTCGCGGTAACCAAAGGGTACTTTAATCGGGAAGAACTGACGCAAGAACGTTTTGTGGACAACCCTTTTGCTTCGCAAGAAGATACTCATACAGGGCGCAACAAGCTCTACAAAACAGGCGACTTAGTCTGCAGACGAGAAAATGGTGATCTGGAATATTTGGGGCGCAACGATTTTCAGGTGAAGGTGCGGGGTTACCGTATTGAGCTGGAGGAAATCGAATCTGCGCTGCAAGCTCACTCTCGTATTCAGGATGCATGTGTTCACACCATTGATAAATCGGGTGAGAAGAAGCTGGTGGGTTATTACACCGAAAAAGCATCTCTGGTTTCCGGTAGCGTGGAAGAAGATGGCGTCGCCATCTGGAAAAGTGTTTATGAGGCCGAGTACAAACCAGACAATCAGGCGATCAATCAATTCGATATTCGAGGCTGGAAAAGCTCGTTCACCCAAGCGCCAATTCCTGCTGACGAAATGCGGGAGTGGGTGGATGCGACCGTATCCAGAATTACAGCTTTACATCCTCGACGAGTGTTGGAAATTGGCTCCGGTTCAGGCCTGATCTACTACCCGTTGTATCGTCAGTGCGAGCACTACATTGCGACCGATTTTTCTGAAAATGCTATTCGACGGCTTTCCCTCGCCGCGTTGGAGCTTGGCTATGATGGGGGCAGCGAATTTGTTAGCTGCCCGGCAGATCAGATTTCTTCGTCTCTGGAAGGGCAGTCCATCGATACCATTGTGATGAACTCTGTTTCTCAGTATTTTCCGAGTCAGCAGTACCTTGACAAAGTATTGACGCAAGCCATCGAAGGCATGAGCGATAAAGGACAATTGTTCCTCGGAGATATGCGCGACTTGCGCCTTCTTGAAGCGTTTCACCTTGCTATATTGTCCCACCGCTCTCCTGAAAAGCCTGTGCATCAACTGGTTAATCAAGCCAAATGGTTAGCGTCAAAGGAAACCGAATTGGCCGTTTCACCTGGTTACTTTTTGGCGTTGTCGAGTCGGTTTTCCTGCGTTCATTCGGTCGAAATTTTGCCTAAGCGAGGGCACGCAGAACACGAAATGAATCGATTCCGGTTTGATGTTGTTATCAAAGTGGATAAGGCGAGCTCAACATTTTCGAGGTCAGCACTCAAATCATTTTGTTCTGTGGATTACAGTGCTGACTTTCAGCTAGATGAGCTGCTGCGCCGTGAAGGTGAAAATTTATGGGTGAACGGTTACCCAGACTTGCGCGTGCAGTCAGTGCTGGCTGACTTGAATGTAAGGCCAGTGTCTTTAGAGCCTATCGTCTCTATTGAGGCGTTGCATGAACAAGCGAGTCGTTACGGTTACACATTCAAGGTGCTACTCGCTAACGAAGCGGATCAAGCGGGCAGACTGCATCTGTTTTTTTCCCGCAGTAAGACAATCGCTATTACGAATCTGGATTTTGATACCGACGTTGCAAAAGATAATCTGACTAATACGCCTAATATCGCCTCCAAATTGCTGACCTATGGCGAGCTAAGCGATTACTTAGCACAGCGACTTCCTGCTTACATGGTGCCAGCAGCATTTGTTTCAATGAAAGCCTTTCCGCTGTCGAGCGCGGGCAAGCTGGACAGAAATGCACTCCCCGAGCCTGAGTTTATTGATCAAGATAACTATGTGGCACCTGAAACCGATCAGGAAATGGATCTTTGCCATATTTGGAAGCAAGTGCTAGGTATTGAGAGTATCGGGGTCAACGACAACTTCTTCCGTATCGGCGGCGACAGCATTATTGCTATTCAGCTAGTGTCTAAACTTCGCCAGGCTGGGTTCTCTGTGCAGGTCAAAGACATGTTTGATTGCCCGACCGTTTACCAATTGAGCGAACGCTTGTCACAAGCGACTCCCGCCACCCAAATTGTTGCTGAACAGGGAGAATTGGAGGGCGCGTGTCATTTACTGCCCATTCAGCAGTGGTTCTTTGATAAAAAGATGACGAATCCACATCACTGGAATCAAGCGTTTATGCTGACAGTTGCGGGCGACGTCGACTGCCAAGCCCTCGAACACGCGATATGTCGGCTGGCAGAGCAACATGACATTCTCCGAGCTCGATTTAATCTTTCTGGTGACAAGCCAGAGCAGGTTTATCAAAGAACAGTCACCTTAGAACCGCTTGGTCGGCTAA
Source organism: Enterovibrio nigricans DSM 22720 (assembly GCF_900167155.1). Classification (GTDB taxonomy): domain Bacteria; phylum Pseudomonadota; class Gammaproteobacteria; order Enterobacterales; family Vibrionaceae; genus Enterovibrio; species Enterovibrio nigricans. Next base: position 113,007 of record NZ_FUXU01000008.1, on the reverse strand, counting down.
ATGTCATGTCGATGACTCAAGACGCGATAAGGGAGAAACTGACGCAATGGCAAAGTGACTTTGATTTGTTCCAAGGGCCACTGTGGCGCGTGGCGTACATTGAAGGTTATCCGGATGGTCAGGCTAGATTGTGGTTCGCTTTCCACCATCTGATTGTCGATGCGGTGTCCTGGCGAATCTTAGCAGACGATCTACAAGCGTTGATAAACGGCAAAGCGTTGAGTGAGAAAACCAGCAGTTATCGCCAATGGGCAGATGCAGTATCTCACTATCCAGAATCTCACTCTTCAGAGCGAGTGTACTGGGATCGTGTCGTTGCCGATTACTCATCCGTTGACTATACCCAAACACCTCAGCATAAAACGACGGTTAGCCTGTCAGAGCAAGAGACGTATCAACTTGTGCACAGTGCGAACCGAGGGTACCAGACAGAAATTAACGACTTGCTGTTAACGGCACTCAGCCTTGCCATGGCTGCCGCGTTTGAACAATCGGTTAATCACATTACTCTCGAAGGGCATGGGCGAGAATTGATAGACGAATCTCTGGATGTTTCCCGCACTGTGGGTTGGTTTACCACAGCGTATCCTGTCAGGTTATGTGCGCATGCAGATCTCTCAAGCACGCTCATTGCCACGAAAGAAATGTTACGAGCCATTCCAAGCAAAGGCATTGGGTACGGTGCCTTTGCGCCAATATTGGCACCTCATTCACTGCCTGATGTTTACTTCAACTATCTCGGACAGCTAGACAGCACAGGTCAAACTGCGCTGTGGACGGTAACAGATGAATACGCAGGTGAAGTGATAAGTCACCAGAATTGCGACACATCAAGGCTAAACATCAATGGCGGTGTCTTCAATGGCGGTGTCTTCAATGGCACATTGAAATTTGATGTGCTTTCCCAACTATCAGCAGCGCAAACCGCGTATTTTGTTGCGTCATTTAAGGATGCGCTGCAACGTGTATTGGTGCTGTGTGAGAGAAAAACGAAAGAGGGCGGCGTAAAAACCGCGAGTGACTTCGCGTGTCAGAACCTTAGCCAGCAGCAACTGGAAGCCATTCAATCCAGTACAGGCGAATCTGTCCGCATTGAAGCAATATACCCCGCCAGTAGTTTGCAACAAGGGTTTGTTTACCATTTCATCAGCCTCCCTGACGATGATTCGTATCGTCTTCAGGTACTGGTGGATTATGAGCGACACATTGATCTCTCACTCTATCTCCAAGCCTGGGAATTGACCGCACAGCAGTATCCGGCGTTGCGTATCGCATTTCACTGGGATGGCGAGATTGTCCAGGTGGTCAGTGATAAAACGAATGTAAGTGAGCATTTTACTCTGCATGATCTCAGGGGGTTGTCTGAACCTGAGATCGATTCACAGATAAATAACTTGCAAGCAGAGGCTCGCAGCAAACCGTTTGATTTATCGAAACCTGGGTTGTTCCGAGTGTCGTTGGTTAAGCGGTCAGAATCCCAATACACATTGATTCAGACTGCACACCACAGTATTACGGATGGTTGGAGTAACCCTATCCTGCTGAAAACGGTGCACCAGCATTACGATGCATTGATTCAGGGTTTAGAGGCGAAAACCGAGAAAGATACGGTATATGGTCGCGTTCAGGCGCATAAAGTGGCGCAGTACTCGAAATCTCAGCGCTATTGGAAGGAGAAAGCCCCCAATCTGCAGGCGGCGAATGACTTAAGTGTCTTGCTCTCTAATTCGGTAAACGTGGACAAGGTCCGATCACTTAACGCGCCTGCCGAGATAGTGCATCGCTTAGACGGGGACCGCTACACGGCACTGAGATCTGCGTGTCAGTCGTTAGGTGTAACCACCAATGTGGCGCTTCAGTTTGCCTGGCATAAGCTCATTCAAATGACGACGCAGGACGTGCAAACCATTGTGGGTTCAACGGTATCGGGGCGCGATGCTCCTATCGACGGCATCGAAGCGAGCGTAGGGCTATATATCAATACCCTTCCTCTGGCCGTTAAATGGGATGAATCGGCCACCATCGCAGATGTTTTAAGAAATATTCATCGAGGGATTGCCGAGCTGAGCAGTTTTAGCAGCATGTCGCTGGCAGATCTGCAAAGAGATGGAAAGCGCTTGTTCCACAGTCTATTCATTTTTGAAAACTACCCGTCTTACGCCGATGAAACAACCTCAGGCTTGGCATCTGACACTGTGCCTCGCAGTTGGAGCGATAAGATGGATTACCCGTTCTCAATCATGGCGTATGAGAGAGAAGGGGCGCTCAGTATCCAACTTGGCTTTGATAAGGCTTTGTTAGACGAGAAACTAGCGTCCAGATTGCTTGCGCGACTTGAGTCAATCTTGCTCGCAGTGGGGTTGGATAGTCAGCAGTTACATGAGCAGATAGATGTTATCAGTGAGCAAGAAAAGCAATGCCTGCTCGAAGGCTGGAACCAAACCGACGCTGAGCAACCCGTTGAACCCACGTGGCACCAATTGTTTGAAACGCAGGCTCGTCAAACACCAGAGGCCGTCGCGCTGGTTTATCAAGAAGAAGTGCTGACCTACCAAGCATTGAATGAAAAAGCTAACCAGTTAGCGCGTACGCTTCGAGATACTTACCGAGAGCGTCACCAATCTGAACTGACAGCCGATACGCCCGTTGCATTGTTCTTAGCTCGAAGCAGTGAAATGCTGATTGCAATGCTCGCCGTGCTGAAAGCGGGAGGGGCGTATGTGCCTATATCGCCTGAATATCCGAAAGAGCGCGCGCAGTTTATCTTTGAAGATACAGGCGCGCCCTTGGTACTGACTCAGCAAGCCCAACTAGGCGAATTAGATCATTGGTTGAACGCGCTTCCAGCCTTACCCGAGTTAATTGCCGTGGACAGCCCATCGGCGTATGTCGAGCAGCCAATGGATAACCTCGACGTTCCCCTATCGGGCAGTGACTTGGCGTACATCATCTACACCTCTGGCACAACGGGGAAACCCAAAGGGGTGATGATGCCACACGCTGCGTATGCAGACTTTATTCATCAATATCACCAGTCCTTGGGAGCGAAACCTGTTTCGCTGGTGAGTCTCACGCAATACACGTTCGACATCTTTGGGTTGGAATATGGGGTGCCATTGCTTTCCGGTGGCACCGTGTATTTGTCGGATATTCACCACGCCCCCGAGACGTTGTCAAAACACGCGGAGAATACCAACGTATTGCAGCTCACACCATCGGTGTGGTCGGTACTGCAAGTTGCCTTGAATGCGTCTGTCGATTTATCCCATCTCACCGTCATTGTGGGCGGGGAAAGCGGTTCTGAGGCCTTGTATCAAAGCTTGTCTTCGCGTTTCCAAAAGGTGGTTCAAGTTTACGGCCCGACAGAAACCTGCATCTGGAGTACACAATCGGAATACAAATCGGGTAATGCCAGCCTCATCGGCAGCCCTTTAAGTAACGAAAGTTGCTATGTCATTTCGACGCAAGGCAGGTTGTGTCCAATCGGTGTGCCCGGTGAGTTGCACATTGGCGGGGTGGGGCTTGCGCGTGGTTACCACAACAGAGAAGAGCTGACGCAGGAGCGTTTCATCATCAGCCCGATTGAAGGACACGATGAACGTTTATACAAAACGGGGGACGTAGTGCGTTGGCGCCATGATGGGCAATTGGAGTATATCGGCCGTAATGATTTTCAGGTGAAGATCCGAGGTCACCGTATCGAATTGGGTGAAATTGAAGCCGTGTTGCTCAAAGAGACAACAGTGCAACAGGCGGTGGTCATCGACCGAGAGAAAGAGGGTGAGAAATACCTGGCAGCATACGTCGTCAGCGACGCCCCAATAGACGTAGAGCAACTAAGACAAGCACTGTCGAGCCCCCTTCCTGATTTCATGGTGCCCTCGACCTTCACACAGATTGAAGCCATTCCGCTGACCATGAATGGCAAGTTAGACCGACGGGCATTACCTGAGCCGCAATGGTCTTCAAGCGACAACTACACCGCGCCGGAAACGGAACTGGAAATTGCCTTGTGTGGTATCTGGCAAACAGTGCTGGGCGCGGATCGAATAGGCATTCACGACAGTTTCTTCCAAGTGGGAGGTAACTCCATCAATGCGATTAAGGTCATTAGCCAGATCAATCGCAGTCTTGGTCATTCCCTTCGCCTTGAGTTGGTAGATTTATACACTGCTAAAACCATCGGTGAACTGACACAGTTTATTGAAGAAAACCAGAAGCAAAACTTTTTGGAAGAACAAGATAACGAAATGAGTATTTAGATATGTATGAGCTAGTCAATCGAATCAAAGCCAGCAACATGTCTATTTGGGTAGAAGCTGATGTGCTCAAGTTGGCGTTTTCCGGCGAAAAGCCGTGTTCTGAGTTGCTAGATGAAATCAAAGCCAATAAACCAGCTTTATTAGAATTACTTCAGCGGAATAAAGTCGCGTCTAAATACGATTTTTGGGAAAGAGAGATTCTTGGGCTGCTGTCAAAGCCGAAGGTGCTCTCGTTCTCTCAGGAACGAATGCTATTTATTGAGCAGTTCGAACAGGGAACCGATGCTTACCATATTCCTTACGTGTTTGAGTTAGATGAAGATGTTGATCTCTCGGCATTAGATCGTGCATTCCAGTTTATGGCAGCACGTCACCCAGTGCTGAACTCTGTGTATTTGTCTGATGAGCAAGATCGGCCGTATGTTCATTACTTAAACGAAGCTATTTCCATAGTGGTGAAGGTCCTGCCGGAGGGCTCGTCATTAAAGCAGACATTAGAATTCGAAATTGCCCGACCGTTTGATTTGACGACAGAGCCACCTATGAGGCTGATTCGATATAACGACGCAGAAAAAAAACATTTGTTAGTGATTTGGCATCACATCGCGTTTGATGGTTGGTCGACGGATGTATTTCTCAATGAGTTAGCGCTGGCATATCAAGCCTATTGCTCCGGTCAATGCCCTGATCTTGAAGAGCTTGAGTTAGATTTTAGTGACTACGCTTTGTGGCAACGTCAGCATCTTCAAGGTAAAAATCTAGACAAGCAGTTAGGCTATTGGACTAAACAACTCGCTGACGTTGAAAACTTGGCACTCCCTACTGATCGACCTAGACCTCCTCGCGTGGATTATCATGGTTTAGACGTCGTGTTTACCTTCAATGAGGGACTATCGCAACAATTGCGCGCCTTAGCACGCGAACGTGACACCACCTTGTACACTGTGCTCCTTAGTGGTTTTTACGCGACGTTAGCCATGTTGTCTGGGCAAAACAACGTGGTGGTAGGAACGCCTTCTGACAACCGTCAATCTCCTCAAGTGGCAAATTTAATTGGCTACTTTGTGAACACTTTGCCATTGCGAGCGGATGTTTCCTTGGCGAAAAGTGTAAAGGCTTTTATCGCAGAGGTGCATCAAACGGTGCTCGATGCTAAGGGGCATCAAGAGCTGCCCTTTGAGCAAATCGTTGAAGCGTTGAACGTAGAAAGGGATATGTCTCGACATCCTGTTTTTCAGGTTATGTTTGCGGTGCAGAGCTTTGGGGATAAAGGGCTGAAAGAGAATCCTCTGCCATTTAAGCAGGCGAAGTTTGATGATGTTAGATCTAAGGCTACCCCTGCTAAGTTTGATTTGAGCATGTACCTAGATGACAGCGAGAGAGAAATCTGGGGCAACATCAACTTCGCGACCAGTTTGTTTGATGAAACGTCCATCCATCGGTTCATCGAGGTGTTTATTCGTGTGCTTAATGGCTTTGTTGAAAATAGCCACCAAGCACTGGGTCAAATTGATGTCCTCTCAGAAAAAGAGAAACAGTTACTGTTGAACGACTGGAATCAGACCCAAGCTGCCTACCCACTACGTAATTTGTTTGAAGGCTTCTTTGAGCAAGTATTAAAACAGCCAAATGCCATCGCCGTTATCTCATCAGAAGGAAATTACAGCTATCAGGAAGTGAACCAGCACGTATTGTCACTTACTCAGGCATTGATGCAATACGGTGTTCAACGAGGGGAGCTGATAGGGCTACTGACAGAGAAGTCTGAGCGGCAGGTTGTCGCTACGCTGGGGGTTATGGCGGTAGGTGCGGCGTATTTACCACTGAATGTTGCTTGGCCTGCATCTCGCTTGCATGACGTATTACAAGCTGGCGGTGTATCGCGATTGATTATTTCAAAAGCGCAATATCATCATCTGCAAGTGTCGGAAGCTCCACAGCAAAACGGCGAACAACATTGGTTGAACGCTTACCAACTCATTATCGTCGATGACGAAATATCAGCGCCTACGCCTGAAAACTGGCAGCACTCGCTACCAAGCGTGCAACCGTCTGAACTGGCTTACGTTATCTTTACCTCTGGCAGTACCGGAAAGCCAAAAGGTGTAGTGATCAGCCACGACGGCGCTATGAACACCATTGAAGCGGTGAACCAGGCCTTTGATGTTCAGAAGCACGATCGGGTTTTGGCGTTGTCCGATTTGAGTTTTGACCTGTCCGTCTACGACCTATTTGGTACCTTAGCGGCTGGCGCCGCCATTGTCTTTCCTGAACAGACTGACGTTCAAAGTCCGGGGCGCTGGGTAGAGCTTGTAGAGGCCCATCAGGTGACGCTTTGGAACTCGGTTCCTCAGTTGGCGCAACTTTTGGTGGAAGAAGCAGAGCACATCCCTAACAAACTTCGTTCTCTCAGAGTGGTGCTGATGAGCGGTGATTGGATCCCCCTCCAACTTCCTGAACAGCTAAAATCTCTCATCCCTGATGTTTCTCCTATCTCTCTTGGCGGTGCGACGGAAGGCAGTATCTGGTCTATCTGGTATCCGATTGAAGACGTCAAACCTGACTGGACGAGCATCCCTTATGGCTTAGCGATGCCAAATCAGTCCATGTGGGTATTGAATGAGTTTGGTGGGCATTGCCCTGTCGGAGCGACAGGAGAGATTCATATTGGCGGCATCGGTGTTGCCAAAGGGTATTACAATGATCCTGTTCGCAGTGATGCGCAGTTCTTTGAGCACTCATCGCTAGGTCGGCTCTACCGGACGGGCGATTTAGGAAGCTGGAATCAAAACGGTTACATCGAATTCAAAGGTCGCAAAGACTTTCAGGTGAAAGTGCGGGGGTATCGGGTCGAGCTGGGTGAAATTGAGACTGTGCTTTGCCAACAGTCATCGGTCAAACAGGCGGTGGTGATTGATGTTGAACGCAACGGCGTGAAAACATTGGCGGCTTACGTTGTACCAGAGTGCAAAGGAAGTGATGACTTTGAACATCTAAAGGCGGTGGCTGCCGAGAAACTGCCGGAGTATATGGTGCCTTCCACCTATACGCCGATTGAGGATGTTCCGCTCACCGCCAATGGTAAGTTGGATCGCAAAGCACTCCCTGAGCCCGTTTGGCAGTCCATTGAGGCATTTACTCCGCCAAATTCTCCGTTAGAGCAATTATTGGCAGAGACATGGCAGGACGTTTTGAGCCTGGAAAGTGTTGGAACGCACGATAACTTCTTCCATATCGGGGGAAACTCCGTTGCTGCCATCCGTATGATCAGCATGTTGAACCGCGCGATCTCTGAGCGCGGGGAGTTTGAGCAAATTCGAAAACTAACAGTGACGGATCTGTTCAGGTATCCCAATATTGCTGGACTGGCGATATATCTGGAAGGGGATAGTGAAAGGGAGCATTCAGGATTACTTCACTGTTTAAAAGGCGGGCGATCCAAGGAAAAACAACTGATATGTGTGCCTTATGGTGGCGGAAGCCCGATTGCGTACCAACCGTTAGCCAGTTGCCTGCCGGATGACTTTTCCTTGCATGCACTGAATTTCCCCGGGCATGACTTCGCACAATCCGATGAACCTCTGATGCCTCTGCCTGAGATTGCAGAAAAGTGCGTGGAGGAAATCCTTGCTGGCATTGAAGGGGACGTATACCTGTTTGGCCACTGCGTGGGTGGCGCACTGACGTTGGACATTGCTCGTAGGCTTGAGTTTCAAGGCCGGCAAGTCCACAGAGTGTTTCTGGGGGCAACGTTTCCGTTCCCTAGACTGCCTTTTGCTGCCTTAGAATCCCTCAGGAAATGGATTCCATTTGATCGCTTAGTTTCTAATCGTCTTCGATTTGAGTCGATTTTGTCTTTGGGTGGTTTTTCTGAATCGATAGCGGAAGACGAACTCGACTTTATGATGACGGCCATGCGTCAGGATGTCAGTGATGCAGAGGATTTCTATACCAAAGCAAACTTATTTCCTGAGCAGTACCAAATTCAGGCACCGATTCTGTCTATCTATGGGGATAAAGACAAAAGCACGGAGTTTTTTGAAGAACGACATCAAGATTGGCAAGCATTTTCTAATGATGTAGACATGGATGTTTTGCCAGATGCAGGACACTTTTTCATTAAACATCAAGCACATGAATTAAGCGGCATCTTGGATAATCAAATCGCTAAGTGGCAATCAAATCAGCGTGAGTCCACCAAAGGAGGGCTGACAGAGACGGCGAGCCCTAAAAATCACGAGCGTTTCTCTTTCAGTAGCTGGCTACGAGGTCAGCGAGCCGAGCAAGAAGCCAATCCAAGTTTAACTTTGTTTTTCGTTATCGTGTTTGGGCAATTTATGTCGATGTTAGGCACGGGTGTTACGGCATTTGCACTGGGTACCTGGGTATACCTGCAAACTGGATCGGTTACTGAATTTGCTTATATCTCTGTTTTTGCATTATTGCCCGGAATTTTGATGCTTCCGCTTGCTGGCGCGCTCGTAGACCGCTGGGACAGGCGGATCATTCTGATGCTGAGTGATACCATTTCTGTCAGCGGCACCCTCTTCATCTTCCTGATGATGGCCACTGGTGAGCTTCAGATTTGGCAGATTTACACCGTTGTCGCTATCAGTTCCATAGGGCAAGCGTTTCAGCGACCCGCTTATATTGCCACCATTGCTCAATTGGTCCCCAAGCGTTATCTAGGGCGAGCCAATGGACTCGCGCAGCTAGCATCATCCAGCAGCCAAGTGATTGCAGTATTTGCTGGGGGATATCTATTCCTACAAATTGGGTTGAAAAATGTATTGATGCTCGACATAGCCGCGTTCAGCGTTGCGTTCACTACGCTGCTATTGATTCGATTTCCTAATTGTATGTTCAAAAAGAGAGAGCTGCCGCTTGTTCAGGAAATAATGGAAGGTTGGCAATACATTCTTCAACGCAGAGAAATGGTTGCCATGGTCGTCTTCTTTGCTGTCTATAACTTTGCGTTCAGTGCCATTGCAGTGCTGGGAACACCATTGATTTTATCGGTAGGTGAAGCTGATTTGCTCGGGCGAGTGCTGGCATTTGATGGTATTGGGCAGTTAGCCGGTGGTTTGTTAATGGGTATCTGGGGTGGCACCAAGTTGAGAGCACATGGAATGATTGGGTTTACCACTATGACTGGCATATCGATGATGATCGCGGGTTTGACGGCACAGCAGTTCTTCTTAATGCTAGGCTTTTTTGGTATTGGCATGTCACTGGCGCTCGTTAACGCACACTGGCAGTGCTTAATCCAAGTGAAGGTGGGGTTGGAACTTCAAGGGCGGGTCATAGCGACAAATCAGATGATGTCCTGGTCCATGATGCCACTTGCATACTTTGGTATTAGCTATATAGCAGAGCATGTGATGGAGCCTTTCGTTTATGGTGATTCTGCGATAGCTGTACTGATTTCATCGATCATGGGAGAAAGGGAAGGGCTTGGCGTTGGTTTACTGCTTACGGGGCTAGGGGCTTTTGCTGTTTTATGGAGTATTGCAAGCTTGCTGTATCGTCCTCTTAGGTTAATGGAGAAGCGTTTGCCCGACGCGGTTCCTTTGCCGCGACATAGTGAGTTTTCTTCAACGGAACAACCCAAAGGCAGTGTTGAAGTATCCAATACAACCCTTGAGTTAGGTTGATCTAGATGGTCTCAAAGATAGCGATAGATAATCGTAGTTGTCTGATTGAAGTGTGATTTCAGTTTGTTGTAAAGAACATGTCCGAAATTTTGTCAGTTTGGTAAAGCCATACTTTTATCTGCATAGAAGAAACCCGCTTCGGCGGGTTTTTTATGGGCGTTATTCTACGCACAAGCCGTTATAGACGAGCTCTTATGGACGTAACGCTGCCGAGATAGGAACTAGCTCTACTTCTTGTTGAAGCCTAGGCAGCATGGATTTTAATGTTTCCAACGTAACGGGAAGTGGGTGTGCAATCACCACGGCAGTACCACGTTTCTTAGCCTGCTGAATGGCAAGCTCTAGTTGATTAAGGATAAAGGCTTCGTTAGGGAAATGATCGAGAAACACATGGCGACGGTTGTTAGCAAGGCCGTGCTCCTTTGCTATGCGCTGCGCGACGGTACTTGGGGTCGTCCGGCTGTCGATAAAGCCAAGCTCGTGCGATCCCAATGACTCCATTAACCAGTGCATCGGTTCTTGGTGCTGCGTGAGCAAACTGCCCATGTGGTTGTTTACCGCGACAACTTGCGGGACGCGATAGAGGGCTTCTTGAATGCGTAACTGCATTTCTGATTTAGTCATCGACAATGTCAGAGAGTTTGGCTCTTGAGGTGTGCCGTCGGGGCTTTGCATCGGGAGGTGAAGCAGTACTTCACGATGCTGACTCAGCGCAGACAAGGTAACAGCAGTGTCGAACTCCGTGAATGGGATGACTGACACACTGATTTCTGGGGGGAGCGCTGCGATTTCTCTCGGCATCATGTCGTAGCCGAGATCGTCAATAATCAGTGCTAGTTTTGGCTTGTCAGTGTTGGAAGGCGCAGGGTTGGCAAGCACGGGCTCTGCCAGTGTCAGAATGAGTAGGGTGGTTACAGCAACAATCCTTTGCATCTGAAACCTACGTCAACTACCGCGTTAACCAGGGGCTGGGGTTAGTCGCATTGCCTTTTCGCCGTATCTCAAAGTAGAGCGCGGAATCTGATTGGCCGCCACTGTTGCCGGCCAGTGCAATCGGCTCTCCGGATTTTACTGTGTCACCTACATTTTTAAGTAAAGCTTGGTTATAGCCATAAAAACTCATGTCGCCTTGACCGTGGTCGATGACGACCATAAGACCATACCCACGCAGCCAGTTTGATAGCACGACGGTTCCGTCATGCGTCGCTTTAACCTCGTTGCCTTCTTTGGCGGCGATAACCATACCGTTCCATTTTAGTTGGCCGGATTGGGCACTGCCGAAACGATGAAGTACTTTGCCTTTCACTGGCCACTGCAGGCGACCTTTGTATTTGCCGAGCCCGTCCATTTTGACGCGTGCCTGCTCAGCGGCAATACGCGCTTGCTCTGCCGCTTTATCTAACTCGACCTTGAGGCGCTTTTCGTTGTCTCTAAGTTCAGTCAAATAGCCTTTGTCGCTACGAATCTGGCGCTGAATCGCGGAGGCAGTTTTCTTTTGGCTTCGTTGTTCAGATTCAAGCTTGGACTTGTCGCTGCTCATTTTGGCCAGCAGTGTGCGCTGCTTGTCCACCTGCGTGTTGAGCGCATGGCGTTTAAGCTGTAATTCGGTATCGGTTGCCGATAGCTCATTGATGGCATCGGTTCGGGCTTTTGACAGTTTTTCCGCGTAGAGGGTCATGCGGTCGAGCTCTTGCGTGTCTTTTCCGCTCAGCAATGCATTGAGTTGGCTATGTTGTCCCTGACGATATTGGCTATTTAGCAGCTCTTTGAGCAGCTCGACTTGGCCAAACCGGAGTTGTTCTAGGCGTTGGCTTTCTTTGTTAAGTGCGGAAATCTGCGTTTCGGTGGCTTGTAGGTCGCTTTTTGTTTTGCGCATCTGCCGGGCAATTTTGGCAATGGATTGTTCTTGCGTCTTTAGGTCAGATTGGAGGGTATTGAGCTTTTTAGTGTGCGACGTGAGTTGCTGCTCTTGTCGAGATATTTCACTTTTCATACCGGACAGCTGTTCGTCACTGGCTGTAACCTGAGTACTAAATGACAGGCATAACAAAAAGCCAGCACACAAGGCACTGACTTGGCAACGATTCGTGACGCGCAAAACTTTTTCCCACATATCTAGCAGTATATCAAGGAGGTTAATAAGCTGCACCTGTGGATGTACGGCAAAGCTGACAGAAAGTGGCTGGTGCGATCCCAATTTGATGGGAATTCGGTCACTAAGCCATCGAATGGTTCAACGGCAGAAACAAAAAACGCGCCCTTAAGCGCGTTTTTTCATCTGTTCGCGAAATTATTTCGCAGTGAACAGAGGCTTACCTGTCATGTCTTCTGGTGCATCAACGCCAGTCAATGCCAGCATGGTTGGTGCCAAGTCAGACAGTTTACCACCATCGATCAGGTCGATATCTTTGCTGCCGACGTAGATCAATGGAACTGGCAGGTTGGTGTGCGCAGTGTGGATACCACCCGTTTGTGGGTCAACCATCATTTCTGCATTACCGTGGTCGGCAGTGATCAGCAGTTGACCGTCAACCTCTTTGATAGCTTCAACAACACGGCCAATGCAGTGGTCGATAGCTTCAACAGCTTTTACCGCTGCATCGTATACGCCTGTGTGGCCAACCATGTCGCAGTTCGGGTAGTTACAGATAATCTGGTCGAATTTACCGCTCTTGATTGCGTCAACCAGCTTGTCAGTCAGCTCTTCTGAGCTCATCTCTGGCTGCAAGTCGTACGTCGCAACTTTTGGAGAGGCAACCAGTGCGCGCTCTTCACCTTCAAACACCTCTTCAACACCGCCGTTAAAGAAGAAGGTTACGTGTGCGTATTTCTCGGTTTCAGAAATGCGCAGCTGTGTTTTACCTTCCTTAGACAGCCACTCACCCAGTGTATTCACCAGGTTTGCTGAAGGGTATGCACATGATGCATCGATGTCTGCTGCGTACTCAGTCAGCATGACGAAGTCAGCCAGCTCAGCCACTTTCTTGCGTGCGAAGCCGTCAAACGCAGGCAAGAAAGTACGCGCGATTTGACGCGCACGGTCAGCACGGAAGTTCATGAAAATCAGGCTGTCACCGTCGTTGATAGATGCAACTGGCTGGCCTTCTGCACGAATTTCAGACGCTTGAACGAACTCATCGTTCTCTTCACGTGCGTAAGCCGCTTCCAGTGCATCAACCGCAGAAGCATAGGTGAATTCACCTTTTGCTTCAGTCAGCAAATCGTAGGCTTTCTCTACACGTTCCCAGTTGTTATCGCGATCCATTGCGAAGTAACGACCGATGATTGATGCAGTGCGGCCTTTGCCCAGCTTCGCGAACAATTCGTCGAAATGTGCCAAAGAGTTTTTCGCGCTGCGTGGTGGTGTGTCTCGACCGTCAAGGAAACAGTGCAGATACACGTTTTCTGCGCCGCGCTGAACCGCCATTTCTACGGCAGCCGCGATATGATCTTCATGGCTGTGAACACCGCCTGGAGACATCAGACCCATAATGTGAACTGCTTTGCCTGCTTTCGCCGCTTTATCCACTGCGTTAGTCAGCACTGCGTTGTCAAAAAAGTCACCATCCGCAATCGATTTGGTGATTTTTGTCAGGTCTTGATAAACGATACGACCCGCACCAATGTTGGTGTGGCCGACTTCTGAGTTACCCATTTGACCATCAGGTAGACCAACATCCATGCCTGATGCAGATATCAGGGTGCTGGTGCCCGCCATCAAGCCGTCAAGAACAGGCGTTTTCGCGTTAGCAACTGCGTTGTCGCTGTTGTCTTCGCGGTAACCCCATCCGTCCAGAATAACGAGTGCCAAAGGCTTCTTAGCAGACATACGGTGTCCTCTTTATGTCAATATCTTAAAAAATGATTAGCGTAACTTTACTACATTTTGTTGGTTAAGCAGTAGGCAAACTTTTTCGCTAAAAATTCAACAAATCTTGTAGCGGCAAGTGGTTAGCGCTTGTGTAGCCTGCGTTTGTCACTTAAGTGTGTCCTTACGAATCGCACTTTACCGGAAGATACACTGTAAAAACCTGTAGTAAGTCAACAGCCTCTGAGATGTCGTTAAGCAACCCAAAGGATGGCGAAAGGAAACATCGTCATATATGGCGAAAAAATGGGGGTGAATGTGATCAAATTCAAGGTTTGCTTAAGATCCAACAGTGAGCGAGGACATGTAAATCTCAGGCTATGCTGTATTTGATAGCGTGGAAGGTTATACTCGGGGTCGTTTTTTAGTGCCGATATACTTGTAGAAGTGAACTATGCAGCAGTTAATTGAATTTGTTCAAAGTAACTTGATTTTGTCACTGGTTTGGGTGGGTTTGGTTGTTGCGCTGATCATATCAGTCATCAAACAGAAAACCGCCGCATACAAAATCGTGACACCAACCGACGCCACAGTGCTCGCTAACCGTGAAAACGGTGTATTTGTTGATATCCGTAGCCGTGATGACTACCGTGCAGGCCACATTGCTGGCGCACTTCACGTTTTGGCAAAAGACATCAAAGCGGACAACGTTGGCGAGCTTGAAAAGCATAAGTCTGACCCTATCATTGTGGTATGCAAAACAGGTCAAACGGCCGCAGAAAGTGCCAACGCGCTGGCAAAAGCTGGCTTTGAGAACGTAAGCGTTCTTAAAGATGGCCTGATTTCGTGGAACGAAGCGAATTTGCCACTGATCCGCAGCAAAAAGAAAAAGTAATTGCACGCGGATAAGCGAATTACGGGCAGCCTCCAGGCTGCTTGACCCATTTCAAAATGCGAGAACGCATTTGTTTTATATAACAAGGATTTAATACCATGGCTGAAGCAGCAACCAACCCTCAAGCGCAGCAAAACTTTGCTATCCAACGTATCTTCCTGAAAGACGTATCTTTCGAAGCGCCTAACTCTCCAACCGTATTCCAACAAGAGTGGAACCCAGATGTAAATCTGGACCTGGACACGCAAAGCCGTGAACTGGGTGAAGGCGTGTACGAAGTTGTTCTGCGTTTGACTGTGACAGTTAAAAACAGTGAAGAAAATGCATTTCTGTGTGAAGTACAACAGGGTGGTATCTTCGCAATTGCAGGTATGGAAGCGCCACAATTGGCACATTGTCTGGGTGCGTTCTGTCCAAACATCCTGTTCCCATACGCACGTGAAACTATTTCAAGCTTGGTTGTTAAAGGCACGTTCCCTCAACTGAATCTGGCGCCAGTAAACTTTGACGCACTGTTCATGAACTACCTGCAAAGCCAGACTGAAAATCAAGAAAACGCTGACGCATAATCGCAGCAAATAAGGTCGACACGAATGTCAGATAACGCTAAGGCCAATGTTGCCATGACCGTATTGGGCGCAGGCTCGTACGGCACATCTCTTGCTATCTCTTTGGCGCGCAATGGTGCCAATGTGGTGTTGTGGGGGCATGAACCGGAACATATGGCGCAGCTAGAAATTGATCGCTCAAATGAAGCGTTTCTGCCGGGTGTCGCTTTTCCAGACTCACTGATATTGAGCGCGGATCTTGAAGAGGCAATACAAGTCAGCCGTGACATCTTAGTGGTGGTGCCAAGCCATGTATTTGGTCTGGTGCTTTCACAGGTGAAGCCATACCTTCGTGATGACCAACGTATTTGTTGGGCAACAAAAGGGTTAGAGCCTGAAACGGGCCGTTTGCTTCAAGATGTGGCAAAAGAACAACTGGGCGAGCACGTACCGCTGGCGGTACTTTCTGGCCCTACGTTTGCAAAAGAATTAGCGGCGGGTATGCCGACCGCGATTTCTGTCGCGTCGCCTGACGCCGAGTTCCTGACTGATTTGCAGGAGAAAATTCATTGTAGCCGCACGTTCCGTGTTTATGGCAACAGTGATTTTATCGGCATTCAATTGGGGGGGGCGGTGAAGAACGTAATCGCGATTGGTGCTGGCATGTCAGATGGCATCGGTTTCGGCGCGAATGCGCGAACGGCACTTATCACGCGCGGCCTTGCTGAGCTCACTCGACTGGGGGTTGCTCTCGGTGCTGAACGTGACACCTTTATGGGCATGGCAGGACTCGGCGACTTGGTACTCACCTGTACCGATAACCAATCGCGCAATCGCCGTTTTGGTTTGGCCCTCGGCCAAGGCAAGGGTGTTGACGAAGCGCAGGACGAAATTGGTCAGGTGGTAGAAGGTTATCGCAATACTAAAGAAGTTCGTGCGCTGGCGAAACGCAACGGTGTGGAAATGCCCATTGTAGAGCAAATTTTCCAAGTGCTTTATGAAGGTAAAGATGCCCGTCTCGCTGCACAGGATTTGTTGGCTCGCCAACGAACCTCTGAATAGTTTTTGTGCGAAATTAGGTCTAAAAAAACGCGGGAGTAACTCCCGCGTTTTTTATTTTTGCGACACATCACGAGTCAACGACCGAACATCTCCTTGCTACACTGGCAGGATATTGGGTTGTTTCGCTATCTATGTCACACTTATACCCAAGCAACTTGGATCCAACATCGTTAGGTCGTTTGGGTATAAAATAACGCTCATCAGAACGACATAGAAACCTCAAGGACTGAGAGGTGGCTGGTGCGGCAAGTAAGCAATGTCATAACGGAATGAAATAGGTACGAACATGTATAGGGTGTGCGGAGAAGGCAACGCCAAAAAGTGCCAACAAGACAAAGTGTGGAAAGCGATCAAGCGTGAAGCGAAAGAGCAGAGTGAGCGCGAGCCCATGCTGGCGAGTTTCTTTCATGCCACGATCATTAAGCATGATTCTTTGGCGGGGGCGCTGAGCTACATTCTTGCCAATAAACTGGCTACACCAAGTATGCCGGCGATGGCAGTGCGTGAAGTGGTTGAAGAAGCTTACGCGGGTGATATTGGTATCGTGGATGCGGGTGCATGTGATATTTGCGCGACGGTTGAGCGCGACCCGGCGGTTGAGCTCTATTCGACCCCGCTACTTTACCTGAAAGGTTTTCATGCATTACAAGGCTTTCGAGTCGCTAACTGGTTGTGGCACCAAGGACGTCGTGAACTCGCTGTCTATTTACAAAATCAAATCTCTGTTGCGTGTCAGGTGGATGTTCACCCTGCGGCACGTATTGGCTGTGGCATCATGTTTGACCACGCAACCGGCATTGTCGTGGGTGAAACAGCGATCATTGAAGATGATGTTTCAATCCTTCAAGATGTTACGCTTGGCGGTACAGGGAAAGAGTCTGGTGATCGCCACCCTAAAATTCGTACCGGTGTCATGATTGGTGCCGGCGCAAAAATCTTGGGGAATATCGAGGTCGGAGAGGGTGCGAAAGTTGCGGCGTGTTCCGTCGTACTTATTGATGTGCCAGCGCATACGACCGCAGCCGGTGTGCCTGCAAAAATTGTTGGCGCACCGAGCAGTGACAAGCCGTCTTTGGATATGGACCAGAAATTTTCTGGCAGTCAGACATTCAGTGAAGGAGATGGTATCTAAATACGCTCGACGTGCTTTCAATCTCTGAAACAAAAAACGGAGCCAATGGGCTCCGTTTTGTTTTAGCGACAACGCTGCATTAGAACAGCTTGGTTGCCACGTCATACAGATCTTTGCGGAAAGGACGACGCATATTGTCGATCGCATCGATGATATCGTGGTGAACCAGTTGTTCATTCTGGATACCCACACAGCGACCACCTTCGCCTTGCATCAGCAGATCAACGGCGTATGCACCCATGCGTGACGCCAAGATACGGTCGAAGGCACGAGGCTGACCGCCACGTTGGATATGACCCAGAATGGTTGCGCGGGTTTCACGGCCAGTTTCTGATTCAATGTACTTCGCTAACTCGTTGGTGTCGGTCATCAGCTCAGTGATAGTGATGATCGCGTGCTTTTTACCCTTGTAGATACCTTCTTTGATCTTTGAAATCAGGTTCTCTTTGTCCAGACCGATTTCAGGCGTAATGAAGTACTCACAGCCGCCTGCAATAGACGCTGCTAGAGTCAAGTCACCGCAGTGGCGACCCATGACTTCTACGATAGAAATACGCTGGTGAGAAGAAGACGTATCACGCAGACGGTCAATCGCTTCTACAACTGTGTTCAACGCAGTCAGATAACCGATGGTGTAGTCGGTGCCTGGGATATCGTTGTCGATAGTGCCTGGCAGACCGATACATGGGAAGCCCATCTCAGTCAGTTTCTTTGCACCCATGTATGAACCGTCACCACCGATAACAACCAGTGCATCGATGCCGTGCATTTTCATGTTCTGGATAGCTTGCTCACGTACTTTCTCGTCTTTGAACTCAGGAAAACGTGCTGAGCCCAAGAAAGTACCGCCTTTGTTGATAATGTCTGAAACGCTAGTGCGGTTCAGCTTCTCAATGCGGTTTTGATGAAGACCCTGATAGCCGTCGTAAACACCATACACTTCCAGACCTTCACTCAACGCAGCGCGAACAACGCCACGAATCGCTGCATTCATACCCGGGGCGTCGCCGCCACTGGTCAAAACACCAATTTTACTAACCATGGTTACCCTCTGACTTTGGGAATTGAAATTTCAAATCCATTGATCGCATGTCCAGACATCAAGCCTCACACCCTGCTTCCCTAAGAAAAGTCTTATTGGGTAACGCGGGTTTGCCTCAGTCATGCGTGACGTGCAAGTTTAGCTCGCATGCACCATCTTTAAAACTGTAACTTTCCTACTTATGAAAGACTATTACAATTTTGCTAACTATTTTCGTTGATAGAAATCAGTAAGCGTTACAAATTTTCGCGACACAACAAAGATTAATTGTGCATATGCGGCTACTTGCCCACGACCGAAACGGGATCTTGGTGGATGATAATGTCAGCACCGGGGAATGCGACTTCGAGGCGATCTTCCACTTCATCGGCAATGAGGTGGGCATCAACAAGCTTTAACTCATCATCCAGTTCCAAATGCAATTGAATAAATCGCGTAGGGCCAGCTTGACGCGTTCTCAAATCATGGACGCCATGGACGCCTGCGACGGTAGATGACAAGAGCATGATTTTGTCTTGCTCTTCCATCGGAAGTTGTCTGTCTAGTAACGACTGAACAGCGTCGTACGCCATTCTTACGGCGCTATAGAGGATGAAGATACCAATGCCAATAGCAAAGACGGCATCGGCCATCTTAATGCCGTACCACGCAAGTCCTAACGCCGCCATGATCGCCAGATTCATGAGAAGATCTGTCTGGTAGTGAAGCGAATCGGCTGAGATCGCTTGGCTACCCGTTTTTCGAACCACCCATTTCTGGAACAGAACCAGGAAGCCCGTAAAGACAGTAGCGATAGCACTGACGGCCACACCAACTCCGGGATTATGTAAGTCCGCCGGATTGTAAAGGCGTTCGAAACCACTCAATACAAGGAAGAAGGCAGAGCCGACGATAAATGCAGCCTGTGCGAGTGCCGCGAGAGATTCTGCCTTCCCGTGTCCGAATCGATGTTCTTCATCGGCGGGCTGCAAGGCATAGCGCACAACCACCAAGTTAGTAATCGAAGCCAGCAGGTCGATCAGAGAGTCGACGAGTGAAGCGAGTAGGCTGATTGAGTCGGTGTACCACCAAGTAAAAATTTTCATCAAAAGAAGTACGGTGGCGGTGATAGTGGCAGCCCATGCTGCCATTTGAACTAAACGGGCGTATTTCTGATTCATATTTAGAGCATGGTCAAAATAAGTTCAGAGAGTATACCGCTTTTTCAACATGGTAGGGGGAGGAGTATAAAGAGACTAAGGGCGAAAGCATCATGCCGGTAACAACCGGCATGAAGGGATACGCTCGCAGCAGAGAATGGCTATTAGCCGTGGTGTGACATGCGCTTTTGGTGACGCTCTGCCATGTTCGCCATATTTTCCTTTACCTGTTCTTTTTGCTCAGGTGTCAGAATACTCATCATTTCGTGGCGTTTTTTCGCCATTTCGATACGGCGTTCTACTTGTTGCTGTGACATTTTCTCAGCCAGTGTGCGAACAGCCGCTTCATCGAAATTATCAGCCAGCATTAAATCTTGCATTTGTTGACGTTCAGCCATCATATGAGTGCGGGATTCGTCTTTGCTTGTGCGCATTTCATCGCGGTTTTGTTCGCGAAGTGCACGAAATTCTTCTTTCTGTACATCCGTCAGCTCAACGCCACGCAGTAGATGTTTTCCACCCATCATGCCTTTGCCTTCATGGTGACCGCCGCCAAATGCCATGGCAGACATAGAACCCATCATCAGTGGAAGAGCAATAACAGTAGCAGCAATACGTTTTGAAAATTTCATGGTGTGTTCTCCGGTTCATCTGTTGTGTCGCTTGATGGGAGTAACTTTACCCATTGGGATGTAAACCGGTGTGCGGGATAAGTAAAGCAATGTAAAGGCGGGTAAACCTGCGATTTACACGTGGAATCGCACTGGCTATTGGCAGATACTAGATTCAATCAAGACATTAAAGGCACACCCCATGGCGCACATTCTTCTTATTGACGATGACACAGAACTGACGAGCTTGTTAAAAGACCTACTAGAGCTGGAAGGTTATAACGTGGACATCGCCAACAATGGCCAACAAGGCTTGGAAAAAATTGGCGAAAATGTCGATTTAATTCTTTTGGATGTGATGATGCCAGTGCTAAACGGCATGGAAACGCTGCGTCGTTTACGTGATCAATGGGAAACTCCTGTGTTGATGTTGACGGCTAAAGGGGAAGAGATTGACCGTGTTATGGGGCTGGAATTGGGCGCTGACGATTACCTGCCTAAGCCTTTTAGTGATCGCGAGTTATTGGCACGTATGCGTGCGATTTTGCGCCGCACGGCAAAAAGCAGCGAAGAAAAACGCCCGGAAGATACCCAGGACAAATTGGAATACCAAGATGTTGTTATTTATCCGGGGAAGATGGAAGTGTACTGCCAATCTCAGCTGATTGATTTAACCGGAACGGAAACGGCATTACTGACCTACCTTGTCAGGCAGCCGGGGAGCATTGTGGCGAAAACGGATATTAGTATGAATGTGCTAGGAAAACGCTTAGCACCGTTTGATCGCGCTATCGACATGCACATATCTAATATTCGAAAGAAGCTGCCCGATCGTGAAGATGGTAAACCGCGAATTAAAACCCTGAGGGGGCGCGGGTATCTGTTGGTGGAAGCATAATGAGGTTACCAACAATAAAAAGCCTTTATGGGCGCATTTTTGCGATTTTTTGGCTGACACTGCTACTGGTACTCATCGCGGTTTTGGCTGCCCAGCAAGCTGACCCTCGTCAGCAACACGAGCTACCTGTGTCATCAAAAATCAAGTTACAAAAGATGGCAGACACTATCTCTAATCGGTTGTTTTCCATGCACGGTAGCTTGGAAGACAACCTTGTAAAGGTACAAAAAAGCCTCTCAGAGCGTGGCGGCATGAAGTTGTACTTCACCAATCTTGACGGTGAAGTTTACAACCAGAGGCAGCATCATGGGGGGAGTCGAACACTCAAAAACTTCACATCTATTGCGGATGATCCGCACAATCCCCAGCAACGCTTATACGGCCGATGGATGTTGGCAGGCCCATTTTTAGTCGACGATGGTCAGTCAGAAGCCTTGATGTATGTGGGACGCATGTGGCGAGAAGCCCCGCCTTTCTATGCGCAAATTCTGGACAAACCTTTTCAACTGCTACTGGTGACCATGGTCGTGAGTACGCCGCTACTTCTTTGGTTAGCGTGGGCTTTGAGCCGCCCAGCCCGTCGGCTGCAGGCAGCTGCCGAGCGTGTGGCTGAGGGGAGACTTGAAATCGACCCAACCCTTGAAAAAGGGCCGCGAGAGTTTCGCCAAGCGGGGGCGAGCTTTAACCAAATGGTGACTGCTCTAAATCAGATGATAAGCGGGCAGCAACGTTTACTTTCAGATATTTCCCATGAATTGCGCTCGCCGTTGACGCGCTTACGTATGGCCAATGCCCTGGCCATTCGCAAACAAGGTGAAAGCGCGAATCTCACACGCATCGACACCGAAGCTGAGCGCATGGAGCAGATGATTGCGGATTTATTGTCACTGTCCCGCATGCAACTAAACAGCCATGCTGAGAGGGAAACGTTCACATTGGAAGAGCTGTGGTTGCCCTTGCTGGATGATGCGGAATTTGAAGCCGAGCAGCACAATAAAACCTTTACGTATCAAGCCATCCCCAATGTCACGATTGATGGCAATGGGCCGCTATTGTGCAGCGCACTCGAAAACGTGGTACGGAATGCCATTAAATACGCGGATCAACACACGAAGGTATCTTTCTCTGTGGAAGGACGTTCGCTCAAGGTCGATGTGAGTGATGACGGTGAAGGAGTGCCAAGTGAGATGTTGGCTGATATCTTCAAGCCGTTTTACAGAGTGTCTACGGCGCGTGATCGTGCGAGTGGCGGGACAGGTCTTGGATTGGCCATTACGGACAGCGCCATGCGCCAGCATAATGGTCGTGCAGAGGCTTGCATCAATGACAACGGAGGCCTCACCGTAACCTTGGTGTTTGGGTTAATTAATACGGCGTTGTAATTTCCACGCTGGATGTTTAAAAAATCCAGATAGATATCTCGTTTTCCAAAGTTATTGCTAACCTTAGAGAAATGGCCGTATCTCATTTTTGATGCGGCATTCTCTACTTTAACGCAAGCAACGCGTTTATTAAGGAGTGGTTAGCGTATGTCCTCTCAGATGACCATCAAACAGCGACTTACAATGTTTGTTGCTTTGGTGTGTGGTATCCAGATTATTGTGGGTGCCTTTGTATTTTACAAGCTCGCCTATGTCGAGAGTCATGTGCAAGGCGTGGCGCAACGTGATATCCCCATTCTCGCATCTATCAGCAAAGCCACAGAGCATCAGGTTGAGCAGCGTGTCCATTACAACAAAGCGTTCCGTTATGCGTTAGAAGTCGGTCAAGAGCCTGACGCATCAGCAAACTACGACAAAGAAAAAGCCTACTTCTATAAATTGGGCGAGAAGGTTGAACAGGACATCGCAAACATTGATCGACTTTTGGCGGATGGTATAGCAAACGGCACCGTTGAGGAGCAGTTGGCGTTCAATAATGCCAACATCATTCTGAACGATATCAAGGTGTTACATAAAAAGTGGATGATTCACGTCGAAGACGTATTTAAAGAACTCGACGGTCAACACTTCCATGAGGCGGAAGTGCTCGACAAAGTGGTGGGCGAAGAAGCCGAAACCACCACGAAAATGGTTGATAGCCTGCTCAGCGACGTTGGAAAGTTCACAGAAACGGCGGTGGTGGACATTGAAGAAAAAACGGTGATTCTCGAAGTGGTTGTTTTGTCTTCGGTGGTTGTTGCGCTGATTGTTGCCATTGTCATGTCAAGAGTCATCCTCAATCGTATTTATGGCGGGCTGAATAAAGTGTCTGCCGCGTTAGCCGTTCAGGCATCGGGTGACTTCAGCCAAGTCGGTGTCGTTGACGAGCCGGGTATTATCGGTGAACTGCAGCAAAATATGGAAGGCACCCGTAAAAGCACCAATGGCATGATAGCCAAAGTTGCACACGAGGTGGCTGATGCGGTGAATGCATTGAATTGTGCATCTAAAGCCGTAAAGCAAAATAGCGACGCGCAGAGCGGGGAGATCATGCAAGTGGCAACGGCGGTGAATGAGATGTCAGCCACGGCGCAGGAAATCGCCAACAATGCCTCTTTGACCCAGAGTGCGACGGAAAATGCGTCTTCGCAATCATCAGAAAGCATGCGGGTTAATACGGAAGCGATGAATCAGACCCAGCAACTGATAGAAAGTCTGACACAAAGTAGCGCAGCATTGACGGAGCTTGAAAAAACAGCGGAAATATTACGTCGGTGCTGGATGTGATCAAAGGCATCGCAGAACAAACAAACCTACTGGCACTGAATGCCGCCATTGAAGCCGCGCGTGCAGGCGAGCAAGGTCGAGGATTTGCGGTGGTGGCTGATGAGGTGAGAAGTCTTGCTCAACGTACCCATGATTCGACTTCAGAAATAGAGACAATGATTGCGCAGCTTAGCTCGGTGACGAAAGCCGCCGTTGATACCATGCAGAAAAGCTGCGAAATGGGCGATAAAACCATTGCATTGGCACGTCAAGCGGGCGATTACTTGTCACAGGCAGGGCAAGCCACTACGCAAGTCACTGAGATGAACCTTCAAGTCGCGAGCGCAGCAGGCCAACAAAATGGTGTGGTTGAAGAAATTAACATCAATGTTAATAAGATCAGTGAGATGGCGAGCAAAAGTTCCCATGAGGTTGATAGCCTTGTTCACGCCACCAATCAACTTAACCAAATAGCGCGAGATCTGCAGAAATCAGTGGGTTGAGTAAGCCCAGTGAAAGGTGATGAGAATAGCGGGTGATAAGCCCGCTATTTTTTTATAGGCCACCTTGGAAGCCAAGCTGTCGCCATGCCTCATAGCAAATTATGGAGACGGAGTTAGAGAGGTTTAAACTGCGGCTGCTTGGCATCATAGGAACACGAATTCGGTGTTCGGCGGAAAATGCGTTACGAACGTCATCTGGCAGGCCACAGGTTTCTGAGCCAAACAAAAACACATCCCCTTCCTGATAGCTGACCTCTGAGTGCGGGCGACTTCCCTTCGTGGTGCACGCAAAAATGCGGCGATCACCCATTGCGTCTAAAAACGCGGCATAGTTCGGATAGCGCGTCACATTGGCGAGATCGTGGTAGTCCAGCCCTGCGCGGCGAAGTTTCTTCTCTTCAAAATCAAAACCCAAAGGTTCTATAAGGTGAAGCTTGCAACCCGTATTGGCAGCAAGGCGAATGATATTGCCGGTATTTGGCGCAATTTGAGGCTCGTGTAATGCAATATGAAACATGGTCTACCGTGGCGTAGTCAGAACAAAGACGCAGTATAGCCGTCAGGCGAATTTGCCATCAAGGCGTTAAAAAACAAAAAGGAGAAGCCTTGGCTTCTCCTTTTTTTTCTTCAGACGGGCTGAAAAACTTAGTTTTTCGCTTTTGCTGCTGCTTTCGCGATAGCGGCAAAGCTGTCTGCAACCAATGCAGCACCACCAACCAGCGCACCATCGATGTCTGGCTGTGCGAAGTAAGCTTCAGCGTTTTCAGGCTTAACAGAACCGCCGTATTGAATAACAACGTTCTTCGCCACTTCTTCGCTCTTCGCTGCAATGTGTGCACGGATCGCTGCGTGGATACGCTGTGCGTCGTCTGCAGTTGCTGCTTTACCGGTACCGATAGCCCAGATTGGTTCGTACGCGATTACTGCGCCGTTCAGTGCTTCAACACCTTGGGTATTGATTACTGCATCGAGTTGACGAGCACATACTGCAACGGTTTCGCCCGCTTCGTTTTGTGCTTCAGATTCGCCAATGCAAAGAACTGGAACTAGGCCATTTTCTTTTAGGAATGCAAATTTCTTAGTAACAAACTCGTCAGACTCTTCGTGGTATTCACGGCGCTCTGAGTGACCGATGATGATGTGAGTTGCACCGAAGTCTTTCAGCATCTCTGGAGAGATGTCGCCAGTGAACGCGCCGCTTAGGTTAACGTCAACGTTCTGTGCACCCAAAATGATTTTGCTTTCCGCTTTACCTAGCAGTTGCTCTGCCAGATCCAAGTACATAACAGGTGGCGCGATAGCAACATCAACACCTTCTACACCATTAAGTTCAGCTTCAAGACCTTTGATAAGCTCAGCTACCATTGTCTTGTTACCGTTAAGTTTCCAGTTACCCATTACTAGTGGACGGCGCATAGGAATTTCTCCGTAATCCAATTATCAAAATCAATTGCTGGGAACGATAGCAGCAGACCTACTCCCGTTTCCTGCTCAAAATCATAAATGCCATCGTTTTTACGCGTTTTACGCCGAAATGTGAACCTTTGAGTAACAAATTTTCGTAATTTATTTTCGGAACCGCTTGAAAAATATAACGCTAGCACGATGTGATCTGATGGGAATAATCACCCCACCAGTAACATTCGCTCGAATGGATAGAGTAAAGTGGCTCATTATCGTAACAAGGAGCAAGTTATGCCTCATATTGTCATGGAGTACAGTGACCCTGTTTCTGAGCGCGTTAATGTTGGCCAATTGCTGGAAGATTTGCATAAAGCGGCCATTGGCAGTGGGGAGTTTGACTCAAGCGATGTCAAATCGCGCGCCTATGCATCACATGAGTGGTTGATTGCTGAGTCGGACAATCAGCAGGATTTTATCCATGTCACATTATGGTTGTTGTCTGGGCGAGATGAAAAACAGAAGTACAACCTCAGCCATGCGCTTTTGGATGTGATGCAGGTTCATGCACCAGAAGTCGCTAGCTTGTCAGTGGACGTGCGTGACATGGACAGGCGTTGGTACGCCAAGGTCAAACAACGCGAAGAATAAAAAATTGGCGGTGGCGAACCACCGCACAAAAACTGAGTTAGCCCTCAGCAGCCAGAGAATCTCTGCCTTGCTTCGGATGCAATGTAGTGACGGTTGCGCTTTTCTCAGTTAAAGCTAATGGATTATTTACAGCGGTAGAGAAGCGGTCAAATTGGCGCATCAGTTCTTTCATCAAGAGTGCGTTAACATGATTTGGGTTTTTTCCCGTCTCAATGACACGATTGATGTGGCTCATCTGAGCGCGTAATTTTGGCTGCATTTCCTCACTGGCACTTTGAATGATCTCTTCACTCATCTCGATACGCAGTGCGTCCAGTGCTTGTGGGTCCTTTTCCGCTAACGCTTTTAATTCATCAAATGAAGGCAACGTTTTCATGGCATTACTCCTCTGTCTGCGCATGACTTGCCTTTGACTATACGGTTAAAAAGTGAGCATTCAATCGCACTTATGACTCATAAATGAGACTATGCGTGTCAACTGTTTAAGTGTGTTTTGTGGTTGATACAGATAATTGTCTGATCGCTGACAAAAACACACCATTCGGTAAAATAAAGTCTCAGTTGTGAGAAATTAGAGGAAAGTTCGTGATTTTTGTTGTTGACGGTAAATCGGCACAAAAAAACGAGCCATTGGCTCGTTATGTCCGGTAATAAAACCCTACCAGTATTGTTCGACGGTGATATTACCTGGCTTTTTGCGAAGGTTCTTTTGCAGTCCTTTTTCTAACAGTAATGCTTTGACGTCTTTGACCATTTGTGGATTGCCGCACAACATGACCTGACTTTGCTCTGCAGTAAAGGGGAAGCCAACCACCCGTTCTAACATGCCATCTTCTAACGCATGTGTAATGCGACCAGACAGCGCCCCCGCTTTGGGTTCACGGCTGACAAAAGGTTGAACGACGAGCTGATCACTGTATTTCTTTTTAAGGGCATTGATTTCTGCCTGATAGCTCAAGTCGGCGGAGAAACGGACGGCATGAACAAGAATGACTTTTCTGAAACGTTGCCATACCTCGTCTTCTTGTAAAATAGAGAGAAAAGGACCAAGCGCCGTGCCCGTTGAGAGCATCCAGAGGTGGTCACCTTGCGGAATCTCTTCAAGAGTAAAAAAGCCAGCGGCATCTTTGGTGATCATGACGGTATCGCCAGCTTCAAGACTATGAAGCTGAGGGGATAGCAGGCCATCAGCAACACGAGTGGCATAGATTTCGAGGTACTTACTAGAGGAGGCATTCACATACGAATAAGCGCGTTGTACTAACTTACCGTCGATCTCCAGACCCAGTTTAGTGAATTGACCTGCGGTAAACGGCGCAGTATCTGCGTCGAGGATGAGGCTGAACAGATCTTTATTCCAGCGTCTGTTTTCGATAATTTCTGCTTTGATCCATGTTGCCATACATCCTCCTTAAACGTTTTTATTTGCGAACTTGTACTTTGTATGTGCAGCGGCGCTGCCCTTCGATAATGTGTTCGTCTCTCGTTACGTTATATTCACTGCCAAGTACGGTTTTAAAGATATTTTTTTCCGACTTACACAGCGCGGGACAACGCTTGGCGGCCTGACAAATGGGGCAGTGGTTTTCAATTAACAGGAAGCCATCCTCGATTTCCTGTAGCTCTGCCATATAACCTTCGTTCTCTCTAAGATACGCCAAGGTTTCAAGTTTAGCCTTTAAATTGTGGCAATCTTTGAGCGCTTCGCGGTATTGGTGCAACGTCTTCTCTTCGCGTTGCTGGATCACTTTGGCTAAACCGCTTTCGCCAAAAAGGCTTTCCACAGAGTCAATCACTGAGACGGCAAGATCGCCATGGCTATCAGCAAAACGACGGTGACCTTCTGCGGTCAGTGTCCAATGTCGGGTCGGACGACCGACTTTGACGCGAATATCACTGAAGTCGACCAGTCCATCATCTTCCATAGCCTGCAAATGCTGCCGAATGCCCATGGTGGTCATTCCCATTTCATCCGCCAACACGCGAGCACTAATCGCGCCCTCGCGTTTTATTTTATGCAGGATTTTATCGACTGTTTTCATCGCGCTCAGGTCACTCCTTTTGATTCTTCCCAGCCTGCTTTCCCTTGTGCTTTCAGATTTTTCTTTCATCTGGCGAGATATTCTTGGGTCAGCATTGCTTTTGGGTTTCTAACATTATGAAGGGTGGGAGCTAAATAAAGCAATGTCTTTACTAACTTATTGTTAGCGATTCATCACGCTGCGTTTCATTAACGGAGAAA
Source organism: Enterovibrio nigricans DSM 22720 (assembly GCF_900167155.1). Classification (GTDB taxonomy): domain Bacteria; phylum Pseudomonadota; class Gammaproteobacteria; order Enterobacterales; family Vibrionaceae; genus Enterovibrio; species Enterovibrio nigricans. Next base: position 84,472 of record NZ_FUXU01000008.1, on the reverse strand, counting down.
TACATTTCACTTTTAGATGTTTGCAAAAAGAGAGCTGATGTCACAATGGTAAAACCCATCAAAAAAATTGTCCTGAGATCAGCAGCCACCGCACAAACTACATTCTGATTACTAGACTTGTTGCTATTCAAGCCTTCACTAGGCTGCTGCTTAAAGACGTCTGACGGCCATCAGGAGGTCGCATGGAAGAAAAAAAATCTTTTCCGATTAATAATTTACTGGTCTTTACTTTGATCGCTGCGGTGCTTGTTGCTGCGGGTTACTTTTACGTTCGCCATCAAGATCAATATCCCAGTACGGATGACGCCTACATTCACGGAAACATTCTTTATCTCGCTCCTCAGGTGAGCGGTCAACTGATTGAAGTGAATGTGGTGGACTTTCAGCATGTCGATAAAGGCATGGTGATAGCTCGCATTAACCCTGCGTCATATCAGGCGCGATATGAACAAGTAAAAGCGACCTATGAAAATGCAACATCGGCAAACAAAGCAACCAGTGATGCTATTGTCGGTGCGAGCGCACAAATCAAATCTTCCACCGCGCAACTTCTCGATATTCAGGATAAATACCGTCGCAATATGGCATTGGTTGAACGTGGCGTGTTGTCACGTCAACAAGGTGACGATTTGAAAGCCGAACTTGCTGCTGCCAAGAATAATCTGGATGTAGCTCGTGCTCGAATGTCACAGCTTATTAGCGAGCAAGGCGCGACGGGTAATGAGGCTCCAGTTGTCAAGCAAGCGGCTGCCGCATTATCCGAGGCGGCGTTGAATCTGTCCTACACCGAAATTATCGCGCCTTCTTCTGGGATGCTAGGTGACGTGAATGTGCGTCCAGGCAGTGTCGTCGCACCGGGACAGTCTATGATGCCACTGGTCGAGGACAATTCATTTTGGGTACAAGCCAATTACAAAGAAGGTGATATCGGTTACATCAAATCAGGCATGACTGCGACGGTAGTGTTGGATATGTACCCGAACACCGCATTCAAGGGTGCTGTCGAAGCAATCTCTCCAGCTAGTGGCTCTTCGTTCTCTTTGTTGCCACCGGAAAATGCGACGGGAAATTGGGTGAAAGTGCCACAGCGCTTCCCCGTAAAATTGTCCATTTCTTCTGAGAAGGGAGAGCCACCGCTAAGAGTCGGTGCAAGTGCCACGGTCACTATTGATACGCTGACTAAGGCGACGGCAGATGGAAGCCAGTAGCAATAATAACGGTGCCATCGCGCTACCTGCGGGTGGCAATCGTTTGATGATCACGGTCGCGGTCATGTTGTCCGCGATCATGGTGCTGCTCGACATGACCATCGCCAATGTGTCCCTGCCGCATATGATGGGGGCTCTGGGTGTGACGTCAGAGCAAGTCACTTGGGTGCTGACCTCGTACTCGATGGCGGAGGCGATTTGTATTCCACTCGCGAGCTATCTGAGCTTGAAGTTTGGGGTCAGACGGCTGCTCTTGGTGTCTGTCACAGGCTTCATTGTTACATCGGCGTTGTGTGGCCAAGCCGATACGCTCACTGAGATGATCGTTTTTCGCATCATGCAGGGTGCGTTTGGCGCATCGGTCATTCCACTTTCTCAGTCCATCATGGTGCAAATTTACCCGCCGGAAGAACGTGGTAAAGCCATGGCACTGTTCTCCATAGGTGTGCTGCTTGGCCCAATTTTAGGGCCAACAGTGGGTGGAGTGATCACTGAGAACATGGACTGGCGCTGGATTTTTTATGTAAATGTTCCGATTGGCATTTTATGCCTGACATTATTGGCAGTGTTTGTTCACCTTGATGGCAGAGGAAAGCACTCCGTTGACTGGCCGTTGGTGTTCGGCATGGCAATTGGAATTGGTTTGCTACAAATGGTGCTAGAGCGGGGGAATCAAGACAATTGGTTTGCCTCGAACACCATCTTGTTCTCGCTCGTTATTGCCGTGATTGCATGGGCATTTTTCCTTATACGTTCTTTTCGTACCAAGGGTGACATTGCCCCGATGTGGCTGCTCAAAGACAGGAACTTACTCTTGTCTTGTATCGTCATGATGGGTTTTTCGATGGGGATGTTTGGGATCACCCAACTGCAACCCATGATGCTGGAGCAGCTTCTTGGTTACCCGGTAGATACGACGGGCTTTGTGATGGCGCCTCGGGGCTTGGCTTCTGCGATTGTCCTGCTATCAATATCTCGGTTTATCGATAGGCTCGATCCAAGGAAACTGATCGTCATTGGGCTGCTACTTAATGGTATAGGCAGCTTTGTTATGATGCAGTACTCGCTGGATATTGATGTCTATTGGGTGTTGTTGCCGAGCATTATTCAGGGAGCGGGTATGGGTCTGGTGTTTGCACCGCTTAGCCAATTGGCGTATGCCAGTCTCGCACCCAATCAGGCCGTGGGTGGTGCAGTGGTCTTTAACCTTTGCAGAACGTTAGGTGGATCATTCGGTATTTCGATTGTGAATACCTACTTCAGTCAGATACAGCAAAAAGAGTGGCATGCGCTAGGTGGCAGTCTGACACCGGATAATCCATTGGTACAGCAGTTTGCCGCATCACAAGGTAAAGGCGTCACTGATCCGAGCTTCATTGCAACCTTGACCAATATGCTGCATCAACAGTCTACATTGCTGGCATTTGTCTATACGTTCGGCTTTATCATGGTGTCATACTTTGTGTTGATCCCTCTGCTTGCTTTGTTTAAAAAGCCGCAGAAAAAGAACGTCGATACAAAACTGTCCGGACACTAAAACGAAAAAAGCACGCCTCGGCGTGCTTTTTCTATTCGTTATCCGTTATAGGATGATTTCTTTTACTGCGTCGTCTTTACGATCCAGATAATGGGTCGACTTAATACGACGGATTGTGCGGCATTTACCGCGGATCAGCAGGGTCTCGGTGGTCGCGATGTTGCCTTTGCGTGCGATACCTTCCAGCAGGTCACCCTTGGTAATACCGGTGGCAGCGAAAATAACGTTATCGCTGCTTGCCATGTCTTCCATTTTTAAACGGATATTGGTTTCAATACCCATTTCCTTACAGCGTGCGATTTCAATCTCACCCATACGGCGGTTGTCTTCGTTGTCTTCTTTTACTTCGTGACGTGGAAGCAGGCGACCGTTCATGTCACCACCCAAGGCACGAATAACGGCAGCAGAAACAACGCCCTCAGGTGCGCCGCCAATGCCATACATGACATCGACTTCGCTGTCAGGCATACAGGTTAGGATAGAGGCCGCGACGTCACCGTCTGGAATCGCAAACACTCTCACACCCATTTCCTGCATCTCGCGGATAGTGTCATCGTGGCGAGGTTTCGCTAGTGTGGTCACAACCAGTTCATCCAGCGACTTACCCAGTGCCTTAGCGATGTTGATCAGGTTTTCGCGTAGTGGTAGTTCAATGTTGACCATGCCTTTGGCTTCAGGGCCGACAACCAGCTTTTCCATGTACATGTCAGGGGCTTTCAGGAAAGAACCTTTCTCGCCAGCAGCCAATACAGCCAGAGCGTTTGACTGACCCATCGCTGTCATTCGGGTACCTTCGATGGGATCAACCGCGATATCTACCGCGTCACCACCCATGCCGACTTTTTCGCCGATGTAGAGCATTGGCGCTTCGTCGATTTCACCTTCACCGATGACGATCTCACCTTCAATCTCCGTTTTGTTAAGCAGAATACGCATAACCTCAACGGCGGCACCGTCCGCTGCGTTCTTGTCACCGCGGCCAAGCCACTTGTAACCCGCCAGTGCTGCGCCTTCTGTGACGCGTGAAAAAGCCATCGCTAAATCGCGTTTCATTCTAACTCCAGAGAATGTAATACATGAAAGTGGGGCGTTGCCGAGACCGAATATCGACAACGAAAAAACTCGGCGCGGATTTTACCATAAGCACCAAGTAAACGTTTGCGTTTTTAGATAGAGAACCATGACGACGTGATGCGCCTCGTCGTCATGGGTGAGCCCTAGTGTTGTTCCCAACCTTTAGAGCACTCAACGGCGCGTTGCCAGCCACGATGGCGGCGTTCACGTTTGCCATCATCTTCGCAAGGTGTAAACACCCGGTCGATTTCAGATTTGCCACGAAGTTCATCAATGCTGCCCCAAAAGTCAACCGCAAGCCCGGCAAGGTACGCAGCACCCAGCGCGGTCACTTCGGTGACTTTGGGACGCTGTACTTCCGTGTTCAGGACATCTGACTGGAACTGCATCAGGAAGTTATTGGCGACTGCACCACCGTCGACCTTCAGAAAATCGAGTTTGATACCAGAATCGGCTTCCATCGCGGTCAGTACATCTAAGGATTGATAAGCGATGCCTTCTAATGTGGCACGGATAATGTGGTTGGCGTTAACACCTCGGGTAATACCTACAATGGTTCCGCGTGCATACGGGTCCCAATGTGGGGCACCGAGGCCTGTAAATGCGGGCACCACATATACCCCGTTAGCGGTTTCGACCTGTGTGGCGAAGTATTCTGAGTCTTTAGCATCTTTGATGAGTTTCATTTCATCCCGCAGCCATTGGATAGATGCGCCGCCCATAAAAACCGCCCCTTCTAACGCATAGGCCACTTCACCTTTCGGGCCGCAGGCTAAAGTGGTTAACAGGCCATTGTGCGAGGTGACTTTTTCTTTGCCCGTGTTCATCAGCAAAAAGCAGCCCGTTCCATAGGTGTTTTTTGCCTGGCCAGCGTCTACGCACATCTGACCGAACAATGCGGCTTGCTGATCACCAGCTATACCCGCGATAGGAATTCGCGTCCCGCCTTTACCGCCAATGTTGGTTTCACCGTAAACAGTGGAAGACGCTTTAACCTCCGGTAGCATGATAGCCGGAATGTTCAATGCGTTGAGTAAGGTGGTGTCCCATTCCAGCGTGTTGATGTTAAACAGCATAGTGCGGCTGGCATTGGTGTAGTCCGTTACGTGAATACGTCCCTGGGTCATTTTCCAGATCAGCCAGGTGTCGATAGTACCGAAAAGTAGGTCACCTTTTTCCGCAAGCGCTTGCGCTCCCTCAACATGGTCGAGGATCCATTTTATTTTTGTGCCAGAGAAATAGGGGTCTACCACTAAACCGGTATTTTTGAGGATATAGTCCTCATAACCGTCTTCCTTTAACTGTTCACAGATGGGGGCGGTTCGACGGCACTGCCAGACAATGGCGTTGTAGATAGGTTTACCAGTATGGCGGTTCCATACCACGGTGGTTTCCCGTTGATTGGTAATGCCAATGGCTGCCACTTGATCGGAGCGTATACCTGCTTTCCCGAGGGCTTTAACCAAAGTCGCACTTTGTGTGGCAAAAATTTCCAACGGATCATGTTCTACCCAACCTGACTCTGGATAAATCTGTGTAAATTCCCGTTGTGCTGTTGTGACGATATTGGCGTCATGATCCAGGATCACCGCCCGAGAGCTGGCGGTTCCCTGATCCAAAGCAACGACATATTTTTGCTCGGTGCTCATAAGGTATCCTCTTCATATTGTTACTTAAAGCGTAGTGCCGAGTGAGACGGGCAGTAAGGAGCGCTATCGTTTTCGTGATTATCGCACGGAATATAAAACGTCTTTTGCATTGAAACGAACTTCATATAAACGTAGAACACTGAAATGTGCGTTCGCGCATTTAGTGACTATTTTTTGCTCGTTTGAGCATGAAAGTCTTTCCCAAAAATGACAATTAACGCATTCAGGTGTGTTGAGATAACAAAAAATAAAAAAGGCTGACAGAAAACTGTCAGCCCAGCCAATAATGGCAAATCTTGGAATGCTCCAAGAGAGATACGATTCTATCTACAATATCATGGCGAAAGTGAATAAAAATTGAATGAAATCGCATTGTTAGTCACTTTGCGCCGTCAATTTGCTTAGAACCATAAAAGGTGAGATTTAAGAAGGTGTTAGCGGTGGTGCTTTTTTGTTCGCTTGTGATCTAAAAGTGTATTAGGAAGGTGCGACTGTCGCCGTGCGCCGTTAGAATAGGATCTTCGGGACGCGTGAGGAATCATGCCTGTTGGCATAAGCCTTGGTAAGGTTCGCGTATTACGCTTACAACGTTGGAATAAATAGGTGGCCTTGATGTCATTGGAAATTTTAGAGCAGCTTGAAGCCAAAATTCAAATGGCTATAGACACGATTTCGTTGCTGCAAATGGAAATCGAAGAATTAAAAGAAACGAACGAATCACTAGGTCGTGAATCTGACGCGGTACGTGAAAATCGTGATGCGCTGGAACAAGAAAACGCGCGCTTGAAAGCAGATCATGACGCGTGGCAACAACGTATTCGTAGCCTGCTGGGCAAAATCGAAGAAGTTGAATAACAAAAAACAGAGCCGAATGGCTCTGTTTTTTTATGGGCGTACACTGCTCGCTAGACCTATTCGATATCAATCGGTTCTTGCGACAGAATAACGCCCGTGGTGTCTGCATATAGGTGGTCTTCAGGAATGAAGGTCACGCCGCCAAAGTTAACCGGCACGTCAGTTTCACCAATACCATTGCTATCTGCACCGACCGGAATAGAGGCGAGTGCCTGCACACCAATATCAAACTCGTCCAATGCATCGACATCGCGTACGCAGCCGTAAACCACAATGCCTTCCCAGTTATTTTCGGTTGCCATGGCAACAATCTCAGCATCAATCAAAGCGCGGCGCAGTGAACCACCACCGTCGATGAGCATGACGCAACCTTCACCGTTTTGCTCTGCAACCTGACGGATCACACCGTTGTCTTCAAAGCATTTCACCGTGGTGATCTTTCCGCCAAACGAGCTTCGTCCGCCGTAAGAGTTCATCATTGGTTCTAGTACATCAACCTGATCCAGGTACATGTCGCACAGTTCGGAGGTATTGTATTCCATAATCAGACTTCTTCTTGAGACGTAAAAAATGCCGGGAGGCAAGATAGTAACTGCATTAAAGATAGCAGCTACCCTATGCAAAAAAGTATAACGACACGCTAGGGCTTTGCAATGACTCAAAACACAATTCGTCTGCCTTTCTTCGCCGTGTTCTTGGGGCGTTTTATTGAAGTAGGATGCCAGCCGCAAACAAGGTGTTTGTCAGCAAAGCGACTTTCACCATATCGCCCATCATCGGTCGCAGAGTTTCGCCATTACGCGAATGCCACACAGCAAGCCCGTGTTTGATAGCAAGCGGTATTGCCAACACAAATATCCATCCTACAGCACTGAGCTGCTCCATCGTCGCAAACGCGGTAAAACAGGCGTAAGAACCAATGAGCAATGCTTGGTGATAAATGCGGCCCCACTTGGGTCCCATACGGACAACCAGAGTGTGTTTTCCACAGGCACGATCGTTGTCTATATCACGGAGGTTATTGATGTTCAGGACACCCACTGCTAACAAGCCGCAGGCTGTGGCGGGCAAGAGCACGGCTGTCGCTAGCCCACCAGTTTGCAAGTAGAAAGTGCCTGCAACGCCCAACCAACCAAAGAAAATCAGTACGGATAAGTCACCCAAACCTTGGTAACCATAGGGCTTATTTCCAACGGTATAGCAAATCGCGGCAACGATAGCTAATGCACCAAGACCAATAAAACTAAGGATGTCTGTCGGTTTATCAAAGGCGGTAAAAACAAGTGCGCCCCCTGCAAGTATGGTCAGAAAAACATTGAAGACCATGGCGTTTTTCATCGATTTAGGCGTGACTAATCCCTGCTGGATCGCGCGCTTGGGTCCCAAACGGTCTTCATTGTCGGTGCCTTTTACGGCATCACCATAGTCATTAGCGAGGTTAGACAGAATCTGCAGCAGCAAGGCTGTTACCAAGGCGAGCAACGTTATCGATAAAGAGAAGGCCGAGGTTTGTGCAGCAACAGCACTGCCTGACAATATGCAGGCAATGGCGAGTGGCAGCGTTTTCGGACGGGCGGCTTCAAGCCAAATTTTAAAGGTGGACACAGATATAGCCTTGGCAAACCAAAATAAAGCAGGTGACATTATTGGTGTTTTTGTCACATTGAGCAATGTTGATACTGAGTCCCCTGTAAATCAAACGATTCTGGGCTGTCGGTGCCGGCATGCTTAAATGTGTAGGGATAAAAAAAAGGGCAACCCTAAGTTGCCCGTTTTTTCGTGTTAATTACAGGATAAAGCGGCTGAGATCTTCGTCGTCAACCAGCTCTTCGAGGTGACTGCGAACATATTCTGAGTTGATCTCAAACGCTTCGCCGCCACGTTCGCTGGCGTCGTAAGAGATTTCATCAACCAGGCGCTCCATGACGGTGTGAAGACGACGTGCACCGATATTCTCAGTTCTTTCGTTGACCCGCCATGCTGCGTTTGCGATCTCTTCAATACCGTCTTGGGTAAACGTCAGGCTCACATTCTCAGTGCCCATCAGTGCAGAGTATTGCGCGGTCAACGACGCGTTTGGTTCTGTCAGTATGCGTTGGAAGTCAGACGCAGTCAGAGCTTCCAATTCAACGCGGATAGGCAATCGACCTTGCAGTTCTGGGATCAGATCTGACGGTGCTGCCACTTGGAACGCACCCGATGCAATAAACAGAATGTGGTCAGTTTTGACCATGCCGTGCTTGGTAGAAACAGTGCTGCCTTCCACCAATGGTAGTAGGTCACGCTGAACACCTTCACGAGACACATCTGGGCCCGAGCTCTCGCCACGCTTACAGATTTTGTCGATTTCGTCGATGAATACGATACCGTTGTTTTCAACTGACGCGATCGCTTGTTCTTTCAGCTCCTCCTGATTGACCAGCTTTGCAGCTTCTTCTTCGGTCACCGCTTTCAGCGCATCTTTCAGCTTCATCTTACGCTTTTTCGATGCACCGCTGCCGCCCAGATTTTGGAACATGTTTTGCAACTGGTTGGTCATTTCTTCCATACCAGGAGGTGCCATGATTTCCATGCTCATCTGTGGCGCAGCAACATCGATTTCGATGTCTTTGTCGTCCAGTTGGCCTTCACGGATTTTTTTGCGGAAGCTCTGACGGGTTGAAGAATCAGTTTTTGATTCTTCGTTCTGTCCCCATGCATCGCGAGGCGGTGGTAACAAAACGTCCAAGATGCGTTCTTCAGCCATTTCTTCTGCACGGAATTTTACTTTTTCCATGGCTTGCTGATGCGTCATCTTGATCGCGACATCTGTCAGATCGCGGATGATGGTTTCAACTTCCTTACCGACGTAGCCCACTTCTGTGAATTTAGTCGCTTCGACTTTGATGAAAGGCGCGTTTGCCAATTTTGCCAGACGGCGGGCGATTTCTGTTTTACCCACACCAGTAGGGCCAATCATTAGGATGTTCTTTGGCGTTACTTCCGCGCGCAGGTCATCATTAAGTTGCATTCGGCGCCAGCGGTTACGCAGTGCGATGGCAACTGCACGCTTCGCGTTGTGTTGGCCAATAATGTGTTGGTCAAGTTCGGAAACAATTTCGCGTGGGGTCATCTCAGACATGATCTGATTCCTGCCTTAGTAATCTAATTCTTCAATGGTTTGGTACTGGTTGGTGAACACGCAAATGTCACCTGCAATTGTCAGTGATTTCTCTGCAATGGTGCGTGCGTCCAGTTCCGTATTTTCCAGCAGGGCCGTGGCTGCTGCTTGCGCGAAGTTACCGCCGGAGCCAATTGCAATCAGATCATGCTCTGGCTGAACCACGTCCCCGTTACCTGTAATGATGAGAGATGCCGTTTCGTCGGCAACCGCCAACAAGGCTTCCAAGCGACGCAGTGACCGATCGGTACGCCAATCTTTTGCTAATTCAACTGCGGCTTTGGTCAAATGACCTTGATGCATTTCAAGCTTACGCTCGAAACGTTCGAATAGGGTGAAGGCATCTGCCGTACCGCCAGCGAAACCTGCCAATACTTTATTGTTGTATAGGCGGCGTACTTTGCGTGCGTTACCTTTCATTACGGTATTACCCAGTGACACCTGGCCATCACCGGCGATCACTACTTTGCCGTTGCGGCGGACTGAAACGATAGTCGTCACGGTAGAACCTCTTCATTTTGGTCTGGCGTTTGCCAGTATGAATCATTATTGGAAAAGGTGGGGGTAGCGGAAAGGGAATTCAAGGGCAAAGTCGCATGCCTTGACGACTTTGCCTTAATTTTAAGCGGGGTATGGCGAAATTATTTGGAAAGTTTAATTCCAATACCAGATTGCACACGGTTCGATACCCGCACGCATCAGCATGTTGCGCTGCCTTTCCGCTTCACGTTTAAGGGGATAAGGTCCCAGCACCACGCGGTACCAAATGCCTTTTTCACCTTGGCTGGTTTTGATGTGGCTCTCCAGTCCCTGAAAGGCAATCATTGCTTTTCGCTCGTCCGCTTGGCTGGCGCTGCGGTAGGCGCCGCATTGCATCAAGTAAGGACGGCTGGACACTTCCTGCTCGTTGGCTTCGACCGCAACCTGTTTGTTCTCAAGCTCTTCGATATAGCTCCATTCTTCAACAGGTTTTGGCGGGATCGCATCCTCTTTCTTCGGCTTCGATGATTTGGCGGGTGCGACTTTCTCTGGGGCAGGTTTTGCTGGTGGCTCAGAGGTTGCCAAGTAGTACAGGCCATATCCAAACCCCGTAAGCAAAACAAAAGCGAGCAATGCCCATTTTAGAGGAAATGCTGATTTAGGTGGTTGCTTCTTCGTGGTACGGGTTGGTTTTCGCGGTGATTTTCCGCGTTTGACATAATCTCTGGTTGCCACTGATTTGCGTATCTTTTGTTCGAGTCGTTAGCTATATGGTACTGGCTTGCTTGGAACTAAGCCAGTGCTCAAGGGCGATTGATCTTCCAGTGTGCAGTGTTGCTGCAATTTCTGGAAGGTCAATTGCCCCTGTGTGCTTTACCTCGACGGCGGCGCGACGCTTTCGCGAATCACTAACTGCGCATCGAGCAGGCGAGAGCCTGCCTGAACATCGTTGCCCTTGAGGATTTTCAGCAGCATCAACATGGCTTGGCGGCCGATGTCATAGCGAGGCTGAGAAACCGTCGTCAGTGCAGGGTCACAATATTCCGCAAACTGAATGTCATCAAAGCCAACGATGGAAATGTCGTGAGGTACACGGAAACCCAAACGCTTAGCCTGCTGCATTGCACCGATTGCCATCACATCAGAGTGGCAGAACACGGCGGTAGGAGGTGTCGGTAGCGAAAGCAAAGTTGTCATTGCTCGTGCACCCGCGGAAAAAGTAAAGTCACCAGCCACTGTGTAAGCAGGGTTAATAATGATGCCACCACGGCGCAACGCTTGTTGATAGCCCTGCACTCGGAACTGAGTCAATGCGGCATCTGTAGCACCCGTTATTTGAGCAATTTGCTTGTGACCAACTTGGGTCAGATAGTTAACGGCTTCAAACGCGGCGGTCAGGTTGTCGATATGGACGGTTGGTAGTTCCAACTCCGGCGCATATTCGCAAGCCATGACAAGAGGCGGCAGATTTTTTTGTTCTGGTTTACTGACATCAAAGGGAAGATCGGTGCCGAGCAATAGCATGCCATCTGCTTGCTTAGTAAAGACGAGATTGACGAAAGAACTTTCGCGACTTTCCTGCTGACCACTATCACCAAGCAGAACCAAATAGCCATGCTCCATTGCCGCTTCTTCAATGCCGCGGATGATTTCAGTGAAATAGGGATCACAGATGTCAGGAACAATCGCAACAATGGTTTTTGACTCATTGCGTCTTAGGTTGCGAGCGAGTGAATTAGGGCTGTAGCCCGCTTCCATCACCGCTTGTTCGACTTTTTTACGCGTAGACGCCGACACCTTCTCCGGGTTCATCAGCGCACGAGAAACCGTCGCCGTTGAGACGCCAGCCAGATGGGCAACATCCTTCATTGTCGCCATAGTAGTTTTCCTCTTGCTTGTTTTTATTGGCAAATGCTTCCCATGAGGGACCTACAGCAATGAGACAACTATTGTCTACACCCTCTATCTTAATCATATGGGGCTGTATTAAACATGGTCATGTTAACAGTTATTTCAAGAATACCGTGATGTCGATCGGTTTAGTTGAATGAAATTTGTTCAGCTCATGTCTTGGGGTTCGATATCGAGTGACCAACGTACTTTCTTCGAAAGCGGTAATTGGCGTATCGCAGGTAGTGCAATTGACAGGCGTTGTTGCAAAACTCTTCGGCTCGGTGCTTGAAAAATTAATTGCCAACGGAACCGTCCAGATCGACGATGCAAAGGCGCAGGGGCTGGGCCCATTACCGCACATTCATCATTGTCTAACGGACTGGCCTCAAACACGGTTCTGGCCTGATAAAGAAATTGCTCGACCATGTCACTCTGGTGCCCCTCGGCACGGATCAGAGCAAAGAAGCTGTACGGGGGTAATTGTGTCTGTTTACGTTCCATCAAAGCGGCACGTGCAAAACTGTCATATCCCTTATGCATAAGAGATTGCAACAGTGCATGCTCTGGGTGGTGAGTTTGAAGCAGTACAAAGCCAGGTTTGCTGGCGCGACCAGCTCGGCCTGCGACTTGAACAAAGAGCTGCGCCAGCCTTTCAGGCGCACGAAAGTCGTTGCTGAACAGCGCGCTATCCACATCCACTAGGGCAACCAGTGTGACATCTGGGAAATGGTGGCCTTTTGCCAGCATCTGCGTGCCAATGAGGATTTGATACTCTTTGTTGTGGATGGCATTGAGGTAGGACTCCAAAGCCCCTTTTCGACGGGTGTTGTCTCTGTCGATTCGAATGGTTTTGTATTCCGGGAAGAGCGTTGTTAAATGCGACTCTAATTGCTCGGTGCCGACACCGACACTGATAAGTTGTGTTGAACCACAACCGCCACATTGATGTGGAATGGGGCGTTGAGAGCCACAATGATGGCAGCGAAGTTCGCCACTTTGTTGGTGAAGCGTGTAGTAAGCATCACATCGCTTACATTCAGCCAGCCAGCCACATTCATGGCACATCAACGCTGGCGCGTAGCCGCGTCGATTCAAAAATAGCATCACCTGATTGCCTTCATTGAGGTGCTTACGCATCTCAGCAATCAAAGGGGCCGACAGTCCAGCTTCAAGATAGAGGCCTCGAATATCCAGCACGCCATGTTTGGCTTTCACGGCATTACCTGCACGCTTGGAAAGAGCGAGATGATGGTATTTACCTGTTGTGGCGTTGTGCAGGCTTTCTAATGAGGGTGTGGCAGACCCTAAAATGACGGGAATATTTTCTTCATGCCCACGCATCACGGCAAGATCGCGCGCGTGATAGCGGAATGAGTCCTGCTGCTTGTAGGAGGCGTCGTGCTCTTCATCAACAATAATGATGCCGAGAGATTTGCATGGCGAAAAAAGGGCAGAGCGGGTACCGATGAGAATAGCAGCTTCGTTATCTCTGGCTGCGACCCATGCGTTGAGGCGTTCTGTGTCGTTGAGACCGGAGTGAAGGACTTCTACTGGTACGTCAAAACGTTGTTTAAACCGGTTGATGGTTTGTGGCGTCAACCCAATTTCCGGTACAAGAATCAAGGCTTGCTGACCACGAGAAAGTACGGGTTCAAGTAGATTCAGATACACCTCAGTTTTGCCCGATCCCGTGACGCCTTCAATCAAGTAGCAGCCAAACTCTGGGTTGGCATTGATGGTAGCCACGGCCATTGCCTGCTCATGGTTGAGTGTCGGCTTGTCTTCGATCACGGCATAGCGTCGTTGCCAAGATTCGATAGGATTATCAATACACGCGGCAATCCACCCCTTTTCCTCAAGGGTTTTGAGTATAGGGGCTGATACCTCTTGTTCCAGTAAATCACTGTGGGTCATCGCCCCTGAGCGCAACAATGTCAGCACGCGCACTTGTTTGGGTGCGCGGCTTAATGCAGACATAGGTTGTTCTCGGCCTGCATCGGTGAGCGACCACAGTTTTTCTCGTTCGCGATACGCGGGTTTCCCTTTACGGAGGTGGCCGGGCATGACGGTCGCAAGAGCATCACCTAATGGATACTGGTAATAACGGCTCGCCCAGTTAAGCAATTTATATAAAGAAGGACGCCAAAGCGGCGATGTGTCCAAGACGGCGTTAATGGGCTTTATTTGCTCGAACGGAAATTCAGAGGTGTTAACCAATGCGGTAACAATGCCCACCTTATATTGCTTACCAAACGGTACGCGCACGCGACCACCCACGACGGGGACGTCATTGGTAATGCGATAATCAAAGGTCTTGTGTAGTGGAACCGGCAGGGCGACCTGCGCAATGGTTGGAGTCATTGAATGCGTACATTTTGGTTAAGGTGTATAGGCGACAGTGTACCTATGACAACGAAGGGCGAAAAGCATGCAGCGAAAAATTCTTTGGTGGTGTGTAGATAGCTGGTGATGAAAATGAATTGAACAAAAAAGTTGCGATCCGCGGTCACCTTGATTAGAATTTCGCGCCTTACAATTGTATGTTAACGACGTGTGGTGCCCGATAAGATCGGGAGAGCGACACGGCCTTTATTAGAGGTTATCCCTATGAAAGCTGGTATCCATCCAGAATACAAAGCTGTATCAGCAAAATGCTCTTGCGGCAACACTTTTGAATTCCGTTCTACTCTGGGTCGCGACATCAACCTGGACGTATGTGACAAGTGTCACCCATTCTACACTGGTACTCAACGTGTTGTTGATACCGGTGGCCGTGTTGACCGCTTCAACAAGCGTTTCGGCATGCTGGCTAGCAAGTAATCTTGTTAGAATAAAAAAAGGGGTGCGAAAGCACCCTTTTTTTATGCCGTTACAGCGTGTAAGACCTTTTACATCATTGAGTATAGGTAGACTATGACACTTATACCAATTGAACGAAGACGATGAATATTCGGGCTGTTTGAGGCTGCCTAATACAGCGTTGTACGATTTGAAGTAAGGGGTATGTGTACACCTAATCCGCGCCATTCTTGTGTCATCTCTCCTTTGTATTATTCCTCTGCGTCATATTTACTCGATTTTTTATTCCGATTGGTTTTATCCAAGTGAATGGCTGGTTCATTGAACGTCACTGCGTTAACATCTTGTCATTCCTTTTTTGTGCCGCCTATGCTTGACCTCTAAGCGTCATAGTCAGTGTGTACACTTTTCGTGTTATTAGTCAGCTAAACTCAAAGAATTAGCGGCACATTGTTTAGATGCAGTCAGGCATTTTGCGGTGGTGAAATGCGCACTTTGGCATTTCCCAAAACGGCTGTTTGCCCTTTTTAGCTTGCATGCAAGGCCAGCAGCAAAGTTTCTTCGCCAATAACAAATACAGTCAGGAAAACGACATGTCTGAAGACAAGCGCCAACAGGCTCTGGATTACCACGCCTACCCAGTACCCGGTAAAATTTCAATCGAACTTACCAAACCTGCAGATACTGTTGAAGATCTTGCACTGGCATACAGTCCAGGAGTGGCAGAGCCAGTGCGCGAAATCGCGCAAGATGCAGATAACGTTTATAAATACACTGCGAAAGGCAATTTGGTTGCGGTTATTTCAAACGGTACGGCGATTTTGGGTTTGGGCAACCTTGGTCCTCTGGCCTCAAAGCCTGTTATGGAAGGTAAGGCTTTGTTGTTCAAACGCTTTGCCGGTTTGGACTCTATCGATATCGAAGTGAAACACCGTACCATTGAAGAGTTCGTCGATACGGTGGCGAACATCTCTGATACTTTCGGTGGTATCAACTTAGAAGACATTAAAGCCCCTGATTGTTTCGAGATTGAAAAGCAACTGATTGAGCGTTGTCATGTGCCTGTCTTCCACGATGACCAACACGGCACCGCGATTGTGACGGCTGCAGGTATGCTGAATGCACTGGAGATACAAGGCAAAGACATCAAGGAATCGGTGATTGTGTGTCTGGGCGCGGGTGCCGCAGCGGTTGCATGTATGGAGCTGTTGATCAAATGTGGCGTACAGCGTGAGAAAATCTACATGCTGGATCGCAAAGGAGTTATCCATACCCGTCGTGATGATATCAACGAGTATAAGCAATTGTTTGCGAACAACACGGACAAGCGTACGCTTGAAGACGTGATTGAAGGTGCTGATATCTTCTTGGGTGTATCCGGCCCAGATCTTCTGCCTGCAGAAGCGCTGAAGCTGATGGCAGACAACCCAATCGTGTTTGCATGCTCTAACCCGGATCCAGAAATCAAGCCTGAACTGGCGCATGCTGTGCGTGATGATTTGATCATGGGGACAGGTCGCTCAGATTACCCTAATCAGGTAAACAACGTTTTGTGTTTCCCTTTCATCTTCCGTGGTGCGCTAGACGTACGTGCTAGTCGAATCAACGATGAAATGAAGTTAGCGGCGGTTGAAGCCATTCGTTCTCTTGCGAAAGAGCCGGTTCCGGCTGAAGTGTTAAAGGCTGCGCGTGTTGACGCGTTGACGTTCGGTAAAGATTACATCATTCCAAAACCGATGGATCCACGTCTGCTTCCACGCGTTGCGAAAGCGGTGGCTGATGCAGCGGTTGCATCTGGTGTTGCGCGTATTGAGATGCCTGAAAACTACATGGAAGATAAATAAGTCTTTCAGTCAGGCAACAAAAAGAAAACCAGCCAAACGGCTGGTTTTTTTGTCTTTGCGCTGACGAAGTTAATACTCTTCTTCGTTAAACTCGATACCGAGTTCTTTCATAATGCGCTTAGCTTCCACAGGCACGCTATCAGCTTTGTCCTTGCGAATATCATCATCCGTTGGCAATGGCTGACCGGTATATGCGTGTAAAAACGCCTCGCACAACAGTTCACTGTTGGTGGCGTGTCGCAGATTGTTTACCTGACGGCGTGTACGCTCATCGGTCAGGATCTTAAGCACTTTCAGCGGGATAGAAACGGTGATTTTCTTGACCTGCTCTTTCTTTTTTCCGTGCTCAGCGTACGGGTTAATATATTCGCCATTCCAGTCTGCCATTGGTCACCTTCTTAGCAGTTTATCTATACAAGTTGTTGTCAAGGCGGGAAACAACTCGCCCAAATTGGATGAACATCAAATTCTAGCGATATCGACCGCTATATGTAAAGACATATAGACGTCCAGAAGGATTGACGTCTCATAAATTAATGGTTAAGGTTGCGTATAATCTGCTCGAAATACGATCATTAAAGACAGGGAAGCACATAATGAACGACAAGAAGTCAGCAACCATCGCAGTACGCACTGGCATCACTACCGACTCTCAACATCATGCAGTGGTTCCACCTATTTATCTATCAACAAATTACGAATTCCCTGAATTTGGCGAAGTGCCAACGTACGATTATGCACGAGGCGGAAACCCAACACGTAGCTTGCTGGAAAAAGCGCTATCTGAACTAGAGCATGGTGCGGGTGCAGTGGTGACGAACTGCGGCATGTCAGCCATCAACCTTATGTTGTCATTACTTTCTCCTGACGATCTTATCGTCGCACCGCATGATTGTTACGGCGGGACGTACCGTTTGTTCGATTCACGTGCGAAGAAAGGGGCATTCAACGTTGCGTTTGTTGACCAGACGAATAGCACAGCATTGAACGCAGCTCTAGAGAACAACCCTAAGTTGGTGTGGATTGAAACCCCATCAAACCCGTTGCTTCGTGTGGTAGATATTGCCGAAATTTGTAAGAAAGCGCAGGCAGTTGGTGCATGGGTAGCAGTTGATAACACCTTCTTATCTCCCGCTCTGCAACAACCGCTAACGCTAGGCGCAGATTTTGTGGTCCACTCGACCACTAAGTTTATCAATGGCCATTCCGATACTGTTGGTGGTGTGGTGGTAGCGAAAGATGCCGAACTCGCTGACGAACTTAAGTGGTGGGGAAATTGTATTGGTGCAACCGGAAATGCGTTTGATAGTTATATGACGCTACGTGGATTACGCACCCTCAATGTAAGAATGCGTCAGCATGAAGAAAACAGTGCAGCGATTTTGGAGCTCCTTAAACATGAGCCGTTGGTGAAAGTTATTTATCATCCGTCGCTGCCAGAACACCCAGGTCATGAGATTGCGAAGAAACAACAATCAGGTTTCGGTGGAATGTTGAGCTTTGAGCTTAAAGGCAGCGAAGAAGAGCTGAAACTTTTCCTCGGCTCACTTAAGCTATTCTCTTTGGCCGAATCATTGGGCGGTGTGGAAAGCTTAGTTACCCACCCGGGCTCGATGACCCATCGCGCGATGTCAGACGAAGCGCAAGCTGAGGCGGGGATCGCTGCAACGCTATTGCGTTTGTCTATTGGTTTGGAAGATCATAGTGATCTGGTCGCAGACCTAAAATATGCATTTGATAAAGTAAGAGAGAGCCAGCAATGAGCGCGGTTGAAGCAGTATCCCCTCAACAGTTGCATTCCCGTCAGTTACACAAATTCGGCGGCAGTAGCTTAGCCGATCCAGATTGTTTTCGCCGCGTGGAAAAAATCTTAGAGCAATACAGTGGTGCGACCGACATTATCGTGGTGTCGGCAGCAGGAAAAACCACCAATAGACTGATTGAATGGCTGGCTCAGCTTAGTCTGGATGGCCGTCTTGCACACGAAAGCTTTCAAAGCCTGCGTAAATATCAGCAGGATCTTATTGAAAACCTGATTGAGGGTGATCAAAAGCAAGATCTTGTGGACTTGCTCTATAACGATTTCAGTGAAATGGCGAAAGCGGCGGAAGGACCGCTTTCAGATGCGCAGCGCGCATGGATTCAAGGCTTTGGTGAAGTCTGGTCAGCACGCCTGTTGTCATCACTGTTGACTCAATTTCGTCTGCCAGCAGTAAAGTTGGACTCACGCTCATTTCTTCGTGCAGAACGTGGTGCGCAACCTGAAGTGGATCGTGCAAGCTCGTGGCCGCTGTTAAAAGAACAGCTTATACAACATACCCAAAGACGCATCGTCATCACTGGTTTTATGGCGCAGAACAAAGCGGGCGAAACTGTATTGTTAGGTCGCAACGGTTCGGACTATTCAGCCACGATTATTGGTGCCTTGGCGGATGCCTCGCGCGTGACCATCTGGAGTGATGTGGCTGGCGTATATAGCGCAGATCCGCGCGTAGTAACCGATGCTTGTCTTTTGCCGCTGTTGCGGTTAGATGAAGCCGCAGAGCTGGCACGTTTAGCTGCACCTGTTTTACATACCCGCACACTCCAACCTGTGGCACAAAGCAATATTGATTTGAACCTTCGTTGCAGCTACGAGCCTGAGTCCGGCTCAACGCGTATTGAGCGGGTACTAGCTTCTGGCCGTGGCGCGAAGATAGTAACGGCGTTAAATGATGTGTGTGTGCTGCAGCTTGACGTACCGCGTTCACATGATTTTGTATCAGCACAACGCGACGTTGAAAGCTTACTGAGTAAAAAACAAATTCAACCGCTGGCGGCATCATCCAGCGCGGATCAGCATCGTATTCAGCTGGCCTACACGGGCGAAGTCGTTAACAGCGTATTAGAGCAGTTGCAGAACGCGGGTATCCCCGCAGAGATTCGTCTGCGTGAAGGTTTCAGTATGGTCGCAGCGGTCGGTGCAGGCGTCACCGCCAATCCTGTGCATTGCCACGGTTTTTACCAGCAACTGCGCGGACAACCGATGGAATTTATCTGTGAGTCATCCAATGGGCTCAGCATTGCCGCCTTGCTTCGTAAAGCCAACACCTCTTCATTAGTCGCGGATATTCACCGCCAGCTTTTTCAGGCACAACGACGCATTGGTTTGGTATTGCTTGGGAAAGGCAATATCGGTAGCCGTTGGTTATCACTTTTCAGCGAGCAAAAAGCGGCGTTGGAAAAACGCCACGGCATGAATTTCGAGCTGATTTCTGTTCAGGATAGTGATCATCAGTGGGTCGATTTTAACGGCATTGATGCAGCGACTGTGATGGATAAGTTTGCAGAGAAAGCGACGCGGTATAAAGAATCGGAGTGGATGGGACATCTCCTAAACCACCCGTTTGATGACATTGTGGTACTGGACGTCACTGCAAGCACCCCCTTGGCCGCACAATACACGGAACTGGCTGAGTTGGGTTTCCATTTGGTGTCAGCCAATAAAGTGGCGGGCTCGGCAAGCGCAGCGCTTTATCATCAGGTACAGGATGCGTTTTCAAAAACAGGCCGCTATTGGCTGTATAACGCGACCGTTGGGGCTGGACTTCCGATCAATCATACTGTGCGCGACCTGCGTGAGAGTGGCGATCAAATCATTGCACTGTCGGGTATTTTCTCCGGCACCTTATCTTGGTTGTTCCAGCAGTTTAATGGGGATGTGAAATTCAGTGAGCTTTTGGAACAGGCTTGGCAGCAAGGATTGACTGAGCCGGATCCACGCGAAGATCTCAGTGGGGCAGATGTGATGCGTAAGCTGGTAATACTGGCCCGCGAGTCAGGGTTAGCGTTAGAGCCGGAGCAGGTACAGGTACAATCATTGGTACCGGAAGCGTTAGCATCGTTGTCACTGGATAGCTTTCTCGATCAAAGTGCCAAACTGGATGAAACTCTTGAAGATTGGCTTGAAAAAGCCAGAAAAGAGCAGGGCGTATTGCGTTACGTTGCCCGCATGACCCGCGAAGGAAAAGCGCGAGTGGGTATTGAAGTATTGCAAGAAGAACACCCCTTAGCGAATCTGCTGCCTTGCGATAATATCTTTGCGATTGAAAGCCAGTGGTACCGTGAAAACCCCTTGGTAATTCGTGGGCCTGGCGCTGGACGTGATGTAACCGCAGGGGCATTGCTGTCAGATTTGAACCGAATTGCGTCGTTGCTGAAATAGGCGAATTTATGCGAGGAAAAAGCGGAGCATGATGCTCCGCTTTTTTGTATGTGAAGAACTTACATGTGGAACATGAATAAAATTCAAGTTAACCACGTTGACTTTGACTTGCTCGCAATTCATTATTTGGACATATAGACGGCTAAATGAGTCGTCACCAAAAAAGATTTTTCGGCGAGGATGCCGAGGTAGGGAGACATTATGGGTTATTCACACGCGAGCCATTTGGACGCACTCAATCAAAACCTTTCAGATTTGAACGGTGACATAAACGTGTCGTTCGAATTTTTCCCGCCAAGCACCGAGTCGATGGAGCAAACACTGTGGGCATCGGTTCAACGCCTGAAAACGCTCCAGCCTAAATTTGTTTCAGTGACTTACGGGGCGAACTCGGGAGAGCGAGATCGTACTCATTCCATCGTCAAAAGCATCAAGCAAGAAACGGGTATTGAAGCTGCGCCGCATTTGACCTGTATTGACGCCTCGCGCGATGAGTTGAAGACGATTGCCCGTGACTATTGGGAAAGTGGGATTCGCCATATCGTGGCATTGCGTGGAGATTTACCTGAGCAGGGGAAAAAGCCGGATATGTATGCCTCTGATCTGGTCGCACTTTTAAAAGGAGAGGCTGATTTTGATATTTCTGTTGCTGCCTACCCTGAAGTACACCCAGAAGCGAAAAGTGCCCAAGCCGATCTGATCAACCTCAAGCGTAAAGTGGATGCAGGCGCAAACCGTGCCATCACACAGTTTTTCTTTGATGTGGAAAGCTACCTGCGTTTTCGCGACCGTTGTGTGGCGGCAGGCATTGATGTGGAAATCATCCCGGGTATTTTGCCTGTATCGAACTTCAAGCAAGCGTCTAAGTTTGCCAAAATGACCAATGTGCGTATTCCACATTGGATGAACAAGCAATACGACGGCTTAGAAGATGATCCCGTCACACGTCAAATGGTGGGAGCAAGTAACGCCATTGATATGGTACGCGTGCTTAGTCGTGAAGGGGTGAAGGATTTCCACTTTTACACATTAAACCGCGCCGAACTGACGTATGCACTTTGTCATACGCTGGGCATTCGCCCGTCACTGTAGCGCTTAGATGGGGAAAAGAAAAAGCCGTCTTAGCGACGGCTTTTTAGGTTACAAGGAAGCGGCAACGCGAGGATGGCTTTCTGTACTTTCCATGATGTTCAGTTGCATCAACACCTCTTCAGCCCAAGTCAGCCATGCTTCTTTTTGTAAGATGTTGCGACGCAACGTCAAACGCTCCAAGCGGCCCTCCCGTGTAAGAATGGCGGACTCACTGTACTGACTTCTTTCTAGATCGCGATATCGGCTGAGCTGTATGCGTGCCTCATCCATTAACGCATGAATATGTTCGATCATTGGTGCGGCATCGAAAATACTGCAGGTGAGAAGCTTTGCTGAAATTTCGTCGCGGTCTGTGGGATGTTTGGCGGGAAGTAAAAACCATTCATAAAGGCTTTGCTTGCCAATTTCAGTGATGGAATAGACTTTGCGATCCGGCTTTCCGTCTTGAGGTTCAAGACGACAACTGACCGCACCTTGATCGGCAAGTTTATTCAGTTCTCGATAGACTTGCTGGTGACTGGCTTTCCAAAAGTACCCGATAGCACTGGAAAACTCTTTCGTTATATCGTAACCCGTTGCGTCGTGGTGGCTGAGCACCGTCAGAATAACATGTGGTAGTGACATCTCTTCTATCCAAAATCGTAAATGGCGATCCGTTGCCCGAGGATGTCGCTCTATGGCGAGTATTTATATTCCACTGCTCTGGGACGATCGACACGCTTTTTCTTCCTAACGATAACCACGCCAACGTGCACCGAAAACCTTATGGTGCAAAAGATCATCGTTATTAGTAACAAAGCGATTAGTTATATTCGATGTATTCTGCTTCAGAAAGATGGCGAAGCCAGCTTGTTCATCGCAGGACAACATATTAATAACATTATCAATGCAACGACAAACGAAAAAGCATTAATAAAGATAAAAAAGGCTGCAACATGGCAGCCTTTCTTATTTTTGAACCGATTTCTCATTTATCCGGTGTTGCGCATACCTGCCGCAATACCCGCGATGGTTACCATCAGCGCGTCGTCGAGAGGGGTGTGCTCTTCGGCTGATGCACGAGTACGGTGGAGTAGCTCAGCTTGCAGCATGTTGAGAGGCTCAACATAGATATTACGCAGGCGAATCGCTTCCGCACCCCACGGGTTTTGCTCCATTAGGTGATCGCTGTTTTCGACCATCAGTACCGCTTTGATATCCTGTGCCAGACGTGTGCGAAGCTGTTCACCCAGCGGCCACAATTCTTCCGCAACGAGTTGTTCGTCATAGTATTTGGAAATTGAAGCATTGGATTTGATGTAAACCATCTCAAGCATGCCCAGACGGGTAGAGAAGAATGGCCATTCACGGCACATCTCTTCCAATTGCTTCAGGTGACCGTGATCAATGGAGAATTGGATTGCCTGTCCGGCACCCAGCCACGCTGGCAACAGCAAGCGGTTTTGGCTCCAGGCGAAAATCCATGGGATAGCGCGTAGGCTTTCTACGCCGCCATTCGGGTTTCGCTTCGATGGACGAGAACCCAGCGGCAGTTTACCCAACTCCAACTCCGGGGTGGCTGAACGGAAGTACGGTACGAAGTCTTTGTTGCCACGTACAATGTCGCGGTAGGCTTCGCAAGAAACCTCGCTCAGCGTTTCCATCAGATCGCGCCATTCTTGTTTTGGCTCTGGTGGCGGTAGCAGGTTCGCTTCCAAAATCGCACTTGCGTAAAGGTTGAGGCTATTGATAGCAACATCCGGCAAGCCCAGCTTAAAGCGGATCATCTCACCTTGCTCTGTCACGCGCAGGCCACCTTTCAGGCTGCGAGGCGGCTGAGAAAGCAATGCCGCATGTGCAGGTGCACCACCGCGACCAATTGAACCACCACGGCCATGGAACAGCACCAGATCAACGCCTTGCTCTTCACATAGGCTAACCAGTGATTCCATTGCTTGATATTGTGCCCAGCCTGCTGCCATAACACCAGCATCTTTGGCTGAGTCAGAGTAACCAATCATGACCATCTGGAAGTTTTGAATGAAGCCACGGTACCAGTCGATGTTCAACAATTGGCGGATCACGGCTTCTGCGTTGTTCAAATCATCAAGTGTTTCGAACAGTGGGCAAACGTCCATGCGGAACGGGCAGCCCGCTTCTTTAAGAAGCAGGTGGACAGCCAGAACGTCAGAGGCTGTGCGTGCCATCGAGATGACATAGGCGCCCAGCGCCTCGCGCGGCTGTTCTGCCACAATGCGGCAAGTCTCTAGTACTTCCTGAACCTCATCAGAGGGTTCCCAGTCACGTGGCAACAACGGACGCTTTGAACTCAGTTCGCGAATAAGGAACGCTTGCTTGTCCTGCTCACTCCACTGACCGTAATCGCCCATGCCCAGAGTACGAGTGACCTCTGAAAGTACATTTGCGTGGCGAGTGCTCTCCTGACGGATATCCAGTTTAATGAGGTTCACGCCGAAGGTGCGAATGCGTCGCAGGGTATCGAGCAGCAAGCCATCTGCGATGATGCCCATGCCACACTCATGCAGAGATTGGTAACACGCATGTAGCGGTGTCCAGAGTTGGTCTGCATGGGTCAGAATATCTTTGTTATCTGCACGCTGGCCTTTGATTTTTGCATCGAGGTAATCCAACGTGTTGTTCAGTGTTTTACGCAGTGATTTTAAAATCGCACGGTAAGGTTCGTGTTCATCACCAGCCATGGCGCGTACAACGTCGTTACAGCGCGTCATTGAAAGCTCACTGATAAGCTCTTGCAGATCGCCAAGGTAAAGATCGGCGGCTTTCCAGCGAGAAAGCAATAACACTTCGCGTGTAACGTCAGACGTGACGAATGGGTTACCGTCACGGTCGCCACCCATCCAGCTTGAAATCTGAATCGGAGCCGCTTCAATCGGCAGGCCTCGACCTAAATGATGGTTCAACTTTTGATCAAATTGGCGCAGGAATTCGGGAACGGCTTGCCATAAGCTGTTTTCGATAACCGCATATCCCCATTTGGCTTCATCTAATGGGCTAGGGCGTTGTTGGCGGATAACGTCTGAATGCCATGCCTGGGCGATAAGTTGCTCAAGGCGAAGTTCAGCCTTGCTTCGTTCGCTTGAAGACAGATCACCAAGCTCCAGCTTTGACAGGCATTTGTTGATTTGAACGAGTTTATGAATGGTGGTACGACGCGCTATCTCTGTTGGGTGCGCGGTTAAAACAAGCTCAATTTTCAGATCGTTTACGGCTTTATCCGTGTCTGTTGGCGAAACATCGTTGCCTTTCAGACGCATAAACAAATCGTCTATCGAGTCAGGGCTACACACAGACTCTTCGCAGTGGCGAGAAACAGAATGGTATTGTTCGGCGATATTCGTCAGGTTCAAAAACTGACTGAATGCACGCGCAACCGGTAACATCTGGTCATTTGGCAGGTTTTGCAGAACATCGATCAGTTTCTCATGATCGTCTTTATTGCCTGCAGAAGCAGATTTAGAGAGCTTACGGATCTCTTCCACTTTCGCTAGTAATTCGTCACCATGGGCATCTTTAATTGTGTTACCCAGTAAGTGACCTAGCATACTGACATTACTCTTCAGAGCGTCGTACTTGTCATTCATAATGCGTCCGTTTCGTAACTTTGTTACATCCAAATTGCAATCTTAACGGCTCAATCTAGCCAATTACTGCCCCATTGGTCAATCATCCTTGTACATATAGTTTTGTAATTTCGCTCGCATCCCTTGATAGCTCAGGTGTAGAGCGGGATGTAACAAAATTACAATGTATCGCGTTATCTATGTCCTTTTTTAAAGGTACCGTGTTGCGTCGGTTTATTTTGCCTTTGTTATTGACATTAGTCATTTATAACGTTAAAAAACACATATAAATTCATTTTATATGAATAAACAACTAAAAATAGCTCATGGAAGCAAAGAGCAGGTACGATATCAAGATGGACAAGTTTTCAACACCCCT
Organism: Enterovibrio nigricans DSM 22720; assembly: GCF_900167155.1. Lineage (GTDB taxonomy): Bacteria > Pseudomonadota > Gammaproteobacteria > Enterobacterales > Vibrionaceae > Enterovibrio > Enterovibrio nigricans. The sequence goes on along the minus strand of NZ_FUXU01000008.1, from coordinate 58,717 downwards.
TCTTCAGCGACGACGCCGACGTTAATCATTAGCGTTGGGTATATCGTGCCCCTCTCACAGCTGAGCAAGCTGAATGCATCATCATTCATCATTGAACAAAAAACGGATTTTTCATGCTAAAGACAGTGATTGTCGGTGCCAGTGGTTATACCGGTGCCGAGCTGACCAAAATGGTCCACCTCCATCCTGAGCTTGTATTGAGCGGTTTGTTTGTGTCTGAGAGCAGCACAGATGCCAACACACCTATCAGTGATCTTCATGGCACCTTGAAAGGGCTGGTCGACCTCCCGCTTCAACCGCTTAAAGATATTGCTGCTGTCGCGAAGTCTGCGGACGTGGTTTTTCTAGCGACCGCCCATGAAGTAAGCCATGACATTGCACCGACGTTTTTAGCTGAAGGCTGTAAAGTCTTTGACCTGTCTGGTGCTTTTCGTGTTCAGTCCGACAGCTTCTACACCGATTACTACGGTTTTGAACATCAATATGGCGATTGGCTGGAAAAAGCGGTTTACGGCCTTGCTGAGTGGAATGAAGCTGCGATTGCGACAGCGGACTTAGTGGCTGTGCCAGGTTGCTACCCAACCGCGTCACAACTGGCACTTAAACCTCTGATCGATAGCGGCCTGTTGGATGTGAATCAATGGCCCGTGATTAATGCCGTGAGTGGCGCTTCTGGTGCGGGTCGCAAAGCATCAATGACAAACAGTTTCTGTGAGGTCAGCCTTCATGCCTACGGTATCTTCAACCACCGCCACCAACCTGAGATTGCAGCACATTTAGGCTGCGATGTGATTTTCACTCCGCACCTTGGCAATTTCAAACGCGGCATTCTTGCCACCATCACGGCCAAACTGGCGGATGGGGTGAGCGTAGATCAAATCACGAACGCGCTAACAAGCGCATACCAGGATAAGCCTTTCGTTCGTCCACTGGGTGCGGGCCAAAGTGCCAAGTTGCAATCGGTGCAAAACACGGGCTTTTGCGACATTGGCTGGTCTGTAAGCGGCCAGCACATCATCTTAACCTCTGCTATTGATAACCTGCTTAAAGGCGCTGCTAGCCAAGCCATGCAGTGCGTGAACATCCGTTTCGGTTTTCCTGTTTTAACGGCCATTGTGTAGGAGTGCATTCATGAGTTTACGTCCTTTAGTCGTCAAGTTGGGTGGTGCAGCCCTGTCCTGCACAGAAACGTTAGAAAAGCTATTCAGTGCGATGAGTGAATATAAAGACTCCGCGCATCGAGAGTTAGTGATAGTCCATGGTGGTGGTTATCTGGTTGACGACTTGATGAAAGCGTTGAACTTGAAGGTCGAGAAAAAACAGGGCTTGCGTGTCACGCCAAAAGACCAAATCAATGTGGTTGCGGGTGCATTAGCCGGTACGGCGAACAAGTTGCTGCAAGGTGAAGCGATTAAAAGTGGCATCAACGCGGTTGGTCTGAGCCTTGCTGATGGTGGTCTGTGTAAGATTGAGCAATTTGACCCAGAACTTGGCAACGTAGGTAAAGCGTCTCCAGGTAGCTCTGCGGTGTTGCAAGCCATCTTGTCGACAGGTGCGGTGCCTATCATTAGCTCAATTGGAATCGACGAAGACGGTGAGCTGATGAACGTAAATGCGGACCAAGCAGCGGTGGCAGTAGCAGCAGCATTAGATGCCGAACTGGTTCTACTGTCGGACGTGAGTGGCGTCTTAAATGGCAAAGGTAAGTTGATGCCAACGTTGGATGAAAAGCTTGCGAATGAATTGATTGAAAGCGGCGTGATCACCGATGGCATGATTGTCAAAGTGAATGCGGCGTTTGATGCGGCGAAAGCCTTAGGAAGACCGATTGAAGTGGCGACGTGGCGTTATCCTGAAAAGCTGTCCGAGCTTTTCAATGGCGGCAACATCGGCACCCGTTTTACCGTATAACCGAATTTTTAATCGTTACCGCCTGTACTGACCGTCAGAGCGGTGAACAAGGAGTAGTGACATGAGCGATATCAAAAAGGTAGTACTTGCATATTCTGGCGGTCTCGATACGTCGGCGATCATTCCATGGTTGAAAGAAAACTATGACTGTGAAGTGGTGGCGTTCGTCGCAGATGTGGGCCAAGGCGAAAAAGAACTTGTTGGCATCGAAGAAAAGGCAATCGCTTCGGGTGCATCGGCGTGTTACATCGCCGACTTGAAAGACGAGCTGGTGGCGGATTATATCTACCCAAGCTTGAAAACTGGCGCTGTATACGAAGGCAAGTACCTTCTCGGTACCTCGATGGCACGCCCAATTATCGCCAAAGCACAGGTGGAATGTGCGCTGGAAGTGGGCGCAGATGCACTGTGCCACGGTTGTACGGGTAAAGGAAACGACCAAGTGCGTTTTGAAAGTGCCTTCGCCGCACTGGCACCGCAACTGAAAGTGATTGCACCTTGGCGTGAGTGGGACCTTCGTTCACGAGAAGCCCTGCTGGACTACCTGGCAGAACGTAACATCCCATGTACTGCAAGCCTTGAGAAAATCTATAGCCGTGATGCAAACGCATGGCACATTTCTACCGAAGGTGGCGTGCTGGAAGATACGTGGAATGCACCCAATGAGCTGTGTTGGATGTGGACCGTTGATCCGGAGCAAGCACCAGATCAATCAGAAACCGTCTCTTTGCTGGTTGAGAAAGGCGAAGTGGTCGCGGTTGATGGCGAGGCTATGAGTCCGTATCAAGTGCTGACGACGCTGAACGAGAAAGGTGCACGTCATGGTGTAGGCCGTATTGATATCGTCGAAAACCGTCTGGTGGGCATGAAGTCGCGTGGCTGCTATGAAACGCCAGGGGGCACGATTATCATGGAAGCGTTGCGTGGTGTTGAGCAACTGGTGCTGGACAAAGATTGCTTTGAATTCCGTGAAGAGTTGGGTTTGAAAGCGTCTCACCTGATTTACGACGGTCGTTGGTTTACACCACTGTGTAAGTCGATTCTTGCGGCTGCGGACACAATCGCAGAGGCTGTAACGGGTGAAGTGGTAGTGAAACTGTACAAAGGACACGCTACAGTAGTGCAAAAGCGTTCACTCAACAGCCTATACTCGGAAGAGTTTGCGACATTCGGTGAAGATGAAGTGTATGACCAAAGCCATGCTGGTGGCTTCATCCGTCTTTACTCGCTGTCGAGCCGTATTCGCGCGCTGAACGAGAAAAAACAAAAATAGACAGCAGCTGGAAGCAATAGGGTTTTAAGGAGAAGTACATATGGCGTTATGGGGCGGAAGGTTTAGTCAGGCAGCTGATACACGTTTCAAGCAGTTTAATGATTCGCTGCGTTTCGACTATCGCCTCGCAGAGCAGGATATCGTGGGCTCGATTGCGTGGTCAAAAGCCTTGCGTTCTGTGAGTGTCCTGACGGAGCTAGAGCAGCAACGTTTGGAGCTCGCGCTTAATGAAATCAAGCTGGCTGTGATGGAAGATCCAGAGCAGATCCTGCGCTCCGATGCTGAAGATATTCATAGCTGGGTGGAGCAGCAACTGATCGCCAAAGTGGGCGATTTAGGTAAAAAGCTGCACACGGGCCGTTCGCGTAACGATCAGGTCGCGACTGACCTCAAACTATGGTGTCGTCAGCAAGGCCAACAACTTCTCCTTGCTCTCGATAAGCTGCAAAACCAAATGGTTCAGGTGGCGGCAGAAAACCAAACCACGGTACTGCCAGGATACACCCACCTGCAACGCGCCCAGCCCGTGACGTTTGCACACTGGTGTCTGGCCTACGTTGAAATGTTCGAGCGTGATTACTCACGTTTGAATGATGCACTGAACCGTCTAGACACTTGCCCATTGGGTTCGGGTGCCTTGGCGGGGACGGCATACCCGATAGATCGTGAAGCACTGGCGCATAGCTTGGGCTTCCGTCGCGCAACCCGTAACAGCTTGGACTCGGTGTCTGACCGTGACCATGTGATGGAGCTGATGTCAGTTGCCTCGGTGTCCATGCTTCACTTGTCTCGGATGGCAGAAGATCTGATTTTCTACAACTCAGGCGAGTCGGGCTTTGTTGAGCTAGCCGATACGGTGACATCTGGTTCTTCGTTGATGCCACAAAAGAAAAATCCAGATGCGCTGGAGCTTATCCGTGGAAAAACAGGCCGTGTTTACGGTGCCATGTCTGCGATGATGATGACAGTTAAAGCGCTTCCGCTTGCATACAACAAGGACATGCAGGAAGACAAAGAAGGCTTGTTTGATGCGCTGGATACTTGGTTTGACTGTATCGAAATGGCCGCACTTTGTTTTGATGGCATCAAAATCAACAAAGCACGTACGTTGGAAGCGGCGATGCAAGGCTATTCGAATGCCACCGAACTTGCTGATTACCTTGTCGCTAAGGGCATTCCGTTCCGTGAAGCGCACCATATCGTCGGTGTTGCGGTTGTTGCCGCGATAGAAAAAGGCTGTGCACTCGAAGAGATGTCTTTGGAAGAGATGAAGCAATTCTCTTCCGTGATAGATGAAGACGTGTATCCAATCCTGACCATTGAGTCTTGTCTTGAGAAACGCTGTGCCCTTGGCGGCGTGGCACCGAATCAGGTGGAGTATGCGATCAGTCAGGCGGAGAAGCGTTTAGAGAAACGCTACTCGCCGAGAGTGAAAGTGCGTGGTGCTCGCTTGACGGATCTCGATGCCATTGAAGGCATGGTGGTGTACTGGGCAGGTCTTGGTGAAAACCTGCCGCGTGAGCGCAATGAACTAGTACGTGATATTGGCTCGTTTGCGGTGGCTGAGCACCAAGGTGAGGTCACAGGTTGTGCCTCGCTATACGTGTATGACTCCGGTTTGGCCGAAGTGCGCTCACTGGGTGTGGAAGCTGGCTGGCAGGGGCAAGGTCAGGGAAGCGCTATCGTAGAGCACTTGCTGAAAAAAGCGCAGAACATGGCGATTAAGAAAGTGTTTGTGCTGACCCGTGTGCCAGAGTTTTTTATGCAGCGAGGCTTTATTCCAACATCGAAGTCATTGTTGCCTGAAAAGGTCATGAAAGATTGTGAACGTTGTCCGCGCCTCCACGCATGTGACGAGGTGGCCTTGGAGTTCACGTTTGATCAGGACAGGTTGATTGCCAAGGTAAACGTGGCGTAAAGACAAGCCACATAAAAGACTCTCGATATTGCTAAGAACCGACCTCTGGTCGGTTTTTTTTCGTCTCAGGTAAGGGCTTTTTAAACGGCATAAGCACGAGATGGAGAGATAGCAAGAGCGCACTGGCACCGGCGGCAAAGAGCAAGGAGATGGACTCGATAGACTTAGGCGTGTCACTGAATCCGACAAACCAAAGTGGCCAAAGGATGGCATTCATGACGGCAAGCTGAACCATACAGCGCTTACAACGGCCAAGCTTGGCGCGAAGGGAAAGGGAGGCATCTTTGCAAAAACGGCAGCTCATTGTTTCTCAGCCAGTTATCGAGTGACTCTGCGAGCCTACAAAGAAAAAGGCCCTCCGTAAAGGAGGGCAAAGTGCAAGAGTTAAGGGGATTAACTTTTTGTGGAAATTAATTATGGGTTCAACAGCCTGGTCCACAATCCAGACAGTGTTTAATCATTTCAGGACCGAGGTGCAGTTTTGCATTCAGGTCACGTAACGCAGTACGAACGCCTTCTTCGATAACCGGATGGTAGAACGGCATGTCCAGCATCTGTGAAATCGTCATCTGGTTTTGGTGCGCCCAAGCCAGCAGGTGCGCCAAGTGCTCTGCGTTTGGTCCCATCATTTCTGCGCCAAGGAAGCGGCCAGTACCTTGCTCGCCGTATACGTGCAGAACACCTTTGTTACGTAGCATCACACGTGAGCGACCTTGGTTTTCAAATGACACTGCGCCCGTTTCAAAACAACCGCAGGTACCCAGACGTGCCGTGATTTCTTTGTAGGTTTCGCCCACCATTGCGATTTGTGGATCAGAGAACACAGCAGAAATTTTGCTGCGGCGAAGACCTGCACGAATATCTGGGAAGCGACCTGCGTTGTCACCCGCAATTCGGCCTTGATCGGCGGCTTCGTGTAATAACGGAAGCTGGTTGCTTGCATCTCCGGCGATGAAAATTGACGCGACGGATGTTTGCATTGTGTACGGGTCAGCCGTTGGTACGCCGCGGGCGTCCAATTCCATACCTGTGTTTTCGATATCCAGTTTATCGACGTTTGGACGACGGCCGGTTGCGGCCAGTACATAATCAACCGCGATACGCTGGGTTTCACCTTGCTTATCGAGATAGCGGATATGGACTTTATCGCCTTCACGCACCATCTCTTCTACTTTCGCGTCAGCGTCCAGATAGAACTCTTCATTGAACGCTTTGTCGGCGTAGGCCATGACAGTAGGGTCGGTGAGCGGGCCAACTTGACCACCAACACCAAACAGTTTCACTTTCACACCTAGGCGATGCAAAGACTGGCCGAGTTCAAGGCCAATAACACCAGGGCCGAAAACGGCAACAGACTCGGGGAGGTCGTCCCACTCGAAAACGTCATCATTGATGATCAGTCGATCACCCAAATCATTCCAAGGCGCTGGCCATGCTGGACGAGAACCCGTTGCGATAACAATGCGTTTGGCTTCAATGCGTGTGTGGTCATCGACCATTAGCGTGTTGTTATCAATGAATTTTGCGTATCCCGCGATTTTGTCTTCTGCAGGGATTTCTTCTACGCCTTCCAAAACGAAGCCAACGAAACGGTCACGCTCGCGTTTTACGCGGTCCATGACTTCTTGACCGTTGATCTTGATGTCGCCTTGAGGGTAAATACCAAAGCCGGGGGCTTTTTCAATGTGATGAACCGCTTCTGCTGCGGCGATTAACAGCTTTGATGGCATACAGCCAACACGGGCACAGGTTGTGCCGTAAGGACCACCTTCGACTATCACGACATTGTCTGCATGGGCTTTTGCTGCGCGATAGGCACCTAGACCTGCGGTACCACCGCCGATAACGGCTACATCAACGTTCAAGGTTTTCATTGTTCTTCTCCAGATAACACTCATTCCAGAAGGCGCGAAAAAAGGCAATTTAGCTGCTTAAATGATTAGGGCAGCTTGCGCTGCCCTATCGGTGATTATGCGAAGTAAGCTTCAAGCTCGTCGCTGCCACCAATGTGCTTACCGCCGATGAACACTTGAGGTACCGTCGCACGACCGCTTACTGCGCGAAGGCTAACTGTGGTTGCATCTTGGCCAAGTACAATCTCTTCAAACTGTAGCTTGTTGTCGATCAGCGTTTGTTTTGCTTTCGCACAAAATGGACAACCTGGTTTGCTGAATACCGTAATTGATTCTTGCAGTTTGTGCTCTGGTGCTACGTAAGCCATCATTGTATCTGCGTCAGAAACTTTGAACGGGTCACCTGGCTCGTTTGGCTCAATGAACATTTTTTCTACCACGCCGTCTTTCACCAGCATGCTGTAGCGCCATGAACGCTGACCGAAGCCCAAATCATCTTTTGCTACCGCCATACCCATACCGCGAGTGAACTCTGCGTTACCGTCTGGGATAAAGGTAATGTTTTCTGCTTCTTGGTCTGCTTTCCATGCGTTCATTACGAACGTATCGTTTACAGATACACACAGAATTTCGTCAACGCCGTGCTCTTTAAATACAGAATGCAGCTCGTTGTAACGTGGCAGGTGTGTAGATGAGCACGTTGGTGTAAATGCACCTGGCAGGCTGAATACAACGACTGTTTTACCGGCAAATAGCTCATCTGTGGTCACGTTAACCCATGCATCTCCCTGACGAGTTGGGAATGTAACGCTTGGTACTTTCTGACCTTCTTTATTAATAAATTCCATGGTAATACCCCTTAAATGATTTCTTTGTTTTCAGTTCTTTAATCCGGTGTTCCCGGTTGATGTGTGTATATTAGTGCGATTAGGGTGGATAGATCTAATTGATTGGGTTTATCATTTCGATAAGCAAAACCTATCGAAGAGGTATCGTGTGAACATTCGTGATCTTGAGTATCTGGTCGCGCTCTCTGAGCATCAGCACTTTCGCAAAGCCGCCGAGGCGTGTTTTGTCAGCCAGCCCACGCTGAGTGGTCAGATCCGTAAACTGGAAGACGAACTGGGTGTGGTGTTGCTAGAGCGAACCAGCCGAAAAGTATTATTCACGGATGCAGGGATGCAGCTTGTCAGGCAAGCACAGAAAATACTAATGGAAGTGAAAGTACTGGAAGAAATGGCCAGTCAGCAGGGGGAAGAGATGTCTGGTCCGCTGCATGTGGGGTTTATTCCAACCGTAGGTCCTTACCTTTTACCGCATATTGTGCCTGCGATTAAAAAGGCATTTCCAGATCTTGATCTCTTCTTACATGAAGCGCAGACGAGCCAACTGGTTCAGCAGCTGGAAGAGGGCAAACTCGATTGTATGATTTTGGCGACGGTTAAAGAGACGGAGCATTTTATTGAAATGCCGCTTTACTACGAGCCAATGATCCTCGCCATACCAGAGAGCCATCGCTGGTCAAAAGAAAAAGAAGTGTCAATGGACTCACTGAAAGGTGAAACATTGTTGATGTTAGCGGACGGTCATTGTCTTCGTGATCAAGCGATGGGTTTTTGTTTCGCTGCGGGTGCGAATGAAGACGCGCGTTTTCGTGCAACCAGTTTAGAAACGCTTCGCAATATGGTGGCGGCAGAAACCGGTATTACCTTACTGCCAAAACTGTCCGTACCGGAAAGTATGCACCGAGATGGTGTGGTGTATGTGAAGGCGGTTGGCCCAGAGCCGCAACGTCTTATCACCCTGGATTACCGACCAGGTTCTCCGCTTCGGGCGCGTTATGAAAAGCTGGCTAGCGTGATTGCTGATGCCATGAAATCGATGTGTAACGCTGTTGAATAGAGAAAGGCACCTTTCGGTGCCTTTCTTCGTTAAGCAAATGTGCTTAGAACAGCTCTTCACCTTCTGATTCGTAAATGTTGCCACCACTCGCCGCGGCTGAGGAAACATAGTCGGTCGGTTCGGTGCCTTTCTTAAAGAATTCAAACATCGAGCTGCCGTCTGATTTGCGGGTCAATAGGCCAGTATCTCGGTCGATACGTACTTTCACAATGTCAGATGGGATCACTTTGTTCTGCACTGGCACGTCAACCAAGGCATCAGACATAAAGTATATCCACGCAGGTTGCGCCGTTTTTGCCCCGGCTTCTGCACCAGAGATTTGGTCTTTATCCAAGTTTGCGTTACGTGCGGTTCTGCCCAGTTCACGTGAGTGGTTATCAAAGCCGACCCAAACTGTAGCGACAAGACCCGGTGCAAATCCGGTATACCACGCATCTTTTGAATCGTTTGTGGTACCCGTTTTACCGCCGATATCGCGACGTTTCAGTTTCTGAGCTCGCCAGCCTGTACCGTTCCAGCCTGTACCTTGACGCCAATCACCGCCACCCCAGATATTCGCTTCCAGCATCTCCCTGACAAGGAAGGCATTCTGCTCTGTGATCACATGCGGTGCGAAGTTTTTCGCTGGCGCATTCTCCATGTCTGCAGTCTGATCGAGAAGGCTGACTTCTTCTTGCATGTTGGTCGAATCCAGCTTTCCTGTGTCCGAAGTGTCTGCGCAATTTTCACGACAAATTGTTTGTGGGTTTGCAACGAAAACCTCTTTACCAAACGGGTCTTCCACTTTGCTGATGTAGTAAGGCGCAAGGTAGTAACCGCCGTTAGCAAACACGCTGAAGCCTTGGGCCACTTCCATTGGTGTCAGGCTGCCTGCGCCGAGGGCTAACGTTTCAGAGCGCGGCAGATCGTCGTGCTTGAAGCCAAAGCGGGTAAGGAAATCAATGGTCTCATCCAAACCCACACGGCGAAGTACACGTACCGCCATGACGTTTTTGGATTGCGCTAGACCAATGCGAGCACGTGTCGGGCCATCATAGGTTGGTGGAGAGTTCTTTGGACGCCACGCGGTCCCCTGACTTGAATCCCATTTGTTGATTGGCGCATCGTTGATGAGTGTCGCCAATGTCATGCCTTGCTCAAGTGCTGCGGAGTAAATAAACGGCTTGATCCCCGATCCCACCTGACGGACAGACTGCGTCGCACGGTTGAACTTGCTGTGGACGAAATTAAAGCCGCCTACCAGTGCTTTCACCGCCCCGTTTTCTGGCGACATTGCCACCATGGCGGTATTGGCATCCGGCACTTGGCTTAGGTGCCAAACATCCGTCACATTGCGTACCCAAACTTGCTCACCGGCAGCCAGAATATCAGCGGCTTGTTTTGGTGCTGAGCCTTGGCGCGTATCTGTTTTGTAGCGGCGTGCCCACTTCATGCCATCCCAAGGAATGGTCGCAGTAGCACCGTCTTGTAGCTCAATATCTGCGGTTTGACCGGTAACGTTAATGACCACTGCAGGGTTGAGATCACCGTATGTCGGTTGCTTTTTAAGATGCGCCTGAATTTTCTCTGCATCCCAAGGGGTCGTACCGTCTTTCCATAGTGTCGCAACGGCACCGCGATAACCGTGGCGTTCATCATAAGCCAGCAGGTTAATCACTGCGGCTTTCTGTGCGGCATTTTGCAGGCGAGAATCTACCGTGGTGTAGATTTTCATCCCTGACTCATAAACGCCTTCGCCGTATTTCTCAACCGCCCATGCGCGTGCAAGTTCAGCAACGTACGGTGCGTTTAATTCGATTTCTGCACCGTGGTAGCGTGAAACAATGGGCTCAGCTTTTGCTTGTTCAAATTCAGAACGCGTGATGTAGCCTTCATCCAGCATACGCTTTAGAACGACGTTGCGGCGGTGAGTTGCACGCTCTACGGAGTAGATTGGGTTCATGGTTGAAGGCGCTTTAGGCATGCCGGCCAAGGTGGCAAGCTCGCTTAAGGTTAGGTCTTTGAGGTCTTTACCAAAATACACACGCGCTGCTGCACCAAAACCGTATGAGCGGTAGCCAAGGAAGATCTTGTTAACGTAGAGCTCCATGATCTCTTGTTTGGTCAACAGTTGCTCAATGTGGATAGCGATGAAAATCTCTTTGATTTTACGCATGATCTTCTTCTCGTTTGAGAGGAAGAAGTTCCGTGCCAGCTGTTGGGTGATGGTACTCGCCCCTTGCTTCGCTGACCCAGATAGGGCTACGACGATGGCGGCACGAGTAATACCAATTGGATCGATGCCCGGATGCTCATAAAAGCGGCTGTCTTCTGTCGCTATCAACGCATCAATGAGATCTTGAGGGATTTCATTGTACGTGACTGGGATCCGGCGCTTTTCACCAAATTGAGAAATGAGTTTCCCATCTGCGCTGTAAACCTGCATCGGTGTTTGCAGTTTGACGTCTTTGAGTGTGGCTACGTCTGGCAATTCTGGCTTCAGGTAAAAATAGAAACCAAAAATTGTACCCACTCCAATAAATATGCAAACAATTGCAAGCATAAGCAGTCGCTTAATGAACTTCACTTGATATTTCCCGTAACGTTTTTAGTCGCACTGTAGGGTGACCTGATGTCCGTAGTATAAAGAGAACTGAATAAAAAATAACGAATCAGCCGCCATAACTTTAAAAAAGTGACCGAATGCTGACATTTAGCGGGAAGTACTTGTAAATGTTTCAAGGCAAATGGGCCATTGGGCTCGATATTGGAATTCATTCAGTTCGTGCTGCCATCTTGGAAAGCCGGAATAGCGGTGTTTATCTCCGCGATTTGTCTTCGGTTGAGCTTGGTAATGCGACGTTGACTGACGCTTTAAAAAGCTTGAGAAAGCAATTCTCTGTCAATAAAGCAGCATTTCGATTCGCGACAAAGTCGCAGGTAATGGGGATAGCCCAAAGTTCGGTTGCCATTAAACGTCTCCCGATAAGTCAAAACGTGTCTGAACAAGAGCAATACATGCAGATCGGATTGCAGCTCTCAGAAAATCTTGGCTTATCTATGGATGAATTGTTGTATGACTATCGAAACTTACCCTCAGGGGAAGGCATCGAAGTGTTCGCCTGCCGAAAATCCGTGTTGGCTTCAACATTGGATGCATTAGCGTCGTCAGGCTTTCGACTCTCAGTCATCGCTTTGGAGTCACATGCTTTGCTGCAGTTGTATGACCGACAACTTGACGTGTTATCCCTGTCTAACCGCGCTCTGATGGCTGATGTGAATACCGAACGACTCCAACTTTGTTTCGGTGTGGGTGAAAAAGACCCTCTGATGCGTGATTTGCCTCTTCCTATTTCAATGGGCCTGAACGGTGGCCGCACAACAAAAGCGCACTTTACAGAGCAAATAGCGGAAACTATCCAACGTCAATGTCAGCTTGTACGCACTCAGTTTCCAGAAGATCAAGTGACAACGTTATGGTTGTCTGGTGAGGGCAATCGCTTGATAGACATGGAACAGTTAGAAACCTTACTGGGGTGGCAGGTTAAAACCTTCAATCCTGTTCAGACATTGACGATCCCGACAGACGTGCTCAAAAAAATGAGCGAGCCAGCAAGCTATTGGTCGACGGCCGTTGGACTAGCATTGAGGGGGCTCGACGATGAGAAATAGCATCAACCTTCTCCCTTGGCGAGAGAACAAGCGTCTTGAAACGCGAAAGCAGTTTTACGTTGAAGCTCTCCTCGTCACACTACTGGTGATTGGCTTCTTAGGCATTGCGTTTTTAAACGGAGAGCGGCTTCTCTCTGCTCAGGAAGTGCGAAACACGCGCTTAGAGACCGAAATCCAAATCCTTGACAAAAAGCTGGCTGAATTTACAGAAAAGAAGTTAGCAAGGGACGCGTTAGAGCAACGTCTGGCCTTGGTCAACAGCCTTCAAATACAGCGTAACAACACCACGTTACTGTTCAATTTGTTACCCGAGGTTACGCCGGACGGCGTGGTACTCGATAGCGTCACGTTAAAACAAGGCAAGGTCAGCGTAAAAGGGAGAAGCCGTTCGAACGCCCAACTTGCGTCCTTGCTGGCTTTGCTGGAAGCGAAGCCGGGTGCTTCGGATGTTCAGATCCACTCGATCATAAACAATGAGAACTCGAAACAAGACGATGGCGCTGCAAACAGCTTTCTTTTGACCTTTTCGCTAGCGGCTTTTGTGTCTCTTGAATTGTCTGAGGAGGGCAAACATGGACGCTGATTGGAGAGATTGGGAGCTGGATGAAATCCCCGAATGGTCATCAACCGCTCGCAGAGTAGTGTTAACGGTTGCGGGGCTATTGGTACTGGTGGCGGGCTTGATGTTTGTTGTTTTGCCAAGTTACGACAAGATCACGATGGCCGAGCAAGAGGAAGTCATCCTTAAAAATACTTTTCGCTTTAAAGCCCAGAGAGTCGCTGCGCTTCCTGATGTGGATGAGCAGGTCGAAGCGCTGAACCGTTTTTATCTCAAACTGACCCAACAATTACCGCAAGATGAAGAGCTTGCGCAGTTGCTTGCTGGCATAAACGATATCGGGCAACAGTATGGCTTGTCGTTTGAACGGCTCGATTGGGGCTACGGAGAGCAAGTCGGATGGCTATACAAAGTCCCCTTAGAAATTGTGGTTACCGGAAGTTATGAAGGCATTGGTCAGTTCTCTGAGGCAATGGCAAGACTGCCACGCATCGTGGCATTGCAAGACTTCAACTTGAAACGAGAGGGTGGACACCGCGAAGTGCTGAATTTTTCTGTTGCGGCACATACCTATCGCTACATTGACCGGAATGTGGAGGGGCTATGAAAAAGCGGATAGCAGGCCTGATGCTGGTCTTTGTTGGAGGATGTTCTGACAGCACTAACAATCAAGACCTAGAAAGCTTTATTACGAAGACATATGCCGTTGCAGAAGTAACGTCAACCCCACTTCCACCAGAGCCTAAGTTTGAGCCTTTAGCGTTTGCCCCCGTGGTCAGTACAGACCCTTTTGTCATGCCGCAGGCTCAGGAAGACGATGAGTATTCCCGCACAGACTGCTGGCAACCTCATGATCTGCCAGGAAAAGACCCCTTAGAAAGCTTCGAACTTTCATCTTTGCAGTTTAAAGGTGTGATTGGTACGCCAGGCAGTTATTGGGCATTGGTGGAATCACCGGACGCGACGATTCACAGAATAGGGCCTGGGCGGATGCTAGGAAGCAACCGTGGCCAGGTCAAAAGTATTAGTCAGCATACGTTGTCACTGACCGAGCATTTGCCCGATGGGTTAGGCTGCTGGACAAAGCGCAACATTAAAGTGGCGATGGTTAACAAGGATTAAAGAGGCTCGAATGAAAGGACTTTGGAACGAAAGCCCGAGCAAAAGAAAATTTACTTACTGGCTCAGTGTGCTGGTGACGTGTTTGCCTATCGCTCAAATGGCGTATGCCGACAACCTGCTAACCAACATTGAATTATTGGAAAAGGAAAACAACGTATACAGTCTTGCGCTGACGCTAGAGAGTGCAGAAATATTGGCAAGCTTTGAAAAAAGTAACAGCGAATTGGCCATTGTCTTAAAAGACACCAGTGTGCTGGAAACCTTAGCAGAGCAGCAAACCGTCACGGAGGGTGTGCTCCAAAAAATTTCGCTTGCGCCGAACGAGGACGGGTTAGCGATAACACTTCAGGCCACCAGCCACTTTGGGTATGACTATTTTCAAGCAGACAACGTCCTGACAGTCGATGTCTTTCCCTCGCTCACTGTGGTGAAGTCCGATACCAATACATCAACCAAACCAGTCGACAACGGAAATATTTCGATCAATTTTCAAGATATTCCGGTTCGCTCTGTGCTTCAAATTCTCGCCGACCACAATGGTTTCAATCTTGTAATCTCAGACTCGGTTGAAGGCAGTTTAACCTTAAGGCTTGATAACGTACCGTGGCAAAAAGCCCTAGAGACGATCCTGACGGTGAAAGGGTTGGACAAGCGACAGAAAGGCGACATCTTGCTAATCGCACCGAAAACAGAACTTGATGAGCAAGAGCGGTTAGCTCTAGAGAAAATTCAGTTTGAGCGTGAAATGGCATCACTGCGTTCTGAAGTGATTCAAATTCGTTATGCCAGTGCAGAAGCCTTTAAAGAAATGCTCGAAGGGGATGACGAAGGCGAAGAGACCGTGGCATTGCTCTCCGAACGTGGCAGTGTGGCCGTTGACCCCAGAACTAACTCTCTGATTGTCACTGATCTCGCGGACAATATCGAAGTCGTTAAGGCTCTGCTGACCTCGCTTGATATTCCCGTTGATCAGGTGGAAATCGAAGCGCGTATTGTTACGGTTGATGAAGGTACCTTGGATGAGTTAGGCGTTCGCTGGGGGGTTGTTAACCAAAATGGTGACTTTACGACGGGCAGTTCCATAGAGGGCAATTGGCAACATACGGACCGTATTGATTGGCTGGGTGATGGTGAACAACCCGATATGGTCAACATTGATGACTATCTCAATGTCAATTTAGGCGCCGTCAGTCCAAATGCAACCAGCATTGCGTTCTCAATTGCCAATTTAGGCCGTGATCTGCTGTTGGATCTGGAGCTTTCTGCTTTGCAATCAGAAAACCGCGCAGAAATCATTTCAAGCCCACGTTTGCTTACCACTAACAAACGTCCTGCCTACATTGAGCAAGGTACTGAGCTGCCATACCTTGAAGCGTCCTCCAGCGGTGCGACGGCCGTTTCCTTCAAAAAAGCCGTGCTGAGTCTGTCAGTGACTCCCCAAATCACGCCTGACAATATGTTGGTGTTAGATTTGGTGGTCACACAAGACAAACCTTCTGTCACCGTAAAAGCGGGAAATGGTGAGGCGATGGCGATCAATACCCAACGTATTGGCACGCAAGTACTGGTGAATGACGGTGAAACCATTGTGTTGGGCGGTATTTTCCAGCATGAAACCGCCAACATCGAGGAAAAAGTCCCCTTGTTAGGCGATATTCCGGGTTTAGGTGTCCTTTTTCGCCGAAATTACGAATCGGTGGGCAAGCGTGAATTGCTCATATTTGTCACGCCAAGGGTCATGGTGCAATAATTTTGTAGCAAGCTTGGTGCTAAGCGGCGTAAAAACCGATATTCTTCAATAGGTCTGAAAGCGACAAGCAATGTGGCTTTCAGCCTCTCTCTTTGCCCTGCAATCTCTGAGAAACGACTTAAACCTGAACAATGACGTATTTTAAGTTGCCAAAGGGCTAGTTGACCTGAGATAATTTTTGGTCTGATCACGAATTATCTGTGAGGAATTTGGCGCCTCGGGCTTTCAATAGCGAGCCTCGGGCGGTGTTGTTTTCATTAACCGCGCGTAAACTGCTTAAAATGGCTGAAAAACGAAATATCTTTCTTGTAGGCCCTATGGGGGCTGGCAAAAGCACAATTGGTCGACACCTAGCACAACAACTACACATGGAATTTTTTGATTCGGACACCGTGATTGAAGAGCGCACTGGTGCTGATATCGCATGGGTGTTCGATGTTGAGGGTGAAGAAGGATTCCGCGCTCGTGAAGAGCACGTAATCAACGACCTTACTGAAAAACAAGGTATCGTTCTGGCAACGGGTGGTGGTTCAATCAAGAGCCGTGAAAGCCGCAACCGTCTGTCTGCTCGCGGTATCGTGGTTTACTTGGAAACCACCATCGAAAAACAATTGGCGCGTACTCAGCGTGATAAGAAGCGTCCATTGCTTCAAACTGACCAGCCTCGTGAAGTGCTTGAGTCATTAGCTGACGAGCGTAATCCACTGTACGAAGAGATTGCTGACTACGTTGTTCGCACTGACGATCAAAGTGCAAAAGTGGTAGCAAACCAGATCATCGAACTGCTGGAAAATCACTAAGAAATAAAAAGGAATTCCATGGAAAGGATCGACGTAAACCTTGGCGACAGAAGTTACCCCATTTCGATAGGCGCAGGATTACTTGCTGATCCGGCTTTATTCTCTGACGCTAAAGGCCGTCGTGTGGTGGTAGTGACCAATGAAACCATTGCGCCGCTTTACGCCGATCTTTTATTGGAAACCTTACGTAAAGCTGGCGGGGAGCCAGCTTTATTGTCCTTGCCTGACGGCGAGCAGCACAAAACGCTCGATACTTTCAACACCATCAATACCTTTTTACTCGAAGGTACTTATGCCCGCGACGTCCTGATTGTTGCATTGGGTGGCGGTGTCATTGGGGATGTTGTGGGTTTTGCGGCTGCTTGTTATCAGCGTGGCGTAGACTTTATCCAAGTTCCAACCACATTGCTGTCGCAAGTCGATTCATCGGTCGGTGGAAAAACGGCGGTCAATCACCCTTTAGGGAAAAATATGATTGGCGCGTTTTACCAACCGAAAGCGGTGGTGATTGATATCGATGTTCTGAAAACCCTACCTCAGCGAGAATTTGCTGCAGGTATGGCAGAAGTCATTAAATACGGCATCATTGCGGATAACCCCTTTTTCCAGTGGCTAGAAGGCAATCTGGTTCCCCTGAACCATCTGGATGCGGACGCACTTGTTTATGCGATTAAGCGTTGTTGCCAGATAAAGGCCGATGTAGTGGCTGAAGACGAGAAAGAGTCTGGTGTTCGCGCGTTACTCAACCTCGGTCACACCTTCGGACATGCCATTGAAGCGGAGATGGGGTATGGCAATTGGCTACACGGCGAAGCTGTCGCGGCCGGGACTGTGATGGCCGTGACAACGGCATATCTTCAGCAATTGCTTCCAAAAGAAGATGTTATCCGTATCACTTCCTTGCTCGAAAATGCGAATCTTCCCGTGAAAGCACCTACCTCTATGGGCTATGATGCTTTTATAAAGCATATGAAACGCGATAAAAAAGTGCTTTCAGGGCAACTACGTTTTGTTTTGCCAACCTCAATTGGAACGGCGGAAGTGGTTTCGAATGTATCTCCAGAAACGCTTGCTGAGGTCATTAAGACACATTAAGCGGGTTTGTATATGACAGGCTCCCATGACATGATCGCGTTGGATTTTGATAGCCAAATTCAATTGTTGTCGCGAATTCAATTTCTTACACGTTTTAGCTCTAACCTGGTTCAAGTCACTGGCGAAACAGGTGCTGGGAAAACGTGGCTGAGCGAACGCTACCTCGAAAACTGGGCGAATGAGCCCACGCAATCTCTCCTTATTTGCAATAACAGCCAACAGGATGCGCAGCACCGCGCCATTATCCTGCGACAAATTGTGCGCGACGGCGTGTTCAACGAAAACGACTCCATGCTGCAAAGCTTGGAGTACATGTTGGAAGGAAACAGTGTCCACGCGCTGATTGTTATCGACAATGCCCAACGACTCAGTGCCAATATCATTGCAGAACTTTGGTCGTTGGTTACCGAAGCTCAGCAAAGAAACAATTGGCAAATCAATGTGCTGCTGTTTAGCTTAAGAGGTAAGTTGAATAAGTGGCTCCACAAAGTGTCATATGGTCAAGGTGTGAAGCCGCTAGAGCTTGAAGTCAGTCCGCTTGCCGACAACGAGCGTGAAATGTTTATTGAAGTCATGATGGTAAGCCATCAGCTTGATGCCGCGCAGCGCCGAGCCCTGAAAGCGAAAGCCGCATTGTTACCGTCATTGCCTGGTGCATTAAAAGGACTAGGTCAACAGGAGATCCCCTCAATGGAAGAGAAGAAACGCCGTTCACTCATTCCTCTGGTTTTGCTCGTGCTGTTTCTTCTCGTTATCGGTGGTGGTCTGGTCTGGTGGGCAGTGAAGCCACAAATGCAGACTGCACCGACTGAGATCGCAGAAGCTGTGACGGATGGCGTGAAGTCGCTCACTGAAATCCTTGATGAGAAAGAAAAACAACTCAATGAGGAAGGTATCAATGCCGAGGGTGATCCGGCTACATCTGGAAAGGTGACTGACGACATTATCGATTTGCCGTTAGACCCAGTTGTGGAAGGGATGACTGTCGGTCGGCGGGATCCGAGCCGTCGAATCGTGGTTCCGGACAATGTCGTCGATGCCATCATTGACGACCAAGAAACAGGGGGGGACGGCACGGCTGTTGTCCCAGAACCACTGATTTCTGAGCTTCTCTCACCAGAGGCTGCGCACGTAGAAGCAGTGATACCGACTGTTGCAGCAAACCAAGCAACGCTATCAAAAACGGCAGTCGCACCACTACAAGTTGCGACATCGCAAAGTGAATCAATACCCGTAGCAACCGTTGCGAAACCGCCTTTGGCCGATACGCCGATGGCCAATAATGTGTTGTTGACAGTACCCGCTTCTCGTTATGCCCTGCAATTGGCTGCTTTGCAGTCCAAGCGAGCCGTTGACGAGTTCATGCAAGAGTATGAACTCGCGAGCTTAGCGTTAGTTTATGAAACGCGCCGAAACGGAGAACCTTGGTTTATGGTCTTGGTGGGTGATTATCCAACGGTTGCGGAAGCGAGAAAGGCGGAAGTGCAATTGCCCGAGAATGTTCGGAATCTGTCGCCATGGGCAAAATCATTCACGCAAATCCATAAAGAGATTGGGTTGGCAAATTAACCCCGTACTTCGGTACTCAAGGCACGAATTAACGCTGATTGATGGCAAAAAATAAGATACAATCCGCCACCTTTCGTACAGCAGTGGTGGTGGATACACATTAATGAAAAAGCATCGCGCCTTTCTCAAGTGGGCCGGGGGTAAATACTCACTGGTTGAAGACATCCGCAAGCACTTGCCTGAGGGTAAAAAGCTGATCGAGCCTTTTGTTGGGGCTGGGTCAGTGTTTCTGAACACAGATTTTGAACATTACCGTCTCGCTGACATCAATCCTGATCTCATCAATCTGTATAACCTGCTCAAGCAAGAGCCTACGCGTTATATCGATGATGTGAGAAAACTCTTCACACAAGAATACAACCAAAAATCGGCGTATCTTGCGATCCGTGAAGAGTTCAATAAGACCAAAGATCCGTACTTACGTTCGCTTTATTTCCTGTACATGAATCGCCACGGCTTTAATGGCTTGTGCCGATACAATAAAAAAGGCGGTTTCAATGTGCCTTTTGGTTCGTACAAGAAGCCTTACTTTCCGCAAGCAGAACTAGAGTTCTTTTCTGAGAAATCAAAGAAAGCGACGTTTGTGTGTGAAGGATACCAGCAGAGTTTTAAAGCGGCCCGTCGTGGTAGCGTGATTTATTGCGATCCCCCGTATGCTCCTTTGTCGACCACCGCCAATTTCACCACGTATGCCAGTGGGGGATTTAGTTTGGATGATCAAGCGCTGTTGGGCGAGTATGCGCGAAAAGCTGCGACGGAGAAGAGTGTGCCCGTGTTGGTTTCAAACCATGACACGCCGTTAACGCGTAGTCTCTATCATGGTGCGCATTTAAACGTTGTGAGAGTGAAGCGCACCATCAGTCGCAATGCTAGTGGTCGTAATAAAGTGGATGAATTACTGGCACTGTTTTCCTGCGAAAGTCCGGAATCACCTTAGGCCCGAGCTATTTTAGGCCTGAGTTACTTTGGGTCAGAGTTACTTTAGGATTGTGCAGGTGTGACAAATGACACCACGCCAATTAGGCCGAGTACAAAAAGAACCACGAAGACAACACCGACAACAATGTAGGGCACCATGCTAGCTTGCTGGAAGTCGCGTTGTCGGTTTTTGTCAGACTGCACGCCGAACATCGCCGCAAAAACACTTTTTATAATCTCCAATATACCAACCGTATTGCCTTTTTGTTCTTTGATCCGTTTCACTCCTGCCGCTCCATTCAGCCTGACTGTTCTTAGCTTAGCGCATAACGTTTCAATTCGCGGTATCGGCATTAATTCCCCCAGGTTATGGTATGAATCAAAGTATCTGATAGGACAGCGCGTTTGGGATCGGGTAGAATTGCGCCGACTTTTTAAGTGGCAAGTGAGGCTATAGGATGAAGGATTTTCTCATTGCGCCGTCGATTCTGTCGGCGGATTTCGCACGTTTAGGTGAAGATGTCGAAAAAGTGCTGGCAGCGGGTGCTGACGTGGTGCATTTCGATGTAATGGATAACCATTACGTACCGAACCTGACATTTGGTGCACCTATCTGTAAAGCACTTCGTGACTATGGCATCACCGCGCCGATCGATGTTCACCTGATGGTGAAACCTGTAGACCGTATTATCCCTGACTTCGCGAAAGCGGGTGCCAGCATGATCACCTTCCATGTGGAAGCCAGTGAGCATGTAGACCGTACGCTGCAACTGATTAAAGAGAATGGTTGTCAAGCCGGCTTGGTGTTCAACCCTGCAACGCCACTCCATCACCTTGACCATGTCATGGACAAAGTCGATATGATTTTGCTGATGTCAGTCAACCCTGGCTTTGGTGGCCAGTCGTTTATTCCTGAAACGCTGAACAAACTGCGTGAAGTACGTCGTCGTATTGACGAGAGCGGTCGTGACATTCGTCTTGAAATTGATGGCGGCGTAAAAGTTGACAATATTCGTGAGATTGCAGAAGCGGGCGCGGATATGTTCGTTGCTGGCTCAGCGATTTTCAGTCATCCGGATTACAAAGCGGTGATTGACGAAATGCGTGCAGAATTAAGCAAAGTAGGAAAATAAGCGGTGACGGTAAATTTCGACACAATCAAATATGTGGCGTTTGACCTAGACGGTACGCTGGTAGATAGCGTGCCAGATCTGGCCGAAGGCATTCGTATGGCGCTGGCAGATTTGAATCTGCATACGGTGACAGACGACGATGTACGCAACTGGATTGGTAACGGCGCAGAAATCATGCTTAAGCGTGCACTGAGCCAAAGCGTGACAATCTGTGCGGATATTGATGAAGCACTTTACACCCAAGTACGTGAACGCTTTGATTTCCACTATGCTAACAATGGTCACGGAAAAACCATCGTTTATGCGGGTGTGAAAGAGACGTTGTCTGCACTGAAAAGTGCAGGTTACACCTTGGGTATCGTGACCAACAAACCCTATCAGTTTGTGCCGGAGATCTTGGCGGACCTAGATTTGGCACAATACTTTACCGACGTTATTGGCGGTGACTCCTTGCCAACCAACAAGCCAGATCCTGAAGGTCTTTTCAGCCTGCGTGACAAGCATGGCTTGAAGGATGACAACATGCTGATGGTCGGTGATTCTAAAAACGATATCCTTGCCGCAAAAAATGCAGGTTTCGTCTCCGTTGGCCTGACATACGGGTACAACTACGGAGAGCCGATCAGTGATAGCGCACCAGAGTTTGTCGCTGCACACTTCAATGAATTATTAACGGTTCTCTCCACCGACAAAACAGCGTAAATTAACACGCAGACAATCTAAAAATAACAGCCGATGCGTGGTCGCATCGGCTGCTTCTACTGACAGGAACAGAAAGACCATGAGTAATCCATCGACCAAACCCATTGTACTTAGCGGTGTTCAGCCATCAGGCGAACTCAGTATCGGCAACTACATTGGTGCTTTGCGTCAGTGGGAGCAAATGCAGGACGATTACGATTGCCAATACTGCATCGTAGACTTGCACGCGATCACCGTGCGCCAAGACGCAGAAAAGCTGCGTCAAGCGACACTGGACTCTCTGGCACTGTGTCTGGCAGTTGGTGTAACGCCTGAAAAAAGTAACCTGTTTATCCAGTCTCACGTGCCTGAGCACGCACAACTGGGTTGGGTGCTGAACTGCTACGCGCAGATGGGTGAACTGAATCGAATGACCCAGTTCAAAGATAAGTCTGCTCGCCACGCTGAGAACATCAATGCGGGTCTGTTTGGCTACCCAGTGCTGATGGCAGCTGACATCCTGTTGTACCAAGCAAACCAAGTACCAGTGGGGAACGACCAAAAGCAGCACCTTGAGCTTGCTCGCGATATCGCGCACCGCTTCAATAACCTGTATGGCGACGTGTTCACGGTACCAGAACCGTACATCCCACAAGTGGGTGCACGCGTAATGAGCCTGCAAGATCCGATCAAGAAAATGTCAAAGTCGGATGACAATCGCAACAATGTGATTGGTCTTTTGGAAGATCCAAAAGCAATCGCAAAGAAAATCAAACGAGCCGTCACTGACTCAGAAGAGCCACCACGTGTTGCTTTCGATATAGAAACCAAACCGGGTGTTGCTAACCTGATGGGCTTGCTGTCTGTGGCGACGGGTAAGTCGTTTGCTGATCTTGAAGCGGAATACGAAGGGAAAATGTACGGTCACCTTAAATCGGATACGGCCGATGCCGTGGTTGCGATGCTGGAGCCAGTACAAACCCGTTATAAGCAGTTCCGTGAAGACCGTGCTTATCTGGATTCAGTCATGAAAGCTGGCGCAGAAAAAGCATCAGCCCGTGCTGCAGTAACGCTGAAAAAAGCGTATGAAGCGGTGGGTTTTGTGGCGCGTCCATAATCACGTTTTGATGAATAAGCAGCGATTTTTCGCTGCTTTTTTTATGCCTGAATATCCTCTTTATCCCCCATCCATGTTCTCTCTTGCTGTTGAAAACGCATAAAACCCCTCAATTCGTTTAGACAGTTACTGTCTTGATACGAAGACTTGCGACCCGTATCACTTATTTAATCCACGTGGCTGATAAACCATTTGCAGTGTTTCATGACTTCACACGCAAACAAGGACAGCTAATGAAGATTTCAACATGGAGCCCTCTGGCTCTGGCGCTAAGTATGGCGTTTCCCGTCAGTGCAAATATTCTCATCACGGAGTACGTGGAAGGCTCCTCAAACAATAAAGCGGTGGAACTGACCAACAAGGGGGGAGCAGATGCTTCCTTAGACGGGCTATTTATTAAAATTGCCTCCAATGGCAACAACGCGTTCAATGGCTCGGTGAGCCTCTCAGGGACACTGGAAGCAGGTGACAGTTATGTGGTTGCTAATTCAAGTGCTGTAAGTGACATTCTTGACGTTGCCCAACAAACCCCTGGATCTATCAATTTTAACGGTAACGATGTAGTGGCTCTGGTCGATGCCAGTGATAACGTGCTCGATGGGATTGGCCAACTAGGTAACAGTGATTCTTTCGGGGCAAATGTCACCCTTCGCCGAATAGATGGTAGTGCAGCGCGCACCGACCTTTCCTCGCCGTTTACTCCTTCCGAAGAATGGCAATTTTTTGCGTCAAACACTTTTGATGGATTGGGGTGCAGTGGTATTGCTGCCTGTGAGGGTGGAGGGGGTGGTAACACCTTCAGCTGTGAAGGCGAGACCTTAACGCCGACCTATGCGATTCAGGGAAGCGGCGACCGAAGTCCCTTGGTGCCAGATGGCAGCGTTGAAGCAGAGGGGACTTACTTCGTGGAGGGTGTCGTTACGGCGGTAACAACCAGCCTCTACAAAGGTTTCTGGTTACAAGACGCGGCCGGTGATGGTGACGAGGCCACATCAGACGGCCTGTTTATCTTTACTGGCAGTGCGCCTGAAGACATTGAACCGGGCATGCAGGTGTGCGTGGCGGGTACAGTCAAAGAGTTCTTTAACCTGACTGAACTGGATGCGTCAGACAGAAAATGGGAAGTGATTGATACCGTTGATACGCTACCCGCAACAGACATTGAGGTTGGTGAAAACGAGACGCTCGATGATGCGCTTGAACGCTATGAAGGCATGAAGGTGCGTTTGACGCGTGAGAGTGAGTTGGTTGTCACCCGAAACTTCGGTTTTGATTTTGATGCCTTCCGCAACAACATGGTGTTGTCTCATGAAGCACCAAACGTCAAACCGACTCAGCTTTATATCGCAGGTTCAGATGAGAGCGCTGCACTGGCCGCTGCCAATGACAGTAATCAGCTATTCATTGAAACTGACGTAAAAGCGCCAGATGGTGTGGTGCCGTATTTCCCAGGCCTGGATGCGGAGCAGGGTTATATCCGCATTGGCGATACCGTGACTAACCTTGAAGGGGTGATAGGCTATAGCTTCAGTGACTATCGACTGGTGGTCAGCAATGAGCTAATCGCAAGTGACTTTGTCCGTAGTAGCGATCGCACGGCTGCTCCCGAGGTGTTCGCTGACGCTAATCTTACAGTCGCGAGTTTCAACGTCTTAAATTATTTCACCAGCGCTAGCGCGATTGGTGGCGACTTGAATATTACCTGTGATGATCAGGCGGATGCCGATGCGTCACGTGGTTGTAACCGAGGCACCAAAGACGCTGCAGAGTTTGCATTGCAACAAGCAAAAATCGTCAATGCTCTGACCGCCATGGACGCTGATATTGTTGGCTTAATGGAAATTGAGAATAACGGCTTTGGCGAAAACGGTGCGCTGGCCAACCTGGTGACAGAGCTCAATACCCAGTTTGCTGATGACGCGGACAACTATGCCTATGTAGTGCCTGCTGCCGGCGATTTGACCGAAGGGGCTTATTTGGGCAGTGATGCAATTCAAGTGGCTCTGCTTTATCGTCCAGCCGTTGTCGAGCTTGATAGTGATGCAGTTGTCGTGCGTATGCCAGAACAACACATCTCTGGCGAAAGCCCTGATGGTGAGACGCGTCAGTTGGATAAATTCCAGCGCGATAGCCTGCTTCAGAGCTTTTGGGTTATGGGTGACCAAAAGCTCTCGGTAGCTGTCAGTCATTTCAAATCGAAAGGCTCCGGTTGTTACGAAGACTGGATTGCTGGCGAGTTTGATGACGACCCTGCCGATCTTCAAGGGCGATGCAATGCATTTCGTGTGTCCGCCGCAGAAACCTTGGGTAAGGCGCTGGAAAACATCGATGGAGATATCATCGCGCTTGGTGATTTCAATGCGTATGGACAAGAGGATCCTATGCGTGTCATGACCAATTACGACACCGATACGGCGGTGCGTAAAATCGTCTCGGCAGCAGGTACCTCGATTGCAGGTGTCACACTCGATGAGATGGCGCGTGAGGTAGACGATGGCTTTGCCTATGTAAACCTAGCTACTTATGCGCTTGGCGAAGAGGCGTTTTCCTATACGTTCGACGGTGAACTTGGCAGCCTTGACCATGCAGTGGGTAACGACAGTGTGGTAGAGAAAGTGGTTGGTGTTGAAGACTGGCACATCAACGCAGTTGAAAGCACGTTGTTCCAGTATTCAGGGCGCTTTACAGGCGATCTGGTTAAATCGACCAACCCTTACTCGTCATCTGATCACGATCCAGTGATTGTCAGCCTCAAGTATGAAGAACCCATCCAGCGCTTTAAACTGCGCTTCAACAACAAAAGCTTTTTCTGGGTTCAGCCAGCGGTGAATGGGGAGATTGATACCAACAGGCCTTGGCTTCGTTGGAAGAGTAAGCGTAAGTACACTGAAAGCAGCGAATTTATGCAAGACTTGGGTGTGGAATACGGTGATTCAGTCAGCTTGAGTGCACGCTTGTGGGGTATCTTTGATATTCCATGCGGAACCGTTGAGATTGATGATAAGATAGTCGCGGTCTTTAAAGGCTTCCGCTGTAAGATAAAATAAAGACGTTTTAAAACGAAACAGGCTCTCTCGGGAGCCTGTTTTTTTGTGCGGTTTTAATGGGTTGCCTAGAGATTATTTACTACGCTTTAAGAGTGTCTCATTACCTGAACATGACTTCTATTTTTTGGAATGGATTGTTCGCTAATGTTTCTGGCGTCTCTTAATTGGAATGATACATGTCGGTTATCGAATCTCTGTCGCTATTTATAGCGCCGCCATCAAACGATCAACCTGTACTTGCCGGGGTCTATGAGCCTTGGTTTTTATTAATGGCTGTGATCGCGACATTCATTCTGGTGTCTCTCTCTTTCGTGCATCGCCCTTTGGAAGAAGGGAAGACGACCATTTTGCAATTCACTCCTTTGCCTGTGAACGCCCTTGCACTGACTTGTGGGTTCGTTCTTCTTCCTGTCGCTAACGTCTTGGCTAATTCCGCATTTCGAGACGTCGGTTTTTCTCCGGTCATTTTGTTCATACTGACGAGTCTGAGTTTTATTGCGGTTTACTTCACGTTGAAGATGATTGCCTTTCCTACAAATTCGCCACTGAAGATTGTTTCATCTGCTTGCATCATGACGCTCACGCTTTCGGTACAAACATGGTTGACCTACGCCTGTGTCAATGGCGTAGCTGTGTCCCGATTCGACTTTTCCAATGCCTTGTTGATGACGGTGAGCACTGGCCTCCTTGTGATGTTGAGTTTGTGGGTGCGATACTCGCCCAGCGTCCACGAAAAATGGGATATCAATGTGTCGCGCTCTTTGACGGCGGGGGCATTGCTTACCCTTGCAGTGATGTTGACGTCATTGCTATCTCGCGGCTCATTGATCCTTTCCGTTCAGCCGAACCGGAACGATGATTTCCCATTTTTAGGGCGTGACATGTTAATGATGCTGGCGTTCGTCTTTGTGTTTATTGCCACGCTGTGCCCCCTTGTCACTGCTTTTTATCGCATCAGAATTCGAGAGCGGTATTTGCTTACCAAAAGAAAAGAACTTGAGGGGGTGATGCAGACCATAACCGATGCGATTATTGCGATTGACCAACATGGAACGATTACGTTTTTCAATCACTCAGCAGAACGTATTTTTGGCTGGTATGCGTCAGAGGTCACGGGCCGTAACGTCCGTATCTTAGTGACTGACGCCCACCAGCATAGGCACGACTCGTATATCCATAATTACCTCGAAAACCGAAATTCCGCGGTGGTGGGATCTGTGCGAGAAGTGACAGCGAAGCGAAAAGACGGCTCAACATTGCCCGTGAGACTCGCGATTGGTCATCAAGCACTTCGAGGGAAACATGAGTTTGTAGCTGTAATTTCAGATATTTCAGAACAACGTCATCTTGCATGGGCCTTACGAGAAAACGCTAAACAATATCGTTCTTTGGTGGCTAATTTACCTTGTATGGCATTTCGGGAGATGACGGGGGCTGCGCGACATATTGTGTACATCAGCGACGCGGCGAAGTCCATGACAGGCTACAGCACGTCAGTGTTAACGGGGGAAAATGGCGTCTCCCATTTTATCGACCGTATTCGACCCAGTGATACAGCAAATTATCGCAGGGCGAGAGAACTAGCATCGCATCGGAATGGGAAATATGACTGTGAATACTGGTTCACCACGCGTGATGAGCAGGAGAAGTGTTTTTGGGAGATCGGACATAGTTATCGGGCTGAAGATGGCAGTACCTGGATAGATGGCGTCATTCTCGACATTACCGAAAAGCGCGAGGCCGAAGAGGAGTTTGAGGAAAAGATGCGATTGGCTGAGAAAGCCACACAATCAAAGTCTTCGTTTTTGGCCAACATGAGCTACGAATTTCGAACGCCAATGAATTCAATTCTCGGTTTAACGCATGTTTTAATTGATGAAGAAAAAAATCCCACGCATCGTCATCATCTTGAAGTGATAAAAGAATCTGGCGAAAGCCTGATGAAGTTGATTAACGACATTCTCGACACCTCGAAGCTTGAGAGTCAGTCGCTGCCACTGGATATGGCTGAGTTTTCTTTGGCTCAATTGTGCCGACAAATCGAATTTATTGCCCGTGAGACGGTAAGAGCGAGAGAACTACACGTTACCTTGCATTACAACGAACGGCTGGGGGAACATTATGTCGGCGACGCAAGGCGTGTGAAACAACTGCTTCAAAATATGATGCGAAGCGCACTGACCAAAACTGAAAAAGGGCATGTTGCATTGCATGTCTTGCCCGTGAACGACACGGTTCGCTTTGTGGTAGCGACGTACCCTTCGTGCTCAGTAAAGCGTGCGCAAAACGAAACGGAAAACACCGGACAAACACTGTCTGCGACCTTGATCACCCAGTTGGTTGAATTGATGCGTGGTAATTTGTGGTTTGATGGCGAAACGGCAAATAATTCCCTTGTTTACGCAGATTTGCCATTAATTCCCTCTCAAGGCGTCGCCCCTTTTTCTCGCGAGTCTATCCAGCATTACGCCCTTCCGCCTATCGAGGTGTTGGTGATTGACGATGTACAGCGTAACCAACAAGAGCTTCGAGACATCTCCCTACGACAAGGGGTAAAAGTATTGACGTTTACTGACCTTGTTTCTGCTGAAGATGTTATCAAAACACAGCCTGTCGATATCGTCATGTTAGATGCCTATCTCAGTGACGAGTTTCCTAACCCTAAAACATTAAAAACGTGGGCTATGCAGTGGGCAAAGGCTCCTCCTAAAGTCATTGCGTTGACATTGGCGGTCGATCCGACACCCACCGCTCAGTGGCTTGAGAGAGGTTTTGACGGTGTTGTTACTAAACCATTTATCAATGATCAGATATTTGAAGTTCTCAAGCATTGCTTGGGCGTGCACGAAGAAACCAGCAACATCATGCCGCTGAACAGCGTGAAAGGGGAAAATGAACTGGCGTATTTTGACGAAAACGCAGTGAGCAAGCGTTGGCCATCGTCAGAGATCTTATTAAGTGTCGTCCGTGATTTTTTTGTCAGCTATAACCAGCTACCCGCACATATCGTTAAGATGCTATCTGAATCGCCAGACTCAGCGGTTGACCATTTAAGTAAAGCGGCTGAAGCGGCGCATTACCTTGGATTTTCCAAGCTCGAAAGCGACATACTCAGAATTAAACAGAGTTTAAAAAATGGTGATCGGCTCACGGCTGAGAGTCGTTTGACTGAATTAAGAGAGAGTCTGACGACAGCCTTTGACCACGCGTTAGCGTATTTGGGAGTGCGTATTGATGATCTTGAAAATGAATCGACGACGCAGAAAATGAGTGATGAACAGTTTGCGCGATCCGCCGAGGCATTTGCTTTGAAACTGTCAGAAGGGCAACTCGATGAAACTCTCTACAAAACCCTGATCCCTTCAATGACAGGCATGGTTTCACCCGCAATATTAGCCGAGTTCGTGGCATCAATTGAGAACTTTGAGTTAGACGATGCTTACCAACTCTTTTTGTCTGTTGTTGAGCAATTTCCATCATCCGAAAACACAGGAGTGACGGGCTATGGCGTATAAAGTATTGGTGGTGGATGATGAGCCCAGCAATCTGCACGTAATGCGAACTATCTTGCAAGACCAATACACCTTAGTGTTTGCGAAAAATGGTGAACGCGCGATAGAGCTGACCATTCAGCAGCGACCAGATCTTATCCTTCTCGATATTATGATGCCGGGTATGAATGGGTACGAGGTGTGTCGTCAACTTAAACAAGACCGAACACTCTGTCATATACCTATCGTTATCGTGTCTGCCCTTGATGAATACCAAAGCGAAGTCGAAGGGTTAAAAGCGGGTGCTGCCGATTTCCTTATTAAGCCTGTATCACCTGAATTGGTCAAAAGTCGTGTCGCCAATTTATTGGGGGAAGCGCGTGCGACAACAATGCGAGAAAATTATCAGCTTGTCATGAATCAAGTTGCTGCCGTGGCGGCACTGCACAAGAATGAAGTGGAAATTTCTGCACCAAGAATTGCCAAGTTGTGCGAGTGGTTGTCATTAAAATATGGTTTAACCAAAGCCAAATCTGTAGACATCAGTCTCGCTTATCCGCTCTGCTCCCTCGGTGAACTTTGGAACGACGAAGGCAATAACACAACGGCAGAAAGTCGTAGTCTGCTGCTGCTGTCTGAAGCAACCAAAGGGTTTGCCTGCGTGACTGCGACTCTGTTGACTTACAAAAACACCCGCTGGGATGGATCGGGCTTTCCAGAAGTTGAAGGCGACAAAATTCCAGAAGAGTGCCGTGTTGTCACCGTGTGTGAAAGGCTGGATGCAGAAGTTGAAAGTTTAGCGGGAGGTAGCGACTCGCGCGTACACAAGGCCATTCAGAATATCTCAGTGGAGGCGGGGACACTCATAGACCCAAGATTGATTCACTTGCTGGATGAAAATAGTGAGGAGCTCAGTGCCTTGTATTCACAGTGGTTTTTAGAACCATGGCCGACCCCGATTTTACCGATCAACGCATTCTGACCATCTGGAGCCGTGCAGCAAGTTAAGGGCTGTGATAGCATTTGCGCCCAGCCTCGCTGAAGTAATGCGAGCAGGACGTGATGGGATCCATTTGTGCTGTTAATTATTGATAATTACGACTCTTTTACCTACAACTTGTATCAGTATTTCTGCCAGTTAGGCGTGACGGTAGACGTTCACCGTAATGATGCGATTTCGTTGGCGGACATTGAAGCGATGGCCCTGAGTCATCTGGTTATTTCACCTGGCCCGTGTACACCGGACGATGCTGGTATTTCTCTCGATGCCATTCAGCATTTTGCGGGTAAGTTGCCCATTTTAGGTGTTTGCCTGGGGCACCAAGCCATGGCACAGGTTTTTGGTGCCAACGTCGTACGCGCCAAACAAGTCATGCACGGAAAGACCAGCCCAGTCCTGCATAAAGACCAAGGTGTATTTACAGGGTTGAACAACCCGCTGACGGTGACGCGATACCACTCCTTAGTGGTGGAAGCTTCTTCGTTACCCTCGTGTTTTGATGTCACTGCATGGACAGAGAAAGACGGTGGATTTGATGAAATTATGGGTATTCGACACCGTACATTGCCGCTTGAAGGGGTGCAATTTCATCCGGAAAGTATTCTGACCGAGCAAGGCCATCAGTTACTTACTAACTTCCTTTCACAGTAATCCGCCGACCTTTCTACCCTGCATCCCCTATTTTTATTAGCAGGGGAGTCGATCTGTATCACTAATTTTACATTTTAGTTTCACCTTTTTCTGCGGGTGAACAGTGAAACCTTATTCACTTCTGAATCACCTCCCTTCCTTTGTTTCCTAATAGGAAAGACACTATTACCTCTTGTTGTATTAATAACTTGAGCGAAATTGCGCATAAATATGGCATTAGGATGAATTTCCCCCAAGTTTACAGTTTAGGGTTATAAAATTATCTGCTATTGATGTGGTTAAAAAATTGTAAATACTATGCTTATAGCAGAATCGACAGAAGGATATGAGCGATGACGGCTGATTTTAAAGTAGAACGTAAGCTGTTCGATGATGTGATGGTGCCTTGTTACGCGCCTATGGAAATGATTCCCGACAAGGGAAAAGGGGCGCGTATTTGGGACTTGGATGGCAATGAGTACATTGATTTTGCTGGTGGTATTGCAGTGAGCTGTCTTGGGCACTGCCACCCTGTAATGGTTGATGCACTCAAAGCGCAAGCTGAGAAACTATGGCATCTCAGCAATGTGATGACGAATGCGCCAGCTTTGCGTTTGGCCAAGAAACTCACCGAAGTGAGCTTTGCAGAGCGCGTATTCTTTGCTAACTCCGGGGCCGAAGCCAATGAAGCTGCTTTAAAACTCGCGCGCCGTTGGGCCGCAGATGAGTTCGGCCCAGAGAAAAGCGAAATCATTGCCTTTACGCAAGGTTTTCATGGCAGAACCTTCTTTACCGTGACGGTTGGTGGTCAGGCTGCGTATTCCGATGGCTTTGGGCCAAAACCGGGCGATGTAACCCACCTGCCATACAATGATTTAGATGTACTGGCTGCCGCTATATCGGATAAAACCTGCGCCATCATGATGGAACCACTACAGGGTGAAGGCGGTATCGTTTCGGCGGATGACACTTTCCTTGAGGGCGTCAGAGAGTTGTGTGACAAGCACAACGCATTATTGATCTTTGATGAAGTGCAAACGGGTAATGGCAGAACGGGCACGTTCTACGCGTACCAGCAAACCAGTGTCACACCGGACATTCTCAGCACGGCAAAATCACTCGGCGGCGGTTTCCCTATTGGTGCCATGCTTACTACAGAGAAACTGGCAGCACATATGAAAGTGGGCACGCACGGCTCTACCTACGGCGGAAACCCCCTGGCTTGTGCTGTGGCGGAGGCTGTGGTGGAAGAGATTTCTAAACCTGAAGTACTGGCGGGTGTGAAAGAGCGTGAAGGCTGGTTCCGTCAAGGTTTAGAGGCACTGAATGCCAAATACAATATGTTCAGTGACATTCGCGGCAAGGGTTTATTGGTAGGGGCGGCACTTAACGATGAGTGGAAAGGCCGTGCACGTGATGTATTGGTTGCTGCCGGTGAAGAAGGTTTGTTAGTGCTGGTGGCAGGTGCCAATGTCGTCAGAATGACCCCTTCTTTGGTGATCACCAAAGAAGAAGTTCAAGAGGGGCTAGCGCGTCTGGATCGTGCACTGTCCAAACTGGTGGCTTAACTCGCCACCAGTGAAATAACGCATCAGGAGGGAGTGAGATGTTGGTAATTCGCCCAATCAAGGAAACTGATTTCGATGCATTGATGCTATGCGCTAAAGAGTCTGGGCATGGTTTCACATCGCTACCGGTCGACGAAACCTTAATTCGTGGCCGCATTGACCATTCATTGGTGAGCTTTGACCGTGATGCGCAATCACCGGGAACCGAAGGTTACTTAATGGTGGCCGAAGATACGGAGACTGGAGAGATAGCGGGGACAACTGGCATTGAAGCTGCCATTGGGCTCGATAATCCATTCTACAGCTACCATATCAGCAAAGTGGTGCATCACTCTCGCCGTCTCAATGTGCACAACGTGGTTGAAGTGCTGACGTTTGGGAATAATTACACGGGGGCGACTGAAATCTGCACCTTGTTTCTCCGTCCGGAGTTTCGCGGCGGCCTGAATGGAAAGCTGTTGTCAAAATGCCGCTTCCTGATGCTGGCCCAGTTCCCGGAAAAATTCTCCGACGTGATTTTTGCTGAAATGCGTGGCGTATCAGACGATGCTGGGAACTCTCCATTCTGGGCATGGCTGAAAGAGCATTTCTTTTCTATCGAATTTACGCTTGCAGATTACCTGACGGGCACAGGGCAAAAAGGCTTTATCGCCGACTTGATGCCTAAGCTGCCTATTTACGTCAGCCTACTCAGTGAAGAAGCCAAAGCGGTGATAGGGCAGGTTCATGAGAAAACACGTCCCGCGTTGCGCATGCTCGAAAAAGAAGGTTTTGCCTGTCGTGGCTATGTAGACATCTTTGATGCTGGTCCAACGGTGGAATGCCTGCGACAGAACATTGATTCGATTCGTCGTTCGTTTACTGCAAGGGTCAAAATTGTGGAGCATACCAGCGCACAGGATTACCTGATCAGCAATAGCGACTTTAAGAACTTCCGCGCGACTGCCGCAAAAATTGGCGTAGATGAAGAGCGAAACAAAGCCTTGATCAGTCAAGAAGTCGCGGATGCCCTTCATGTGATGAGCGGTGACACCGTTCGTTTGGTTTCCCTTTAAGAGGTTGGAAGATGACGCAATGGATTAATAACCTTCCTTTGGGAGGCAAAGGTAGCGCATTTGAATCACTCAACCCGTTTAACAGTGAGGTGATTTGGCAAGGAAAAGCCGCGACGGTCGATCAAGTTGAGCAGGCCGTTTCTGCCGCGCGAGAAACATTTCTTGCGTGGAAACATACCTCGTTTGCAGAGCGGAAAGCCTTGGTGGAGCGCTTTGCTGCAAGTGTAAAAGAAAACAGCGAGCACATCGCTAAAGTCATCGCCGAAGAGACCGGGAAGCCCCTTTGGGAGACTCGGACTGAAGCGGCTGCCATGGTAGGCAAAATCGACATTTCGTTGCGTGCGTATGAAGATCGCACTGGCGAAAGAAGTAAGGACATTGCCGGTACACAGGCTGTACTTCGTCATCGTCCTTTAGGTGTCATGGCCATCTTTGGGCCTTACAATTTTCCAGGGCACCTGCCTAATGGTCACATTGTCCCTGCCTTGCTTGCAGGCAATACTGTAGTGTTTAAGCCCTCAGATCTCACACCGAAAACCGCGGAAGAGACGTTCAAGCTTTGGATTGATGCTGGTTTGCCGGCGGGTGTGATTAACCTGGTTCAAGGCGGAAGAGAAACGGGCGAGGCATTGGCACAATCAAAAGGCATCGACGGGCTACTCTTTACGGGCAGTGCCAATACTGGGCATATCCTGCATCGTCAATTTGCCGGGCAGCCAGGAAAGATGCTGGCATTGGAGATGGGTGGCAATAACCCAATGGTTATCTCTGAGCAATATGGAGAGTTAGATGCCACTGTGTACACCATTATTCAGTCTGCGTTTATCAGTGCTGGTCAACGTTGTACTTGTGCGCGGCGATTGTATATCCCGATAGGCGAACGTGGAGATGCGCTGTTGACGCGTTTGGTCGAAATGACAAAGAACATTCATGTCGGTGGGGCATTTGATGATCCTGCTCCGTTTATGGGCGCACAAATCTCTGTACGCGCCGCAGAAGGCATTATTGCAGCACAAGCTAACCTAGAATCACTAGGTGGTAAGACACTGGTAAAAGCCGAACTGTTACATGATGCCGTTGTGTCTCCGGGCATCATTGAGGTTACATCCATTACGACGCTTCCTGATGAAGAATACTTTGGGCCGTTGCTTCAAGTGTGTCGTTATGCCTCGCTTCAGCAAGCCGTTGAACTTGCCAACGACACGCGTTATGGGCTTTCCGCGGGTTTAGTGTCAACGGACGACAATGAGTGGGCATATTTTCTCGATCATATCCGTGCTGGCATTGTGAATCGAAACAGACAGCTTACAGGCGCAAGCGGTGATGCGCCCTTTGGTGGGCCTGGTGCCTCGGGTAACTTACGCCCCAGCGCATACTACGCTGCAGATTACTGCGCCTATCCTATGGCATCGATGGAAGGGGAAGATGTCTCCTTGCCAGCTCAGCTTAGTCCGGGTCTATCCTTGTAAGCATAACGAGATTGGAGAATGTAATGGAACGAGTTCACGCGCTGTTTGATGCGTTATGGCAAGACTACACTGCACGCCTTTGTCCGTCAGCGGCGAAAGTGCACGCGCTACTGGAAGAAGGCTCTCCGCTGCAAAATGATCACATTGCGCTGCGCACGTTTGCATTGCCTAAAATTGGCTTAGACAGACTGGCAGCCCCGTTTATAGCCATCGGTTACGAGCCGAAAGGGCAGTATCACTTCGAAGCGAAAAATCTCAATGCACATCACTATGAACACCCTGATCCTAAAGCGCCTAAAGTTTTCATTAGCGAATTGATGGTAGGGCAGTGTTCAACGGCTTTGCAAATGGCAGTTCGAAAACTGGTTGATCAGGTGGATGACGCTTGGATGCAAGGATCTGAGTTTCTATATGGCGGACGACCATGGGAACTTGATGCTGAATTGTATCGTGTCTTGGCAGAGGAAAGTGAATATGCGGGGTGGTTAGCGGCTCATGGTTTTGGTGCAAACCATTTCACAGTGAGTGTTAACCAGTTGAGCACCGTTTCTGAGGTGTCAGAGGTAAACGGAATTTTGCGACAAGCGGGATTTGCGATCAATGAATCTGGCGGCGAGGTGAAAGGCAGTCCTGAGGTCATGTTGGAGCAATCGTCAACGATGGCGGACAAGGTACCAGTGATGTTTAGCGACGGTGAAATGACCATTCCTGGTGGATTCTATGAATTTGCAAAACGTTATTCGTTACCGGATGGTAGCCTGTATCAAGGGTTTGTTGAGGCCTCGGCGGACAAAATTTTTGAAAGCACAGATAAAGTCAGTTAACTGTGCTCATTGATCAGGCTTGATGGCCACTCTTCCGCATCGGGTTTACGTTTTTCTTCCCCAAGGAGTTTCTGTAAATGATAGAGGGAGGGGCCATTAAACCCCGCGAGTTCAACACTGGTGCGTGACCAAGTTGAAGGGGTTGATTGTACGGCGGGTGTTGAAAACATGCCGTGTTCCATATCCATATGACGTCACCTTTCTATATGCACGTAAACTCATACATGCGTTGTTTTGAAAGGTAGCACCGAATTTTGAATTCGGCAGAAATTTCGGCGAGATAATGATCACGCAATAACAAAAAAGCCACCGTTGAAACGGTGGCTTTTCCAATTGTCACATCGAAGGTATTAACGAGTACCGTATACCACGATGGTTTTACCGTGCGCAGAAATCAGGTTCTGCTCTTCCAGCATCTTCAAGATGCGGCCTACGGTTTCACGAGAACAGCCAACAATTTGACCGATTTCCTGACGAGTGATCTTAATTTGCATACCGTCTGGGTGAGTCATCGCATCCGGTTGTTTTGCTAAATTAAGTAGTGTTTGCGCGATACGACCTGTTACGTCTAAGAACGCCAAGTCACCAACTTTTTGGCTGGTTACTTGCAGACGGCGAGCCATCTGAGAAGAAAGACGCATTAGAATATCAGGGTTTACTTGGATGAGTTGGCGGAATTTCTTGAATGAGATTTCAGCCACTTCACATGGAGATTTCGCGCGAACCCATGCGGTACGCTCCTGATCTTCCTCAAATAGGCCCAGTTCGCCAATGAAGTCGCCCTGGTTGAGGTAAGAAAGGATCATCTCTTTGCCTTCTTCATCCTTGATCAATACCGCCACTGAACCCTTGACGATGTAGTACAAGGTCTCTGCTTTTTCACCAGCATGGATCAGCGTACTTTTCGACGGATACTTATGAATGTGGCAGTGTGAAAGGAACCACTCTAGTGTTGGGTCTGTCTGAGGTTTTCCTGGAACCATATATCTCATTTCCTCTGCATTTGTTGCCTGATGAGTATTCCTTAGCCCATCGTCCTGCGGCACCTGTCCGTTGGATAGCATAAAGTTTCAGCAGTCAGGCTACAAGCTCTCAATTTGAGTCATTGAGTTTATCCTTTTTCACGCACGATTTCTTGATTTTGATATGGACTTCGTCCTCTATTAAAGGCTAAAAACGTGGACAAGATCACGACCCTGAAAGTAAGTGGAGGAAAGCAATGCAAGCTAGCGTCAAGTGGTGCGGAAATAAGACGTTTCTGGGGCTGTCAAATACTGGCCATAACATCGTGATGGATGGCAACGGTGGAGAGCATGCACCAAGTCCAATGGAAATGGTTTTGATGGGGGCGGGTGGATGCAGCTCTGTGGATGTTGTGGCGGCACTCGAAGATGCCAATCAAAAAGTGGTGGGTTGTGAGGCACAACTGTCTGCAGAAAGACGTGAGCAAGCGCCACGCTTGTTTACACGCATTAATATCCATTTTGTCGTGAAAGGTGACAATGTGGATGAGTCGATTGTAGCGGCGGCGGTGAAAGACAGTTTGGAAAAATACTGCTCTGTCTGTTTGATGCTTGGGGCGGGCGTGGAAATGACACACTCGTACGAAATTCAACAGGTAGACTGATGGCAATCGATCAGTAAAAAATTCGTTCAGTAAGTAAAGAAGGAGGGGACACCCCTCCTTCTTTGTTTCTGTCTAGGTTTTATGGCATCGATGTCGACGACGACCTGCAACGCCATCTCGTGCGAAAAGGTGCCAGCTAAGGCATTAGCTGATTTTTCCGGTTTCAATCAGTTGCTGAATTAATGGACGAATAATCAATTCCATCGCGAAGCTCATTTTACCGCCTGGCACCACCAACGTGTTGTGACGGGACATAAATGCCCCTTGGATCATGTTTAGCAGATATGGAAAATCGACGTTTTTGATACCGCGAAAACGGATCACGACGAAGCTTTCATCAAGACTTGGGATAGCTTTTGCATTGAGTGGGTTAGATGTATCAACAGTCGGCACACGTTGGAAGTTAATATGGGTACGACTGAATTGTGGCGTGATGTAATTCAGATAGTCATCCATCGAGCGAACAATAGAGTCCATGACCGCTTCACGAGAATGCCCTCGGTCTCGGGTGTCACGAACAAATTTCTGAATCCATTCCAAGTTAACGATGGGCACCATGCCAATCAAAAGGTCGACGTGTTGCGCTACGTTGGTATCGCCATCAACCATACCGCCATGCAACCCTTCGTAAAACAATAAATCCGAGTTATTCGGTAAGTCTTGCCATGCAGTGAAGGTGCCCGGCATTTGGTTGTAAGGCACGGCCTCATCAAAGGTATGAAGGTAGCGGCGAAATTG
The DNA here is from genome assembly GCF_900167155.1 of Enterovibrio nigricans DSM 22720. GTDB lineage: Bacteria > Pseudomonadota > Gammaproteobacteria > Enterobacterales > Vibrionaceae > Enterovibrio > Enterovibrio nigricans. The sequence continues at coordinate 20,016 of NZ_FUXU01000008.1, read as the reverse complement.
TCCGGTGCCCTGCTTGCCGTATTCATTAAAGAAAGACTCTAACCGAGGAAAGTCGTTGGCCGTCGGGCCAAAATAACTGATATGGCGTCCTTGGTCTTTGGCTTTTCGAATTTCGACATCCATCTCCGGGCGGGTAAATCGATGGAAGCTATCCCCTTCGACCCACGCTGCACTGATGTTCATCATGTTGAAAATTTTTCGAAATGCATCGGACGTTGTTGTTGTTCCTGCGCCGGACGAACCGGTGACTGCAATGATCGGATGTTTTGCAGACATGACAAACCCTGTCAAAAAAAACTAATGACAAAGAATTAACAGGGAGTCAGAGATTGGTCAAGTTGAGGGGATACCCAAACGGTGTGAAGATCCTGAATATCAGAGATCATCGGCAACTTCATGTTGTTTGGGTATCATTTTTATGCAAGTGAGCGTGTCAGTTTGATATCGACGGTTTCGTGTAATTCTGAGTAAACAACGACCGCTTCTCTGTTTTTAATCAGCGCTAGGACTTGATCAACTTTCTCGTCGAAACTGATTTCCTGTTCACCGTAATCGGTACCTTCACGCAATACAAAGTGTTCGACCAAGCTTCTCAGGTTTTCTTCAGGAATTTCCTGCCAAGGGATAATCATCTCGCTACCTACAACGTTAAGCGGTGTCGGAACGTGGCCGAAAACACGATATCAGTACTGTTATCGTGATTGAACATGTTCTCCAGGGCCATCAATTCTATCGCACTGTCGTTAAAAAGGTAGCGATAGCCTAAGGCAAATTCATGCACGAGGGATGTCAACTCTCCCAGGTTTACACCCTCTCCTTTTCCCTGTGAGATGAGGTATTCAGCAATGAGTTCATGGTGTGTAAACAGCGAATATTGATAACTGATGCCCGCATTAACCCCCCAAGGTTTTACATCAACAAAGTGTTGCGGTTTATCCGGTCGATGTGTGAGCCCCAGTGAAGCCGTCAATTTGTGCTTATCCCTTTGGTAGCCGTAATTGGCTTGCAGAGCTTGCTCAAAGGTGGTGTTGCTGAACACACCATGGCTGACACGATTAAAAAATAAGGTAGCACCGACACTGACCGCATGATGCGCGTCATGATAGAGCGTTTTTTCTCCGTAGAGACTGATAGCACTGAGCAAAGGGTCTCCGGTAAACCCCTCAATGGGCTCAGCCATATCATGAGGAATATGAATATAGAACCTATCTTCATCGACGTCTGTACGCCCGTTCTGATCAATACCAAAAATGTGGTGAAACTTTTCCGTTAAGCCATCAAGTCGATTATTTGCTGCGTAGCGGTATTGATACCAAACGCCAATTTTAGTGGTTTCTGACGGAGCGTGCATAAAGCCCGCCATGATTTGGTTATGGTAATAATCAAACAAATAGTGCGGTGTGTTCGCCCAGACGCTTGCGATGGTAAGCGACGCAAAAACTTCGGTGTCGTTGACAAAAAGCGACATGGGGTCATGCATCATGGGGGCGAGGCCTGTGACCTGAAGGGGGGCCTGACTTTGCGCAATCAAAGGCCCGAAGCGCACGGTATCAGCGTTGATTGGGTAGGAAAAACCAAGCAGTGTAAGCAGACATATTAAGGCAGTGCGAGATAATGCCATGTTTCACCTCTCTCGCCCTGCGTCGTGTCAGTTATCCATATGCAGGGCTAACCATCGGGGAACTTCCTGTTCCAACCAGAATTCAGGTTTTGTCAAAGTGCCGGAAATGAATCCTACATGACCGCCGTATTCGGTGAGGTGATAGTGAATATTTTCGGGTAGTAGCTCGGTTGGGATCACCGCTTCAGTCATAAAAGGATCATCTTTAGCATGGACCACTTTTAGAGGAGTCGCAACGTCACGCAATACACCTAAACCACTGCATTGTTTGTAATAATCCTCAGCATTGAGAAAACCGTGAAGTGGGGCGGTGACGGTTTGGTCAAACTGGAGGAGGGTCGAAATACTGATCTTGTCATTGCTTTTCCAGTGTCCTATTTCGGGGTGACGAGCGAGCTTGTTTGTGAGAGAGCGGTTCATGGAACGAAGCAGGTATGCTTGGTAGACCTTGGAAAAGCCTTGATTGATTCGACTTGAACAGGCTGCAAGATTCAGCGGAGGGCTGATAACGCATCCCGCCTTGATAAGCGGATCGTGATTGAACTCGGCCAGGTAGCGGACCAACATATTTCCGCCGAGTGAGACGCCTGTGGCCACACGGGGTACGTCGGGAAACTGCTCACTGAGGTAGCTGAGGAAAAAACGTGCATCACTTGTTTCTCCGGAATGATAGCTTCTGGGTAATCGGTTGAGTGAGCCGCTGCATCCGCGAAAGTGCATGATGACACCGAGCCAGCCCTGCTCGCGAAATGCATTTAAAAGGCCGTTGGCATAAGGGCTGTAAAAACACCCAGCCAGACCGTGAAAAAGTACGGCGACTGGTTTGCCTTTTGCCTGCTCGGGTGGCTCCGTCCAGCCAATATCCAGAAAGTCACCATCGGGTGTATTTAGGCGTTGCCACACGGGCTCAAACAAGGGGGTTCGGCGCAAAAAACGCGGGAGTAAGGTTTGAACATGGGGATTGGTCGCCCCTCTTAACGGTGTAAATGTCGATGTCATTGTATGGCTCATAATGCAAACTCGCTGATTGGGGGATTGGCCAGTAACTGCGCCAGTTTTTTACAGCCTTGCTCCAAAATGTCTCTCGTTGGAGGTGCGCTTACTGCAATACGAATATAAGGCGGTGCGCCATAGCCTGGCGGGATGAAAAGTTCGGCGGATTTTACCTCTAGGCCATTTTCTTTACAGGCGGCAAGAAAGTCACTCAACGCCCAATCATCGGGCAGCTTTAACCAGCCGTGAAACCCGTTCGGTTGATAGCGAAGATCGCTATCACGCAGGTGATGCGCAACGCATTGCCACCGTTTTTCCATTTCTGTCCGAATGGTATCCAGCATTTGGTTTGCGGCACCATTTTCCAAAAGGATGGCAGCCATCGCCGTTAAAAGGGGGCTAATCATCCAGCTGTGGTTTTGCAGTGCATTAACAAAGTGCGGGTAGTACCGCTCAGGCAGATGTAAAAAACCCAATCTCAATCCCGGAGCCAATGTCTTTGCGAGACCACCGATATAAATCACTAAGTCGGGTGCGAGGTTTATCATCGGCTCTGGACGCTCTGTCGGTAGAAGCCCATTGATGTCATCTTCAAGGATAACCAACTGCTGTTCGCGACAGATCTCGATGACCTCTATGCGCCTCGCTTCACTCATGGTCGCCGTGGTGGGATTTTGCAGTGTCGGCGTGAGGTACACCAGACGTGGCTGATATTGCTGGCAAGCAGCGCGTAATGCGTCTGGCAACATGCCTTCGTCATCCATCTCAACAGGTTTAATGGTTAATTGAAGCTGTTTAGCAAGGCTCATCAAGCCGGGATAGGTAAATTTGTCTGCAAGGATAGTGTCGCCCGCACGACAAAGCGTAAGCAAGCAAAGCTGCATGGCATTTTGTGCGCCAGAGCAGAACAACAACTGTGAGGGAGAAGTGGTCACCCCATGTTGTGCGAGCCACTGCGACAGGATTTCGCGGTGACGGACTATGCCAGACGGTGGCTGATAGAGCATTAGGCTGTTCAATTCGTTGGGGTGGGATGCCAGTTGTTGGAGTGCATCAGAGAAGACATCGGCACGGTTGAGAGTTGGCGGAACATTGTAGCCAAAGCTTGTGATCCCTGGGCGCTCTGGTGCTGAAAACGTCCACAACGGCTTGTCTGTTTGACTTATGTAGGTTCCGGCCCCGACCTTGGCTTCGACAATGCCTCTTCGCTCAGCTTCAGCGTAAGCGCGGGTAATGGTGCCGACCGTCACTGATAGCGCATCGGCCAAGGCGCGATGGGTAGGCAGCTTCTCTCCCGGTGCCAGCTCTTTACTGTTCACTTTTACCCCGATTGCATCTGCAATTTGCCGATACATGGGTGCCCCTGATTTATCCAGCGTGATATTGATGATTGTCATGGTGACAATAAACCTTTTGATCCGATAAACGATCCCTGTTAGCGTAATTTTTAACCGCCACGGGCGAATTAATCAACAATTACTCATAATTGTATCGATACAATGTGAGCAGGGAGACAGAAGATGATGGAAATATCTTTTATCGCAGCATTGGCGATATTCGCGGCGACGATGACGGGCACGCCTGGGCCAAACAACATGATGCTGACAGCGTCAGGGGCTAATTTTGGCTACAAACGTACTATTCCGCATCTGTTAGGGATATCGGTGGGGGTTGCCTTACTGATTGCGTTAGTTGCGGCGGGGTTGGGGGCAGTATTTAAAATGTACCCATGGGTTCAGGAAGGACTCAAATATATCGCTAGTGCCTATCTGTTATATCTGGCGTGACGTATTGCGGGCTCGGGGGCGCCATCAACATCAGACAGCACCAAAAGAAGGCCCATGACGTTTGTTGAAGGAGCGTTGTTTCAATTCGTGAACCCAAAAGCGTGGGCGATGGCAGTGAGTGCGGTTGGTACATTTACGCTCAGCGGTGGTGATTATTGGTGGTCGGCTGCCGTGATTGTTCTCACTTTTATGGCGGTGGGCCTGCCGCTCACGTCACTGTGGGCTGCGTTTGGTGTTTGGGTAGGTAAAGTGATCTCGACGGAAAAAAGCTGGCTTGTATTTAACCGAACAATGGGCGTATTGACGGCCGGATGTTTGGTTTTCATTTGGTTTTAAATGCTGTTACGGGTGCAAGCGGTTCAACCCTTTCATCAGCGACGGATATAGGTATCGAGCTCCGCTATCAAGGTGTGCGCAATAACTCTCTAGTGCGGATGGGCCGTGTTCTTCCCACTCAAGTTGATTCAAACAAGTGAGCAGCTCTTGCTGCTGGAACTTTTCCAGCGTCAGTTCGTAATTGAGCATTTTTTGATACGCACCACGAGAGAGCTGTGGCTTGAGCTCTCGGCGCATAAGTCGGTAACGGCTCAACAAGGTTTCAGATTGCACCATGGCTTTACGAAGTGCTGACTGGGATGGCGTAGAAACGGTGTAGCCCGCATCTTCAATCCATGCGAGCAGTAATGCGAGATTGACGTTCCCTTTGAACTGGTCTTGAAGTTTTAGGCAGGCATGTTTCACTTCCTGCTGACCATAGTGGTGCAGGCAGAACTGCCACAACCCATCGGCTGTGGCATTGTTTTTTATCGGCTTTGGAACTCGGCTTCCATGACTTCCAGTTGTTCCTGCAGATCCATCCATTCCAATTCGACCTCTTCGAGCGATGATTTCGCTTCGGCCTGTCGACGAAGCAATTCTGTCAGCTTGTCTTTATTTGACGCTTCATAAATAGAAGGTTCCGCCAACGCTGATTCTACGTCGGCAATTGTGGCAGAAAATTTCTCTAACTTTGTGTCCAAACTGTCAATTTTCTTCCTGATAGGTGCCGTTTGGCGACGAAACTCTGCGTCCAAACGCTTTTGCTCTTTACGTGCAGCTTGTGTGTTTGCACCAGCAGGTTTTGCGCTTTCCGCTTGTTCTTGTCGACGTTCAGATCGTTGCTGTTCGGTCAGCCATTGATGGTAATCATGCAGGTCACCATTGAACTGAGCCACTTTGCGATCATGAACGAGGTAAAGATCATCGGTGGTCGCACGGAGTAAGAAGCGGTCGTGACTGACAATTACCATGGCACCTTCAAACGATTGCAGAGCCATCGTCAGGGCTGAGCGCATGTCGAGATCCAAGTGGTTCGTTGGTTCATCGAGCAGTAAAAGGTTTGGTTTTTGCCACACGATCAGCGCCAGTACCAAGCGGGCTTTTTCGCCACCAGAGAAAGGTGCAATCACATCGAGGGCTTTTTCACCGTGGAAACCAAAGCTGCCTAGGTAATCGCGAAGCTGTTGCTCTGTGGCCTCTGGTGCCAGACGCATCAGGTGCTGGAGTGCGGTCTCATCAGTGCGCAGCGTTTCTAATTGGTGCTGAGCGAAGTAGCCAATTTTCACGCCTTGCGAGTAGCGAAGTTCGCCAGCTTGAGCTGAAAGGCTGCCAGAGAGTAATTTGATGAGCGTAGATTTACCTGCGCCGTTGCGACCCAAAAGACCGATACGACTGCCTGGTACAAGGTTCAGGTGGATCTTCTCTAGAATAAGGTTGTCACCATAACCCGCAGCAACGTTTTCCATCATCAGGATAGGGTTTGGCAGCGCGGCGGGTTCGCGGAACTCGAAGCTAAATGGGTTATCGAACTGTGCAGGCAGAACCTTTTCCATTTTCTCCAGTGCTTTGATACGGCTCTGCGCTTGACGAGCCTTACTGGCTTTGTAACGGAAACGGTCGATGTACGACTGTATGTGCGACATTTGCTTTTGCTGCTTCTGAAACTGAGCTTGTTGCAAAACCAGTTTTTCTGCACGCATGGTCTCAAAGCCAGAGTAGTTTCCCGTGTATTCATTCAGCAACTGGTTTTCGATGTGAATGATGCGGTTAACCACAGGATCTAAGAAATCGCGATCGTGAGAAATCAACACCATGGTGCCACGGTAGTTTTGCAGCCATTTCTCCAGCCACATCACTGCATCCAAATCTAAGTGGTTGGTTGGTTCATCGAGCAGCAATAAGTCTGAACGGCAAAGCAGAGCTTGTGCAAGGTTAAGACGCATACGCCAACCACCGGAGAATTGGGTGAGGTTCCAGTTCATTTGTTCTTGGCTGAAGCCCAGACCGTCCAACAGCTCAGCGGCGCGTGCGCGTATACTGTATCCGCCAACCGCATCGATTTTGTCGTGCAGCAGCGCAACTTGGTGACCATCATCTGCAGCTTCAGCAGCGCGCAGTGCCGTTTCCAGTTCACGGTATTCGCGGTCACCATCAATCACATACTCGATGGCAGCACGCTCAAGAGCTGGAGTTTCCTGAGCAACCCATGCTAATTGCCAGCCGCCAGGGACGTTGTAGTTACCTGCATCCAGTGACAATTCGTCTTTTAAAAGGGCAAAAAGGGTGGACTTACCACAGCCATTTTTCCCGACCAGGCCAACTTTATCGCCCGGGTGTATGGTTGCGGATGCTTGGTCTAGAAGCGGTTTGCCGCCGCGAAGAAGCTGAATATCAGAAATTGTAATCATGACTACTGGCGGCCTTGCCGCGTGCAAAGGTGTAGAAAATTCAGGCGCATTTATACCACAGGCGAGCGGTTTACATAAGGCGTGTGATGATTGTTGACGTGTTCTTAAAGTTGAAGATGCACAGGCCGTGAAATCTACACCTGTTTACCGTATGGTGGAAAAGTGACACCTAACCCCTCAAAACAGGCTGTTTTGTGTCATGATAAAAAGGCTATAAAAAATACTGTGTTATCGGGTTTCAAACGTGAGCGAGACCTCTCTCAGTAATAAAGGAATTTGCTGCGAAATGGAAAACACGAAAACGTCGCTTTTTCGATCAAAAGTATTGGTTTTGTTTGCGCATCCTGATCCGCATGAATCAGTGGCCAATAAGTCCATGATTAACGCCGCGCAACAATTGCAGCACGTCACTGTGCATGATTTGTATGCCGCCTACCCAGACTTCATTATAGATGTGCATTATGAGCGCGAACTGTTGCTAGAGCATGATGTCATCGTCTTTCAACACCCTCTTCAAATGTATTCGTGTCCCTCTTTGCTGAAAGAATGGATTGATGTGGTGCTAGGCAAAGGCTTTGCGCATGGTGGTGGCAATGCGTTAGCCGGAAAAACCTGCCGTTTTGTGATTACCACAGGCGGTGCCGCTGAGGCATTTAGTCAAACGGGCTACAACAAATACAGCATGGAGGAGTTACTTCAACCGTTTGAACTGACAGCACTGCTTTGCCAGATGCGTTGGGTTGAACCGTTAATCCTCCACTGGGCCCGCCGAGTGACTAATGAGGACAGAAATGCGCATGCCGAATTGTATTCAGATTGGCTCTGTAACCCTGTTCCGGAGGTAGTGTAATGGAACATAACTACCTGTTGGATGCCCTGATTTTTCTTGCCGCTGCGGTTGTTGCTGTTCCTCTGGCACAGCGGTTAGGAATAGGCTCTGTACTGGGGTATCTCATAGCAGGGGTTGTCATTGGTCCTTGGGGTTTGGGCCTTATCAGTGACGTTGAGGCTATTTTGCATTTCGCCGAATTGGGCGTGGTACTTTTGCTGTTTTTGATTGGCCTAGAGTTGAACCCCAAAAAACTTATTCAGATGCGAAAGCCCATCTTGGGGTTAGGCGGAAGCCAGGTGTTGATCAGTGGGGTCGTCATTGCAGTTGCCATGTCGGTGTTTGACGTCGGACGCGTAGATGCCATTGTGGTTGGTATGGGGCTGGCACTGTCGTCCACAGCGATTGCCATGCGTATCATCGAGGAGCAGCGGATGATGCGAAGCGAGGCGGGGCAATCTGCGTTTGCGGTGTTGCTGTTTCAAGATATTGCAGTGATCCCAATGCTAGCCATTTTACCCGCGTTGGCCGGAGGTGCTGGCGGTAGCTGGACTGATGCCGGCATCATGCTGGGGGCAATCGTTGTCTTGCTTGTCGGGGGGCATTATCTGTTGCGCCCGTTACTTCGGTGGATAGTCCTTAGCCGCGTCAAGGAAATGTTCACAGTGGCAGCACTGCTGTTAGTCATTGGTATTGCGCTGGGTATGCAGGCGCTTGGACTTTCAATGGCGTTAGGTACGTTCCTTGCGGGTGTTCTGTTGGCGGAAAGTGAGTTTCGTCATGAGTTGGAAATCGCAATTGAACCATTTAAAGGCCTGTTGTTGGGATTGTTCTTTATTGCCGTGGGCATGGCGGTTGATCTTGGCTTGTTGGTGGAACACCCATTAGAAATTATTTCTGCGGTAGCAGCCTTAATCGGGGTGAAGGCTGCCATTATCTATGGCCTAGTCCGCGTGTTTGGCGGTGGCGAACGCTCGCGAAGCCAAGTGGCAATATTGCTAAGCCAAGGGGGGGAGTTCGCGTTTGTGCTGTTTACTGCAGCAAGGGGTGAGGGGTTACTTGAACCTCAACTCAATGCGTTTTTGCTGGTGGTTGTTAGTCTGTCGATGATGACGACGCCAATCCTGCTCATGTTACAGTCTCGCTGGTTCGCCCGTACTATCAATGCTGATGTGAAAGAGCCGCAAAACGAACAATTTGAAGATGATGGCGGACGGGTGATCATCACCGGTTTTGGTCGATTTGGACAGGTCGTTGGCCGTTTGTTATTTGCTAATAAAATCAAAGTCACCATTCTTGAACGCGACCCATCTCAAATCGCATTTCTTAGAAAGTTTGGGTACAAGGTTTATTATGGTGATGCCACGCAATTGGAATTGTTGAGAGCCGCTGGTGCAGCCACAGCCGAAGCCATTGTGGTATGTGCAGACTCCCCTGAAGAAGTGATGGACATTGTGGCACTTTGTCAGCATCACTTCCCAAATCTCAAGATTTTGGCGAGGGCGCGCAGCAGAGTTGAAGCGAATGAGTTGCTTGGTCATAACGTTCAGGGGTTTTCGAGAGAAACCTTTCTCAGCGCGTTGGACTTAGGTAAGCAGGCATTGATCGCATTAGGCATGCATCCCTACAAAGCCAAGCGCGCTGAAGCTTTTTTCCGTAAATTAGATGAAATGCGCTTGCATGAGTTACAGCCACATCACAGTGAAGATGTATTGGCGGCTTCAAGAACAAAAGAAGCTCGGCTGGAGTTAGAAGAGTTGTTCGACCTTGAAATGAAGGGGGACAGCGAGCGGCACCAGAGTTGGAACAGATAATAATGCAGTACAGGGAACGTCATGAGTAAAAAACGATTTATCGCAGGTGCAACCTGTCCAGCCTGTCATTCGACAGATACGTTACGTTGGTGGCAGGAGCATCATGTGGAAGTGGTGGAGTGTGTTAGCTGTGGTCATACCGATCGCCGCTCTCCTGTTGCTGCAGATACCTCTACGTCGGAATCCTCTCAGCAAGACGCACAAGTGATCGGGATATTTAAACCGCAGTGATAGTCGCAGGCGCAAGTTTTCGGTATTATCGGCGCCGAATAAGCCGGTGACGATAATGCGAACACATTTCGGCGACACCGAGACTTAAATAACCGCTTCCGGAGTAAAGATGAAAATCACTAAAGACGTGGTAGTAAGCATTGCTTACCAAGTGAAAAACGAAGATGGCATTGTGGTTGATGAATCAACCAAAGAGATGCCTTTGCAATACCTGCAAGGTCATAACAACCTGATCGTAGGTCTGGAAAATGCATTGGAAGGCCGTGAGGCTGGCGACGCGTTTGAAGTGACTGTTGCGCCGGAAGACGCGTACGGTGATTACATGGATGAAATGGTTCAGCGTGTACCTGCTGACGTATTCCAAGGCGTTGACGAGATCATGGTTGGCATGCGCTTCCTCGCTGACACTGACCAAGGTCCAATCCCAGTAGAAGTAACTGAAGTTGATGGCGACGAAGTTGTTGTTGATGGTAACCACATGCTGGCTGGCCAAACACTGACGTTCAACGTAGAAGTTGTAGAACTTCGTGCAGCAACGGAAGAAGAAATCGAGCACGGCCATATCCACCAAGCTGGTGGTTGCTGTGGCGGCCACGATCATGACCACGAAGGTGGTTGTTGTGGTGGTGAAGATAAAGGTGATGATCACGAGTGCTGCGGTGGCGGCGGTTGTGGTTCACACTAATCGCTATTAGAGTTGTAATACTCTGATTGTTGAAAGCGCTGTTCGAGAAATCGGGCAGCGTTTTTTATAAGGATTTTTCATGCATTCTCCCTTCTCTATCGCAATCCACGGCGGTGCTGGCACCATAGAGCGCGAACGGATGACCACAGAACTTGAAATCGCTTACCGACAAGTGCTCGCTCAGTCAGTGCTTGCTGGGCACACTGTACTCGCGAACGGTGGTTCGGCTGTTGATGCAACAGTGGCAGCAGTGGTGGTAATGGAAGACAGTGAACTGTTTAATGCTGGCAAGGGTTCCGTTCTGACCTACAACGAAACCGTCGAGATGGATGCCAGTGTCATGGATGGTCAATCACTCGATGTGGGCTCAGTTACCCTGATTGGTCACATAAAAAATCCCATTCAACTGGCAAAAGATGTGATGCAAAAAAGCCCACATGCCATGCTGGCGGGAGAGGGGGCAGAGCATTTTGCGTTTAAAGAATGTGGGTATGAGTATATCGAGCAAGACTATTTTTTACCGACCGTCGCTATAACGAACTTCAGACAATGAAAAAAACGGGTGCTGTCGCGCTTTCTGAAGCGCGTTATCCGGATGACAAAAAATTCGGCACAGTGGGGGCGGTTGCGCTCGACAGTCACGGTAATCTCGCGGCGGCAACCAGTACGGGTGGCATGACGAATAAACGCTGGGGACGGATTGGCGATACGCCCATCATTGGGGGTGGTACCTACGCCAGAAATGGAAATGTGGCTGTTTCCGCAACGGGCATGGGCGAAATACTGATGCGTTGCACAGTGGCTGGTGATATTGCTGCGCGAATGCGCTATGCAAATGCGCCTCTTCGACAAGCTTGTGATGACGTGATGCACGGGGATTTTCAGGGGTTGGGTGGACAGGGCGGCGTGGTTGCAATCGATGCGAAAGGCATAGTGAACTTTGCTCTGAACTGTGCGGGCATGTACCGCGCAACCGTTGATGAAAATGGAAATGCTTTGGTGGCTATATTCGCCGATGAACCATTAACACCGATTGGCGAATAATGTGTATAAAAACGAAAAGGTCAGCACTTAGCTGACCTTTTTTTGTTCGCAATGAACGTGCAGGAACGAGCACTCACGCTATCAGTAGTGCGGAGGCGGTGTTTCTTCGTTCATGCTAGCAATGTTAGCGGGCTCCATCGCCTTCATTTTGCTGACCAGAAAGGAAATCTGCGTGGTCATTCTATCGATGGTTTTCTGCTGTTGGGTGATCGCATCGTTCAGCTCTTCAATCGTGTGTTCCTGAAAAGCTTGTTTGATCTCCAGATCGTCAATTTGTTTCTGCAGACGCAGTTCTGTCTCGGTCATGATGTTTTCTCAATTACTCTGCTATCCACGCCTGAGCGATACCAGCAGAAGTGCCGGAAATAACTCGTCCAGTCGGATCAATGGCGACATCATACACTACTGCACTTGGTGGTCGGGTATTTTGTTGTTCCTCGGCAAGCCATCGTCCAATGTTGTCTCCCGTCGTCGTATCCCAAAATTCTACCCGTCGCCCCGGAGTGCCTGTCACAAGCGTTGAACCGTCGTCAGAAAAGCGTGCAGTGGAAAAATTAGAATGGCGATGGAACATTTGTAATTCACTTTTTGACTCTCCCGTAGACAAATCCCAAATGATGGCCGAGTCGTCACCGTCAGCAGAAAAAGCAAATTTTCCAGAGCGGTGTAGTTCTACACGCGTGATACGGTGGTCATGAGGAAACTCATTGATAACCTGGCCGGTTTCTGTGCTCCATAAAAAGGCATTGTGGTCGTTCCCCCCTGACATCGCATACTTGCCATTGGGTGATAAAGACACGCTATTCACTTTTTCTCGATGGGCAAGGAACTCTAGTCGTCTACCCGTGCCTAAGTCCACAAAGAGTGCTTTACCGTTTGATAATGCGAGCAACACTTTTTGACCATTGTTGCTGATATCCACGTCTCGGATGATGCCATCGGAGATAGACCAGAGACCCTCTGCCTGTCCCCAAGCGAGATCCCAGACTGCAAAATTTTGCGAAGTAGCTGAAATGGCGTAACGGTTATTGTCAGAAATCTGACTGGCGATCACAGTATTCTTATCTGGGTCCTGATAACCAAAATCTGCCAACTGTTTGTTTTGCATAAGGTCCCAGAGCACGATACCTTGTGCTGTAGACGACATCAGGGCAAAACGGCCATCTCGGCTCAGACTAAAACTGGTGACACCAGTCGGCTCTAACGTCCAACGTTGTGCCTCGTGCGTCGAGTGAAAGCATCCAGAAAGTGCTAACAGTGTCAGAATTAAGCAAATTGTGCTGACGAATTGTCGCATCATGCTTGAGTTCCTTATCTTGGGCCCCTATAACGTCGAGTATATTGATCGTTTCGGGCTTTCGCATCGTTATCGCGTAAGCGAATTAGAGAAATGTGGTTTTATACCAACGGAGTAACGAATGAAATCTGTTTTTAAAGTGTCACTGCTGGCAGCGACAGTTGCATTGGCTGTGGGTTGTCAGGAAGAAGCGAAAGAAGAAACCGTAAAAGTTGAAGCTCCTGTAGCCGTTGAGCAGACGGTGACTTTTGCATCTGAAGACGATAAAGCTGCGTATGCGATCGGTGCATCGCTGGCACAATACCTGAAAGCGAACCTTGAACAGCAAGAGCAAATCGGTCTTGCGCTGGATGCTGATCTCGTGCTTCAAGGCGTACAAGATGCGTTTGCAGACAAATCCAAAATGACGGATGAAGAAGCGCAAGTTGCCCTGCAAGCTCTGGATCAACGTGTGGCAGGAATGGCGCAAGCCCAAGCACAAGAAAAAGCGGCAGCGGCTGTAAAAACAGGTGAAGATTTCCGCACACAGTTTGCAAAAACTGAAGGTGTGAAAACCACTGATTCTGGCTTGATGTATCAAGTAGAGAAAATGGGTGACGGTGCAAAACCATCGGCAGAAGATACCGTGGTTGTACATTACAAAGGCACCCTAACAGATGGAACGCAGTTCGACAGTTCTTATGATCGCAACCAGCCAGCAACGTTCCCTCTGAACCGCGTAATCCCTGGTTGGACGGAAGGTGTTCAGCTGATGCCAGTGGGCTCTAAGTTCAAATTTGTCATTCCACCAGAGCTCGCGTACGGTTCTCAAGACACACCTGCGATCCCTGCAAATTCGACGTTAGTGTTTGATGTTGAGTTGCTTGAAATCAAAGGTAAACCAGCGAAAGCGGATGCGAACAACGGTTGATCTGACGTTTTCATAGATAAGTCTGATGAATAAAAAGCCCCGACCTTGGTCGGGGTTTTTGCGTTTTCTTGAACCAACTCTGTTAAACTTATCGCCAGATTTTAAAATTTGCAGCATTCGTTTATCGTCTGCTGAAGATAAAAAGCCATGTAAAGGAAGAGTAAGCCTGTGGTATCGACAGACAGCTTTGGTGCGGATGTGATCATTGATGACTTAATCGAGAATAATCCGTTCACTGAACAAGACCGCATAATCCTTAAATCCTATGAGGCGGTAGTAGATGGTTTGGCAGCGCTGATTGGCCAGCACTGTGAAATTGTCTTGCACTCTTTGGAAGATCTGAATCGTTCGGCGATTAAAATTGCCAACGGAGAAAACACCGGACGCCAAGTAGGTTCCCCCATCACTGATCTGGCATTGCGCATGCTAAGAGACATTGAAGGGTCTGAGCGTAACTTCTCTCGTGCATATTTTACACGAGCAAAAGGCAACACCTTGATGAAGTCGATCACGGTGGCAATTCGCAATAGCGATACACGTATCGTTGGCCTGCTATGTATCAATATCAATCTTGATGCGCCATTTTCTCAGGTACTACAGGCCTTTATGCCAACGGATGAAGCACGCCAAGCGGCGTCTTCTGTTAATTTCGCAAGTGATGTCGATGAGCTTGTGGACCAAACTGTTGAGCGCACTATCGAAGAAATTAATGCCGATAAGTCGGTATCGAATAACACCAAAAATCGTCAAATCGTGATGGAGCTGTTCGATAAAGGTATCTTCGACATCAAAGATGCCATCAACCGCGTGGCAGATCGCCTCAACATTTCCAAGCACACTGTTTACCTCTACATCCGCCAGCGTAAAGGTGAGGATGGCGAAAAATGAGCCTGAGTTATGTGTTGGTGGTGAACAGCCCTGTATATGGTCGCCAGTCATCATTGACCGCATATCGGTTTGCCAAGGCGCTGATAGAAAAAGGACACACGTTAACGCGTGTGTTTTTCTATCAAGATGGCGTGTCAAATGCCTCATCACTGACAGTACCTGCCAATGATGAGTTCGATTTGGTGTCCGCCTGGCAGACGTTAGCCAAAGAAAGTGGCGCGGAGCTTGAGACTTGTGTAGCGGCAGCACTTCGTCGTGGTCAAGTGAGTGAAGAAGAAGCCAAGCAGCATGCGTTGGCGTCAAACAACATGGCCGATGGTTTTACCCAAGCAGGCTTGGGCTCACTTTCCGAATCTCTTCTTACCGCTGACCGTGTTGTTCAGTTTTAGGTGAACCATGAAAAAACTGGGATTTGTTTTTTCTTCTGCCCCTCATGGCTCGGCCAGTGGGCGTGAAGGTTTGGATGCGGTGTTGGCGACATCAAACTACAGTGAAGATTTGGTGCTGTTTTTTGTCGGCGATGGTGTCTTGCAATTGTTAGCGGGCCAGTCACCTGGAGTGGTGTTATGCCGTGATTACATTTCAACCTTTAAAATGTTGTCGCTTTGCGATGTTGAAGAAATCTACGTCTGTAAAGATTCCTTGACTGAGCGTGGTCTCGGCGATGTTCCCCTAATTATTGATGCCAAGAAGGTGTCGACAGAAGACATTACCGTGTATCTAGGTCAATGCATCAAAGTGCTTAATTTTTAAGGGAACATAATGCTTCATACCGTCAATTCCTCTCCCTTTTCCACGTCATCGTTGAGCCTTTGTCTGCGTTATGCAGAGCGTCATTGCGAGATCTTACTGATTGAAGATGCGGTCGTGGCAGCGATAAGCGGGGGAGAGTGGCAACAAAAATTGGCTGCATCAGGACATCGCATTTATGTGCTAAAAGATGATGTGATTGCACGGGGATTGTTAGAGAAAATCGAACATCCTTGTGAAGTAATTGAAATGAAAGACTTTGTAGAGCTTACGGAACGACATGTCACGCAAATGAAATGGTGATTTTGGTATCAATAAGCTAGCGTGAAAACGTAGGATTACAGTGTTTATAATGTGATCTAGGTAAAGATCGTTGTATAAATCTTGACACCCTAAAAGACGACATCTAAAATTTCGCGTCCCTACTTCTGTGGGGCATAGATTTTTCACACTTATATACGTAAGTAATATCAGGAGCTATTTAATGGCAACTATTAACCAGCTGGTACGCAAACCACGCATCAAGCAAGTTGCAAAAAGCAACGTGCCTGCGCTGGAAGCGTGTCCGCAAAAACGTGGTGTTTGTACTCGTGTTTACACCACTACGCCTAAAAAACCTAACTCGGCACTACGTAAAGTATGTCGTGTTCGCCTGACCAACGGTTTTGAAGTTACTTCATACATCGGTGGTGAAGGTCACAACCTTCAAGAGCACAGCGTTGTTCTAATCCGCGGCGGTCGTGTAAAAGACCTTCCAGGTGTGCGTTACCACACCGTCCGTGGTGCGCTTGACTGTGCAGGCGTTAACGACCGTAAACAAGGTCGTTCTAAGTACGGTGTGAAGCGTCCTAAGTCTTAATGGAATCCGTTAAGTAAGGCCAAACACTAATTAATTTGTAATTTTGAAAAAACTGAAAAGTTTTGGATAAAACCTGAAGAAGACAACGGAGAATTTCCATGCCACGTCGTCGCGTAATTGGTCAGCGTAAAATCCTGCCGGATCCTAAGTTCGGATCAGAGCTGCTGGCAAAATTTGTAAACATCGTAATGGTTGACGGTAAAAAGTCGACTGCTGAAAAAATCGTTTATGGTGCACTGGACATCATGGCTGAGCGTTCTGGTAAAGATCACCTAGCTCTGTTTGAACAAGCTCTTGATAACGTTCGCCCAGCGGTAGAGGTTAAATCTCGCCGTGTAGGTGGTTCAACTTACCAAGTACCAGTAGAAGTTCGTCCGGTTCGCCGTAACGCACTTGCTATGCGTTGGTTGGTTGAAGCTGCGCGTAAGCGTGGTGAAAAATCTATGGCTCAACGTCTAGCTAACGAAATGCTAGATGCATCTGAGAACAAAGGTACTGCGGTTAAGAAACGTGAAGACGTTCACCGCATGGCTGACGCTAACAAAGCGTTTGCTCATTACCGCTGGTAATACCTTTTTAGGCGCGGCATTTGCCGCGCCCAAACCACATTCTAAGGTTGACCTTAGTAAGAGGATACTACTGTGGCTCGTAAGACCCCTATTGAGCGCTACCGCAACATCGGTATTTGTGCTCACGTAGACGCAGGTAAAACTACAACAACAGAGCGTATCCTGTTTTATACCGGTCTTTCTCACAAAATTGGTGAAGTGCACGATGGTGCGGCAACCATGGACTGGATGGAGCAGGAGCAAGAGCGTGGTATTACTATCACCTCCGCTGCGACTACAACCTTCTGGCGTGGTATGGATGCACAATTTGCTGAGCATCGCATCAATATCATCGATACCCCTGGACACGTAGACTTCACCATTGAAGTTGAGCGTTCATTGCGTGTATTAGATGGTGCAGTCGTTGTATTCTGTGGCTCATCTGGTGTTGAACCTCAGTCTGAGACTGTTTGGCGTCAAGCCGATAAATATCAAGTCCCTCGTATGGTTTTCGTTAATAAAATGGACCGTACAGGCGCAGATTTTTTGCGCGTAGTTAATCAGATTAAAGATCGACTAGGTGCTAATCCTGTTCCAATTCATCTGAATATTGGTTCAGAAGATGAGTTTCGTGGTGTTATCGACCTTATAAAAATGAAGGCGATTAACTGGAACGAAGCTGATCAAGGGATGACTTTCAGCTATGAAGACATCCCAGCAGACATGCAAGAGCTAGCAGAAGAGTGGCACCAGAACTTGGTTGAAGCCGCCGCTGAAGCAAATGAAGAGCTGATGGACAAATACCTCGAAGACGGGGAATTGACAGAAGCCGAAATCAGACAAGCTTTGCGTGAACGCACAATAAACAACGAAATTGTACTGGCAACTTGTGGTTCTGCATTTAAGAACAAAGGTGTTCAGGCGGTGCTAGATGCAGTTGTTGAATTCCTTCCTTCGCCAATAGACGTGAAAGCGATCAGTGGTGAAGATGAAGCAGGCAATGCGATCGACCGTCATGCTGACGATAACGAACCATTTGCAGCACTAGCATTCAAAATCGCCACTGACCCATTCGTGGGCACGTTGACTTTCCTGCGTGTTTACTCAGGCGTGGTTAACACTGGCGACACTGTTTACAACTCAGTAAAAGAAAAACGTGAGCGTTTTGGCCGCATTGTTCAAATGCACTCAAACAAGCGTGAAGAAATTAAAGAAATTCGCGCGGGTGACATTGCTGCGGCAATTGGTCTGAAAGACGTGACGACGGGCGATACGCTTTGTGCACTAGAATCTAAAGTGATTCTTGAGCGCATGGAATTCCCTGAGCCGGTTATTCAGATCGCCGTAGAGCCTCGCTCACAAGCCGATCAAGAAAAAATGGGTATCGCGCTAGGTAAGCTGGCGGCAGAAGATCCATCGTTTCGCGTTGAAACAGACATTGAATCAGGACAGACCCTGATCTCAGGCATGGGCGAATTGCACCTCGACATCATTGTCGACCGCATGCGCCGTGAGTTTAGCGTGGAATGTAACGTAGGTAAGCCTCAGGTGGCGTACCGTGAAACCATCCGTGGTAAGTCTGAAGTCGAAGGCAAATTCGTCAAGCAGTCGGGTGGTCGCGGTCAGTATGGTCATGTTTGGATCAAACTGGAGCCGTCTGAACTTGGCGAAGGCTTTGTCTTTGTCGATGAAATTGTTGGTGGTTCAGTACCAAAAGAATACATCAGTTCAGTAGCTAAGGGCATTGAAGAGCAAATGAGTAGCGGTGTTCTTGCCGGTTACCCAGTGCTTGACGTAAAAGCCACGTTATTCGATGGCTCTTATCATGATGTTGACTCCAACGAAATGGCGTTTAAAATCGCTGCATCTATGGCCTTTAAGAAAGGAGCGCTTGAAGCGCAACCTGTTATTCTTGAGCCAATGATGAAAGTGGAAATCACCACTCCAGAAGATTGGATGGGTGATGTAGTGGGTGACTTGAATCGCCGCCGTGGTTTGATTTCTGGTATGGATGAAGGTCCTGCTGGTTTGAGAATCATTCGCGCACAGGTACCGCTGGCTGAGATGTTTGGTTACGCAACTGACTTGCGTTCAGCGACTCAGGGCCGCGCATCTTACTCTATGGAATTCAGCGAATATGCTGATGTTCCAAAGAACGTTGCTGATTCAATCATCGCACAGCGTTGTTGATTAGTAGCTTTGATGCTGGCATTGTTCGCCAGCATTGATAAAAACTTCTGATCGCACTTACGACGGTAGGTGTGACTCATAACTAGGAAGGAACACGATCGTGTCTAAAGAAAAATTTGAACGTACGAAACCGCACGTTAACGTTGGTACTATCGGCCACGTTGACCACGGTAAAACCACTCTGACTGCTGCTATCTGTACTGTACTGTCTAAAGTATACGGCGGTTCAGCACGTGACTTCGCATCTATCGATAACGCTCCAGAAGAGCGCGAGCGCGGTATCACCATCTCTACTTCACACGTAGAGTACGATACTCCGTCACGCCACTACGCGCACGTAGACTGCCCAGGACACGCTGACTATGTTAAAAACATGATCACCGGTGCTGCGCAAATGGACGGCGGTATCCTGGTTGTTGCGGCAACTGATGGTCCAATGCCACAAACGCGTGAGCACATCCTGCTGGGTCGCCAGGTTGGTATTCCTTACATCATCGTGTTCATGAACAAGTGTGACATGGTTGATGATGAAGAGCTTCTGGAACTGGTAGAGATGGAAGTTCGTGAACTTCTTTCTGAGTACGATTTCCCAGGTGATGATTGCCCAGTAATTCAAGGTTCTGCACTGGGTGCACTGAACGGCGAAGAGCAGTGGGAAGCGAAAGTAATCGAACTGGCTGAAGCACTGGATTCTTACATCCCAGAGCCAGAGCGTGCGATCGACCGTCCGTTCATCCTGCCAATCGAAGACGTATTCTCAATCCAAGGCCGTGGTACAGTTGTAACTGGTCGTGTTGAGCAAGGTATCGTTCGCGTAGGTGACGAAGTTGCAATCGTTGGTATC
>NZ_FUXU01000082.1 GCF_900167155.1 Enterovibrio nigricans DSM 22720 | reverse complement strand
TGAAAAGTCCCGCATATGGACTGGCTCTGAGACACAACCGAACGCGTTGTATTAAGCGCCTCAACATCTTGCTATTGATTGCGCTGTTGGCAGAGATACTCATGTGGCGGAACGGCCTCATTGCGACAAAAGCCAAATGGCAATACGACTTTCAAGCAAATACTATTAAGCATCGGCGTGTTCTTTCCATTCCTCGTCTGGGCCGCGAGGTGAGAAATCATCGGCGATATTGCATCAATGAAAAGCAATATCAATGGGCTATGCTCGAATACCAGAAGCTGACGCATTCATCAGGGTTGGGCGAATTATGAGGGGATCCTTCAGAAATTTAATAAGGTGCGGAGCATGACGTCTGATATAAGGAAAAGGCATACTAATGGAAAACTTTAAACATATTCCTGAACCATTCCGTATTCGCGTTATCGAGCCTGTAAAGCGTACAACACGCGCATATCGCGAAGAAGCTATCGTAAAAGCGGGCATGAACCCCTTTTTATTGGACAGCGAAGACGTCTTTATTGATTTACTGACAGACAGTGGCACTGGTGCAATTACTCAAGACATGCAGGCCGCTATGTTGCGTGGTGATGAAGCATACAGTGGCAGTCGCAGCTACTATGCGCTTTCCAATGCCGTGAAAGACATTTTTGGCTATGAACTGACGATTCCAACTCACCAGGGCCGTGGTGCGGAGCAGATTTATATTCCCGTGTTGATCAAAAAGCGTGAGAAAGAAAAGGGATTGGACCGAAGCAAAATGGTCGCGCTATCCAATTACTTCTTTGATACGACGCAAGGCCACACACAAGTTAACTGCTGCGTGGCGAAAAACGTATACACCAAAGATGCGTTTGATACGTCAGTCACCGCCGACTTTAAGGGTAATTTTGATCTGGAAAAACTGGAAGCCGCTATTCTAGACGCAGGCGCTGAGAACGTACCCTACATCGTCAGCACTATCACTTGTAACTCTGCAGGCGGTCAACCCGTGTCCATCGCCAACTTAAAGGCCGTTTATGAAATTGGACAGAAATATGACATCCCAGTGATCATGGATTCAGCACGTTTTGCAGAGAATGCATACTTCGTGCAGCAACGCGAAGAAGCCTATAAGGATTGGACAATTGCTGAGATCACATACGAAGCCTATAAGTACGCAGATGGCTTGGCGATGTCAGCAAAAAAAGACGCCATGGTTCAAATGGGCGGACTGCTTTGCTTTAAAGACGAGTCCATGATGGACGTTTACCAAGAGTGTCGCACGCTTTGCGTTGTCCAAGAAGGCTTCCCTACTTATGGCGGTCTGGAAGGGGGGGCAATGGAGCGTTTGTCCGTCGGCCTGTATGACGGTATGCGCCAAGAGTGGCTGGAATACCGCATCAAGCAAGTTCAATATTTGGTTGATGGATTGGAATCTATCGGTGTTATCTGTCAGCAAGCAGGCGGTCATGCGGCGTTCGTTGATGCGGGTAAACTTCTCCCGCATATCCCAGCGGATCAATTCCCTGCTCATGCGCTGGCTTGTGAGCTGTATAAAGTGGCTGGAATCCGTGCCGTCGAAATCGGCTCACTACTGCAAGGCCGTGACCCACAAACAGGTGAGCAATACCCTTGCCCAGCAGAGCTGCTTCGACTAACAATTCCTCGTGCTACCTATACCCAATCGCACATGGATTTCATTATTGAAGCGTTCGAAGAAGTGAAAAAGAATGCGCAGAATGTAAAGGGCCTAGCGTTCACTTATGAACCCTCGGTATTACGTCACTTTACAGCTCGACTCACTGAGGTTTCTCCGGTAATAACAATAAAAAAGTCTTCGGCTAAACCTGAATTAGAACCAACAGAATAAATATATTTATGAGCGCAATTTCTATTGCGCTCTTTTTTACTTTTCAAATCTAATTTCGTGAACAATGAGAATTTTATTATGGAAAAGAGTCCTTCTTTAATGGGGGGAGCCTGTATCATTGCCAGCGTTTGTGTTGGCGCTGGTATGTTAGGCCTCCCAAGTTCAGGGGCGGGAGCCTGGACATTTTGGTCAATTCTTGCAATTACAGTCACTATGATTGTTATGACAGTTTCTGGATGGATGTTGTTAGAATCCTTTAAACACTACGATCTAAAAGTTTCTTTTAATTCCGTCACTAAAGATCTTCTCGGCAGTAAAGTGAATTTATTTAATAACATTACTGTCTATTTTGTTGGTGGCATTCTTTTATACGCATACATTACTTCTTCGGGGCTCATTCTCCAAGAAATCACCGGATTAAGCAGTAAACTCACGTCTGTTATTTTCGTATTCGTTTTTTCATTGTTTGTCTGGCATTCCACACGTGCTGTAGACAGAATTTCAGTTGTGCTCATTGCTTTCATGGTACTGAGCTTTGTATTTGGCGTATCTGGAATGGCGATTAACGTCGATTTAGGCGTGCTTTTCGATGCAGCAAATGAAGAACGCAAATACGCACCGTATGCCATGGCAATGTTGCCTGTCGCACTCACCTCTTTTGGTTATCACCACTCCGTATCTTCCATGCGTGCGTATTATGGCGACGAAAGAAAAGCAAAATACGCAATCCTGGGTGGCACAATCATTGCCCTTGCGCTGTATTGCCTGTGGCTAATCAGCATCTTTGGCAATCTCCCTCGTCATGAGTTTGGCCCTGTCATCGAACAAGGAGGGAATGTTGATATTCTCTTGAAGGAGCTAGACGGCGTTATCACTTCTGACAGTGTTTCCAAGGCCATTAATGCCTTCTCAATGGCGGCAATTTTGTCATCATTTATCGGCGTGGGATTGGGAGTGTTCGATTTTCTGGCTGATTTCTTCAAATTTGACGATACCCGCGAAGGCAGAACCAAGTGCTGGTTAGTCACCTTCTTACCACCGCTGGTCATGTCGTTACTGTTTCCCTTTGGCTTTATCATCGCAATAGGTTATGCCGGTGCTGCAGCAACAGTATGGGCGTGTATTGTACCCGCACTTCTTGCTCTGAAATCCCGTTCAATGGCCGGTGGCAATCAAGGCTTTATGGCGCCTGGCGGGAATGCCATGATTGGCGCCGTCATCCTATTTGGCGTGCTCACAGCCCTGTTTCATTTCCTCGCAATGGCGGGTGTATTACCTTCATTTATCGGGTAATCATACGGTGTCGAGTGGAGGGCCGCCTTAGCGGCCCTCTTTTTTTGTTTCTGAAGACGAAACGTGAGGATCATCTTCTGGCGTTTGTTTGGAAGCTTCGCCCAACGCATTGAACGAAGGAAGGTTATCTCCCTTCTTCTCTCCTTTGTCTTGCGGGAAGACGTGTAAACTATCTGAAAGATCTTCACCAGAAAGCGCCTTTTGTTGTGCGTCTTGAACGTGAACATGTGGCAGAGTTGATGTTATCGCTGGCGAGTCATCCTCCCACTGCTGCGGTACAGAATGTATCCGGGCAGTAGGATGTGCGATACAGGACAATTCAAACTCAGCGGCAAACTGGTTTCCCTCTACCAGCTCAATATTCAGCGTACTCTGATGAAGACTTAATATGGCTTCAACAATCTTCGTACCCATACCAAGTGCGCCTGACGCACTTTCTGTGTCAATGGCGTTCTCAACCCGAATCGTCACTCTTGAAATACCTTTTCGCGTCGCTTTCACCTGAATGATGCTTTTAACCGGACTATGGCGTACTGCATTTTCAATGAGATTATCAAACACTCGGTTAATAAGTTGCTCATCGGCCATCACTGTCATATCGGCTTCGCTAACAATGGCCATATCAATCTGTTTTTGGCATAACGGCAATTCGAACCGTTTTTTTACCTCCATAAGCAATTCTTTTGCATCCATCTCTCGGTATGACAACACCACTTTTGCTGACGGTGAACGCGCTGCTTCTAGCTGATCTTTAAGATGTTGTTGGAGTCTAAGCGCATTGTGATACGCCGTATCAATCATTCCTTGGCCCTCCTTGTGCTGGATGCGCCATGTTTCGAGATAACCAAGGATATTGGCCAGCGGCGTTTTCAGATCATGGCTCAATTGCACCAAATGCTCTCGGCGCTGTGCTTCTTGTACCCGTAACTGAATAAACTGCTGTTGGATAACAGCCATCATTCGGCGGTATTGCGCGGCCATATCCTGCAGCTCTGCGGCATCAAACTTGAGTGGCGGAGTGATCCTAAATTCTGACAATGCGGCATCTTCAATCTGTTTTACCATCCCCCTACCCGGCGAGATGATTTGCCGATAGACCATCCGGTATACCACCACGGCAAAGAGTAAAATCACAATCAGCGCACCCGCCACCACCGGAACGTATTGCAATAAAGACTGCGGGTCCGCCAATGCCACGCGCTGTTGGCTGTCAATGACGACATACAGATACCCCGCCACTCCATCATCATCTTCAATTCGCGCCGCTGAGAAGACTTTTTCTCGTCCCAGATTAAGCGGATCTTGGCCTAAGATAGGAAACGGTTTGCCGTCTAAAAACTGTTTGATAGGCGTCGTATCAATCTGTGTTTGTTGCACATTTTCGATGGGCGGACCGGATGTCATGATGTGGCCGTTAGGGTCCAAAAAATAAATTTCGAAATCAGGACCTAATAGCATGAGGGTGTGGAAAATCGACGAGAGGGCTTTAGGGCTATAGTCATCACCCACCATCAAAGGGTTGTCATCGCGCATGTGTACGGCAAGGTCTCTATGAAGCGACTGCTGTGTACGAAGCTCATTGTCTTCCCAAACACGCACACTTATCGTCGTCAGCAAGGCTGCGCTCACTACAAACCATATTAAGGTAAACAGCAGTAGCCGATGCTTAAACGCCAAGATTAACCTCCGGTTTATCTGCTATTTCATTGGGGCAGACTCTCGAAACTTGTATCCCACCCCCCAAACAGTATGGATGTATTTTGGTAGATTTGGGCGACTCTCCAACTTACTTCTCAATCGATTCACCGCGCAACAAACTGTATGGCGATAACCATCATAGTCCGTATTCCATACACGGCTTAATAGCTCGTCTTTACTAAACACTCGGTCAGGACGCTTCGCAAGGCAGCACAACAAGGAAAACTCAGTAGGCGTCAAATTGACGGAAAGGCCATCCAATATCACCCTATGTGTCTCCTGACAAATTTCTAAATGCTTAAAAATCATGGAGGACGGTGCGTTGACCGTTTCAAAGGCAGAAACTCCTATCGCATCGGCCGACCACTGATAGTGAGTAACTCGGCGCAGCAATGCGCGGATCCTCGCCTGAAATTCAATCACACTAAACGGCTTGAATAAGTAATCGTCAGCCCCTGACTCAAACCCTTCGACCATATCCGTTTCTGTGTCCATGGCCGTTAAAATGAGAATGGGTAAACCTTTTTGCTGTCTCCTCAGTTGCTGACAAAGCACCACGCCATCGCCATCTTCCAAACCGCGATCAAGAACAATAGCATCCACCACACACCGATTAAGAATGTCGAACCCCTCTTGAATCGATGCGCCTTTTAGGACGTCAAATCCCATGACTTTCAGATGAAGGGCGATCAACTCTGAAATGTCTTTATCATCTTCCAAAACCAAAACTGTCTGAGACATAGCTTTACCACACTGTCAGTCGGTATAGACAGAGTGTTAGAACATAGCGTGCTCGATTTACTTTCACCAAAAACAGTATACATTGCGCGAAAATTCGCCATTCTCTCTCATGGTATGGGATTCTCACCTTTAAGACGATGTGGAAATTTTCTTGATAACTTATGAGTATGAAACGTCCAGAATATAGAACGTTTAGATATATTGTTAAATCAATAAGTTAGCTTACCCCCTCCTTATCAAACACCACAAAAAATCATTAGAACGCGAAGCATTTCAAGCTCATCATGTAACATCGAGAGGGAAAATGTGATGCGTATTTGTTATCATTAATTCTATTGCGCTTAAAACAATCAGTCAGTTAAACCACTTTCTTATGTATCGCGCAGTAGAAAGTCACTGATAAAAATGATTAGAGCCATATTCATTCATCGTGGCTATTTTTAATGAGAGGGAACTTCCATGAAAAAACTTTTAACCACGTCGTTGCTGTTGCTGGCTTCTGCTCCAATGACAAGCCTGGCATCAGACTGTGGCAAGGTAACAATTGCGGACATGAACTGGAACTCCGCAAGCCTCATCGCAAACGTCGACCGTTTTATTCTCGCAGAAGGTTATAACTGCGACGCCGAACTTGTTCCTGGCGATACCATGCCAACGGGCACGTCCATGATCGAAAAAGGTGAACCAGACGTTGCACCAGAACTGTGGAGTAATTCTTTAAAAGCCGCGCTTGACCGTGGTGTAGAAGAAGGTCGCCTCCGATTCGCAGGTGCGGTTCTGTCAGACGGTGGTGAAGAGGGATTTTGGGTACCTAAGTATTTAGTCGACAAGCACCCAGCACTTGCCACCATCGACGGTGTTATTGCCAACCGAGAATTATTCGAACACCCAGAGGATCCATCCAAATCCGCATTCTATGGCTGCCCTGCGGGTTGGAACTGCCAAATATCATCAGGCAATCTGTTTGAGGCCATGGGCTTAGGCGACGAAGGTTTTGAACTGATTGATCCAGGTTCAGGTGCAGGTCTATCAGGATCTATCGCCAAAGCCTATGAGCGTGGCGAAGGCTGGTTTGGCTACTACTGGGCACCAACCGCCGTTCTGGGTAAATATGAAATGGTCAAAGTTGACTTCGGTTCAGGCATTGATGAAGAACACTTCAAAAGCTGTACCACTAGCGCAGAGTGTTTGGAGCCTAAAGTCACCATGTACCCACCTTCAGCGGTTGATACCGTAATCACAGAAAGCTTCGCGGGCCGCTCTCCTGAGGCGGTGAACTACCTGTCCACCCGCTCTTTTACCAATGCTCAGCTAAACGTATTACTTGCATGGATGGAAGAAAATCAGGCGGATGGCGAAATTGCTGCGCAACACTTTCTCGAAAACAATGAAGACATCTGGGGTCAATGGGTAAGCCCTGAAGTCGCTGCGAAGGTGAAAGCCGCGCTGTAACAACTCTCTCAAAGACGCGGGTTGATGTCTCAACCCGCCTTTTCAATATAACAATAATGTTTTTGCGACCCACCTTAGCGATGTCTTAAATAAGGTCGCCTACGACCCTTAACACAAGGGTGTATAGTTTAATCATTAAAGACGCAGAGGACGCTGTACTGTTATGGCTGACAATTCTTGGCTGACCGAATTTCCGGAGATGTCTCGTTCAGATCTCCTGACAATTCGTAAAACACTCGATGGTGCTTATCGCGAGTTTTCACGTAACTATGGTGAAACCATCGAATCCTTCTTTGATCCGCTTCTTCAATTTCTCATTTGGTTTGAAAAACTTCTCCTCGGCACCCCATGGTGGCTAATGATTGCTATTCTTGCGGGGATCTCTTATGTCGCCAGCCGTTCTTGGAAGCTTGCTGTCGCGGTCATTTTATCTTTCCTCGCCATTGGGTATTTTGGCATGTGGGAAGATACCATGCGCACCATGAGTATTATCTTGGTGTGTACCATGCTAGCCATATTTCTTGGGATACCCATTGGCATTGCGATGGCGCGTTCCAATAAAGTGCAATCTACCGTCACGCCAATGCTTGACGTTATGCAGACAATGCCTGCCTTCGTTTACCTCATCCCAGTCGTGATGCTGCTTGGTATTGGTAAAATACCGGGGGTTATTGCGGTTGTTATCTATGCCATTCCGCCTGTGATACGGCTGACTAACCTCGGCATACGGCTGGTCGACAAAGAAGTACTAGAAGCTGCTACAGCCTATGGTACCAGCCCAACGCAGCGTTTGTTTGGGGTTCAGCTACCTTTGGCGATGCCAACTATCATGGCAGGTATCAACCAAACCATCATGATGGCACTGGCCATGGTCGTGATTGCATCCATGATTGGTGTGAAAGGACTGGGGCAGCCCGTACTAAAATCCATTACGAACCAATACTTTACCTTGGGTCTAATTAATGGCCTTGCCATTGTTGCTTTGGCAATCATCTTTGACCGCGTATCACAAAGCTATGCAAAACGTTCACAGCAGCATTTGAGCGGAGGCCACAATGAATAATGCAGATACCAGCACACCGCTGATCCAGATTAAGGGCCTGTACAAAATTTTCGGTAATACACCAGATAAGGTCTTGCCCAACGTAAAAGCAGGCGAATCAAAAGACGATATTCTTGCGGCTACCGGACACACTGTGGGCCTTCAAGATATCAATCTAGACATTGCCAGCGGCGAAATATTCGTGATTATGGGACTGTCCGGCTCAGGGAAATCGACACTTATTCGTCACTTCAACCGCTTGATTGAACCGACTGAAGGCCAAATCATTGTTGAAGGCGAAGACGTTATGAAGCTCGATGATAAGGGACTTCAGGATTTCCGCCGTCATAAAATGTCCATGGTATTCCAGCGCTTCGGTTTGATGCCCCATCGCACCGTGCTGCAAAACGTGGCGTACGGTCTGCAAGTTCAGGGCGTTGATAAATTAGAGCGTGAGAAAAAAGCAACTGATTGGTTGGACACGGTTGGCCTTGGCGGTTATGAACAACAATACCCGTCTCAGTTGTCTGGTGGTCAGCAGCAGCGAGTCGGTCTGGCTCGCGCTTTGTGTACTGATGCCGAAATATTGTTAATGGACGAAGCCTTCTCTGCACTTGACCCACTGATCCGAAGCGAAATGCAAGATCAGCTTATTGGTCTTCAGGAGAAACTGCACAAAACCATTATCTTTATCACACATGATTTGGATGAAGCGCTTCGCTTAGGCGACCGCATTGCGATTTTGCGCGACGGTAAGTTGGTACAGCAAGGTCGGCCTGTCGATATTCTTCTTAACCCTGCTGATGACTATGTCGAAGCGTTCGTTAAAGACGTCAACCGTGCACGCGCACTGACTGTCGACACCGTTATGAAGCCGCAAAGTCTGCGGATTAGCGCCGAAACGGTTGGAGAAGCCATTGCTCAAATGCGTCAGGCAAAAGCACAACATGGCTACTACATGAATGATGACGGTTACCAAGGTGCATTGTGCAGAGATAAACTCGAATCGGTAGAAGCATCACGCCATGACGACGCGATTGATGATTCCGTGCTTGAAAGTGTTCCCGGTATTCAATCTGACGCACTTCTAGAGCAAGTGATTCCTGATACATTGGAATACTCACTGCCTCTTCCTGTCTTGGATGAGGATGGAGAATTGCAGGGAGAGTTATCCCGCGCAAATCTGGCTGAAGCCCTAAGTGACCAATCTGCAAGCAGTCAGGGAGCCACATCTCCCCGTGATAAGTCCGATGAAATGAAAGCATCGGCATAAGGACGAAAAAGCGCTTCATCACGAAGCGCTTTTCTTTACCATCTGTTACGCCACACTTCGCTATACTAACGTAAAACTTATCATTCCTGAGACAGCCGTGTGTTTGCAACGAATAGCAAAAGCTCCTATGCGCATAGTGCCTTTGGCTTAAAATTAGCCACGATAAATTTGTTCAATTTTATCGAGCCACCGGGTGCATTTTATGAATTCAGTAATATCTACAGCGAAGATCAATGGCGTCAAAAACGCGCTTGGCTGAATCGCTATATCGGCAGTTATCAGCCAGATATCATTGCTTTTCAGGAAGTATTTAGCGCAAATACTTTGCGATCATTGCTTGAGCCTCTTGGATACCGGTTCTTCTCAGTGGTCGATGAGCCGGAACCTCTGGACGAGTATGTTTACAAAAGTCCGGTGGTTTGCCTTGCTTCACGCTATCCAATTTTGAGTGCGCTACCACTGCGTGCAGATCCAGAACTTTCCGTGAAGCTTGGTCTTAATGAGGACTTTGAATACAGTCGCCTTCCTCTGTTCGCAACCCTTGAACTGCCTTCCGTTGGACAAACTGATGTCTACGTTGTGCATTTAAAATCTAAACGCCCCATCACGGATGAAAACCCAGACAAAAAGAAGAAAACACTTCACGATTCTATGAGAGAAGAAATTGCAGGGTCTTGGGCCTCCTCTATTCAAAGAGGCTCGGAGGCTTGCCACTTAATGGTATCCATTATCGAACGACGCTCTCATACCAATAACCCCGCGATTTTGATGGGTGACTTTAATGACAACCTGAACTCTGAGGTGTTGCGTGCTTTCCATGTGAACAGCTTACGTTCTATTACTGAGGACATGGCAGACATGCCCTTGTCTCACTACCAACTGCATGATAGTTGGGACCTTTATGTGAAAAACATGGGCGAAGCAAGCTTGGAAAGACCGTCTACGCACTACTTTCACGCCAAGGGCTCAGTGCTTGATTACATATTGCTTTCCAACGAATTCAACAGCAATGATCCGGCAAGTATTGCCGAAGTTGGGGATTTTCATTGTGAGGATCGGCATCTTGTTGACCCGAAATTTGATCAAGACACATATTCAAGCGATCACGCGATTGTTTGCGTAACCATTTCATTGAGACGTTAATATTCACCCTAACTAGGCCTTGAGCAAAGCAGTACGCTGAAGATGCGCTAATAAACGAGCACAATCGTTACGATCGAATGGGGATACCATCATGTATCGTTTTTCAACTTTTTGGGTATGTTTAAAGCTGCTGATTGTTTCAATCACACTGCTTTTTTCCGGACAGCTAGCCGCACAAGCATCGCAGCAAGGCGAGATCACTATCATCAGTGAATATTGGGCGGATGCCACTGAGAAAAATGGAAGTGGCTTGTACTTTGACATTATGAAACGGGTGTTTGAACCACTTGGCTACACGATAAAAACGCAAACTACGACCTACTCTCGCAGCGTCAAGCTTGTTCAATCAAAAAGAATGGATGTGTTTTTAGGATCCTATCTCGATGAACAAGAAGACGTGCTTTATCCACGCTGGCATTTCGATGCAGAGCAGGTGGCTGCAATATACAAACCTAGCGTGATCGCGAACTGGCAAGGAGAAGCCAGTTTAAAAGGAAAAACTGTCGCTTGAGTGAAAGGCTATGACTATGATGAATATCTGGAAACTGACCTCAATAAACGTGAAGTGAAGTCTCGCCGCCAAGGGCTTTCCCTGCTCGCATCAGACCGTATAGACGCACTATTGGATGCGCACGATGAAATCGTGGAAGAGCTTGAACAAAACATGCCAGAAACACACTCCCTATCTATATCAATCGTTAAAGATCTCCGATTATATCCAGCCTTTTCTGATACGCCACAAGGGGATAAACTGCGCAAAATTTATGATGAGCGGTTTGAAACGCTGTTAATAAACGGGGAGATTAAGCATCTGTTTGAAGAGTATGAATGGGAGCGCTTTCCGTTTACACCACTGAATTAAAAAATGCCACTAAAGGTGGCATTCTTTCGATATTCATGCGGCGCTATCGCATTTAACGACGGTCAGAAATGTCTTGGTAATCGCCGTCGATAGTTTGGCCCTGATGCTGGTGCTTTTCGCCAAACGGCGTTTGCTGCTCTTGTGTAAACTGTTGCTGGTAGATACCAGCCTGCTGTTCTTGCATTTTGCGCACTTTTTTCATGACAAAAGGCTTCGCAATCAATGCGCAGAGAGAAACAAACAGTCCAAGTACTGTTGCAAATACAAGGGTAAAGAAGCCTAAAATAAGTGTCATCACACCAATTAGGAGTTGTCTCATGTCGATTCCTCGTGGATTAAGATCGTGTCGGCTTCAATTCATTGTGTTTGCCTTACCTACCTAACATGCGCCTTCAACCCCACATTTTCAACCCTGCTTTACAGAATTTTACATTCCAGTTTTATATTCCCCTCACCTTATGCGCCATTACATCCCAATCAGAACTTTGATTTCATTCACCAATATCGGGACGTTTTGCCAAAGGACAAAATGCCCCTCGTCAGGCAAAATTTTCAGTTCTACCCCATCATGTAATTTCTTTTTAGCAAAGAGTGAGTTTCTCGGATCGGCAATGTCATCGTCTTTGCCATGCAGCAAAACAATGGGCATTTTCAGCGTTTTCCAATTTTGACTGGATAACTTACTTAGCTCCCCTTCCAGCACCATCATTTCTTCATTTGAGCGGTTCATGTCTTCAGGCAAAATCCACTTGCCTACCAATGTGTCCGCGAGATAATTGTACCATTTTGGGTTTTCCATTTCGGGATCAAATGCAGATGCAATGAGCAACAAGCCACTTACTTTATCGGGCACAATCAATGCTGCTTGCAGCGCTATCGGCCCGCCCAAGGAGTGACCGACTAGGTATGTTCTTTTATCGCCATTCTCGATAAGTGGGACAATTGCCATTGCTTGCCGGCGAATAGAGGTTTCCACTGGTGTCCTCGACTCGCCAAAGCCCAACCTGTCTACAGAAATGAGCTCAGCTTGCTGCAACGCTTCATGTTTCAAATAGTCATCATAGGCCTCTTTGCTGCCTGGAGAGCCGTGTATGAAAATCACACGAACGTCAGACTTATTGTTACCCCCTTGTTTTATGACTATTGGCGTAGCCGCCTCATCCATCACTGGAGTAGCACTTGCTGTTTGAAGACCTAACACTGAAATTAGCAATATCGAAAAAATTCTAAAACGCCGCATATCTTTTCTCGCTCGAATAGCTCTGTTTAATAAGACCGACCAACCGCTTATTAACTAACGTAAAACGAGTCACTTTTAATGACATTTGTATTGTTAAGGAGATTTAACAGCTTGAGTTAACTATGAGACGACGGGCAAGTCTTGGTGCGTTGTAATCTAAACCAAACGGCCTGAGTATGTATCAGGTGGTTTAAGGATATACACATGTCAAAAAGAGGATGTATGACATGAAAACAGGGTTCAGTAGTATGGTGCTTTGTCTTTTTACCGCCAGTATACTGGTCGGATGCTCGGCATCACGCCATGACAATTTAGCAGACCTCGGCTTCGCCACACCTTACCTAGAAGGCTATGACGATGGGTGCCACAGCAAAGTCACGGCGGCTCAAACCCATACAGAGGGCTTTCGCCAAGATCCTGAGCGCATGTACAAAAGTGACCGTTATGCGAGTGGTTGGAATGACGGTTTTGAGCAGTGCTTTGTTGCAAGTAAACATTTTCATTAAACATCCAGCTCATTTAGCAGGATTCATACTAAAAAGCGCACCGATATTTTAGTGCTTATCACTTTTCGTCAGTATCACACGCTGAGTGACTGTCGTTCCATTCATCAGTGTTGCCGTCACCCTACTACTGCGTGTACTGGCGACATCTGAGCGCAAAAACAACGTACCATTTGCCGGTGTAATCTCGCTCCCCAACACTCCAGAAAGCGAAATATCAACGCCCTCAACCGGCTCGCCAGATTGCGACACAACCACCCAGAGTCCCTGCTGAACGGATGTGATGTGTAATTCGACGCCTGAAACTGTCGAATCAGCTAAAGCGCGAAAAGAAAAAGCGGCGGCAATCAATAGCGTTTTATGATTGTTCACAGAATGTCTCCTTTCTGGCGATAGACGTGTTTTTGCTCTCCGTGTGTTCAGTTTAGTTACGAATTATTCAATCCCACAATACGGGTCTACGGCTCACTCTGGAACGTGGTAAATCTACAGGCTTTCGTTATCTGTTTACTCACTCAATCCGAAAATATGATTAACATCGCAGCGAGTGAGGATCTTCCGAATTTTTTGCAATATTTCTCGTGACCAAAATCGAGATTGTCCTACATTTAAGACAGGGGATGTGTGCAATAACAAACAAATACCTTTCATTCTGCCTTTTACATTGACATCAGGAGAGTCCATGCGTCACTTCTTGCCCAAAACAATAAAGACACAACTAACCAGTGTTGCTGTGTTAATTCTGTTTGCTGTCGTTGTGTTTGCTGCCACTTTTTATAGCTCTTTTTCAGAACTTAAAAAGCTCGATACAGCCTCAATGGACATACTAAAAAGCCAAACATCGGTATTAATGCTTCGTCGGCATGAAAAGGATTTCATGGCAAGGAATGACACCAAATATAAAACCAAGTTTGAAGGTGAATTCACGGCTTTAACAAGCAGGCTTTCTTCAGCTGGCTCGTTACTCAAATCCCTACAAATGGAAAAGCAGAATGACATCCAAGCAATGCTCAACAAACTAAACAAATACAAACACGACTTCGAGGTACTGGTCGATCAAAGGATTACCGTTGGTGTTTCTCACGATAAAGGCCTTCAAAGAGAGGCAAGAGAAGCTTCACATCGGATAGAAAAAGAAGTGCAGCAGATCAAAGACGACAACATCTATAAACAATTGCTGATGCTTCGACGTCATGAAAAAGATTTCTTACTTCGTTCAAACAAGAAATATCTAGATGCATTTAACACACAGTATTCTGCCGTAAGATCAGCGATTGCAGAGGGTCAGATGCCTGCCAGCAACCGTATGATCATGGAGTCAGCGCTTACCGAATACCACGATGCATTTAACGCGCTGGTAGAAGGCCTGTCTCACATTGGCCTCACCCCCCAAGAAGGGCTGCATGGAAGCCTTAGGACCTCGGTGCGCGAGACCGAATCCCAAATGAAAGCCCTCAGCGAAGATCTCGTTGCGTCCATTAAGGCACGAGAATCAAGCGTTACAACACAATTAATTTTGGTTGGCACCGTATTAGCAACGGTGCTCTGCTTAACCATCTTGCTTATCTCACGTCATGTCACCAGAAAGGTATCCACCGCTAACGAATTGATGAGGAAAATCGCAAGCGGTAACACATCTTTGGATGTACGCATGCGCTTACCAGGAAGCGATGAGCTTTCACAGCTTGCCGTTCATTTCAATACCTTCATCAGCAATCTCCAATCGACCATGGAAAAGATTGGTGCTATTTCCGGCGAACTCTCTACCAATGCACGCCACAGTTATTCTCTGGCACAGAAAACAGCCGACAATGCTGAAATGCAGCGTGCAGAATCAGAATCTGTTGCGGCAGCAATGAATGAAATGACAGCAACCAGCAAAGAGATCGCGCAAAGTGTTGCTCAGGCAGCCAGTGTTGCGAACGAATTGCAGCAATCGGCTCAAACAGGGCGAAGCGTAAATACGGAAACATCGACGCAAGCTAACGAACTGTCAGACAGCATGCAGCTAACTAGCCAAAAAATGCAATCGCTGAGTACAGACAGTGAGGAAATTGGTTCAGTGATTGACGTTATTCGCTCTATCACCGAGCAAACTAACTTGCTAGCACTCAATGCAGCAATTGAAGCGGCGCGAGCGGGAGAGCAGGGTCGAGGCTTTGCCGTCGTGGCCGACCAGGTCAGAGAGCTCGCAATGAAAACCCATCAATCAACCGATGAAATTACCAATATCATTGAACAACTTCAGCTTGGTATTAAAGACAGTGTTGATGTAATGACAGAAAGCAGTGAAATGGCCTCTCGCAGTGTTAAGCAGGCTCTAGAAGGCGCATCAGTCATGGTTCGCATGGTGGATCAAATAGAGAATATTGCTGGGCAAAACATGCAAATTGCAACGGCATCAGAAGAGCAGACTGTCGTGACAGAAAGTGTGGACAGAAACATCATCGTCATCGCAGATCTTGCAGGGCAAACTGCCGATGCAGCCAAAAACTCGCATCGCTCAGCAAATACCATTGAGTCTCTATCCCAAGAACTCGATGCTCTGGTTAAAACGTTTGTAGGGTCTTCAACGTCGACCAACAAGACGAACGCTATGACCGCCAGCCCGCTCGCGCACTCGCTTTCGTCATAAAAGAATTACATCAATCTATCATGTTATGGGGTGTTCACACGCCCCATTGCTCCCCAAAGCTAAAATCTCACTTTCTGCAAACCCACACACCTAACGCTATAGTAATAAAAGCAGCCAATGATTTGGAATCATGATGAAATCACCCACGCCTCCGTCAAATGAAGCACTAAGGCTAGATGCGTTGCGCCATCTGAATATCTTAGATACAAGCAAAGAAGAACGTTTCGATCGCCTCACTCGTTTGGCGCAACAAATGTTTGCCACCAAGTTTGCACTTATTAGCTTTATTGATACTAATCGGCAGTGGGTAAAATCCTGTTCTGGTGATGAATGGTCTGAGACTATCCCAAGAGATCTGTCCTTTTGCGGTCATACCATATTCAATGGGCTTTGTTGCTTAAATCGATGGAACTAAATCTAGAAGCTACGAT
>NZ_FUXU01000180.1 GCF_900167155.1 Enterovibrio nigricans DSM 22720 | reverse complement strand
CTACTTTATTCAGGCTCCTAGGTTCATCTGGTGATACAGATGGTTCACTCGTTGAGCGGTGAACAGCGCTTCATACGACTTCACGTCGCACGCCCGATAAAACGCTCGCTGTGTTGCGCCAATACTGGTGCACGCATCGCCACCCGACTTTACTCTTCCCCGGTGTCGGCAATGATGCCCCGATGGACCGCGGGGGCGTACAAAAAGCCATGAAGCAAGTCTGTCGTGACGCGGGCATTCATAAGGCCATCAGTCCCCATTCATTACGGCATTGCTATGCCACGCATCTACTCGAGCAAGGGCTGGATTTACGCTCTCTGCAACGTCTTCTCGGGCACGCCAGTCTTACGACAACGGCACGTTACACCCAACTCACGGACGTGAAACACGCCCAGCTTCATCAGGCGGTGAATCAACTCGCCTCTGGACTCTCTATTTTGTGGGAGGCAACATGAGTGCGTTTATCCAACTGCTGCAACAGCATGCGGGTGCCATTGATACGCAACGCCTTTCCCCTGATATCATACGGGCAATGACGGCCCTGTCTCGTTGCCGAACAGGCGTGCTGGGTCAATCGCAATGGTGTTGTCAGGGCTGCCAGTATGACGAGCGAACCCCACTCTCTTGTGGGCATCGCCACTGCCCCCTGTGCCAACATCCCAATACGGTGCAATGGCTCGAAAGACAAACGGCCAAGCTGCTGCCGACATCGTATTTTATGGTGACCTTCACGATACCTGCGGCACTGCGCCCTCTGGCGCGGACTCACGCGCGTACATTGTACGCGATGATGTTCGCGGTCGCTGCGTCCGTGCTCAAGGATTTTGCCCAGCGCAAACAGGCCGGCGACAGTGGGTTTACCTTGGTGCTGCACACCCACAATCGTCGACGGGATATGCACCCACACCTGCATGCCATTGTGCCCGCAGGCTTTTACAACCCTAAGCGCAGGCAATGGCACAAGGGCAATAAACAATACCTTTACCCACACGCCGCACTCGCATCGGTCTGGCGAGCCAGGTTGGTGGCCGCCATCAACGCCCATCCCTCGCTGACCTTACCTTCTTCAATGCCGCACAACTGGGTGGTCGATTGTCGCGCTGTGGGTCGGGGGTTGCCCGCCCTCAAATATCTCTCTCGGTATCTGTATCGTGGAGTCTTACCTGACAAGGACATCATTGATATCAGCGGCCATCAGGTGACGTTCCGGTACACCGACAGCCAGACAAAACAATCCGCGACACGGTCTTTGCCTACCCAACAGTTTTTGATGTTGATACTTCAGCATGTGTTGCCCAAAGGGCTGCAACGGGTACGCGACTATGGCTTGTTGCATGGCAGTGCCAAGCGAAAACGACACCATATTCAGCTCATGTTGCTTCAGATGGCACACCGGACATTACCCCTTGAGCCGCCCGTCAAACAGCACGT
The DNA here is from genome assembly GCF_900167155.1 of Enterovibrio nigricans DSM 22720. Taxonomy (GTDB): domain Bacteria; phylum Pseudomonadota; class Gammaproteobacteria; order Enterobacterales; family Vibrionaceae; genus Enterovibrio; species Enterovibrio nigricans. Next base: position 1,489 of record NZ_FUXU01000180.1, on the reverse strand, counting down.
GACGCGATGTTGTCCAAGTTGCGGTGAACGGCTCATGGTCTGTGTGGGCGTCACGCGACCGAGGTAGCCGAAAGGCGAACAGAATAAGGAGAATGACTGCGATTTTACCGAAGGAGAAGAAGCAAAAAAATAGACACACAGCCACGTAACCCCTTGAAGTTATGCTATATCTGATAACTTCTTGGCGGCACTCGCCTGTTGTTCGGCGACGGGCCTACATCCTTCCAAAGCTCATCCGAGCAATTTACTTAATAAAGCAGCGACGGGCTTGTCCAACACCCAAATAAAGTGTCGGCTGCGCGACACTTATTCTTATTTGTTATGCCGATTATCTAAGCAAGCGCTATTTGTTATTATTCTTACTAAACAAATGCTCTTCATACTTTTTAGAGATCCATTGATGAATATGGAGCCCTGTTTTACGAATAAGATACCAATCTATAGCAGATAAAATAACCAAACCTATTATAGTTCCCATCACAAAGCCTCCATGCGCACCAAAATTAAATCTTATCAAACAGTTAAGTAAAAACAGCAAGCCTAAATAGGCCATTTAGCTAGATTCTGATAATGTCCCCAAAAACGGAGGCATAACATTAGACGTAAACGGCGAACGATTTTTGCCAGTCAAGCCCCCGGGGGGACGATTTATGATGGCCTTGATACTCATTGAGCCTTCTCCTCCAGCTTAACCCTCGGGCTAAGCTGGAAGGCGACGAAACCCAAAAAGGAGAAGACTCAATGAAATTTTATAACACTCAACACGACTATTACTGCGGTATCGATCTTCATGCGCGTATTCTTTACGTCTGTATCCTCGATTCTGCGGGCAACAAGGTGGTTCACAAGAAAATCGATGCCAAACCCGAAGTACTATTAGACATTCTTGCGCCCTTTCAAGACCAGACTGTTGTCGGCGTCGAGTGTATGTATTCGACTTGAAAGCCCATGTCTCCAACACCTTCAGCCAGTACAATTATCCTACACCGAACCTTCAACTTCGCTATCCCTATGCCAAAGAGGAAGTCCGTAACCGCTTCAATGAGCCTGCGATTAACCGCAATCTCGATATCGACCTCAATGTGATTGCCTTCTACACCAAAGCGTTCGCAAGCGTTGAGATCGCAGTATGAGACCTTCTATATGTGTTTACCGTAAGCAACGACTTAATGGCAAAAATGACAGAACGAAGTAGACAGCTTTGTTGTTCGAGAGCATTGGCTGCTGACGCAGCCAAAAGAATGCTATTGTCTATTGACCGGAGATGGGCTCATATGCGTTATAGCGATCTTTCTTTCAGAATAATCGACCGAGAAAAAGAAGCAATTAAGATACCTACCACTAGCCCTAAACTATTAGCCCATAAATCTAGCCACTCACCATAACGATTTACATATGGCTGAACTAATTCAATAACACCGCTATCTAGCGAATCCCCTCAAAATTCCTTTTCTAAACAATGAGAAAGACGCGCACCGACCCTTTTGAT
>NZ_FUXU01000044.1 GCF_900167155.1 Enterovibrio nigricans DSM 22720 | reverse complement strand
CTGGGTATGCCTGAAACTCAGTATATTGCTTAAGAACCGAACAACTTTAGGCTGCCATGTCTTCCAACCGAATTAAGCAACAAAGCCATGTAGAAGTGATAGTGTCAGGAACTTCTCGGATACCCGCCTCACAATATGGGCATCAATTTTCTTAGAAAGAAAGTTGACGTTTTCATTCTTTAAAAATTCAAAAACTAGTAAGAAGAGAAACGCAACCACAACACCAAATGTCACCGCATATAAAGATTCATGGTTCGGATAGGAGAGAAATTTATCTAGCACTATCTGAAAGTAAAATGGCATTGCCAGCGACAATACGCCAATGATCAATGAACACACGATGGCGGTGTTAAACAAGCTCGAATTCACTTTCAGTAATGCGAAAAACCACTTCCAGCCAAACGGTGCATCATCGGCCTTTTTTGAAACAACGCGAATGACCTGAGGCTTTTCTTGCGCAATAAAGTCATCAATATCTAACTCTTTCCACTGCCAGCCACTTTCGAGGTCAAATTCTCTCAAATAGACTTTGCTGTCTCGGTAACCTTCCAGCACATATACTCTGCCCTCAGCCGACACGACAAAACGTCGGTTCCTGAAATTGATTATTTCTTTTTTGCTGAGCTTTCCTGCAGATAACACGTTATCTTCTGAGGAGATCCTCTCCAATATTGCGTGTAATGACTTATCACCGTCTAACTCTTCCTGACTCGGCCACCTGAAAACGAGGTCTCCATACTCAGCCTCAAGAAAACCACGCAAACTGAACGTCACCGTTTTTATGCAAAAACGTTTTTCAAAGCTTACGCCCTGAAGATCATTCAGGTATCCCCGTGCTTTCTCTTTGATGTCTAAAAATTGCGTATCACTCATAGAGCCCCTCCTTCACCGAGCCCTTCGGTGATCTCTAAATGAGTAACACCTATATGCATCAATTCACATTTTTTCGGTTTGAAAACAGCAAGTTTCTTCTGACTTGTATAAGCAAGCGGCACATTTCCAATGAGCTCTAAGTTGCAGGCCTTCTCTAAGCCATGTTTCACATAATATTTATTGGACTTAACATCTAATAACTGTGTATCAATAAGCGCTTCAATAACGACATCCTTGCTAATTAACTCAAGCACAGGAGTCCCTGCTGATACGTATTGCCCGTCAGAGACATATTTTTCCACTACTCTTCCGTCTATTTCCGATGAAATTTCACAATGTGATAGTGATTCGTTGATTCTCAACAAATCAACTTCGCTTTTCGAAAGCAGTATTCTCTTGTTATCGATTTCTTCTTTGTTAGCAAGGTTCTTCTTTGCTAACTTTTCGTAGCTCTTTATCCACTTACGGTAATAAGCAGCAACCTCTTTCATTTTTCGCGACAGCGCTATGTCTTTATCGCATTTAAATTGAACGAGCTTTTGTCCCACTGTTACTCGTTGACCATGCTGAACGTTCATGACATCTATTTTGCCTTCTCGTTGAGCAACAACGGGTAATACAACACGTGGCTTAATCATTGCTGTTACCGAGGTGGTACCTTCCCCCTCACGGGGGAAGGTAGCGTGGAAATAACGAGCAATATTGCAAGCCATGAAGGTATGGCTTTATTCCTCATATTTCACCTCAATGAATTCAATACCATCGATTTCTTTTTCAATCAGCGCTTCAACATTGGCACCTGGCGTAACAGGTAGCGATTGCTGCCAACCAAAATCAGGCTTGATTTGCCCAATGTCCAGTGTAAGCACTGTATCTGTCAGCGCTGTTGCAATGGCGGCAGCACCAAATGCCACATTGGCCGCTTGGTTGTTTTGCGTTGCCTGAGCAACATTGCCTCTCACTGCGTTAGCATTTGAGAAATCAATACCGAACTCAAAATCGACACCAAACTCGAAATCCTTATCTTCAAGCGTTGATGCGTCGACTACAGTGCCATCAACCGTCGCGTGACCCACTTTTTGTTTGTCCTCAGCGTATGCCTGGAAGCCTGTAGAAATACTTGGCAACTCTGGAAGCAATGGGTTTTCTTGCGGTTTCTCATGAATGGTATAAGAAGGCACACCTAAGCCTAACTGGAATCCAAGTCCGAACCCTTTCTCGGTAGACACAGCCGCTTTGGCATTGATCGCGCCAACATCAATTTGCGTTTCGCCAGACGTCGACGATATCTCGGTTCCTTCCAGATTTAATGCATCTTCTGCAGTAATAGATACTTGCGCACCTTGGATAGTCCCGCCTTGCTCAATGTGTTCTTCGACATTCAAACGCTGGAAGTCAAGGTTAAGATTTACGCTAGGTAGCGTAAGCGAACCTTCTCCACTCTGACCGAGTTGTAAGTTACCAAAGCCAAAGCCAAACTCGTTAACGCTGACGTATTCTGAACTGTCGGTCTTCGATGCCAGCAAATCAACACTGCCTGTTCCGCCATCAATTTTCACATCACCGCCGGCCAATACCTCTGAGCCAGTCAACGTCACACCGGAGCCACTACCAATCTCAACGTTGCCCCCTGCTTCGATATTCGAAACATCCGCACGCTGTTGATCGAGGTCATGAACATTAAGTTTCACGTTAAAGCCCGCACCAATAGTAATTGGGTGGCTCCAGCTGAAGTTGACGCCAGCGCCATGGCTGTATGCATCAAGCGATGCATTGTCAATCGTATCGTTGACAACCACTTTGCCGTTCTCAGCCAATAGCGAAATGTCTTCGCCAGCTTTGATATCGGTTGCCGCCAAGGTGATTGAACCGTCATCAGAGACAACAACTACGCTTTTGCCTGCTTCAAATGAAGACTCTTCAAAGATGTCAGCTGTTTGCTTCAACGAGTCAAAATTATGCTTCACGTTGAAACCCAGCGATGTGAGGAATGGTGGCTCGCTGCCGCCGCCTATATTAAAGCCAAGGGATGTGGCTGACGCTTGTTGATATTGTTCAAGCGACGTTTTTATTGCTTCAACATCAATATCATTCAGTGCTGAAAGCAAAATGTCGCCACCCGCTTCAATATTTGTACCGACAATTTTGATGCTCCCTTTGTCAGCACTGATTGATGCATTTTGTTCTGCTGTTAGCTCGCCACCAATTTCCTGTAATCGGTCAGTAAACGCTGAATAGGTAAAGAGGCTAGCATTGAACCCAATACCACCGTTTACAGCAACGCCCGTTGTTGGTGATGGGTTAATACCGATGGCAAAGGTAAACCCTAGGTTGCCTGTCAATTGCTCTGCTTGCGTAGCCAGTTTCAATGACGCCGGCAAGAAATAGACACTGCCATTTTTAGCTTCGATGATGACATCACCGTTGTCCGCTTCAATGACATTACCATGCAACGTAATATCGCCTTCGAGAGCCACGATGTTGACACTGTCGGCACTAATGTTACCAACGAGATCCCTCTCCAACTGACGTGAGAAACCCGCCGACGTGTGAGTGACGTTGAACGAGCCACCAATACTCAGACCCACAGGGTTTGCTTCACTCGGGATTGGAATCACTGGGATAGAAAGATCGTTAAAGCCCATGCGCTGATCTTCATACTCTGGCTCGATATCTTGATCACCAAAGGTCAATGCGATTTTTTGCGCATTATTTAGCGGCAATGGTTTAGGGTCTTTAGGCGTGACAAATGCCACTGCCGAGCGAATGAAGTTGTCGAAACTTCTTAGTACTGGCTGGCCACCTACAGTGATATCAACACCTAATGTCGCTTTAAAGTCCCAAGAACTAAGGTCGCTGTCTGAGCTGAAGTTGTTCTTCGCTGCGCTCGCCAAAATGCTGCGCGCAGTGAGTGATACTTGGCCTTCTTCTGACTCGTACTGGCCCGCTTCATCTTCAATGCGCTGACCCGCTCTGAGAATAATGTCTCTCTCAGCAGTAAATGAGCTAGGCGACGCGCTTTGTAAGTCCGTCGTTTTGTTCACATTGGCAAAGCCATAACCTAGACCAATGTGTCCAAGTCCAAGCTCAAACACGCCAGTTTGGCGGCTAAACGCAAGCTCTTTATGAGAGTTGGTGTAGGTCGCTTTGTTTAAAATGCTGCCTGCAGCATCGATAAGAATCGAAGAGCCTGATTTGATTCTGGCACCTTCAAGTTCAACGTTCCCGGCACCATAGTTTCCATCAGGATTTTCCTCTCGTAGCGTATCATCACCAGCAAAAAGGAATACCTGGCCGGCACTTACTGTACTTGGCGTATGGTATGTCGCTTCTTCCGAAAGCTCTGCTTGGTGCTTCTCATGCGTAAACGAAAGACCTAATCCGAAGAAACCAACATCACCGAACTTAAGCAAGTTTGTTGTGCCTTCACGATTTAACACCCTATTGATGGTGTGTTTTGCGCTGTTAAGCACTACATCGTTAGCCGCAACAAGGAATAACTGACCAGCAGCGAAAATTCGACTGGCTTTAACGACAATGTCGTCAGCACTGATCAGACGCAGATTCTGTTTTGATGCGATAATAGAAGGTGTTGAACTTGAACGATTTGTAGTTTGAACATCGGTATACGTCTGGTCACGTTGATGCGATGTTTTTCTTGTTACTTGTGTAACATTTTCTCTGTACCACGCGGTTTCATCCAGGACATTGATCGAACCGGTGTCCGTCACGTAACGGCCATCCCCTTCAGATGTCATTACAGAGCCTCTCACATTAATACTGTCAGCATTAATGACCGTGAGATTTCCTCCCGACGTAATCTCACTCGGGATATGAGACTCTCTCGTCCAATCTACTTTCGTTTCAATGTTGGTTTGAATATCTGAGCAGTGTGCGAATAGCCCAAACAAGTTGAACAAATGGCCGCCGTCACAATCTTGCCCTTCAGTTTTATCTTCAGAGTAGGAATGGCCACCAGAAGTACTGGACTTACGCGTTGACAAAGTGAGTGATTTATCAACATCAAGTAGCATTTCACCGCCCGATTCAATCTTACCAACGGTCAACTTCAGGTTGTTTGCTTTTATTGACAGTTGATCATCAGACAGCAGTGAAGCATGTATCGCCGATGTGCCATTGCTCGAACCGTTGAGTGCGACATCACCCTCATTGGCAATTACAATCAACTTACTATCAGCATGAGCACTTGAATTTGCTGCAATGCTAACGCCCTTCTCGCCCGATAAGAACACTTGATCAGAATCAACCTTACCGTTAAGAGAAACGATACCTTGCGCCGAAACGGATGCCAATTCTTCCGTATCAATGTTCCCTTTGATTGAAGCATTGTTTAATGCAATCGCCGTGACTCTCTTACCTGTTGTGTTACCAGCAATCGAGAGGTCTTTACCTGATCTCAGGTAACCATTGCCATCAACAACAAATTTTCCACGAACGTTGAGGTCGTCACTTTTACTGTTCGCCAGTAAATCGCCACCAAAGGTGTTTGATTGGTTTAGGTCAATTTTTCCATCGGCTTCAAGTAATGTATTCCCTTCAATGTTCGTTTTTGTGCTTGTTAACGCGCCATTTAAGGTAACCAGCTCTGTGGTTTCTGCTTTACTGTTCAACGCACTAACAACGACGTCTCCGTCTTGTGTGACAAAAGAAACTTTCTTGTCATTTGCTTCAATGTCGTCGTCATCTCTTGCTGTCGATTCGAGTTCTACATCACTTAGCTTTATGCCTTCTCGCGCAGTACCTGTAATACTCTGTTTTGCTGTGAAATCAGACTTGCTGATCTCGATTGCATCTCCGCTGCTAACTATCTCAATGTTTTTTGCACCCGTCACAGAGGTGTTTGTCAGAGTGTTTTTTTCGACGGACGCTATCGTGACAGTGCCAATAGACGTTGCTTTAACTTCGATATCATCTGCTGTGATTTTTCCGTCAGCATTGAAATATGCACCATCAACCGTATCGACCTTGAGCGCTTTGGCATCGATATCTTGCTTAGAAAGGTATACCGCGCGATGAAGTTGTGGGCTGGCAACGTTTTCGATGATGTCATCGACGACTGAGCGCTCAACGTAATGCTCGCCAGTGACCGCTAAGTCACCCGATGAACTAACAAAAATGCCGTTTTTCGACGTCAGTTCCGACTCAAGGTTTATACCAATACCTTTACCATTAGAAATGATGTTGATGTTATTGGCCTTCATCGCACCCAACAACACAGCATCAATGGACGACGACTCTGCATCTACAACATTCGCATAGGCACCGTAGTCCTTATAGAAATCGAAGCGACCAGCACCAACATTGATGTTCCCATTCACCATGATGTTCGCACCGTCTTTCACCATGACTTTAGGGGAAAACAAAGCGATATTTCTTGCACCAGTCACTTCACCATCCACATCCAGCGTGGCATCTTCTTCCGCAGATCGTGTTGAAACACCCGCGTAATAACCACCTGATGATACGAGCGGTGAACCAACAGCGAGTGTCACATCATTTGTGTTAAGGAAAGCAACTCCGTTAACTTCGATGCCATTTGGGTTAGCCAAAACAAAATCGGCTTTTCGCCCAAAGATTTCCTGCTGCCCAATAAGTTCAGACTCATTTTCCCCAACGACTTCCGCGAGGATGGTATTTGCTTCTAACGTACTGAAGTTAACATTTTTCTCTAACTCACCCGCAAGTTGAGAGGTGCCTGAACGGGTCGAGTTATTAAGCACAACACCCAGCTCTTCGACGTTGTACTCATAAAATTTGTTATGGGACAAACCGGTATAATTCGGCGCAGCAATATCAACAACAAGAGCACCAGATGCCGCCTTTTCAACGGATACAGAGCCAGTTTCCGGAACAATACTCAGGGCCTCTGCATAACAGGCAGAAGACATTCCAACACTCGCTGTAAACAATGCTAGACTGACGGACTTTGCAAGTTGGCTTTTCGTAAACTTTCTTGCATTGTCACATGCTTTTCCATGTTTCATTGGGTTACTCCTATTTATTTACCGCGCGCCACACCACTGCCAGCGCATTTCTCTTCAAACTATTTCCAACCCGTTGTTTTAATTACTTTTTTATTTATCAAGACAATAGCTGAACTGCTTTTTGGAAACATTCCCATCTTTTTGGATTTCAAGCTATCCATACTAATTTCTATGCAGTGCCACTAATGGAATAAAAATAGACATCAATAAAAAAGTTTCTCATGGCACGAAATCTCCTGTTTCTTTAGCCAATTTCTTTTAATTTTCATCTACTTTTGAAAGTGGGCTTCTTATACGTTTCTTAATTTCACGTCTTAAATTATGTTTTCAAAATCAGCCAATCACTTCACCACTAACCGTCGCTACCCCAAAGTGAATTTTTATTAGCCCTTATCTCTGCACAACCACCACAACCTTCGTAACAGTTTGTTCTTATGGGCTTTTTATTAAATTGAAAACGTTTCTAAGCCAAAAAACAAATTGCATCTAAGCCATCCATATATCCACGTTAAAAATGTTAAATTTATTTCCACATAACATCCGACGAAAGAAACTAGATAATCGTACATCGGTGTATAATTTAAATAACACATTAGTAACATGCACTTAGTGCTAAGAAACATTATAAAAAGCTAGGTCAGTGCACAATATATTTAAAACTCAAAAATAAGAATACGTAAAAAAATGGTCAATTTTAAACACGGAAAATGCACCCTATCACATTGATTTAAAAGGACGGAAAACAATTTCATTTTTTATATAAAATAACTGTAACAATTACATAAATAAGATTTAGATCACAATAACTATATAAACATATAAATTTCAAAATTATTGAGAAATTCAAACCAAATAACAAAATACACATATTTTATATGTGGAAATAAGTAAACCATAAATTTCATGAATTTAAAGACCAACCACAAAAAGAGGATAATAGTAATCTGATGCTATGTAATTAGAATAAAAAGCATACTTACGCCATGACATGTTGATATTTGATATTTGATATTTGATATTTGGGTATATAATTATTTGACTTCTCAGTGAATGACAAATAAAAACACACTTTTATTGAGTGAATATAACCTATTGTTATTAAGGGTGATAATCCTATTTATTAATCTTTACTTAAACACAATTTTATTTTCAACTAACCTGAAGACATTTATATTCTATTATTTAAAAAGAAACCTTATTATTTACTTTTCTAATGCGTCATCATTATGTATGCATTAATACTTCATGAGAAGAACTATTAGATTAGGTATTACTTAATTAGCGACTGCGAATTATACAATCAACAAACAAAAGTGAAGCATCCTGTTTACAACCTAAAATTCTCTGGAATCATTTTCACTTTGGGGAGGGGGTAATTAAGTGCTAATTATCATAATGTTATGCGGCCAAGCCGCTATCGTCACTATGAAAGACACAGAGAATCAGTGGCTTTTACTAATTGAGCCTGTATGTTAAAACGCCAAATCACCTTCCACCGCACCACGAAATCAAGAGCTTCATGAACAGGACGCGACGTTAACCTAGTGTGCTCTCTATCGCCTCTGCTCCCTAATAGCCCATAAACTTGTTGATCAGTGTTTCCAATTTGCTTTCTAACTCCGCTTCAAAATCATCCAAGTTTTTTTGAAACTTCTGAAGGTACTGCTCCGCCTGCTCTCGGCTCATTTTCTTACCTAGTACATTGAACTGCATTTCGGGTAATGATTTGTCATTACGCGGCACGACCGCCAATGAAATAATGGTCGAGTTCAGCGCGTTCATTTCATCAGCAATGTACTGACAAAAATCATCAATTTTGCTGGCCCCTTTAGGACCTAGACATCCCGGCTCTAATCGACAAATCACATTCAGCTTCATTTCCTCAGGAACCACCGCTACGTTTCCCATTGATATGCATCCTTATTTATATGCCTAACAGTTAGATTAGCTCAAATGTTCATATCCATCTAAACAGCTTGATCTGTCTACAGGTGTAGCCTTTATGTTTGTTGTATCTAACGACGTAGAGGCAAGCGATGAACAATGAATTGATTACTCATACCAAAGCAATTCTGAACAAAGAGGCAACGGCACGGTCTTTCAGTCATAACACGTTAACGATGTCGCCAGCAGCGAACGTTTCACATACGTATGCCATTAATGTCAATTTCCCTCCCAAGGATGCCGCTTACTTTTTTACGGCGCTTGGTGAGGTGCTTTGGACGCCAGATTGGAGCCCTTCGTTGATTAAAGGCAATGGTTTTCAGCGCAATGATGTTTTCCTTAATACAGCATCCGGTAATACGCTTTTTGTAGTGACAAACTTTGACACTGAACGGGGGCATATTTCCTATGTGCGTCTAGATCCAAATCTAACAGTCGCTACCATCGATTTATCTATCAAGCCATCAGGAAAAGGCTCGCAAGTCGACGTTACCTATCGGCTAACTGCGTTAAATACGCACTCGGAAAACACCATTAATGCGTTGACGGCCGAGGCTTATCAATCAGAAATGAAAACGTGGGAAGGCAATATTGCAATGATGGAGAAATCACTACAGGAATGGCTACATTACGCACAACAGGAATAAAGAGAGATCAACAGTGTTTTCGCGTCTCAGCCTTTACATTCTTCTTTGTTGCCAAGATGTTGCGCTAAATGATATGTACAATTAAAACATGGAAAACCTATCTTCACCTTGTAGAAGCGTTTCACCTTCCTCTATTTCAAAGTCGAGCGTTTCGCCTTTCTTTTCCTCCCCATTGATCATCGCGAGCAAAGAAAGTACAGCCTTCTCACCCGTTTCTCTGTCCGGTGTAACGATACTGGCTAACCGTGGCATCAAGGACTGGCCAATATCTAGGGCATGAACACCCGCAATACCCACCTCTTCTGGCACAAGGATATTCATGTTTTGGCATTCCAATAATACGCCAGCAGCAAGTTCGTCGTCCGTACAAAAAAATGCATCAGTATCCGGGTAGCGCTCCAGCACCTTTCGGGTCATCTTACGTGCAATAGAAACGGATACATCATATTTTGCAGACAGGCTTCTTGGCGTGAGCCCTGCATCTTCCATTGCCGCAATATACCCTTGCACCTTCGCTTGTGTTTGGATGCCTTTGCGTGTGCCTAAACAAATTATTCGACTATAGCCACGCTCAATCATAAGAGACACCATCGAAAGAGCCGCCAATTCATTGTCTATACCCACCCGCGCCTCAGATTCACCTTCCTCCGCATCCAATACATCAACAAAAGGTATTCCTGCTGTTTCCATCATTTTCAACGAACGCACAGAGTGTTCACTTTCCGCAAGGATCAATCCATCTACATTGAATGACAAAAGCGTCTGAATGCGCAGTTCTTCAGACTCTGATTCAAAACCACTGTGAGTGACCATAATGTCATAGCCCGATTCTTCCGCCGCTTTTTCAACGCCCTCTATCACTTGTTGAAAAACTGGATGCTTCAATGAAGGAAGTACAACGCCGAGCGTTCTGCTGCTTCGGTTAGAAAGAATGTCGGGTACGCGATTGGGGATGTAACCCAATTCATCTAACGCAATTTGAATTCGCTCTCCCGTTTCCTTTGCCACACGGTGTCGGTTTTTGAGATAGCGACTCACTGTCATTTTCGTAACACCCACAAGGGATGCAACATCTTGCAGCGTTGGACGACGAGGTTTCTGCATGCGGGCCTACCATGGCAAATAAAGAGGAATAGCGCTTTGATAAGTTTCTGAGTAGATTCGCTATTTTTCCAAAAGTAAGCGTCAAAATGTGACGTTATAAAGGGTTTTGCTGTTTTGTTATGTCCACTCTTACGAATCGTGCAAATTTCGGGATACCATTTTTGGTGAATCCGTTATATCGATACGTCACCAGAGTTCCAAGCGCTGGGGGGTTATCCCTTTCCATGTCGGAAAAACCCGATCCAATTTTAAACGTAGTTCCGTCAAGAAGCTTTACGATTAATGCCCCCATTCGGCCTTCATGTTTCCCTTTCCCCGCCACATAACCAATCACTTCCGCTTCTGCATCTTGTGCTATTTTCAATTTGACCATTGCATCGCTTCGACCCTGAACATACACCTTGTCGCGGTGCCTTAGCATCAAACCTTCTCCGCCATATTTATCTATTTCAATCAACATACCGTTGATATGCAATTCACTCACTGCTGGAAAGTGTGGTACATAACGCAGGTGGGTTTTATCTATACGGTTAACTACATCAACGATTGATTGATAACGGGTTTCGAAATCGCCCTTATGTAGCGGCAGTTCAAACACCATAAACTGTATAGCCTGCCAAGCATTCTCATCAGGCTGATCGTCCATCACGACTGATAGGGTATGTTCAAACTTTCCACGACCTGCCCATAGTTCTCCCTCCAAAACTGTGTCGGGAAGCGATTTCGTAAACCAGACTGGGGCGGCAATTTTATTTCCGGCGCGAGTCATCAGCTTTTCACCATCCCAAATTGCGCGGATACCGTCGAGCTTTTCGCTATATAGATAACTACTCCAATTTTCGTAGACACCATGCTCGTAATTTTTGGCAAGCTGTGGTTCAAAAACTTGATTGTTCAGAGTCAGAGCGGAAGTGGTATTTGACAGCGTCAAAGCCACTGTTGCAGTAAGGATTGTTGAGTACATTAACATTACCTGACGTTTATGAAAGTTGAGAATTAGCGCGATAAGAATCGGCCGTCTACTCGTTAATGTCAGGATATGAACAGCCGTAGAATTAGGTGTAAATGAGCTAATTAACATTCAATAAAAAAGCGCGCTCTCTCGATACGCGCTTTTTATCAATGAGTTATCGTTATGCGAAGGCGTAAATATATGTGCCATCTTTAATCGTGTTAATCACGCTCTTGGAAAGATATGTGGGTAACGCCGGGCAACCCCAACTGCGACCCAACTGGCCTGTTTTCGAAATGACCTTAGGATTCGCATAGGACGCACCGTGGATAACAATTGCACGTTTTCGCGCATTATCGTTGACCCCTTTGGATAGCCCATCAAGCCGAAGTGAATAGCCATGTTTCCCATAGTACGTTTCCCTTGCACGAAATACCCCCACAGACGTCTTGTGAGAGCTAATTCGATTAGAGAACTTGGTCGCGTATAGGCTGCCACTGTTCTTGCCATGAGAAACATAGGAAGAATAGAGTACTTTGCCTTTATGCACATCGATCACCCAAAAACGTTTTTGTGAAGACGGCTTCCCATAATCAATCAAGGTAAATATTGGCTTCTGGCTGGGGTGAGCTTTGAAGTGGTTATACGCATCTTCAAACTTGTTATATGCCACTTGATGCGCTAAACCCAGTTCTTTGTACATAACGTGAGCATTTGGCAACTCTGCCGCAAACGCTGTGCTTGAAATACAAAGCAATACCAGCGCGATGATGGTTTTAATCGCCTTAAACATCGTGTTCCCCTAACAAGGTACAAATTTTAACAAAACGGAAAACTGCTCTAAAAAAACGTCGCTTTGTTGTTCCATGTACCAAAATTCGTGCCAGTAGGCTTGCTGTCACGAAGAGTTGTTCTGTTTCAATAAGTTGGTTTTTGTTAATCCTCGACGTACACGTGTAACCCTGATTCATCGAAAATTGAGCGCAAAAGAAGCGGCTTTGATTTGCCGCTTTCGAGGTATGTTGCCATAGGTATAAAAAATAAAAAGCCAGCACTGCGGCTGGCTTTAGTTTTTTAATCCGATGTGCGTCGCTTTTGAAACGCCACTGTAAAAACGCTATATGGCGTCTATCGCGTTCTTGATTCGCTTATCCGATATTGGGTATGGCGTCCCCAATTGCTGCGCAAAGTAACTCACACGAAGCTCCTCAATCATCCACCGAATTTCCTTCACTGAGACTGGTACTTTCTGCCCTTTCGGGATCTTGTTCAGCAGTTCTTTGTAGTCATTCGTGACAGATTCAATTTTCAGCATATGCAGGCGATCTTTGTTTAGATCGATTGGTAGCTTCTCTAAGCGGCGTTCTACAGCAACAAGATAGCGTTGGATGTCAGGCAAACGCTTATATCCGCACTCCGTCGCAAAGCCTTTGAATATCAGGCTTTCGACCTGTGCTTTGATATCTGATAATGCAAATGCCATCGTGAAATCGATTTTACCTTTCAGCTTTTTATTGATGCTGAAAGCTGTCGTCAGGATTTGCTCAACTTGCTTAGCAATATCCACAACGGTATCACCCAACTCTGCGCGAACATACTCCTTCAGAGCTTCAAACTCTTCCGGTTGCCACTTCAGACCACCTTGAGATTCGATCAGCTTGTCGACACCACACGCGATGCAATCATCAATCAGATCCAGAACACGGCCATACGGATTAAAGTACAAACCTAGCTTGGATTTATTCGGCAAATTGTCGTGTAGGTATTTAATCGGAGATGGCACATTCAACAAAATCAAACGGCGCTGACCTTGCTGCATTGCCTGACTCTGCTCTTCTTCCGTTTCAAACAGCTTGATGCCTACCGAATCTTTGTTGTCGATAATCGCAGGGAAGGCACGAACTTCAAAGCCGCCACGTTTCTGTTGATACATTTGCGGCAAAGCGCCAAAGCTCCACGTGGTCAAGCCTTGCTGTTCGATATCGTCATCAGCAACTTGTGACAATGTCTCCTGCACTTTTTCTTTCAGACCGTCTTTCAGTTCATAAAGATCGAAGCTTTCATTAAGTTTGCGATTCTTATGGTCGACAGCACGATACGTGATTTTCAAGTGCTCGGGCAATTGCACTAACTGCCAGTTTTCTCGAAGCACCGTTACACCGGTCATGCGTTTCAGCTCTTTTTCCAACGCGTCTAGCAATGGCATTTCCATTGGTTTTACACGCTGAAGGAATGCTGTCGCATAATTGGGTGCTGGCACGAAGTTACGTCGTAACGTTTTCGGTAATGATTTAATCAGGGCCACGATCAATTCATGGCGCAATCCAGGGATTTGCCAGTCAAAGCCTTCCGGCTCAACTTGATTCAACACCGGCAACGGAATATGCACAGTGACACCATCGTGATCTTCGCCCGGCTCAAATTGGTAACTTAACTTGAGCTTCAGGTTGCCTTGGTACCAGAAGTTCGGGTAGTCCAATTCAGTAATATGGCTGGCATCGCCCGCCAACAACATGGCTTTTTCGAAATTCAGACTATCCGGTGTTTCTCGGCTGGCCTTTTTCCACCATGAATCAAAGTGGCGACCGGAGACCACGGTGTGCTCAACACGCTGATCGTAGAACTCATACAGCGTGTCATCGTCCACGAGGATATCGCGGCGACGTGATTTTTTCTCCAGCTCTTCAACTTCGTCCAGTAACTTACGGTTTTGGTGGAAGAACTTATGTTTAGTGTCCCAATCCCCTTCGACCAACGTTGAGCGAATAAAGATTTCTCGGCTTAGAACGGGGTCAATATTGCCGTAATTCACTTTACGTTTAGGAACGATTGGGATCCCATAAAGCATGATTTTTTCAAATGCAAAGACAGCCGCCTGCTTTTTTTCCCAATGCGGTTCGCTATAACTGCGTTTGATCAGGTGTTTCGCTAACGGCTCTACCCACTCTGGCTGAATTTTAGCCGCAACACGACCCCAAAGTTTGGCGGTTTCCACCAGTTCAGCAACCATTACCCACTTCGGCTGTTTCTTGAAGATGCCGGAGCCCGGGAAAATGCCAAAACGCGCGTTACGTGCACCTTGGTATTCATTTTTTTCTTGGTCTTTCAGACCGATGTGAGAAAGCAAACCCGCCAACAACGCCATATGGACAGATTGGTAATCCGCAGGTTCCTGATTGATTTTGTAGCCTAACTCGTGAACAACCTGACGAATTTGGAAGTGAACATCCTGCCACTCACGCACACGCAAGTAGTTCAGGTATTCCTTTTTACACTGCTTACGGAACTGGTTACCTGACAATTCTTTTTGTTGTTCTTTAATGTATTCCCACAGGTTTACATAGGACAGGAAGTCAGATTCTTTGTCCGCAAAGCGGCGATGTTTTTCATCCGATTGCTGTTGTTTGTCAGAAGGACGCTCACGAGGATCTTGAATAGACAATGCCGACGCAATTACCATCACTTCGTTCAGCGCACCCAGTTTCGCGGACTCCAACACCATACGCGCAAGACGTGGATCAATCGGTAAACGCGCCAAAGCACGACCAATCTCGGTAAGGTGTTTCGGATCATCTTTCGATTTTCCTTCCTTCATCGCGCCTAGCTCTTCAAGCAGACGCACACCATCAGAAATGTTGCGACTATCCGGCGGCTGAACAAACGGGAATGCTGCAATATCACCCAAACCAATCGCTGTCATTTGCAAGATAACGGAAGCAAGATTGGTTCGAAGGATTTCTGGGTCAGTAAACTCTGGACGCGACAAGAAATCGTCTTCTGAATACAAACGTATACAGATACCGTCAGACACACGACCACAGCGACCTTTACGCTGATTTGCGCTGGCCTGAGAAACAGGCTCAATTGGCAGACGCTGGACTTTGGTGCGGTAGCTATAGCGAGAAATCCGTGCCGTACCTGGGTCGATAACGTATTTGATTCCCGGCACAGTCAGAGACGTTTCTGCAACGTTAGTTGCCAATACGATGCGACGACCGCCATGGGTCTGGAATACTCGGTTCTGCTCGGCAGAAGACAAACGCGCATAAAGCGGCAAAATCTCGGTGTCACGCAAATTACGCTTGGTCAGCGCATCTGCCGTGTCGCGAATTTCTCGCTCACCATTCATGAAGATCAGGATGTCTCCCGGCCCTTCATCGTGCAGTTCATCAACGGCATCAAAAATCGCCTGAAGCTGGTCGCGATCGGTATCTTCACTGTCTTCAACCAGAGGACGATAACGTACATCTACTGGGTAAGTACGACCTGACACCTCAATGATTGGGGCACCACGGAAGTGGTTTGAGAAACGCTCAGGATCGATGGTCGCCGACGTAATGATCAATTTAAGATCAGGGCGCTTTGGCAAGAGCTGCTTCAAGTAACCCAGAATAAAGTCGATATTCAGGCTACGTTCGTGCGCCTCATCGATGATGATGCAGTCATATTGATTCAAATAACGGTCATGCTGAATCTCAGCCAACAAGATACCATCGGTCATCAGCTTAACGCGTGATTCCTCTGATACCTGGTCGTTGAATCGCACTTTGTAACCAACGGTTTTACCCAGTTCGGTTTCAAGCTCTTCAGCAATACGCGATGCGACAGTGCGAGCCGCCAAACGGCGTGGCTGTGTATGGCCAATCACACCTGACACACCGAGACCCAGCTCCATACAAATTTTTGGAAGCTGAGTGGTTTTACCGGACCCCGTTTCACCCGCTACGATCACCACTTGATTGTTGGCAATCGCTTCGGCGATGTCGTCTTTTTTCTGACTGACAGGCAGCAGTTCTGGGTAGGAAATGTTCGGTGTTGCACTTTGACGAAGCATACGAACTTGCATGGACTTTGCGATGTCCATTGCTATTTCATCGAAGACAGCCTGACGGGCTTCGTCTTTCTTAATGCGTTGTGCACCTTTAATACGCTTGCTGAGACGAAACGTGTCTTTCAACATGCAGTCATCAAGCGCAGCGAATAACGTTTTAGCGTTGTTATGATGGATTGAAGCGGTCAATTCTGTATCCGGAAATGCTGATGGTGATAAAAATCCACTCATGATACGTGACATACGGAAAGTTGGTTTCCGGTACCATGCAAAAATTGGGTAGATTCTACCACAATATTGAACGAGTGATTCAGCAAGAGCCGCAATTGATTGAAGATGCGTAAGGAAAGAATAACGTGATTATCATCACAAGAACCCTGTGATATAATTTTCGTCCTTACAAATTAGAGTATTCGATCGCCATGAGCATGAAACAAGAGCTACAACAACAAAAAAACCGTCTGAATAAAAGCCAAATAAAGCTGGATGCCGCTAAGTCTCGTGGCGATGACGCAATGGTGACTAAATTCACCAATGATATCGACGATTTAAACAAAAAAATCAAACAAATTAGTCACAAACAAAACTTTGAGATGAACAAAGAGCGTAAATCGCTGCTTGATATGCCGTTCTCTCGTGAAATCACCAAGCAAGAACAGGCTGATATGGGCAAACTGAAAAAATCAGTGAAAGGTCTAGTTGTTGTCCACCCTCTGACCAAAATCGGTAAAGAGCTGCAGTTGGATGTTGTTACTGGTTTTGCGCCGAAAGCATTCTAATCCCAGTATTATTTCCTGAATCGCCATTCTTCAGGTGACTTTCAGTCCCAAGAATGGCGGTTTATCACACCTCTATTTTCCTCCGTACCACGCCTTCCCCTTGAATGAACTTTCCGACACAAGGCTCGGTGTTATCTCCGTTTTTATCTTCATTGGATTGCCATCACTACACCAACTGAGGGATGCAGGTAGCATACCGTAGGTAATATCTTTCAAAATAATCGCTTCCCATTGATTGGGCATACCTCTACTACCAAACCCGCACTGGTCAAACCTTGTTCGAAATTTACAATTACTTACATTTATCGAGTGCTTGTGTAAGAATGCGCTCTTCGTGATGTAACTCTCATTTTGGTATCCGCATGAAGCGTCATCTCCATTTCATCATTTTCACACTGACTACAGCCCTCTTTTTCGCGTCCGCGCAAAATATTGCGCTTTGGCAGCACCTTGGCCAAATTCTCTCCGCAGACGCCACACCGGATATCGGCTTCATCATCACCATACCGGTACTTATTTTCGCGTTATGTCTTGCGATATTCACTTTGCTGTTATGGCCTTTGATTTATAAACCTATTCTGATCACGCTGTTGCTCTTCTCAAGTCTCGCGACATACACCATGGTGTCCTACGGGCAGTACTTTAATTACGGCATGATCGTTAATATCTTTGAGACCAACCAAAGTGAAGCCAGCAGCTATCTGTCTATCTCGGTTGCAATCTGGCTGCTATTTTTGTTCCTTATACCCAGTATTTTTGTCCTGCTTGTAAACGTCCGTTTTCCGTCTTCATTTCGTAGATTACTACTTCAAAAATTCATCATGATTTTTGTGGCACTATCGCTCGTGGGTGCTATTGCCTCTGTGTATTACAAAGACTACGCATCGCTTGTCAGAAACAACAGTGAAATCAAAGCGCTGATCAATCCAACGAATTATTTAAGTGCCTCATTCAGGTATGCAAAGTATCGCCTCTATGAAAAAAACATCCCTTTTACGTCCATTGGTGTAGACGCTCAGGACATGAATAACGAGGGTGCCCCCAATGTGATCGTGTTAGTGGTCGGTGAAACCTCGCGAGCGATGAACTATTCCTTGAATGGGTATGACCGAAACACCAATCCTCATCTATCTAAAGAAGGCGTTATCAGTTTTCAGCACGTCACATCATGCGGCACGGCGACTGCCGTTTCAGTACCTTGCATGTTTTCGGTCATGACACATGACACCTACAACGCGACAACCGCAAGGCATCAAGAAGGTGTATTGGATGTACTTAAGCATGCTAGCGTGGACGTTAGTTGGATTGATAATGATGGGGGATGTAAAGGTGTATGTGACCGGGTCGAGCATATTAATATTGATGCAAATGCGTTTCCAAAAACATGCAGCCACGGTACCTGTTTTGACAGTGTGTTATTGAATGGATTGGCAGAGCGCGTAAGAAATGCAAAACAAGACACTGTGATTGTATTGCATTTAATTGGAAGCCACGGCCCAACCTACTTTGAACGTTACCCGCCTGAATTTGGCGTTTTCACACCTAGCTGTGATACCGCGGATATTCAAAATTGCACACGTCAAGAAGTGCTGAATACCTATGACAACACCATCTTATATACTGATTACGTACTCAGCCAGATTATCGATATTTTACGGAGTGCGGATACAGCACATCAAACCGCCATGCTCTACCTGTCTGATCATGGGGAATCTCTGGGCGAGGACGGCATCTACCTCCATGGCTTGCCGTATGGGATTGCGCCAAAGGAACAAAAATCGGTGCCTATGATTCTGTGGATGTCTCCATTATTTATGAAGGATCACAAGGTCAACCTTGGCTGCCTAGAAGAAAACGCGAAGGAAAACCAATACTCTCAAGATAATCTGTTCCATACCCTTCTGGGTATGGCTTCGGTGTCGACAAGCGTCTATCAGCCTTCTCTGGATATTCTGTATCACTGTGAAAAACAACAGGGTCCACGACAACAACTATCGACAACCCCTACAAAGTAAAAGAGTCCGGGATGAAAAAAACACAGCCAAAAGGGCTAACGAGAATATTCAATGCCTCTAAATATTCACTGAAAGGGCTAAAAGCGGCGTGGCAAAATGAAGCGGCTTTTCGACAAGAATCGGTTCTGTTAATCGTCATGTCTGCGATTACTTTCTTTCTGCCCGTTTCTCATCTAGAACAGCTGGTAATGGTTGCTAGCCTCTTTTTAGTCGTCATTGTAGAGCTCCTTAATTCCGCAATTGAGGCTGTTGTGGATCGTATTGGTCCAGAGCATCACGTTCTCAGCGGCAGAGCAAAAGACATTGGTTCGGCGGCGGTATTTGTCGCGTTACTTCTCGTGGTCATCACGTGGGGCAGCATTTTGTTGTTCTAGTTAATGGGGTGATTGCCCGGTAATGCCATATTGCCGGACAATCACCGACGATTCATCGCAAACAGCGGGAATGATCATTGAATAGAACAATAAGCCTGAAAGGCTTGCTGCCCAAACAACCATCGTTTAGAGCAGCAAGTTTACAACTTATTTTTCGCTATCCCCTTTATCCGCCACTGCCGAAGAAGGAGCCATACTGCGCAAAGACAAAAGACTCTTTGGCTTCCTTAACAGGAATAAGCTCTTCATGAACCCAAGATTCTTTTCTAGCACCACTCCCCCCCCCAATAAGAGGCGACTTGCCCGGGATCATGGGTTTCTTTCAATAGGGTCGCAGAGACTTCATATGTTTCATGACCATAAGAATGCTCACCAGAAGCTCTACGGAAGTGTATTTCCTCGAAGTTTTTTAAGAACAGCACGTCATCCGGATTTTCAGAGCTTTCCAATCGATAGGCGACACGACCATTTTCATCATAGAATTTTCTTGCCATATCATTATTGAAGAGCTCACTCACGTAAGCCCTGTCAGTGTATCCATCGCCGCCATCAACATAGTCTCTGCCCGTCACTTCACCACTGATATAGGTATCCGCGCCAGAACCCAGTTTGACACTTTCACAAGCTTTTCCCGCCCAAACCCAGTCATCATCTTTACCTGTATCTACGTAATAGGTTTTCTGATCTTCCGTTCTGGTTTTATCTCCCGGCGCAGACTGCTGCTCAGCGCCGACATACTCATCTTTACCCTCACCAAGGTCAAAGCGATATACCTCGCCTCCACTTTGTCCTGCAAAAACAAGATCGCCATATTCCGTTGTTGTCAGGGATTCCACGTCTTTCAAGCGAGGCGATTCATTATTGGGATGGCGCCCTCCATAGTCTTTTGCGATATAGCCACCACTGTAAGAGGGGTATTTATAACGGCCAAAAAACCAGTTTGTATCTCCCGCCCCCAAGGTTCCCACGGAGGGGTTTCCGCCTGTATTTAAGTTCACAACAATTGCGTATTCCCGATGGCTATAATCAATCGCATCAGACTTACCTTCCCCCCCGTCAACAATGAACTCATTGCCAAACGCGAAAATAAGATCAGCGCCACCAAGGGTGCGAATTTTGTCCCCCAAATGGCCATTTTGAGCGATAACGACATCCCCGCCATCGGCCAGCGTCACTTCGTCCTGTCCTTGGTGGAGGACAATGTAGACACCATCTTCAAAGTGCAGGTTTTCACTTGGGGTTCGTGGAACCTGAACCGCCGTGATATGGCCTTGTTGAACCAAGGAGCGAAGCTCTTCGGAGTTTATTGTTTGAGACCAGTTATATTTATCCAGCTGCTCGCCGTCTAAACCTTCATGCCCGTACCATGTCTCAGTGACAACCTCCAGTTTGCCCGTCTTTTCATTCCGAAAGACACGCTTATCGTCCGACAGATTGAGCTTGATCAACGTTTCAGACTCGTCATAACTGCGCTGTATTTCTCCTGCTGTAGGAACAATAAATATGGAATGCGCAAAGTTATTCAATATCCGTTGGTCTTCTTGCGACAGGCCGCTTACGGTATCAAGCACATTGAGCTGTATGACGACTTGTTTTCCAACATCTTCCATCGTGGGGTTTTGTTGCATTAATCTGATGATTTCCCTGTCACCAACGCCGCTAGCACGCATAGTAATAATATGTTGTTGCACTGCCTCTGCGTTATCTGTCAATTCATACACATAACTCGCGCTTCCCGACAAAATATCGCTCAAGACAGCTTCGGCATTATCATTTACAGTGCCATCAGCCAGACGCTGTATTTGACTGATGGTGCTCTGTAGATACTTAGCTCTCTCTTTGTCATTTTCGATGACTTGTGCTTGATAGGTAAGCCCCGCAGCAACCGCCAGCACGACAATGGTTGCAATTGGAATACCGGCAGAAACCGTCGCTAATGTCGACGCAGCTGCTCCAGTAACAAACGGCGCCGCTATACTCGTAGCCACTTCTGCGCTCCAAAGTACAGCGTTAGCGGTGAACCAAAGGGCATTGGCGGCTAGTTCTGTCTGGTTTCGGTGGTTGCCTGAGAATAAGTTAACACCATCGATATACGATTCCGCCGCCACATTAAGTAAACCCACGACTTGGCCAGCAACACCCGGCACGAGCTTGGACAAGATGTTTTTTGTGGATTTAGAGGCAATACGCTTGTTTAGCTGCCTGACAAGTTTTTCGCCACCTTCAGTGAGTAATTTGGTGCCGACACTGTTACCCAACAGGGTGTTAATGAAAAATCGCGTTACTTGAACAATTTCAACGTTCTTTGTTCTTTCACCCGGATTATTGGTCAATCGCAAAATCGCCGTAGAAAGTCTCAATGCTTCCCCAACTTTGTTTAATACGCCAGCCAACTCATTGACTTGTCCTAGCGTGGTTGCAACCTTGCCATTTTTTTTTAATCCACCTTCAGAGAACAGGGCATCAGCAAAAGCGTCAGTACTACCCGCCCTTTTTGACACCAAGCCTTTTATGTAGCTTCGAACCTCATTACGGGTGTACTGGCGTGTTAACACCTTATGGGAAGACTTTGCGGCTTTTGCCACCTCCTCTGACGGGTTATCTGCATTCAGGTATCGGTATATCGATACCAGTTCGCGTAATATCCCACTTTCTTTAGATGGTTTTGATGCAAATATTGCATCAAAACCGTCAGTGAGTTTCAGCGTTGCAAGCTTATACGGCGCGCTATCTACCACTTCTTTTATTGCTAAATTAAGTGCCGTCGCCTTTACCAGTTGATTCGCACTCGTCGCATCACTTTTTCTCACTGCATCATAGAAAAATGTGTTTGCTTTCGATGCTGCCCGCTTATTTGTAACATCAGAGAATACGTCGTTGATAAAAGACTTGTATTTTTCAAGCTGTCGAATGCCATGATTCGTATCATGGATTGATACCCCGCCTTGCCCAATGCTGTTGCCATTTTCCACTCTCTGATTGAGCAGGTTTGAAACGGAATACACCAAGCCACCAGCGAGTGTTGCCGAAGGTAGCCAAGCACGCGCCAGTGAAATCCAAGAAGACGCATTAAAGTGCTTATCTTTTGGAACATCGATATTTTGTCCTGCAATTTCGTTTTCTAAAATGAGCCTTGAAATTGTCAGCTCCTTTTTATCGATAAGTGCTGGATCACCACTTTCAAAACCCGCCGCCAAAATATCGTGCCCTATTCGGGCTAACGAGCGCTCCAATTGCGCTGTGATGTAACTGTCCGATTGGCCTTTCAAGGACAAAGCAACATCCTCATCATCAGAAAGCAAGGCGATTAAAGCATCGCGATTGGTAGGATCTTGTAACGCGCTTTTCACACCGTCAGTAAAGCTCTCGGTTCCCTCGATAAGCTTGTCTATACCATACGCGTCGCTCAGTAAGTCATCTGCCTTATTTTTTAAGTCAAAAACATCACCTATTACGCCACTACTCACATTGGTACCACTGACATCTGTGAACTCATCAAGAAGGGAAGCCTCTTCATCACGACTGATGCGTTTTTGAGCAAGCGAATTATCCAACGGATAAATAAGCTCTAAGCCAAATTTTTCACGGACTTTGGGGTTTTCTTCCACGTGGTCAAGTACCTGCATAAACAAGTCCGATTCTTGAGGTTGATAGAGATGGCTATCAAAGCCTGACATCGAAATGTTGGTGTCCCCATCAAAGGAAGCAAGTTCAGTCACGACGGCGTAGAGATTTTCCAGCGTTTCATTGTCTTTATGGTTGTCCAGAGCAGACTTGACCTGAGACTGAATGACCGCAAAGTTTCCGAGTTGTCCTCCTTCCAGCGCTTCTTTGACGTTTTTTGCCACACGATTTTTTTGTTCAACAATTTGACCATCTTCGTATTGGGTTTCAATGACTATTACGGGGCTTGTCACTGACATATCTTCTAGAATCGCTTTTTGCCCAAACGCGTTTATAGATTCCGTTTTTATCTCACTCTTTGTTTGCGAGCGTTCTTGTTGAAGATGACGTCTCTCTTTTGACGATGCGCCTTCATCCAGTACCAAAAACTCGGTCACATACGTCGTTTCTTTTACGCCCTCTTTAAAACGCTTAGTGACAAAAAGCTCCGTTGAACCGCTATTTTCTTCTTCATTCACAAAACCAAATGTTATTTGAACCTTCCTTTCAATCGTTTCCGCACCAAAAGCACTATAGTGTTGAGGCAATTCATCAGGGGTGTCGCTAATTGGCCGTATTGTTGAAAACCCATGTTTTTTTTCTAGGTCTGCGGCATCAGCACTCACGACCTTCATCCGCTTACCCCTGCTGTCATACCCATAAATTGGGTCATCAACACCGTCAATATAGTCCGACGTTGTGTTTCGATAGGTCGCGTATTGAAGCTTACCCTCCGCGTTTCCGTTCTCGTTGTTTGATGTACTTAATGTGGCCGACGTGACTTGTAAGTTTTCATCGATATCAAGGAACTCCTGTTTACTCGTAACGTCTCCCCCCTTCCCGTAATCGGTCACTTTCACTTGCGTTCGACCGCGTTCATCCGAAAGGCCGCGAAACAGAAGAACATCGGCATTGTCCGTAAAGTCAGGAATTCGAGAAGGAGAAGCGTTAGGCAGCAAGACAGTTTCGCCGTCTTTGTTCACAACTTCCAATGCATCATGCGTGGAATAAGTCACGACTTTTCCCGTTTCGCCATCCGGGTTCTCAATGCGTTCGATGGAGAACGCAAATTTCTGGTGATCGGCATTTGCACTCTCGTCACCATTTTGCACTTCCAGCGAATAATAAGCCCCACCATGACCAGTAAGCCCCTTCACAGCTTCTGTTATCCAGCCACGATGTGTCAGTTGCTCTGGCCTTGCTGCGACAGGTTTTCCGTCCTCTTTCTCTTCGAAAGAATCACCGATAGACACACCCAAAAGTGACGATGAATCACCAACAAAGCGCTGTTCAATAATGTCTTCGGTAATGACATCATTCCTGACCAAATCGTTGATGTTTCCGTTGGCAATCAGGCTATTGGCTTCACCTTCCTGCCGCGAACCAAACGCATCTAAATGGTAAGTAGACCCAGATTCATCAAACAGCGTTTGTCCAAATACGTCTCGGTCAAAGTTGTCATAAGCATCACCTCGTTCCGTCCCTGACGATATATCGAAATACTCACGGTACTTGTCTTCGAGGTTCTCTGAAAGGAACCCATCCCCCACAATGTAATTACCTGTCCCACTGTCAATCGAATGCGTCCAGACATCTGGGCCTATATTGTTTTCGAACATCTCTGACGCCAAAAAACCGTCCTGCTGATAGGCTTGGAGCAAGACGTCATTTGCGGTTTGTGCATCAAAGTAGGTTTCAACGGCATGCAACGAGGTGTTGTTCACGTAGTTATAGGCGTCCGCTTGTGAGCCCAGCCCCATGTCCACATAGCGGTCGATGTAACTGGTGTCATCTGCCCAGTTGTCATACTGCAGATAGTCAAACTCAGACACCGTGTGACGGCCCAAATCATAGTGCGTGTACTGGTTGTCGTAGTTCGCACTGTTGGGGTTCGAGGAATGCCAATAGCTATTGTACGTGCCGGTTTGCCCGTTATTTCCGGCTGTATATTCGGTATAGGTTGCACCCACGTTCTGGTATTGAAAACCGGTACTGGCTTGACGCTCCGTCCAGCTGTTATTCAGGTTTTCCACGGTCGTGTCGTTGTAACCCGTTTGGTAATACTGCCCCAACACATCACTGCCGTAGTGGTTGTTCCAATCCGGTGTTTGGTTGTAGATGGACGCCGAACTGTTGTATGCAGCAGAATTACCGGTACTTTGTTTGTTGAAGTTGTATTGGTGGTTACTGTAGTTGTCTAGCGCCGAGGTGAATGCATTGATGTTCAGGTAGCCATCTTGCTGCCAGATGCTGGCATCGGGATTTTGCAGCGTTTTATCGGCCCAGTGCGAGCCCCATTGGGTAGTATTCGTGGCCCCGCCATTATCACCACCAAAACGCTCATGCACATCCCAGTATTGTTGATATACCTGATCCCGTGACGTCTGTGTAGAAGTAGATCCTGTATTTTTCTTGTTTTCTACCATTTTATTTTGTCCGAGTTGTTTTTATAAAGAAATCGTTAACCCAGGTTCTGTCATAAACTGCGGTATAGCACCAACACCTCACTCACTATCTCACCTGAGCTAACTTCCCATGCAAGCCTATTTATCAACATCAGAAAAAAACGATTGGACATCCACTTTCTTATGTTATTAAGAAACCAAACGCTTAATAACTTAATAAATCCGTCGCACTAACAATTTAAAATTAATCGTTAAATCAGAAAACAACCAATGTTCATATGTGAGAATGTAATGTTTTTAATGCTTTAATATAACAGGAAAATCCATAAATACTTTTAATACAGTTACTTAAATTTATGCTATTAATTTGACTTATCGATAGAATTTATTTGCGCATCGAATCACTCAGGTTTTTATAGCCTTAATACATTATTTTATTAAATGGAAAAATATACACTTAATTAATAATACTATTTATTTGTAGGGTTATAGTTCTAAAACATATTGATTAGTTATGTATGACTTACACTAGGCGTCTCATTAAATGTACTTAATCAGGTGATAAAGGTAGGCAATTTGCTGAAAGAATAAAAACTTACTCACATCAAGAAGTGCTGAATACCTGTGACAACAACATCACGAGTATCGACTACGTAATAACCGGAATATCGATATTTTGCGAAGAGCAGAAACGTCATACGTCCACACTCTGCCCGTATGCGAAGGAACATATTTTGGAGTAAACGGTATCTATTACCCTGATTTCTCTAATGACATTGCACAGAAAGAGCAGAAAACTAAGCCCATGATCTTACGGATTCTTCCGTTGTTTTTAATAGGTCACAATGTCAACCCTTTGGATTCAGTAGATAAAACCATATAAAACAACATAAGCAATATTAACTATCCCGTACGACCTGTCTTTACCCACGATTCAGTGCGTCTTTTTCCTATTATGAAACCCGTACAATAAATCGGCGGATCAGTCTGTGAATCGCTTGAATTCAAAACTCTGCTTTAAAAATAATGTTCAGACGTTACACTTGGGGAAACAGGAAAAAGATAGATTAGGTATAACGATGTTTTCAAAACTCACTTCAATTCTACGGGAAGTATTTAACGACGAAGGCGGAAGTGCTACAGCAAACGAGCTTCTCTACCATAACGCGATGGCAGGCCTGCTCTGCGAAGTCGCAAGTGCAGATCACGATCTGGATGATAGAGAAGAAGCTGCGAAAATCAAAATGCTGGGAGCGCTGCTAGACGTTGATATCACACAGGCAACCAAACTTGTTCAAGACGCGCAAATCAGTTCAAAACAATCCGTGTCTCTCTATGATTACACAGATAAACTTCGTCAACTTGAGCCATCACAACGTTTCGGGTTGATAAAAGCAATGTGGGAAGTTGCTTACGCAGATGGCAAGATAGATCCTTTGGAAGAATCCGTTATTCGTAAAACCGCAGAACTGCTCTATGTCGATCACGCGCTGTTCATTAAAGCGAAAATTGAAGTGTCAGGGCAATCCTGACACTCTTTAATCGACACTTCTCATTACAGAGCAAAAATGAGAGGCTGTCCTTCAACATTGATGCGCTTTAACTGAGTGTTGAACGCTTTTTCCAACGTTTCTACGTCCATAACATCAGCAGGATAACCTTGCGCGACAATGTGACCATTTTTAAGCAATACCACTCGATCTGCATCCGTCAATGTTCTGTTAATGTCATGATTTGACATCACGGTCGTAATCCCTTTTTCAGCGAGAAAACGGATCATCTTGTACATGGCACTTTGTTGTGCGATATCGAGCGCAGTCGCTGGCTCATCAAGTAGCAACAATTTTCCTTCAGGATTGATGTCAGGCCAGATTTGCAAGCACACTCCCGCTAAACGAACTCGTTGCCATTCACCACCTGATAGCTGCTCTGTATTGCGATTGAGTTTGTCCTCGATACCTAATAGCTGACAAATCTGTAAAACCACACCACTCAACGCTGTCTTATTTGTATCAGTAAGAGGGAACAGACTGAGACTTAGGTATTGGTACACACCGATCGAAAACGCGGGCTTTTGTTGCTGGCTTAGATACGCTCTTTGGCGCGCAAGACGCTCACTAGATAGCGCGGAAATATCAGTACCATCGAGCAATATGCTGCCCTGCCCTTCGGTTAAACCCGATAGCAGTTCAAGCAAGGTACTTTTACCACTGCCGTTAGCCCCAAGAAGATGAACGATTTCACCTTTTTTCACGTCAAGACTTAATGGCAATAAGCGCGTTCCCAACGCAATGTTTTTTGCTTCGATCATGCGCGCCTCAACAACATCCAGATAAATAATGGTGCACCTATAGTGGTCGTTACCGCACCAACTGGCAATTCCGCTTCTGCAATCGCCATACGGCCGATTGTATCGGCCAGTAACATCAACGAGGCACCAGCAAGTGCTGACATAGGTAGTAGGTATTTATTTTCCGTACCCAACCAGAGTCTAAGAAAATGTGGTACCACTAACCCAACAAAGCCAATCACCCCCGCCATTGCGACAGAAGCCCCCACAAGAATGCTGACCATTAAGATGAGTTGCCAACGAAGTGACTGAATATTGAGTCCCAATTGCCTTGCGTGGGTTTCTCCCAACATCATCAGATCGAGGCGCTTTCCTTGCGTACAAAGCCAAAGTACTGCTGGAACGACAACCACAGACAGAGAAAGCTGAGTCCAATGAACACCGGACAGGCTCCCCATTAGCCAGTACATTAACTGACGCAAATTCAAATCAGAACTAAAGTAAAACGCCCATGTTACGACAGCACCAGACAATATCCCCAACGCAACGCCAATCAGGAGCAACCTAGCCGTAGACATAGTGTGTCTACGAGCAAGCCAAACCAATATGCCCGTGAAGATCATCGCACCTGTCATTGCGGCAGCCATCAAACCATACGGACTCGCGAGCGATGGAAAAACAAACAGGACAATAACCAATGCGAGACTGGAACCACCTGAAATACCGAGCACACCAGGCTCCGCTAAGGGGTTACCCAGAAGTACTTGCAGTACGCCCCCTGATACGGCTAAAGACGCGCCAATTAATATTGCAGCAATGACGCGTGGGACACGCAATTCCATGAGCAGGGTTTGCTCTAAAGGCGAGAAAGTGGAAAACGGAGAAATCCAGATTTCTCCTGCAGAAAGTGACAACATGACACAGGCGACAAGCAGCGCGATAGCTATGCCTAGAGCTGTGTGCCAACGTCGGGTACGACGCTGAACAAGTCGAAGTAAATGCATGGTTTTTTTGAATTCTAATCGCAATAGCCGCCAACCATACAGAGAACAGCAAAAAATGAAAAGCGCTAACTGGTAGCAATCGGTCCTGGCTCAGCGTCTATGTTCACAAAAAGTGGCACTGACAAATCAGGTGCATAAGGTTGCACCAATAAACACGCCCTTTGGCCTAATGCTACGTTAGCATTGGGAAAAACGACAGCTTCTCCTCCTTTTATCGCTGAATAGGAAATATGGCCTTCTTCAGCGAGTTTTTCACCTGCAGCAAAGTGAGTAAAGTTCGCAGCATCATTGCTAAACGCCAAACGGAAATTGGCATCCGTCTTCGTGAGCGTGCGAGTCACTTTATAGATGGAAAATGGGCGTCCATCATTTACTGTCGATGCAGGTTTCTTTGTTATCAACGCAACTAACGCTGATTTCAACGGATAAAATTCAGTCATATCATTTTCGAATAACCGCGCGACTCTTCCCATTTCAAACGTCGCGGCTAGCGCTTCAAAATTTTCAGCTGTCCACCAACTAAAAGTCGAAGATGGCGTCCTGCTCAGCAGCAAGGCATCCATTTGAGCAGATTGAATAAACGCAACTAACGGACGAATATCGGTTGCAGATGTTGACGCAGGCACAACACCAAACATGTAGTGTTTGGACTCTCTAATCGCACTGTGTAGGTCAAAATGCCATTTAGTCGCATTAAGGTCATTAGCATTGAAAAAGTCAGACACGTGACCTTGCAAGCGATTCGCAATAATACACTCTTCATTTCTTTCTGCGTTCTTGGTGGAGAAAAGTCGATTTAGGTTTTCTTCAATGAATCGCGTGTGCGCATGAACGGCGTCCGGGTGAGCAATGATAAAAAGAACCCGCTCGGTGGGGACGACTTCTTCGTTCAAAATATTACTCACCAAATCATCAACAAGCTCAATAGGCGCGGTCTCGTCACCATGAATACCTGAGGAGATAACAACGCTATGTTGGGCATTGGCAGGAGCAACCTCAAGTACGCCAATATCTTTGTGCGTAATCGAGATACCCGTAGATAAGGTGATCGTGGTTGGTTTGAAATTGGCGGGCGGAAACAATGTGTGTTGAAGAAAACTATCAAAAAGCGGGGTCAGCACGTTTCACAATCCTTTGTTCCTATTTTGATGTCACCACACTATACAGAAGCATAAATCAGTTAATCAATTCCGAATAGGAAAGAGTGCTATAGCTATCAAGAAGAGGTAAGGTGAATTTTGGGCAATAAAAAACCGCAGCTTAGCCACGGTTCTCTAGTCATTGCGAACAAAATTATTTGTCGACTTTTGCGTTTTCTACGCGAGCTTTTAGTTTTTGTCCCGGTCGAAACGTTACCACTCTACGAGCGGTGATTGGTATGTCTTCACCGGTTTTTGGGTTACGGCCAGGACGTTCATTTTTTTCACGAAGATCAAAGTTACCGAAACCTGAAAGTTTAACTTGTTCGCCACTTTCTAGTGCTTTTCGAACTTCTTCGAAAAACGCTTCGACAGTCTCCTTGGCGTCCCGCTTGCTCATCCCGACGTTTTCAAACAGGTTCTCAGCCAAATCGGCCTTGGTGAGCGCCATAGGTCATTCCCTCAAAAGAAATGTTTAACACAAATGTGATACGTCGTATCTACATCACGAATTTGCGTTGCATTGGAAATATTCACATGCTCCTTCGTCGGGCAGCATATTTCCTATCAGCAACTTACGAACAGTGTAAGCCAACTGGCTGATTTGCGCCAACTTTTTTCCTTATCATTATTTAGAACAGTGCTCTGTTTATGAGTTTATCATGTTTAATCCATGCATAAAAAATGAGACACGCTCATTACAAAACTATCTTTAGGTGATGTTTTTACTCATTTTTTATGCGAACACTAACGAGTTTTGATCAACACTTCGATAAAACCTAGGTTTATCAGAGAACTAGGTGTTAGAACTTTTAGACATAAAAAAAGCAGCCTTTAGGCTGCTTTTCTCTTAAAAAATCCAGCTTAGTCGCGAAGCGATGCGCCGAATTTATCACCAAGAAGTGCAACAACTGATGCAACCGCTTCAGAGATATCACTTTCTTCCAGTGTACGTTCTGTTGACTGAAGGGTCAGCGCGATGGCCAAACTCTTCTTACCGTCTTCTACGCCTTTGCCTTTGTACAGGTCGAACAGCTTAGAACCCGTCACCAGTGCATTGTCAGTATCCAGACAAGCACGAACAACAGCTTCAGACGCAACGTCATCTGCAACAATCACTGCGATATCACGGCGATTCGCAGGGAACTTAGAAATCGTTACTGCTTCAGGAATCACACGCTGGTTGATTGCATCCCACTCAACTTCAAACACAACGGTACGGCCATTAAGACCGAACTTGCGTTCTAGCTCTGGGTGCACGGTACCGATGTGACCTACCACTTTACCGTCTACTTCGATTGCAGCTGACTGACCTGGGTGCAGAGCTGGATGCTTCGCTGCTGTGAAGCTGTATGACAGTTCGTTCGCAGTCAGTTCCAGAATCGCTTCCAAGTCACCCTTCAGATCGAAGAAATCTACAGTGTTCGTTGCGATATCCCAATGTTCTTCAGAACGAGGGCCCGCAATCACACCTGCCAGCATCATTTCCTGGCGCATACCGTTTTCTGCAGTTTGCTCAGGGATAAAACGCAGACCCGCTTCAAACAGGCGAACACGTGGCTGTTGACGTTTTTGGTTGTACGCAACCGTGTTCAACAGGCCCGTCCACAGGCTCAGGCGCATTGCTGACATGTCTGCAGAAATTGGGTTCGGCAGCACCAGAGGCTCGACGTCAGGCACGATCAGTTTTTGTTGGTTTGGCTCAACAAAGCTGTAGGTAATCGCTTCGTGGTAACCACGATCAACCAGCAGATCACGAACACGTTTCAAAGGCAGATTTGCTTCTTTGTACTCGTTCATGGTCAAAGACGCTGCAGGAGCCTGGTTTGGAATGTTGTTGTAACCGAAAATACGGCCAACTTCTTCAACCAAATCTTCCTCAATCGCCAAGTCGAAACGCCATGTTGGTGCTTTCGCAGTCCAACCTGCTTCGTTCGCTTCCACTTCACAGCCCAGACGTGTGAGAATTTCTACAACGTCTGAATCTGGGATTGCGTGACCCAGTAACTTATCCAGCTTGATGCGACGCAGGGTAATGGTTTTCGCTTTTGGCAGGTGCTCTTCAGATTCCTGACCAACGATTTCGCCCGCTTCGCCGCCACAGATTGCCAGCAGCAGTTGGGTAGCACGGTCCATCGCCTGAACTTGCAGTGATGAGTCAACACCACGCTCAAAACGGTGTGAAGAATCAGTGTGCAGGCCGTAACTACGTGCACGACCACGGACTGCGTCAGGCGCGAAAAACGCCGCTTCCAACAAGACGTCAGTAGTGCTTTCGATGCTTACACCTGAATCCTGTCCACCAAAGATACCCGCAATTGCCAGTGCTTTGTTATGGTCAGCGATAACCAGCGTGTTTTCGTTCAGTTCAGCTTCGTTACCGTCCAGCAGTACAAGTTTCTCACCTTGTTTCGCCATACGCGCCACGATACCGCCTTCGATCTTCGCCAGATCAAATGCGTGCATTGGCTGACCTTGTTCCAGCATTACGTAGTTAGTGATATCTACAATTGGGTCGATAGAGCGAATGCCGCTGCGACGCAGTTTTTCTTGCATCCACAGTGGCGTTGCCGCTTTAACATTAACATTGCGAACAACACGGCCTAAGTAACGTGGACATGCCGCTGGTGCTTCAATAGCAACAGTGATTTTGTCTTCGATCGTGGCCGCTACTGGCGTGATCACTGGCTGACAAACTTCAGCACGGTTCAGAACGCCAACTTCACGCGCCAGACCTTTGATGCTCAGACAGTCTGCACGGTTTGCAGTCAGATCTACATCGATGGTTACGTCGTTCAGTTTCAGGAACTCACGGAAGTCAGTACCAATCACTGCGTCTTCTGGCAGTTCCATGATGCCGTTTGATTCAACATCAATACCCAGCTCAGAGAACGAACACAGCATGCCATGAGAAGGCTGACCGCGCAGTTTCGCTTTCTTGATTTTGAAATCGCCTGGCAGCACTGCACCAACAGTTGCTACGGCTACTTTCAAGCCAAGACGGCAGTTTGCTGCACCGCAAACGATATCTAGCAGCTCTTCGCCACCCACGTTTACTTTGGTTACACGCAGTTTGTCAGCATCAGGGTGTTGACCGCACTCAACCACTTCACCAACAACAACGCCGGTGAACTCACCCGCAACGGCTTCTACGTCGTCTACTTCCAGACCCGCCATGGTGATTTGGTGTGCCAGTTCTTCGCTATTTACAGCAGGGTTAACCCACTCGCGAAGCCAGGATTCACTGAATTTCATTTATCAATTACCCCAATGCTTACTTGAATTGTTTCAGGAAACGCAGATCGTTCTCGAAGAACGCACGCAGGTCGTTCACGCCGTAACGCAACATGGTCAGACGCTCAACACCCATACCGAAGGCGAAACCAGAGTATTTCTCAGGGTCGATGCCTACTGAGCGCAGTACGTTCGGGTGAACCATACCGCAGCCCAGAATTTCCAACCATTTGCCATCTTTACGACGAACGTCAACTTCCGCTGAAGGCTCAGTGAACGGGAAGTATGATGGACGGAAACGCACTTCCAGATCTTCTTCGAAGAAGTTGCACAGGAAGTCGTGCAGGATGCCTTTCAGCTGTGCAAAGTTAACATTCTCGTCAACCAGCATACCTTCTACCTGATGGAACATCGGGGTATGTGTTTGGTCGTAATCATTACGGTAAACACGGCCAGGTGCGATGAAACGCAGTGGCGGTTGATTTTGTTCCATGGTACGGATTTGAACACCAGAGGTGTGCGTACGTAGCATCAAATCAGGGTTAAAGAAGAAGGTATCGTGATCAGTACGCGCTGGGTGATCTTCCGCGATGTTCAGCGCATCGAAGTTGTGGAATGCATCTTCGATTTCTGGGCCAGTTTTAACTTCAAAACCCAGCTCGCCAAAGAACGTTTCAATGCGTTCAATGGTACGAGTAACAGGGTGAATACCACCGTTTTCAATGCGTCGACCTGGCAGGGTCACATCAATGGTTTCAGCAGCCAGTTTCGCTTCCAGCTCTGCGCTTTCCAGTGCGTTTTTACGCTCTGCCAGTGCTTGCTGAACAGCTTGCTTCGCTTTGTTGATGCTTGCACCCGCTTCGCGACGCTCTTCCGGTGGAAGTTTGCCCAGTTGCTGAAGTTGAAGCGTCAGTTCACCTTTCTTACCCAGGTACTTAACGCGTACCTCATCCAGTGTCGCAACAGAGTCAGCTGCTTCAATGGCTGACGTTGCGTTGGATAGAATCTCTTCTAGTTGTTGCATCGTTTCCTCATCTACCCATTTGGGCAGTGTCCTACGGGAGTAAATTAATATACCCAAACTACCTAAAGATGCAGATCACTATCACACTACATCTTGAGGTTGTTTGGGTATCTATCCTTTCTCGTCACACATTCTATTCACTTTGCTACGTGGTAGCCCGAACAAAACACATCACAAAAATTGGCATAAAGACGTAACGGTACATAGTAAATAAAGCGAGCCATAATGCCAAACTGAAAGTTCACCTAAGTGCCCGTCATGCCTAATTCCTCACCATTTTCTTTGCATAAAATTGTCGTTCCCTAACTTTCTACAATTTCAGGGCCGATGCGAACGCTCGTTGATAGGCAGAAACCCCAAAAGAGCCACTTCAACACAATTCGAACTGCGACTCTGTCCGTAACAGCAATATGGCTTTTATGAAACGTACATTACACGCTTTGGTGGCGATCTGATTTCTTGATAATCCAAACATTTATGTCGAGATTTTTAGCCACGCCTGTCTAATGTCTTAAAGGTGTGCTTCAACACACAATCCATAATAAATACTTACAGATCAGGTAATAATAATGAGAATATTAGATTGGCAATTCGGATGCCTAACAACCAAAGAACTTGGAAAATCCATGTGCTTAATCCCACTACTTATCACGTCAGCAAGTCATGCAGAAAGTGTGCATCCTCCCAGCCAGGTCTCTCCGATCACCGTTTCTGAGACACCCATGTTTGTAAGCCTAGGTTTTGATGACAATAACGATGTTGATGGATTGAGTTGGGTTTTAGACCAACTTTCACGCTACAAAAACCCTGCGGGTTCAGACAGGTTTGCTGACAAACCATTGGCGGCATCGTTCTTTATGCTATGCGGCTTGTCGAGGGACAACAGTGAAATACTTAATCTCTGGCGGAGAGCCCAAGACAACGGACATGAGGTCGCTAACCATACAGAAACACATCAAGATGACAAAGTGAATTGGAATCCCTTAGAAAGCTGGATGACACCCGAACAGTGGCAAGAAGAAGTTTCCCTGTGTAATGCCCTGCTCTCTTCCTCTGTTGAACAAGGTGGTATAGGTGTAGACACTGTCTCTGGTTTCCGCGCCCCGTTTTTGACCTATGATGATGACACATTACAAGCCCTTATCACCAATGGCATTAAATACGATGCCAGCTTTCCGGCCGGCATAACTCCTTCCCACGACGGTACAAATAATTTTTGGCCTTATACGCTTGATGAAGGCAGCCCCGAGCATGACATAGGTGCAAATGAAGGCTGGAAACCGGCTATTTCCAATTACCCAAGATTGTGGGAAATCCCTCTGCATACCCTCATCGTCCCACCTGACGAGCTAATGGCGCATTATGGGTTAGATTACTCACTCAGAGATAAAGTTGCTGAACGCGTTGCCTGGTTTGATCATGCTTCAGGTAAAGGAGATAATTTTGACTGGAATTTGTATGCAGAGCCCGCGTGGGGCGCAGCAGGACTTTCTGGCGATGACGTCTTCGCCATTTATGCCTACAACTTAGACTTGAGGTTGCAAGGGAATAAGGCCCCTCTTGTTCTTGGGCTACACTCTGCATTCTATGGCTACTTGAATGGTCAAGAACATTTTGGGATGCCCGGTTCAACCGTTGAAAGCCGAAGAGACACCCTCGTACGTTTTATCGAATATGCACTGTCCAAACCTGCGGTGAGGCTCATCAGTCATATTGATCTCATTGAATGGATGGAATCGCCAGAACCATTAACGATTTGTCCGACAGAAGCATGGGATGTTTACAAAACTTACCAAAAAGGCGATTTGGTAAAGTATCAGAAGAAAAACTACGTGGCGAAATGGTGGACGACCCAACAAGTTCCTGCGTTGTATGAAAACTCGCCATGGGAAGAGGTTGTAGCCTGTACAAGCCTTCCACGCTAGTCATCCCAAAACTAAGGAAGCTTCGGCTTCCTTTTCTAAACCCGCATCCATGACCACAGCTTACAATAGCGACTTTAGCTGCATTGAATCTGAATCAATATTTGTTAACCGTCTAAATTATCAAATTGATAGCTACATTTCCCTACCTGCTAATTAGCTTTGTCTAATACATTATTCATTCCCGTCTTATAATTCTCAAACGGCGAATAATCTCAATGTCAAAGAAGTCGTGCATTCCAAACAAAGTCTGTCGTTTAGCGGCTTTGTTGCTTAAATCGATGGAACTAAATCTAGAAGCTACGATCTGATCGGCTACACCCATCAATCGTCGTAGTCTCATGTCTAAACCTCGTTACAAAACAACTAACTGGAAGCAGTACAACAAAGCCTTAATCAACCGTGGTTCTCTGACCTTTTGGATTGATGAGGAAACGATAGCTGAGTGGAAACAAAACAAACAAGGCAAGCGTGGTAGACCTCGCCGATTCAGCGACTTAGCCATTACTACCGCACTGATGGTGAAACGCATTTTCTCTATGCCATTGAGAGCGCTACAAGGTTTTCTAGACTCTG
>NZ_FUXU01000091.1 GCF_900167155.1 Enterovibrio nigricans DSM 22720 | reverse complement strand
GTCGACACGCTTGATGGCATGTTTAGCGGTGGTAATGACGTTCAGAGAGCGGCCAAGTTTAGTGAGCGTAAGGTCCGCCCCATCGAGTGAGGATTGCGTCGCAAGTATCAGAGAGTGAAGCCGTTTTTTATGAATAGTGGGACACTGATTTTGTAGAGTATCTTGTAGAATTTGAATATCGCGCATCGTTCATCCCTTTTGGTGGAATGTGGTTTTTGGCGAAATTCATTAGATCAAAAGGGTCGGTGCGCGTCTTTCTCATTGTTTAGAAAAGGAATTTTGAGGGGATTCGCTAGCTTTAAGTGTTAGTTATAGACGAATTGACTGTTCTTCTATCCTGCTTGCAAATTTAAGGATGATTTTAGAAAAAAAAGATGTCTGTCTCGCTAACTGTTATAGTATCGACTAGTTAGCGGGTCAAAAAGTTTAACCCTTCTATTATTAACGACTTTGTATTCTCTGATAGTTTATCATTATCAACATTAATTCTTAGTATCTTAACAGCTAAACTGTTACCAACATAAATCAAGGAATTTACGGCTTCACTCTTCACTGGGTCAGCTAAGCCACTCGACAAAATATCATCAAGAATTCTTATTGATGACTCACTTCTAAATACACGCAAAGCTCTTGCTGATTCTACCAATGTATAGTTGTCAGTAGCTCTGGTTAGTATATCGGTCACTGTTTTTTCATCTTCAATTTTTATTTTTTCATGATTTTTATTTATGTTCCTAGCATAGATGCTAAACAAATTTATCGAATCATTATTTCTACTGTGGAATCTTGGGTTAGCGTTAAGAATACACTCAATGTATTTAGTGTCATAATCTTTGTTATATATTACCTCTCGGATTTTAAGAAGTGATTGGTATTCAGTTGGTGACCTTTCTATTCCAAAAATAAGTTCAGAAACTTTGGACTGCTCTACGTCGGTATTTAGGTTGCAAGCCCCATAAACTGCTGAGGCTTGGAACATGATAGCTGACACAGTAATTAGTGTTTTTTTCATGTTTACCACTTCGATTCTGCTAACCAGGTGACGTTTCTAACATTTTCTAGTCTGTTGGTAAAAGGACTTTTGGGTTTAATTTTCCTTCGACAATTCTAGTTATTAATTCATTGTTTTTGTCTATCCTTGTGATGCTTGTGTAGTGTTTGTTATTTACTATTGAATCAACACCGATAATTATATTTTTATTCTTTATTTTATCATCTAGGAGATGCGTTAAATTCTCGTTTAATCCTAATGCTATTGATGCTTTTTCGTTAAAAGAAGAAAGTAGAGCTTCAGATAATTTGACGATTGATAGATTGACGTTTTTTTCTTTATCTAATATTACATCAGGCTCAAACCTCCATTTTAGTATGGAACCTCTATTTTTCGATAACGCTTCTATCTCGTATAAGCAGTAAGTAGACTCTATAGTTGAATAGCCAAGTTCACTTTCTAGAGTCACAGGTGGTTCACTGTTAAAAAGATCGTTTGAAAGTGAACTAAGAGGAGTCAGAGCTATTACCATCAATAAAATAGTCTTCATTGGTTAAAATCCTTTTACAGATATTGATTTGTACTCGTCACTTATTTTTACCCATTTGGAAATAGTCATACTGGTTTTTACGTTACCACTGTGCATATGTTTTATTTTATCTTTCATCGTATACTGCGCCTTGCTCGTAAGTATCATAAGTCTCGGTTCTTCCAATTACAAGGACAGACACTTTAAGAAGTCTAGGCACAGCTATGTTTGTGCTGTATGAAATTGTCGTGTTTGGCATGAAGTCGTGGAAAAGCTTATCATTAAACGTCATTGAGCGCTTTTGTGATAAATTCATCGATACAGAAATTGATGATGGATATATAAGTTATTGGTTTTATCTTAGGGTGTCTGTCCTATAAGTTGCATTCCAATGCTTTGCCCAAAAACTGAAGCCAGTTTTTTACCTCAAGGGCTTCACTGCTGAGAGGCTTATTACTCTCATACAACAAACCATAGTAAGAGCCGTCTTTTACAAATCCCATTGGACTAACCAATCGCTGTTTTTTTAGCTCATTCAGCGCCAATACCTTTGGGCAAATCGCGACACCGAGCTCGTTAACTGCCGATTCCACCATCAGAAAGTGGTGATCAATAAAGCGATATTCGCGGGGAGGCTTCACGTTTGGGTAAAGCGCCAGCCAATCTCGCCAGGCTTCTGGGCGTGTTTTACTGCACAATGCTACATAATCACCCCTTTCAAATGATTCCTGCTGTCTTTCAGTCATCACTGGGCCCATCTCTTC
The DNA here is from genome assembly GCF_900167155.1 of Enterovibrio nigricans DSM 22720. Lineage (GTDB taxonomy): Bacteria > Pseudomonadota > Gammaproteobacteria > Enterobacterales > Vibrionaceae > Enterovibrio > Enterovibrio nigricans. The sequence goes on along the minus strand of NZ_FUXU01000091.1, from coordinate 12,064 downwards.
GTCAAACAAAGGTTCTACGCTCCAGCGCGGATCAACACTGAAATCCATTCTTCGGAGCGCTAGCGTGATGCCATCTCGTTTGAAATCAAAATGTCCTCCTCCGACAGAAAGATTGATTTCTATATCTGGCCTCGAATCCTGAAACTGGCTGAGGTGAGGGATAAGCCAATGCAGGGCGACTGAGCGCTCGCACGACAACAGCACTGGCTGTGTTAAGACTGGCGTTCTTATTTCATCAAGTGTATTTGCAAGATCATCAAAGAACCCGCGCATCAGCCCAAACAGCTTCTCACCTTCAGACGTTAACTTCACGCCTCTGCCCGCTGGTTCTAGCAAGCTCACTTGTATGTCTTCTGAAAGCTTACTGATACGTCGACTGACCGCGCCATGAGTGAGTGCAAGATCATCCGCTGCTGCCCTGACCGAACCCAGCCTTCCTACTGCCTCAAAAGCACGTAAGTCGTCTAAGGACGGAATGTCTTTTCTTTTCATGTCGTTACCTAACGCTCCGCTATTTCAATGTAACCTTAGCAGAACTGGTGATTTTATATCACCAATACACGTCAGTTATTGTCGATATTCGTTTGTGCCATGTTGCCTTAGCATTTCCCTACGATTTGAATAGAGGTATGCAAAGGATGAAGATACTCATCATTGCTGATGATTTAACTAGTGCTGCAGACGCTGCCCTACCTTTCTATGAAAAGGGAAAACAATGCGAAGTAGTGCTTAATCATCACCAAAGATCAACCGCGGAAGTGGTCGCTATCGACACGGATTCCCGTAACCTTACCGAGCAGCAAGCGTATGAAGTGACACAACAGGCAGCCAGCAACGCAGGGGAACATAAGCTGGTCATCAAGACTATCGATTCCACTTTGCGCGGGCATATTCAAGCAGAGATTCACGCTGCTTTTTATGCTAGCGGAAAACAGCATGTTGTTATTGCCCCTGCCTTTCCAGACGCTGGGCGTATAACGAAAGCAGGCATTCAATACGTTAACAGTCACCCAGTTGCAGAATCCAGTTATGGGAAAGATCCGGTCCACCCTGCGCTCACGTCGTCGATTTCTGAATTGGTTCCTGCGGATCTCGGCATTTCAGCAGTATTGCCGAGCGATGCCTCTTCCGAGGTTGTGCAACAGGCATTGAATTATCACAAGGCGCTGATCCTCGACGCCAATTCTCAATCAGCGCTAGATTTGTTAGTCAGCCGCTTCCCTAATCACGAAAACATTCTTTGGGTGGGTTCACCAGGTTTGGCGCAAGCACTTGCCTTCAGGTCTGAGAGTCAATCCGCTGAAAATTTATTGCCCCTTGAGGTTTCTAAATTGTTAGTGGTGATAGGCAGTGCTAACGATGTCAGCCACCAGCAAAAGGCGCAGCTCAAATGCATATCTTTGCCATTGTACGAAGCTGACCCAGATTTAATTGCCCCTGATTTGGCGATGCTCGCGGCACCTGATGAAAGAAATGCTAACCCGCAGCAGGTGTTGGGTACGTTATCCAGTACAGCGAGCCATCTCATCAACCGCGCAAAGTACGACGGGGTGATCGCAACAGGCGGTGAGACTTCCCGTGCCATTCTGGATCGCCTTGGCGTGACGTCTATGACGCTATGTCACCAGCTTGAAAAAGGTTTTCCGGTTTGTTGCACCGTTCTACCCGGCTCGGAACTCCCCCTTTTTATCGGCATAAAAGCAGGGGGATTTGGCCGCCCCGATTCCCTGAAAAATGCCATTCAACAATTCGGATTCAACCAGAAAGGAGAACGCCATGGTACCGAATGAGAAGCCGATTGCTATCACCATGGGTGATCCCTCCGGCATCGGGCCAGAAATCATTCTGAAAGCCCTAAACAACGATGAACAATTACCTAGATGCTTGGTGGTAGGTGATCTCACCGTCATCGAATACGCTTTGGCGATTCACCAACCAAAAATGACGTTAAATGTGGTCACTGATCCTCGCGATACCATTCATCAAAAAGGTGTCGTGAACCTGATTGTCAGTAGTCAACTCAACAAACACCCACGGATGGGCAGAGTGGAACGTGATAGTGGAGACGTGGCATTCAAAGCCATATTGAAAGCGATTGAGCTAGCAAAAAATGGCGATGTTGCTGCCGTGGTGACAGCTCCTATCAACAAGGAATCGCTAAGTTTCGCTAAGGTTCCTTATCCTGAACATACCGAGATCTTTGCCGATTACGGTGGTGCAGATGATGTGGCCATGATGCTATTAAATGAGTGCATTAAAACCGTGCTTGTCACCGTGCATTGTTCCTTGAAAAATGCCATTGAGCTGGCCGATTTCGACGCGCAATGCCGTGCGATCGAATTCGCACATGAAGCCTGTATTTGCCTTGGAATCCCTTCACCTCGCATTGCAGTTGCAGGCCTTAATCCGCATGCAGGTGAAAACGGGCTTTTCGGAGATGAGGAACAGAACATCATCATCCCAGCTATCGAACATGCAAGGAGCAAAGGCATCCATGTATCTGGCCCATGGCCTGGAGACACTGTGTTCATGCAGGCCAGAGAGGGTAGATTCGATATCGTCGTCGCCCAATATCACGATCAGGGGCTGATACCAGTGAAGTATATGGGGTTAGATGAAGGCGTGAATGTCACGCTCGGCCTACCCTTTATCCGCACCAGTCCAGACCACGGAACAGGTTTTGACATTGCCGGAAAAGGTATTGCTTCACCCGCAAGCTTATTGGCATCGATCCGATGCGCCCATCAACTTTTACAAACCAGACATACACTGAATCAACCAGAGGAGCGCCATCATGAGATTTGATTTTATCTTTATGCTGACAAAGAATGACAAAACCATCGCTAACGCGCGTGAGCGAGTGAAAGAAGTGATTGATGGCGGTGCGCGACATATCGGCTTCAAAGATGTAGGTTTGCCCTTTGACGAATTGCAATTACTGGCTGAGGAAATTCGCCAAGCTGGAGCATTTGTTTATTTGGAAGTTGTGAGTTTGGGTCAGGATAGTGAAATCCGCTCTGCTAAAGCGGCTATGACCTTGAATGTCGACTATCTGCTTGGTGGAACAAGGCCTGAGCTGGTTGCTCCGTTAGTTAAAAATCATCCACTTAAATATTACCCCTTCACTGGGAAAATCAAAGGACATCCAAGCATCCTGAGCGGCACTATCGATGGCATTGCTCGACACGCTGAAGCGGTTTCAGCTTTAGATGGTGTCGATGGACTGGATCTGCTGGCATATCGCTTTTCGGGAGATGTTCCTAAGTTGATGCGTAGAGTGTGTCAAGCTTCATCAAAGCCAGTGATCATGGCAGGAAGTATCGATAACAATGAGCGCATTGACGCGGTTTACCAATCAGGGGCTTCGGGGTTCACTGTAGGTACTGCCGCCTTTTCCAGCGTTTTTCCTTCAGAAAAGCCGGGTTTGCTTGGCCAGGTCAACACCATATCGGAGAAATGTTTACAGGTTCAGCTATCACCACGGCCCTACTGATAGCAAACGCTTACCCGTACAATTATTTACAAAGCCTGCACGAAGCAGGTTTTGTTATTTGGCGGAGGCTCAACCCGACTTAGGGTGTCTGATGAGATGGACGCTCCCAAATACGGCGTCATGCACCAAACTGAGGTTGAGAAATGGTAAGGCGCGTCAATTGGCAGCAATCCTGCTGCAAAGGCCATTTTACTATCTAATATAGAAGTGGATAACGGGTTTCAGTTTGCGCGACAGCTAACGGGAAGAGGCAAAACAAGCTACCGCCCTCCGTAGTTAAACGAACAACGCTAAGTTTAGAAGGTGACTGCGTAACGCAGGGGCCGATAACCACTGATATGTGTGGTATTTGAAAGTGTGAGGCGACCTTTTTATTTAACAACGCCTGCTTTCAATGTGAGACAAGTGCTTAGAGCAAGACGGATATTCATTGCACTACGACAAGTTTTCAAATTTGTGTGATCCAAACTTTGAATGTATACAATCTGACAGGGTGTGCTATTCCTTTGAGTACACATAATAAAATAAGAAGCCAATATGTTGCCAGAATACCCCTCGCCTGAAGAAGGGCTGTCTATTCGTCACCTGTTGTTTACACTTCCACAAATTGCGCGTCAGAAAGACGTTGAATTCACAAAGTGGAGCAGGCATTTACTGCAAGCTGGGCTTGAGTATTTTGGTGCGTCTGAGGCGAGGTTGGCACGTATCAGTAACGATGAGCTCTACCTTGTGGCCTCGGTTCATGAAGGCGTCAGTGGGTCGATTCATCATGAAAAGGTTTACCCGCTTGCCACCACATATTGCAGTATCACAGCCCGAGAGCCGAAGGTCATTTTGGCTCCTGACACGACGAAACATCCTGACTTATCATCACATGCGGCGCGGAGCACTCTCCCTCCTGCTTATTGGGGGATTTGCCTGTATTTTGGTGGCGCCGTATGGGGAAGTTTGAGCTTTAGTAGTGACATTATTGGTAGAGAGCAAGCCGATGATAAAGATGTGCTGAGGCTGCTGGCCAGTCTCATTGAACTCAGGCTTGAAAATGAAGAGCTTCGGGAAGAAATTAACGGAGCGAGGGCGTCCCTGTCGACGATGAGTCAGAGGCTGGAAAGTTTGCAGTTGTTTGATGCGTTGACGGATTTGCCGAATCGAAGAGCCTTGTTTGACCATCTTCACCGTGAACTTAATCAGCTTATTCGCCGCAATGGTGAAGGTGCGATTGCGATTGTTGATATTGATTATTTCCGTATGCTCAACGAGCAACATGGGCATGAAGAAGGGGATACCATTCTTTGCGGTGTTGCCAATGCATTGCGACAGGCCGTCAGAAATTATGACTTTGTCGCACGCTACAATGGTGAGCAGTTCTTGGTTTGGTTACCCGATACCATGCAGTCAGAGGTGGTCAAAGTGTGTGAACGCATGGCGGAAAACGTCGCTAACTGTGAAGTGGAAGGGAAACCCATTACGATCAGTATCGGCTATTGTGCGTTTCATGGCGAAAGTGAATCGCAACTGTCGTTCTCAAGAACCTTGGACAAACTGATCGATCTCGCGCATTTGGCACTGAATACCGCAAAAGCTAACGGCCGAAACTGTGCCGTCGCGTCATCAAGCCGACCCATACCGATCAATACACTCTCTGCGTGAAATATTTCATGTGAGTGAGCTTATTTCCCGTAACGTGAGTTAGGTTCAAATCGATGGCGCTGAAATTTACCGATAAAGATACACCGACAAAAAGTAATTTATCTGATCGTTGATGTATTTGATGATCTGTTGTTGCTCAGCGTTTTCTCCCCCGTCAGTAATATCCCAAGGAATAAATTTGTCGTAGCGAGGGAGTGTTTTGCCTGATTGAATCGATGATGGTGATAACGCAATCAGGTAATCAATACTCTCGCCGCCATAGGCCTCAATGGTATCTAAGTGCTTATCTGTGCAATCAATGTTGAAGTGTTTTAACGATCGGCAAGCGGATTCGATATTGCAGTTATCGTTGGTATATGCGCTAAGGCTATGAAAATAGCTGTCTGCTTTATGGTTCAGCAAAGATTGTGCGACCAACGAATAGCCGTCCTGCCCATCGCACAGGAATAGCACGCTCGGCTTTGAACGTCGTTTGGGTGCTGTGGCGGGCGGGCGCTGTATCGGTCGCTGTACCATGATTTCTCTCCGTGATTTTTGTTTTTAAGGTCTCCGCTACGTCGCCACTACCATTCTGCTGTTGGAGAAATTCAATGCTCATTATCCATTGCGCCCTAATAACCTAGGCTGACTTTGTTTCATTTTCGTGAAGTATTGATGTATTAGATGTGTCATGGATTGCCTATCACGTTGTAACTGAATGTTCACATTTCGTTAAGGTTAGTGTCACAAGGGTTATCTAAGTTTTAGTCAGTTTTAACGCAAACTCAAAAGTGGCCAATGGCGTTGTTATCCGTCTAACCACTTAAATTTAAAAGACTATCGACTTGGAGGTTGATGTGAAACTTAAGGCTCTGATTGCAGCTTCTGCATTGTGTGTAACAACATTCTCGGCGACAAATGCAGCTGCTGCATCACGTGACTACATCAGTATTGTTGGTTCCTCAACAGTCTACCCATTTGCAACTGTTGTCGCGGAGCGCTTCGGTCGTACTTCAGAATTTTCGGTACCAAAAATTGAATCAACAGGTTCTGGTGGCGGTTTGAAACTGTTCTGCGCGGGTGTTGGCGAAAACACGCCAGATATCACTAACGCATCACGCAAAATCAAAAGCTCTGAAGTGGAGCTGTGTGCGAAGAACGGCGTAAAAGACATTGTTGAAATCAAAATCGGCTATGACGGTATCGCTTTTGCGAACGCTAAAAAGTCTCAGCAGTTTGATATCACATTGAAAGATCTTTTCACTGCGTTGGCAAAAGTGGTGCCGGATGCAAACGGTAATCTTATTGAGAACCCAAACAAAACATGGAATGACGTGAATGCGTCTCTGCCTGCAACCAAAATCGAGGTGTTGGGCCCACCACCCACTTCTGGTACGCGTGATGCGTTTGTTGAGCTGGCAATGGAAGGTGGCTGTAAACAATACCCAGCGCTAAAAGCGATGAAGAAAGTAGACAAGAAAAAGTACAAAGCAGTGTGTCACGGTATTCGTGAAGACGGTGCGTTCATCGAAGCGGGTGAGAATGACAACCTGATCGTACAGAAACTGGCTGCAAACCCTAACGCGTTCGGCATCTTCGGTTACAGCTTCCTTGAGCAAAATTCTGACAAAGTGCAGGGTTCAAAAATCGGTGGTGTAGTGCCGACGTTTGACGCAATTGGTGATGGGTCTTATCCCGTTTCTCGCTCACTGTACTTCTATGTGAAGAAAGCGCACCAGAACGTGGTGCCAGGCCTGCAACAGTACGTCTCTTCGTTTACGTCTGAAGATGCGATTGGTGATGAAGGTTATTTGACTGACCGTGGTCTTATTCCATTGTCAGCACGTGACTGGAAACTGGTTCGCAACAGTGCGGTTGATCTGAAACCAAACCTGTAATGGCGAAACTATAAGGGTGATGCGTGAAAACGCACCACCCTTTTGCTGTACAAGGGATGTAAGGAAAAGGGATGCAGACGTCCACATTGATGGTGATAGTGTTGGTGCTGACCTTCAGCGCGTATCTACTCGCCAAAAAACGATCTCGGGACCTTGTCGCTGCGCAAGGTAGCTTGAGCACACTACACTCACGACCGGCCTACTACGGGTCATTCGCGGCCGTTTTGGCAGCGGTACCTGCAGTGCTGCTTCTTATTATTTGGCAAGCCATTGAGCCAGGTATGGTTGAGTCGCTTGTGATGGCACAGCTGCCGCAATCGGTAATCGACTCACACGAAAACAGCCAGCTCCTGTTTAGCCAAATTACCCACATTGCCAATGGCGTACTGAAAACCGAAAATCCAGCGTTGCTGGCGGCGGCAGGCCATTATGTGCATTTAGAAAGCATCGGGCAGACACTGCGCTTTGTTGGTGTTGGGGCACTGTCTTTGGGTGGGCTTGCATTAGGCTGGCGCATTGTTCGACCGAAACTGAAAGCAAGAAACCATGTTGAGAAATGCCTTCAGTTTTTCTTAATGTTCTGCTCAACACTGGCCATTCTGACCACGTTCGGCATTGTTCTGTCTGTGCTGTTTGAAGCGATTCGCTTCTTTCAGATTATTCCGATCTCCGATTTCCTGTTTGGGACAGAATGGTCACCACAGATCGCGTTACGCGCCGATCAACAGGGGGCGAGCGGCGCGTTTGGTTCGATTCCGTTGTTCACTGGCACCTTGATGATTTCTTTTATCGCCATGTGTATCGCAGCCCCCATTGGTTTGATGAGTGCCATTTACCTGGCTGAATACGCGTCCCCCAAGGTACGCAACATTGTTAAGCCTGTTTTGGAAGTGTTGGCCGGGATCCCTACCGTGGTGTACGGCTTTTTCGCTGCACTGACGGCCGCCCCTTTTATTCGCGATATCGCGCATGCGATAGGGCTATCTGGTGCATCATCAGAAAGCGCGTTGGCGGCAGGGGCTGTCATGGGCGTGATGATCATTCCTTTTGTTTCCTCTTTATCAGACGACGTCATTACCGCCGTTCCGCAATCACTCAGAGACGGGTCTTTAGGGCTTGGCGCGACACGTTCTGAGACCATCGTAAACGTGGTTTTACCCGCGGCGCTGCCGGGGATTGTGGGAGGGCTGCTTTTAGCGGTATCCCGCGCGATTGGTGAAACCATGATTGTGGTAATGGCCGCGGGCCTTTCAGCTAACTTAACGGCGAATCCATTGGATTCAGTCACAACAGTGACGGTGCAAATCGTGACCTTGCTGGTGGGTGACCAAGAGTTCGACAGCCCGAAAACACTGGCAGCGTTTGCCCTTGGTTTGACCTTGTTTGTGGTAACGCTGGCACTGAATTTTGTCGCACTCCGTATCGTGAAGAAATATCGAGAGCAGTATGACTGACAGATTATTAAAAATTGCCGAGACCAAACGCCAGCGTGTCAAAGCGGGTGTTGCTCGGCGTCGAGCGAAAGAGAAACGCTTTCGCTTTTATGGCATCGCGTCGATCTCCATGGCGTTTGCTTTCCTTATCGTATTGATGACAACAATCGTGTCAGACGGGTACACCGCGTTCGTCACGACTGAAATAAAGCTGACCGTTGATTTATCACCTCAGGTGCTGGGTCTTGAAAGCGGAGAAACCGACAAAAATGCTTTGATGCAAGCTAGTTTTCGGAAAGTGCTGCGCAAGGCGATATTGCAAGAAATTCCCGTTGACGGCCGAAAACAGAAACGCGCCTTGTACAAATTCCTCTCCAATGGGGCGGAATATGATCTTCGGGACAGAGTGATTGCAGACCCGTCGTTGATTGGGAAGAAAATAGAGTATTGGGCCCAAGCGGGCGACAACTTCAATCAATTTAACAAAGGCAATATCAAAGCCAGTACGCCAGAAGACGGTCGTCAGTTCAAAGACCTTCAAATTGGGTGGTACAACGAATTGGTTGCAGAAGGCAATGTACGCACCGTCTTTAATAAAAATTTCTTCACCAACGGGGATAGCCGTGACGCAGAGTTAGCAGGCATTTGGGGCGCAACGGTCGGCTCGTTTTATACTTTGCTCGTGACCTTGGCGTTGAGCTTTCCTATCGGGATTTCTGCCGCCATCTACCTTGAAGAGTTTGCCCCGCGTAACCGTGTTACCGAGCTTATTGAAATCAATATCAACAACTTGGCGGCCGTTCCGTCCATCGTCTTCGGTTTGCTTGGCCTTGCCGTGTTCTTGAATGTGGCGGATTTACCGCGTTCTGCACCGCTGGTAGGCGGGTTGGTGTTAACGCTGATGACACTACCGACCATCATTATTTCCAGCCGTGCAGCGATTAAGGCTGTGCCACCGTCGGTGCGTGATGCGGCGTTGGGTGTTGGCGCGTCAAAAATGCAGATGGTCTTGCACCATGTGATACCGCTCGCCATGCCCGGCATGCTAACAGGCACCATCATAGGTATGGCGCAGGCATTGGGTGAAACCGCGCCGTTATTGATGATAGGCATGGTGGCATTTGTGGTGGACATTCCGGGCGGGCCGCTTGATGCCGCAACCGCACTGCCCGTTCAGATTTACCTGTGGGCGGAAAACCCCGAGAAAGGATTCGTTGAGAATACGTCAGGCGCAATCATGGTGTTGCTGGCGTTTTTAGCATTTATGAACGCATGTGCTGTGGTCATGCGTAAGCGTTTAGAACGCAGATGGTAGGAGTAGGGATATGACAACGATTATCACCCATGCGGGAGGCTTTCCTCAGAGCGAACATATGATGGCAGCAGAAAAAACGTTAGCGCCAAAAGAGACCTGTGGCCTGCCCTTTGTGAATGCACCAAGGATGACGGCGCGTGATGTCAGTGTTTGCTATGAAAACGGCGCGAAATCGGCAATTCGTAATATCAATCTGGATATTGGTGAAAAGCAGGTGCTGGCAATGATTGGCCCGTCAGGCTGTGGTAAATCCACGTTTTTACGTTGCCTGAACCGCATGAATGACACGGTACCCGGATGTGAAGTGAACGGTGAAATCCTGTTGGATGGGCATAATATTTATGCCAAAGAACAGGAGATCGTCGAACTGCGTTCCCAAGTTGGTATGGTGTTCCAGCGTCCAAACCCTTTTCCGAAGTCTATCTATGACAACGTTGCGTATGGGCCGCGCATTCATGGGCTGGTGGATACCAAAGATGAACTCGATGAGGTGATTGAGCAGTCTCTTCGTCGTGCCGGTTTGTGGGAAGAAGTGAAATCGCGCTTGGATCAGCCTGCAACAGGGCTGTCCGGCGGCCAGCAACAGCGACTGTGCATTGCCCGTACTATTGCGATTGCCCCTGAAGTGATCCTGATGGATGAGCCTTGTTCTGCGCTTGACTCTATTGCCACGGGCATCATTGAAGATCTCATCAGTGAGCTGAAAGAGAACTTCAGTATAGTGATCGTGACGCACTCCATGTCACAGGCATCACGCGTGTCTGATCGCACTGCGTATTTCCACTTGGGCGATTTGGTCGAAGTTAACGAAACCAAGCGAGTGTTCGAAAACCCTGAGCACAAATTAACCCGCGATTATATCGGTGGTCGTTTCGGCTAGCGCTGATGCGGCGGGATCAACAAGGCGGCGCATACAAGCACCGCCTTTTTTGTTTTAGATTGCATTATCCAGCGTGTTTAAATACGGTCTCACCATCCTTGATGGTCTCTAGCACGGCGATGTCTTTGATCGTCATCGGGTCAACGTCCAGCGGGTTTGCATCCAACACCACCAAATCTGCACGCTTACCAACTTCAATCGTGCCTTTCGAAGCCTCTTCGAAGTTCTGATACGCACTGTTGATGGTGATGGCTTCTAATGCCTGATACGGGCTGATCTTATGGTGCTCGCCCAATGTTTCACCGCTGCGTGTCACACGGTTCACTGCTGTCCACATGTTGGTCATCATGTCTGGGAACAAAACAGGGGCATCCATATGAATCGTGAACATCAGGTCATTAGAGTTCGCCCAACCCATGGGTGATATGTTCGATGCGCGCCACGGACCTAACACCGACTCTTTATGCCAATCTCCCCAGAAATAGGTATGTGCAGGGAAGAAAGATGGAATCATCACGTTTTCTTTCATGCGCTTCACCTGATCAAGGCGCGTTGTTTGCGCGTGAATGACCACTGTACGTCTGTCTTCTTTGCCGTGAATCTCATCAGCGCGTTCAACGGCGTTTAGCAGAATGTCGGCAGACGCATCACCGTTGCTGTGGCTTAATACCTGTGCATTCATGGCGTAGGCTTTGTCTACCCAATGGTTCATTTCTTCCTGTGTTAGCACCGGATAGCCATGATAGTCATACGCATGGCTGTGTGGCGGCTCATAGTAGGGTGACGACAGGTAAGCGGTTTTCCCTTGCGGCGAACCGTCACCAACCAGTTTCACGCCAGCCAATGTGAAGCCATTTGTGGTGCTTTTCATCGGCATGATTTTAACGGCTTCATCAAGGTCAACCCATTTGGCATAGGCAAGCAAATCGATTTTCATCAAATCATTGTCAGCCATGGTCTTCATGGCATTTATTGCAGGCAATGTCGCAAGGCCTTCTTGAGTCGTGGTGACACCATAGCTTGCGAACATATCCTGTACTTTAAGGAATTTTCGTATCGCGTCTTCTTTGGTTTCTGTGGGCAATGCACCGAGAATTGCGTAAATCGCGGATTCTTCGAGAACGCCTGTCATATCGCCGCTGGCATCACGGCGGATCACACCGCCATCGGGGTTAGGCGTGTTTGCGTCATAGCCAATAAACGCCAGCCCTTGTGTGTTGCAGCTCGCCAAGTGGCCTGAGACATGCACGGCGCAGAAGCTGAAATCTTTGCTGAAGGCATCCAAATCCTCTTTGGTTGGGTGGCGTTTTTCTGCAAGCTCCGCATCGTCATACGGCTTTGTTGCTTAAATCGATGGAACTAAATCTAGAAGCTACGATCTGATCGGCTACACCCATCAATCGTCGTAGTCTCATG